>NZ_JAJFZL010000001.1:5714887-6349875 GCF_020733635.1 Nocardia spumae | reverse complement strand
GTCGGCGGGCTACTTCCCGACGGTGGAATTCGCCCAGTCGACAACGGCCGCTTGGTAGTCGGCGGTATTGCGTGCCAAGTTCACCGCGTGACCGCTGCCCGGCAGGACGAAGGTGCGCAGCTTCGCCGCCGGTGCGAAGAACGGAGCCTCGAAGGACCGCAGGGTGGCCGAACTCGCGCAGGTGGCGTAGTCGACGCCGCAGAGCATCCGATCGCGGCTGCCCACGGCGATCATGACCGGCGCGGTGATGAAGTTCGACATACCGGGCAGGGTGGACAGCATCCCGTCCGGATACTCGGTCAGCGAGAAGACCTCTTTGTTCTTCTCGTCGACCGCGAGCACCGCGGGATCGACATCGGCCGGATCGAAGAAATCGTGCACGCGGGTGCCGGGCCGGCTGGCCAGATACCCCGGATCCAGTCCGCGTCCGGCGAATTCGGGATCGTCGGCGGCGGAGTGGTAGGTCGCGATCACACTCAGGGTCTCGGGCACGTTGACCGCATGCGAATATCCGGTCAGCAGAATGCCGTCGACATCGTGGTACTGGGTCGCCTCCATGATGGAGGTGCCGGAGGTCAGGGAATGGCCCACGGTGACGACCTTGCCGAACGGCGCCGCACCACCGATTCCCTGCCGCGCCGCCACGACGATGTCGTGCAGGTTCTGCGCGGTGGCGCCGGCGGTCAGTGTCGCGCTCTGGGGATGTGTGCTCGCGCCGTTGCCGAGCCGATCCACCACGAGTGTCGCGTATCCGGCCGCATTCATCGCCTGCCGGAAATTGTAGGTCTGCGGTTCGTACGGGAAATCCCAATAGGTGCCGTTGAAATTGGATCCCGACATCAGCACCATGACGGTCCGTGCCCCGCCCGCGGGCGTGCACAGAGTGGCGGCCAATCGGCCCTGCGGTACCGCGAACGGAAAGGATCGGCAGGACGCCGGCGCCGACTCGTTGTCCGCGGTGGCCACTCCGGATGCGAAGCAGCACAGCATGATCGCGGCGAATATGGCCCGCGTCCACATCGGGACCCGCATGTGAATCGCTTCCTGTGATGAGATGCCCTGAGATCTGTAATGGCGCACGTTATCCCTCGGCGCCTCGACACGCAACGAGTTCACCGATATCCACCCGGCATCGACGGCCGCGAAATGCCGGGGTAGCACGCCGGAAACACACGCGGCACCGGTTCGGCAGGGGGAAAGGAGTATTCATTACTACGATGCCGATATGGCCGAGCGAGCAGTACATTTCGTTGGTAGTTTTCCGGCCGACGGTACCTACGATGCGATGCGCACGATGCTGCGCGGCGCGGGTCCGCTGTTGCGCACGCTGCCGACCGGTGAGACGCGACGCCACCAGACCTACATTCAGCCCATCATCGACGATCTGGTCGCCCAGGGCGTGCTGGAGGTCCGCCGGACGGGGACCGAGCGGACCATCCATCGGATTCGCCCCGGATTCGAATCGGACGCGGGGGCAACGAGTCCCGGCGCCATGAGTCTCGGCTACGCCCGTGAGGCGCGGGAGGCGCTGCCGATCATCGGCGAGCTCCGCGCGTCCTCGCCGCCCGCCTTGCAGATCGGGATGCCGACCGATTTCACCCTGGGGTTCATCGCCCTGGGCCTGCCCGCGGTGACATCGCGGCGGCGGACGTTCGCCGATGCCACCGCCGCGGAGATGACGGCGGTCCGCGAGATGGCCGGGGACGATGTCGTTGTGCAACTGGAGGCCCCGGCCGAACTGGTGCTCATGGCCAAAACCCAGCCCCTGCATCGTGCGGTGGACGCCGCGCTGGGTTTGAGCAGGGGGATCGGCGCTCTCGCGGCGCGAGCGCCGGAGGGCACCCGATTCGGCGTGCATCTGTGCCTGGGGGGCCGGCGGAACAAGGCCCGGGCCGTGCTGCGCGATGTGCGTCCGCTGGTGGACCTGGCCAATGCCGTGGTCCGGCACTGGCCACGGGGGCGAGCCCTGGAGTACATCCACGGACCGCTGTCGGCGGGCGACATTCCGCCGTCGGACCGGCCCGAATTCTATGCGCCCCTGGCGGATCTGAACCTGGGCGAGCGGACCGCCTTCTGCGCGGGCTTCGTGCACGAGCAGCCCACCGAGGCCCAGCTCCTGCAGACCTTGCGACTGATCGAGGGGGCGCTCGGCCGCCCGGTCGACGCTGTCGCCAGCGCATGCGGCCTCGGCCGCTACTCGCGCGATACGGCCGAGACGCTCATCGCGCGAGCATGCGCGCTCGCCGCGGCGAGCTGACCGGCTACGGCTTGCGGCAGATGCCGCCGATCACCACCATCCGGGTTTCGGGGAGGTCGTCGCCGAGCCAATGCTGGATAGGCGCCACGCCGGGCTCGATCATGTCGAAACCCTTGAAGATCGTCGCCACGTCGGCGCGGGACCGGAAGACGAATTGAGCGGTGCTGCCGACGGTGTCGGTGACGGTCTGGGTCACCCACGTCTCGTCGCTCTCGGTGGCGCCGTGGGTGAAGGCCACGTAGCTGCCCGGCGCCATCACATCGTGGAATCGGGCCATGACCTCGGCCGGCCGCTCGTCCTCCAGGACGAAGTGCAGCACCCCGACGAGCAGGATCGCGATCGGCTCGGACAGATCTATGCCCGCCTCGGTGGGCAGCCGCTCGATGAGGTCGTCGGGATCACGGAAATCACCCAGCATGGTGGTGACACCGGGGACGCCGTTGTACATCGCGTTGGTGTGCGCGAACACGACCGGGTCGTAGTCGATGCACGCCAATCGCACATCGGGATCGACCGCGGTGATCGCCTCGTACACGCTGGGTGAGGTCGGAATCCCGGAACCGATGTCGACGAACTGCCGAATGCCCGCCTCGGCGGCCAGTTTCGCCGAACCGGTGAGGAATTCGCGACTGAACCAGGCGACGGTACGGTTGTCGGGCGCGATGGACAGCATTCGCTGCGCTACGAGCCGATCGGCCTCGTAGTTGTCCTTACCGCCCAACAGATAGTTGTAGATCCGCGCTGCGTTGGGCTTGGTCGGATCCACACCGTTCGGTGCCGGCCTCTCGTCTGCCACTACACCTCCTCGACAGTTTTGCCAGGGTAGCAGCCATGACCCACTCTCCGGGCGGTGAACAGCGATGCCCGGAGCGGGTGGCGAGTCTGCCCTGTGGTTGCTCGGCCACCGCGGCAATTCCGTTGACCCGCAAGACTTCAGCTCGTCGGCGGGGCGCCCCGAATCGCGGACGATATCGCCCGGGTGCGTCCTTCTCGCCGCCGATATCACGCCACCGCGCTCCGGCGATCTGAAAGATATTGTCAGGCAATACTTTTCCTGATTCCGGCGCGAACATCGTGTCGTGTTCGAGATCCGCGCGGGCCGGGCATCTGTTGGTAAGGTCATGCGGGCACGCCCCTCGACGCATGAAGGAGCACAGGGATGGCTGAGATTCTGGTCGCCGAGATCCAGTCGGATGCCCACGCCCGGTCGGGGCGGCAGGATCGATCGAGCGAGAACTTCTCGCTGTCCGGCGTCCCCGAGGGGGTGCAGGAACTTCTCTGGCGAACCGAGCCCGATACCGGTGCGATCAAGTTCAGCGTGATGTCGGATGTCAGAGCCAACTACGACCAGCGGGTGCTGTCCAATGTCGCATCCGGCTCGCGGACCCGCGTTCCGCGCGAGCGGGAGTCGCTGTCGCGCCGGGGCTTCTATATCGCCAACCCGTCCGGCGCGGCGGACGGCGGATTCCTGGTGCGGGTGTACGCCCTGGTTCCCGACTGAGTCGGTTACGGGGGCCGCTGCCGGCGCGATGACATGCGGTGTCAACGGGCCGGACCGGCGCCGATGAGGGTCGGGTAGTCCGCCAGCTCGAGGTTTTTGGAGCCTTCGGCCATTTTCACCATCATGTCCATGCCCTTGGAGCCGAGGAACCAGTTGCGGAACCTCAAGCCCCAGCCGGTTTTCGGGCACAGGAAGCGGCCGGCGTTGGCGTCGTCGGAGAGCTTGGCGGCCTTGTTCATGATGTCGTCGTAGCGAGCGAAGGCGATGGTGTGATCGCCTGCCGCGACGGCGAGCTCACCGGCCAGGACGTAGGCGCCGACCATCGCCAAGCCGGTGCCGAAGCCCGCCAGGGTGTTTCCGTAGCCGGCGTCGCCGACCAGGGCCACCCGGCCGCGGGTGAAGCTCTTCATCTTGCGCACCTTGGCGATGGCGTCGAGATAGAAGTCGTCGAAATCGTCCATCTCGGCGAGCATGCCGGGCACCTGCCAGCCCATTCCGGCGAAGGTCTCCTTGACCAGCCGCCGTTGCGCGGCGACGTCGGCACGGGCGTCATCGATCTGTGGTGCGGCGAACAGATACATCTGCTGCGCTTTCGAGCCGCCGGTGACCGCGTAGCGGCCGGGCGTGTTGTGGCCGTAGGAGGTGATCCGCTCCCGCTGACCGGCCGGGGTGTCGGACCAGGGGCTGGCGCCGGCGACGCAGTAGTAGTGGCCCTGATGCTGGACGAAGTCCTGCTCGGGCCCGAAGACCAGGCGCCGGACCCGGGAGTGGATGCCGTCGGCGCCGACGACCAGATCGAACTCCCGCGGCGCGCTGCGCTCGAATTCCACCCACATCCCGTCATCGGTTTCGGTGAGGGCGGTGATCGAGTCGCCGAAGATGTATTCGCAGTCCTGCCAGGTCTTCTCGTACATGATGCGGGCCAGGTCGCCCCGCTGGATTTCCACATCACCACCGGTGAAATCGCCCGAGATGAACCCGACCTGCTCGCCGTTGTCATCGACGAGGACGGTATCGGTCTTGCCGGTCTGATGGGCGTACACATCCTCGAGGATTCCCATCCGCTCGAGTACGAGGTGGTGGGTTTCGCCGGTGAAGTCGACCGCCTGCCCGCCCGGCCGCAGTTCCGGCGCCTTTTCGACCACGGTGACCTGGAACCCGTAGCGGTTGAGCCAGTAGGCCAGGGCCGGCCCGGCAATGCTCGCGCCGGAGATGAGAACACTGTTGTTGGCCATGATGAATTCCTTTGTCCCTGAGAGCGCTTGCTATCTGCGTCCGCCGTACACAAATTAGCGTATGGCAGACGCAGTTCACTGTCAACCGTTGTCTCCGCGACCCCGCGCCGCGGCGCGGCGACAATGCCGAAGTCGGTCGCGCTGTCGGCCGCCGTGCGACCCGATATCCGAATGCCGGCCGATCGCGATGTCCGCGTCAGGGTGACCCTGGGTGTTCGAGCGGTGAGCTGGTTGTCGAAGCCGAATCCCAGTTATGAGCTAGTGATTCCGTCGACGACGGTGATTTCGACGTCTGCTGCCGGCGCGGCGGTTCACCCATGATGCCGGTCGCCAGGGTTCGGCTCCGACTGGTTCGTTTGCGCCGTGGTGCAGGCTCTCCGGTATTTCGTGGAGCGAAACGGCGTCCGGGGTGTGCTGGGCTGCGATACATTGACTCGATGTCCGAGCTGATTGCGGTTGCAGTGGTCGCGACATTCGTTGCGGTCGCTCTACTGATCCGCAAACGCAACTGTGCCGACGCCGCGGCTGAGCGTGAGTCCGACTGGTCAACCGGTTGAGTTGGGCCGTGTACGCGCACGGGAGCTCCGGACGCGTGAAATAGTTTCGCCGGAACACGATCCACTACCCAGGGGCTTCGGCAGTTCACGGGAATGCAGAGCGACCTATGTGGTGAGGACGAGGGGCAGGGTCGCGGTGTAGGCGGCGAGCAGCAGTGCCGCTTCGATGGTGGTGAGCCGCAGGTCGCGTCGCAGTAGGAGCCAGGCCAGGGCCGCGGTGGCGAGCATGGTGAGCGCGAGGGCGGGGCGGATCGGGACGGTGTGCGCGGGGCCGGTGAACAAGCCGACGATGCCGCCGCCGATGAGGCTGTTGAATAGGTTGCTGCCGAAGATATTTCCGATGAGCAGGTCGGTTTCTCCGCGGCGGCGGGCTTGGATGGCGGCGACGAGTTCGGGGATGGAAGTACCGAAGGCGACGAGGGTGGCGCCGATGATCAGCTGGGGGACACCGAAGCGGGTGGCGATGGCTGCCGCGCTGGTTACGAGTAGTTGTGCGCCTATCAGTACTGCCGCCAATCCGGCTGCTGTTCGGATGATTTCACGTGCGGCGCGAACCGGCGCGGCCGGGGCCGTGGTTTCGGCGGCGGTGAACTCGGTGGTTTGTTCGGCGAGCGCGGTATCGGTGCGGTCTGTGCGGGCCCAGTACATGAGCAGAGCGATCGCACCCGCGCCGAGCAGACACAGCATCAGGCCGGTCCACAGGTTCAATCCGATGGTGATCGTGGTGGCGAAGACGCCAACGCAGACGGTGGAAACGGTGACTTCGCGGTTGACGACGGTAGATGTGGCGGTGATGGTGCCGAATAGTGCGGCGACGCCGAGCACCAGGGTGATGTTGAGGATGTTGGAGCCGACAAGGTTACCAGCGGCGATGCCGGCGTTGCCGCTCGCCGCCGCGGTCCCGGAGACGACGAATTCCGGTGCGGAGGTGCCCAACCCGATGACGACGACGCCGACGATGGCCGGTGGCAATCGCATCAGCCGTGCCAGTCGCGCGGCGCCGAGGACGAGGTGATCCGCTGCGAGTGGGAGGATGATCAAACCGGCCGCTCCACCGAGAACCTGAACGAGCAGACGACCCTCCAACCCTCCGCGGGCTCATTCGTGGCCGCCCGCTGCGGGAATTCATGGTAACGATCCCTGCGCTGAAGGTGTTGCGGGCCCGGCGTTGAGCACGCGTCGGTGCCACCGTCGCCCGGTCGTTCGGTCCCGTTGCCCGCGAATCGACCCGCCACCCGGAGGCGGCGGGCCGGTCGGGCTCTGGTCAGGCGAGGTCGCGGGAGTTGAATCGGTAGGCGCCAGCGGAGACCAGCACGATCGAGGTCGCGGCGAGGACGCCGATTCCGGTCCATCCGAAGCCGTTGCGCAGAGGTTGGCCTTCGATGTAGTAGTGAAACGGCGACAGGTAGGCGGCCCAGCCGTCGCCGATCTGGGCGGCGAATGTGTGCGCGGCATAGGCGGCGACACCGACCACGGCGGTGACCGCGAAGACTACCCCCCGGCGTCCTGACGCGGCGCCGATGCCGGCGGCCAAGGCGCCGAAGGTGACGATCAGCAGCACCACATGCACACACTGCGCGGCAAACTGTGCTGGGCTGATCGTGGTCAGGTCGGCGGGGCCGCGAAGAGCGAGCATCGCCAGCCACAGGACGAGGCCGACGCCGGTGGCGGCGGCCACGAGGGCGGCGATGCGCTGCACGATCAGTGAGGTACGGGTGACGGGGTGGGCCAGTAGCAGATCGAGCGTGCCGCACTCTTCGTCGGCCGCGGTGACGCGGGCGCCGAGCGCGGCCCCGAAGAACATCGCCAGCAGCGGCACGATCAGCCCGAAGACGGTGGATCCGAGGTAGCCGGGCGCGGAGGCGACGTCGTTCATGTTCAGTGCGTCGCGCAGGCTATCGGGCAGGTTTTCGGTTTGGGCAGCGCCATTTTTGGCCATCTGCGGGTAGAAGGCGGAGTACATGGCGGCCGCGGCGGTGATTCCCGCAGTCCAGCCGAGCAGGCTGCGGCGGTTGCTCCGCAGGGTCTTGGTGAATACGACGGTGCGCGCGGTTGCCATCGCGGGTTCGATCATGGCGGTGGTGGTGACCGTGGTCATGTCCGATGTGTCCTTATGGGAGAGGGGGAGTGGTATCGAGCGGGGTGTCTACGCCTGATGAGGCCCGCGTGGTTACGCAAGCTGCCTCCTTCGGCCCGGCTCATCAGGCGGTGGGCTGGGGTGCCGCTTCGGCGCCGGCGTAGTGGCTGTGGAAGATCTCGTCGAGGTGGGGTTCGGTCGTGTGCAGCGCGGTGACCGTGTGGCGGGCGGCGGCTTTGACGATCGCGTCGGGGGTTCCGGTCAGTCCGCCGCGCAGGGTGGTGCCGGTGTCGTCGAGTGCCGGGTCGATCAGGCCGGGGAGGTTGCGGAATTCTTCGATGGATACCGGTGCGGCGAAGTCGATTTCGATGCGGCCGATGGCCGCGGTTCGCAGGTCGGCGACGGCGTCGAGGGCGACGAGGTGTCCGTCGCGCAGGATGCCGATGCGGTCGGCGACGGCTTCGACCTCTTCCATGATGTGGCTGGACATGAAGACGGTCTGTCCGTTGGCGGCGGCTTCGGTGACCAGTTTCAGGAAGGTTTGCTGGACGAGGGGGTCGAGTCCGGAAGTGGGTTCGTCGAGGATCAGCAGCTCGGGGGTGTGCATGAATGCCTGCACGAGCCCGACCTTCTGGCGGTTGCCCTTGGACAGGCTGTTGATCGTGGCGGTCTGGTCCAGCCCGAGACGGGTAGCGAGGTCGTCGATGCGGCGCCGGGGGATACCGCCGCGCAGATCCGCCAGGAACCGCAGGCAGTCGCGTACTCGCTGGCGGCCGTCGACGACAAAATCGCCTGCGAGGTAACCGATCCGGCGTCGGATCTCGACACCGTCGCGCCGCGGGTCGAGCCCGAGGACGGTGGCGGTGCCGGAGGTGGGACGGATCAGGTCCAGCAAAAGCCGGATGGTGGTGGATTTGCCGGCGCCGTTGGGGCCCAGATATCCGAACACCTCGCCGGCGTGGACGTCGAGGGTCAGTCCCGTCAGGCCCCGGCGTGCGCCGTAGGTCTTGCTGAGGTCTCGGATCTCGATGGCATTACTCATGACTCACAGAGTAGCGAATATTCAGAGATTTGTGAATATTCAGAACTATCGGATCCTTCTGTATGGTGGTGTTGTGACTACCGAGCAGCGACTTCGTGATGCGGCCGAGCGGCTGGCCTTGACTCTGGCGCAGGGCGGGATGCAGAAGACGACGGCGCGGGTGATGACCGCGCTGCTGTATACCGAGCAGGACACGATGACAGCGGCCGATCTGTGTGAGCAACTGTCGATCAGTTCCGGTGCGGTATCGGCCGCGATCAAACAGTTGACGCAGTCGGGGATGGTAGAGCGGGTGCCGGCGCCGGGCAGCCGTCGGGAGCACTATCGCTTTCCCAATGGCGTGTGGGCGAACTTGTTCTCGCAACAGAATGTCATGTTGAAAGTTATGCAGGACGCCGCTCAGGACGGTCTCGACGCGGTCGCCGACAACACCCCGACCGCTGTCAGGCTTGGTGAGATGCAGGGCTTCTACGCCTACATGGCACATGAGATGCCGGCACTCATCGAACGTTGGCGCGAACAACAGGGATAGGGAATTTCCGGGGCGGTCCGACGTCACCGAGTCGAGGGCCGGCGTCAGGTCGGTTCGCGGGCCCAGCCCGTTGGCCGTGGCGCACACCGTGCGTACCGCGCAGAACAGGCCACGCGACCGCCCCCGTCCGACGACGATCGGCGGGCTCAGCGGTGCAGCCGCAGTTCGACCATCGGTATGCTGGGAGCCGTTTCGTCGATCTCGGCGCCGAAGGTGTTCTCGAGCGCGGGCTTCAACGCGTTCCAAGCACGGTGGTGACGCGTGATGTAGGTCCGCAGCGACCCCGCGGCCTCTTCTGAACTCAGCACCCGTGCGGCAGCCGGTACCGCCGCGCGCAGCCCGGTCCATACCCGCCCCGACGGGTGGGACTGCAAATTTCGAAACCACTGTGCCCGGGTTCCGAAGCCGGAGACCACCACGTAAGTGTCCGGCTCGGGACGGTCGATCACCTCCAGGACAACGTATCGGCGAGTGCCGGACTTGCGGCCGATGTGTTCGAGCATCAGCATGCGTGATCCGAACAGGAATCCGAGTCGCGCCCGATACAGATGAATGGGCGTGCGCATGAGCCGCCGATTGTGGAGGGCTTTCGTAGCCCCGGTAACGAGGACGTCGCCGATTGCGGCGGGCACTGTCGACATTTTCGACATGACTGACCTTTCACGAAAGAAGTTATCACGCTGAGGATTTCGTACGTCCGGCTGTATCGTCCGGATCGGTCGCGCCGGTCGCCAGACCGCGCCGGTAGATCGACAACACCTCGATGCCCCACCGCTGCATGCCGTGCGTCGACAATAGTTCGAATCCGAGCACCTCGTTGAGTCGTGGCCGCAACATCAGCACGGCGAGATCATTGACGAGCAGAAAGGCGGCTCGAACCGCGGGATCCGGTCCGCGTTCGGCCCAGCCTGCCGCGGCCATACCGTCGAGTGCCTCGCGGCTGATCGCGTACAGGCGAGCGAAAAGCGCTGTCCCGGCCGCGCTTCCCGACAACAGCATGCGCCCGAGGTACGCAGGAACCGGCGAGTCGGCCGGAAGCTGTTCGATCACCAGCTCCGCCAGACTCCCTGCCCGTCCGGTATCGAACGCGCCATCGGCGCCCGGATCGGTGACCTGGTCCAGCAGGGATTCGAACACCGTGACGACATACTCGTCCACGACAGCGCGCAACCCATCCTTGGACTGGTAGTGACGCATCACCAGAGCGGGCGATACCGAGGCCGCGCCGGCGATATCGCGGACCGTCACCACATCCGGCCCGCGGTCGGCGAACAGGCGCAGTGCTTCGTCGCGAATCCTCGCTCGCGCCGTACGATCTTCATCGGGTGAACGCATGTTTACTATAGTAAACATGCGTTCATCTCTTGTCACGCCAACGGGGCGGACCGAGCAGGCGGGGGAGAGGTAAAGCGTGTCGCCGAGGCCTTTGCCCGAACCGGGCGATGTCCAGGACGGCGATGGCGGGTGCCGGCGCGTGGAGCGTATATATCGGTGGCCGGCGGCGATGCGCCGCTGAGTCCGGCGAGACGAGCAGCAGTCGAATCTTGCTTTGCGCCACAGGTTTTGGCTGCATAGCGGGTGGTCGTAGATCTCGTGCCGAGTCAGGACATCGTGATGGGAAAGATGCGGTCGAGGTGGTCGTGGAGCACAGCGAGGGCGTAGTCGGGGTCGCGATGCCCGGCCAGCACGGCGGTGCCCAGGCCATTGACCATCATGACCAGCCGGGTCGCCTCGAAGAGTGGATCGAGACCAGGTGCGAGGTCGCCGTTGTCGCGGGCGCGGGTAAGCGCGTGGGCGAGCTGATCTTCGAGGCGGTCGATCCCGGCCGCGAACGGGTGTGCGGCGAGGTCGGGGTCGGTGCGGGCGAGCATCGCGTACGAGGTGCCGACCAGGTGAAACGCGCGGCTGGGCTCGTCGGTCGGCAGTGCTTCGGCCACGAACGCCTCCATGAATGCCCGCGTGGGCGGGGGATCCGCCAGCCCGCTGAGCCGGTCGGCCCACCGCTGCCGGGACTGCTGTTCCAGATGCTCCAGCGCGCCGATCAGCAGGCCGGTCTTGGTCTGGAAGTAGTACTGCACCAAGCGCAGTGATATCCCGGCCTCGGCGGCGACCGACCGCATCGACACCGCATGCAGGCCGTCCCGGGTCGCTACCCGGACCAGTGCCTCCGCGATCTGCGCGCGACGTGTGGTGTGGTCGGCAGTCCTGGGCACCTCGGCATTCCTTCCCGCTCGAAATTTTGATACAAGTGTATACGGTACACATGTATCAGTATCAGTATTGGTGGGAGGTGGGCGGTGGATCCGGCGGCCGCAAACCGCACGGGGACCCGCCGTGGCGGGCTGAAGGCGTTGCTGGCGGTGGTGTGCGCGGCGCAGTTCATGGTGGTGCTGGACGTGTCGGTGGTGAACGTGGCGTTGCCGTCGATCCGGGGCGGGCTGGGGTTCGCCGACACCGGGCTGCAGTGGGTGATCAATGCCTACGCGCTGACCTTCGCCGGGCTGCTGCTGCTCGGCGGGCGGGTGGCGGATCTGTTCGGGCGCCGCCGGGTGTTCCTGGCCGGGCTCGGGGTGTTCACCGCGGCGAGCCTGGCCGGCGGACTCGCGATGTCACCAGGCATGCTGGTGGCGGCCCGGGTCGCGCAGGGCGTGGGGGCTGCGGTGCTGGCTCCGGCAACACTGACGCTGCTGACCACCTCCGTCGACGAAGGCCCGCAGCGCACAAGGGCACTGGCGGTGTGGACGGCAGTCGGACTGGCCGGAGGCACGGCGGGCAATCTACTCGGCGGCGTGCTGACGGAGTTCCTGTCGTGGCGGTCGACCCTGCTGATCAATATCCCCATCGGCCTGCTCGCCTGGGCGTGGTCACTGCGAGTCGTGCCCGCCGATACCGGCCGTGACAGCCGGGAGCCGCTGGATGTGGCCGGGGCGGTGCTGGCCACGGCCGGGCTCGGCGGGCTGGCGTTCGGGGTCGCGCAAGCGGCGGTCGGCGGCTGGACGGCGCCGCAAACCGTGGCCGGGATCGGTGCCGGACTGGTGCTGCTGGCCGGGTTCGTGGCAGTGGAGGCGAAGGTCGCGGTGCCGCTGATTCCGTTGCGGCTGTTGCGGATTCGGTCGGTCGGAGTGGGGAACGTGGTGATGCTGTTGGCAGGGGCGTGCCTGAATCCGATGTGGTACTTCCTGACCCTGGGCATGCAGAACGTCCTCGGATACAGCCCGCTGCGGGCCGGGCTGGCGTTCCTGCCCCACACCCTGGTCACCATCCTGGTCGGTACCCGGGTCACGCCGTGGCTGATGCGCTACGCCGACACCCGGCTGGTCATCGCCGCCGGAAGCGTGCTCGCCGCGGCCGGGTTCTGGTGGCAGAGCCATCTGACCCCTGGCACGGGGTATGTGTCCGGGATCCTCGGCCCCGCCATCGTTTTCAGCATCGGCAGCGGGCTGCTGAACACCCCGGTCACGACCGCGGTCACCGCCGGTGTCGACCCCCGCGAAGCGGGCGCGGCGTCGGGATTGATGAACACGACCAAACAGATCGGCGGCGCCCTCGGCCTCGCCGTCCTGGTCACCCTGGCCGTCCCCGCCAGCACCGGCACTGCAACGGTCGCACATGCCTACGGGCGGGCATTCGTGGCGATGGCCGCTGTCATGCTGGTCGTCGCCGCGCTGACATGGCTGCTCCCAGGCCGACGTGACCGCGCATAATCTATCGCTGCACAACTGTCCTCTGGATCAGTTCATCGGTGGGTGTGGGCGGCGAGGAGATCGGACCCTGCCGTGATCTACCCACCGCCGCCGACCCGGTAGTCACGAACCCGACGCCCGTGCTCGCGACAGCCGTATATCGGGCATTTGCCGTGGCCGGCGCGTGACGCCGATCGCGCTCGCCGACGGCCGAACAATATGATTCGACGATCGGCGCATATGTCGTGACAACGGGTAGAACGGATGCAGCGGAGGAGGTGACCGTGACGAAGACCGAGACCGCCGCGGCACGCGACATCGATGAGCTGACCGATGCGTTGCTGACGGCTTCTCGCCTGCTGGTGGCGATGTCGGCCCGCTCTATCGCGGCGGTCGACGACTCGATCACGATTCCGCAGTTTCGCACGTTGGTCATTCTCTCGAGCCGTGGTCCGTCGAATGTCGCGACGCTGGCCGGTTTGCTCAATGTGCAGCCGTCCACGGCCACCCGCATGGTGGACCGCCTGGTCACCGGCGGTCTTTTGGACCGGCGGACCAATCCGAACTCGCGCCGCGAGCAGATCGTCGCGCTGACCGAGCGCGGCCGGCAAGTGGTCGACACCGCCACCGCTTACCGGCGCAACGAGATCGCCGCCGTGGCCGCCAAGATGCCCGTCGCCGACCGGGCGGGTTTGGTGCGGGCGCTGACGGCGTTCACCGCGGCCGGCGGTGAACCGCCTCCGGGCGACGATATCGAGGGCTATCAGCTCTAGCGCCGGAGGCGGGACCGCTCGGCCCGCGTCGTCATGGGAGTGGCACGGTCATGGGAGTGGCACGGCACCGTGTGCCACCGCCGGCTGTGCCGCTCGGGTCGGGTCGACGGTGTTCGAGCCGTGCACGGCGCCGAGTACGGCGCTGTGGGTGAGCCAGCCGATGACGGTGTCGCCGGCACCGTTCACGACCGGGACCCCGGTGCCCGGTTGTCCGGTCAGTGCGTCGAGAGCGGTTGCGAGCGTGCTGGTTTCGGTGATCGTGGGTGGCAGCACCGCCAGATCGGCGACGGTGGTGTCGGCGGATTCGGTATCTGCCAGGGTTTCGGCCACCGCCGCGGCGCTGACGCAACCGCGATATCGGCCGTCCGCGCTGATGATCGGCACCATCGCGTGCGCCGATGTCCAGACGACGCGACTGGCGTCGTCGATCCTGGTGTCGTCCGCGATCGGTTCCGGACACGGCTCCATCACCTCCGTGACCAGGATGCGGTCGAGCCGTCCGGCCGGACCAGCATGTGCCGCATCGAGATCCACGCCGCGGCGCGTGAGTTTGAGGGTGTAGATCGTCTCCTTCGACAGCACCCGGGAGGTGCCGGTGGCGATGACCACGGCCAGCATGAGCGGCAGGATGATCGAATACTCACCGGTCAGCTCGAACAGGATGAGCACCGCGGTGATGGCCGCCCGTGTCGAACCCGCGAACGCGGCGCCCATGCCGATCAGCCCATACATCCCCGGCGCCGCGGTCGCGGTGGGGAACAGGTGGTGGACCACGACACCGAATGCGGTGCCGCCCATCGCGCCGATGAACAGCGACGGTGCGAACACCCCGCCCGAGCCGCCGATGCCTATCGTGAGGCTTGTCGCGAGCATTTTGCCGACCATCAGGACAGTCAGCATCCAGAGCGCATAGTGCCCGCCGATGGCATTGCCGAGCACCGGGTAGCCGACGCCGTACATCTGCGGCAGCACCAGCAGCACGCCACCCAGCAGCAGTCCGCCGGCGGCGGGCCGCAGCCACTCCGGCCCGCGCCAGGCCCAATCGCAGAGATCCTCGATGCGGTACAGCACATGGGTGAAGCCGACACCGATCGCGCCGACCACCACGCCGAGCAGAGCGAAAGCACCGTATTCCCAACCCGAATGCAGGCTGAACGCGGGCAGGTCCAGAAACGGCTCGTTGCCGAGGGCGGCGCGGCCGATCACGCTCGCGGTGACGCTGGACAACACCACCGCGCCGAAGGACTCGGCGGCGAAGTCGCGCAGGATCAGCTCCATCGCGAAAAACGGCCCGGCGATGGGCGCGTTGAACGTCGCGGCGATACCGCCGGCTGCACCGCACGCGACGAGAATTCGCAAGCGCCGCTCCGGCATTCGAGTAAACCGCCCGATACTCGACCCCCACGCCGAACCGATCTGCACGATCGGCCCCTCGCGGCCCACCGAACCCCCACCGCCGATACACAACGCCGAGGCGAGCGCCTTCACGACGGTCACCTGCGGCGGAATCCGCCCACCCCGCTCGGCCACGGCATACATGACCTCGGGCACACCGTGCCCCCGCGCCTCGGGCGCGAACCGATATACCAGCGGCCCGTAGATCAGCCCCGCTACCACCGGAGCCAGCACCACGAACCACGGCCCGAGGAAGGGCACATGCGAATTCAACACGCGCCCGGCGGTCGAATAGTCCTCATGCCCGGACAAGATCTTGGTGAAAGTCGTTATCAGCCAGCGAAAGACGATCGCACCACCGCCGGCGCCCGCGCCGATCGCCAACGCGAGCACCACCAGACCGCCGCGACTTTCCCGCAGCCACTCCCGCCACGGCGTCGGCCGCGGCAGCGGCAGCGACCACCACCGGTCACTCGGCGCCTCCGAGGGTCTCACAACCATGCCGACCACCCTCGAACGAATCCAAAACCATGCACAGTGCAACAATTGTAGAGTGCTCGTATTTGGAGATCGACAGTGACCGGCATGCAGGGCGTTCCCGCACCCACCGCGGCAACGATCTTCGGCACCTGGACGTGGTCGCCGATCGTGGACGTGCTCGTGGTGGCCGCGGCGGCCGGCTACCTCCATCTGGTGTGGCGGGCGGCGCGACGTGGGCTGCGGTGGCCGCTGCTGCGCACAATGTCCTGGCTGGTCGCACTGACACTGGTGATCGTCGCGGTCGACAGTGCCCTCGCGACGTACTCGCACGCACTGTTCTCGGTGCACATGGTGGTGCACCTGCTGCTGATCATGGTCATTCCCGCCCTGCTGGTGTGGGCAGAGCCGATTCGCCTTCTGCGCGACGCCGCCGGATCCGGCACCGCCGCGGCGATCGACCGGATCCGAGCGAGCCGCGCCTTCCTGATCGCGGTGTCGGCGAAGTTCACCGTGCCGCTCTACAGTGCCGTGTTGCTGCTCACCCACCTCACCGGATTCCAGCAGGCGATGTCGACGCACATGTGGATCCACGACAGCGAACTCGTGCTCTACCTGGTCACCGGATACCTGTTGCTGCTGCCCCTGGCCGGTGACGAACTGACCGTCGACCCGAAGTGGCCATTCGCGCTGCGCTTCGTGGTGCTCGCCATCTGCGTCGGACCGGACACCCTGGTCGGTGTCACGCTGATGATGTCGTCGACCGTGCTCGCTCCCGCCTACGCCGCCTCCCGCGACTGGGGGCCGGAAGCGCTGGCCGACCAGAACCTGGCCGGGATCATCATGTGGCTCGGCGGCGACGGGCTGATGATGCTGATCATGATCGCCGTTGCGGGCCAATGGATTCGCCTCGGCGACCGCGACACCGGGCTGGGCCCCTGGCTCGACGGCATCCGTCACCGCGCGCTCCTCGGCAGCGGCGCCCTCGACTCCGACGTCGACCACGAACAAGCCGCCCTCGACGCCTACAACGCGCGCTTGGCGCACATGAACGGCCCGCCTCCGCGCCCGAGGCCGGATGCTCGCGCCCACGGCGCCGGTCGTACCGCGGTCGCGCCCCCCGTCGATCCCGAAGCAACCGCGGCATCGCCGCGCGACACCCCCCGCGCCGATCGCGAGGAGTCACAATGACACCGGTACCACGATGGCGCACGGTGTGGGTTGTCACCGCACTGTGCGCGTGTCTCGCACTATCCTCCCCGCGCCGCGAATATCGCAGGCGCGCACCATGATACGAACCGTGGCGCGGTGTCTCCGGACCCGCCGCGATCGGACGATACCGTTCCGGTCACGCTCGCCATGACGCCGTGGCTGATCTGGAAACCGTGGCGCGACACCCGATTGCCCTACTCCCAGCGATGGGGGTCGGCCGAGGTCTCCGACGACACCGTCTCGGGGGTTCAGCCACACCCCCACCGACTCGTCCGAGTCGGTGTCTACCCACCTGCAAGGAGGTCGAGTTGGGTTTCGGACAACGAAAGATCATCGCGCTCGTGTTCGCGCTGATCGCTGTGGCCGCGGTGGGCGCATGCGGCAGCACACCGAGTCCGCCCACGAGCGGTCCGCAGCCGCTGATCAACCCGCCGCCGGGCCCGGTCGTCATCGGCACCCGGAACATCGCCGGTCTGGGCCCGGTACTCGTCGACGGGCGCGGCTACACCCTCTACATATTCCCGACCGACACCGATCGTTCGACCAGCTGCAGTGATGCCTGCCTGGGCAGCTGGCCGCCGGTCACGGTCCCCGCCGACGAAAACCCGCGCGCCGGCAACGGGGTGCAGCAGAAACTCTTGGGAACGATCCCCGGTCCGTACGGCAAGAAGATCGCCACCTACGCCGGGCGACCGCTGTATGCCTACGCGGGCGATGTCGAGCCGGGACAGGACAACGGTCAGGGACTCAACCTGAACGGAGATTCCTGGTTCGTCATCAACCCGGACGGTAAGGCGCTCGTCCCGCCCGACCAGCAGGGCGTCATGCCCGACGGCACGTATCTCGTCACCGGCCCGCCGCCGGCCACGCGGCCGATGCCCGGGATGGGCCCAGACTCGCCGGCAATGCCGAACACGAACGGAGGACACCGGTGACCGACCACGCTGAGACCGACACCGCCACGCCGGAAGATGACCATCGTTCGCCGCGCCTGGGCCGTCCCGCGATGAACCGGCGAGCGATGTTGCTCGGCGGTGTCGGAATCGGCGGACTGGCCGTCGGGGCCGGTGTCGCCGTCGGCGCGCAGCATGCCCTCGCCGCCCGACCGGCGGCCCCGGTCGTCCCGGCCACCGAGGAGCTGATGACCGACCACGGCCTCCTCAAGCGAATCCTGTTGATCTACCGCGAATGTGGCCGACGCCTGACCACCGGCGATCAACTCGACCCGGCGCCACTGTTCCATGCCGCGCAAATGGTCCACTCCTACATCGAGGACTTCCACGAAGGCATCGAAGAGGGCTACATCTTCCCTCGCCTGCTGCGGGCCGGAAAACTCCGCGACACCGTCCGCAACCTGCTGATCCAGCACGACGTCGGACGCAAGATCACCATCGCCATCATCCGATCGACAACCACCATGGACATGCCCGGAATGGGCTCGGCACCCGGATTGGCCACCGCCGGCAGCCGGGCAGACCTCGCCCGCACACTCGACCAATTCATCACCATGTACGAACCCCACGAGGCCCGCGAGGACACCGTCGTCTTCCCGGCTTTCCGGGACGTGACCGCCGACGGCAACACCTTCGAACAGGTCTCGCACCAGATCGCGGAAGCGCAGCAGAAACGATTCGGCGACCACGGTGTCTCCGGCTACCTCGACCAGATCGCGGATATCGAACGACAACTCGGCATCTATGACCTCGCCACCTTCACTCCACCGATACCCACCTGATCCCGGCCTTCGGCCGACCGGCATCCCCTGCATGCCGCATGATGAAGACGCCGATTCCGCCCGCCGGATCGCTCGTGCCCGGCCAGCCGGACGCGGGCCACACAACGAGGGGCCCCACCGATGAGTGATGTGATCACAACCGAGGAGCTGACCAAGACCTTCGGCCCGAATCGTGGTATCACCGAGGTCGGCATCGATGTCGCCGCGGGCGAGGTGTTCGGTTTCCTCGGCCCGAACGGCGCCGGCAAGTCCACCACCATCCGGCTTCTGCTCGGCCTGTACCGCCCGACATCCGGTCGGGTGCGGGTCCTCGACTTGGATCCGACTCGCGACACGGTCGCGATCCATCGCCAAGTCGGTTACCTGCCCGGCGAGCTGGTCCTCTACCCGCGGCTGACCGGACGTGAGCACGTCGACCGGTTCGCGCGCATTCGCGGTCTCGACGACCTGCGGTACTGCCGTGAGCTGGCCGAGCGGTTCGGCGCGGAACTCGAACGGCCGATTCGGACCCTTTCCAAGGGCAATCGGCAGAAGATCGGCCTGCTGCTGGCGTTCATGCACCGGCCGGACCTCCTCGTCCTGGACGAGCCGACGGCCGGGCTGGACCCCCTCCTGCAAGACGAGTTCGCCCGGTTGGTCCGAGAGACCGTCGCGGACGGTCGCACGGTGTTCCTGTCTTCGCACGAACTCGACGAGGTTCAGCGCCTGGTCGACCGGCTCGCGATCATCAAGGAGGGACGCATCGTGGTCAGCGACACCGTCGAGGGACTGCGCCGTTCCGCGCCCCGCACCATCGAGTTCCGCTTCGACCATCCGATCGACACCGGCGCCTTCGCCGCCCTCGACGGGGTCCAGGTGCTGCGCGATGCGGACGGACGGGTCGCACTCGTCGTCACCGGTCCCGTAGCGCCGGTGCTTCGCGCGGCGGCGGCGTTGAACGCGGTCGACGTCATTGCCCGCCCCGCCGACCTCGACGAACTGTTCCGCACCTATTACCGCGACGAGCCGGCGGAGGCCCGGGATGCCTAGCATCGGCATAACTGGCCTGGACCTGCGGTTGCGCCGCCGATCGGTCTACGGATACACGATCGGGCTCGCCGCCTACGCGCTGGTGATCGTCGCGCTGTACCCGTCGTTCCGCAGCGACGCCAGCCTGGACCAGCTGCTCACCAACGACCCGACCATGGCCGCACTGTTCGGTGTCAGCGGGTCCCTCACCAGCCCGACCGGTTGGCTCAACGCCAACCTGTACGCGAACTTCGTGCCGCTCATCGTCCTTCTGATCACCATCGGATACGGCGCTTCCTGCCTCGCCGGTCAAGATGAGGACGGCACCCTCGGATTGGTCGCGACACTCCCGGTGTCCCGTCGGCGGATCGTGGCCCAGAAGGCCGCGGCGTTGATCGCGCTCGCGCTGCCCGCCGCCCTCGCCACTATGGCCTGCGTCCTCGTGGGGCGTGGTTTCGACCTCGACGTCGATACCAGCGCCTTGGCCGGCATCACGGTTGGCGTATTCCTGCTGGGCGTGGACTTCGGCGCTCTCGCCATGCTCATCGGTGCCGTGACCGGCAGCCGTGGGACCGCGCTCGGGGTCACGTCGGCCCTCGCGGCCGCCGCCTACCTGATCAGCTCTCTCGCGCCCGTCGTGGACTGGCTGGCACCGGCACGGTTCGCGTCCCCCTTCTTCTATGCCGTCGGCGACGGGCAACTCGACCATGGCCTGTCCCTCGCCTGGTTCGGGGTCCTGGTCGGCATCGCCCTCGTCGCGATCACGGCAACCATCGCGGCATTCGAGCGCTTCGACCTGCATTGACCAGCGCGACAGTCGATCTCGAGTGCGAGTGACTGCCTCGCTGACGGTGCGTCTCGAAGTTCACCGCGCGTGACCAGCCCTTCGATTTGCCCCACCATCGGTTTTTGCGGCATCTTTACACCTGGTGTGCCGGGAAGTCTGGTCGGCGAGCGTGATCCGCGACCGCGGGTGACCTCCCGCGGACGACCCAGGAGATGCCATGAGCGAATGCGCGGCCGAACCGATCGTGATGGCAGGACCGGTCACGCGCGGGTGCGACGTATCCTGCTGGGGTGCACGCATCTCAGATCGCCGAGCAGTACCCGGTGGTCGGCCTCGAAACCGACGCGCTCGACGCGGCGCGACTGCTGGCCGAACATCGCCTGCCCGGCATCGTCGTAACCGATGCCGACGGCATACCGAAGGCGGTGTTGCCGGCATCGCAGGTGGTGCGGTTCATCGTCCCGCAGTATGTGCAGGACGATCCGCAACTGGCAGCGGTGATCGACGAACCGATCTGCGACCGGGTGGCCGCGAAGTTGCGCGGCAAGAAAGTGCGCGATGTCATCCCCGAACATCTGACGAAGATTCCCGCTGCCGATGCCGGCGATACCGTGATCGAAGTCGCCGCCACCATGGCGCGCTTTCGCAGTCCGTTGGTCGCGGTGACGAGCGGATCGGAATTCCTCGGCGTGATCACCGCGTCGCGGCTGCTGGAAGCGACGCTGCGCAACTGCTGACTCCCGTCCGCACGATCGGGAGGCGCCCATGACGGCCGTCGTCGCGGTGGCCGTGTTCGTGGTCGCCTACGTCCTGATCGCGACCGAACGGGTACACAAGACCAAGGCCGCGCTCGGTGGTGCGGCCATCGTCCTTGCCCTCGGGGTGGTCGGGTCGGCGGACAGCTTCTTCTCCGCCGATACCGGCATCGACTGGAATGTCGTCTTCCTGCTGCTCGGCATGATGATCATCGTCGGCATCCTGCGCCAGACCGGGATCTTCGAATACACCGCGATCTGGGCGACCAAGCGCGCCAAGGGATCTCCGCTGCGGGTGATGGTCCTGCTCACCCTCATCACCGCGGTGTCGTCGGCATTCCTGGACAACGTCACGACCATTCTGCTCATCGCCCCGGTCACCCTGCTGGTGTGCGAACGCCTCGACATCGGGCCCGCTCCGTTCCTCATCGCCGAAGTGCTGGCCTCCAATATCGGCGGCACCGCCACACTCATCGGTGACCCGCCCAACATCATCATCGGCAGCCGAGCGGGACTGTCGTTCAACGACTTCTTGCTGAATGTCGCACCGCTGGTGGTGCTCACGATCATCGTCTTCACGCTCCTTCTGCCGGTGCTGTTCCGGAACAGCTTCACTGTCGATCCCGCCCGAGCGGCCGATGTGATGGCGTTGAACGAGCGTGAGGCGATCCATGACCGCGGCCTGCTGATCACATGCGGTGTGGTCCTGGCCGCGGTATTCGCGGGCTTCATCGGGCATTCGCTGTTCCACATCGACCCCTCTGTCGTCGCGCTGCTGGGTGCTGGTGTGCTCGTACTGATTTCCGGTGTGTCGCAGAGCGATTACCTGTCCGCGGTGGAGTGGGAGACGCTGCTGTTCTTCGCCGGACTGTTCGTCATGATCGGCGCGCTGGTGAAAACCGGTGTGATCGAGCATCTCTCCCGATATGCCGTCGACGCGACCGGCGGGAACGCGCTCACCGCCACCATGCTCATCCTGGTCGTCTCGGCGCTGCTGTCCGGCCTCATCGACAACATCCCCTACGTGGCCACGATGAGTCCGCTGGTCGCAGACCTCGTGGGTCAGATGGGCCATGAGGCCAACGCCCACGCACTGTGGTGGGCCCTGGCCATCGGAGCCGACTTCGGCGGCAACCTCACCGCCGTCGGTGCCAGCGCCAATGTCGTCATGATCGGCATCGCACGTCGCGCCGACGCCCCGATCTCGTTCTGGGAGTTCACCCGCAAGGGCGCCGTCGTCACCGTGATCACCGTGGCCATCGCGGCACCCTATCTGTGGCTGCGATACTTCGCCTTCGGCTGAGGCGTAGGCAGACGTCGATCTCGACCGGACCGACGGCGGTTACTGCCATCTCAGCGCGGTTCCGTTGCGGAGTCGGGTGTTCCACGCCCATCCGGGTCGGGAAGTTCCATCAGTCTCGGGTAATTGCTTGCGGACGATGATGACGACCATCGCTGGATCTTGGATGCGACCAGACATGTCTCGGAATTGGTTGAAATCCACTGTGTTGCAGTAGGTTCAGTGGCGAGCCTGCGTTGACTCCCAGGGGCGGGGGCGTGCTTCTCCGGTCCGTCGGGATGGTCCCGCTACGCCGCTCGGGCCGCGCAGCTTCGGATTCCGATCCTCCGTGGTCGGGGCGATCGTTTCGGTCTTCGCCGCAGGTGCCGCCGGACTGAAACGAGCGGGCGTCTGCGGTCCCTTGTTCCACGTGCCCCACAGGGCACTCGAAGGGCCGCGTGTGACCTGGTGGCTTTGGTCCCGGTAATTCTGGATCTGCAATGAAACCCGACTTTACCTGCGGAAATGCTGTGGCAGATCAGTGCCCTCGGCGGGGCGCTATGAACATGGGATACGGGGATGACCTGCGATTTCCGGGTGGTCGACTGGTCGTTGAAGCTGAATACCAACTGTAGGCTGGTGTTTTCGTCGTCATGGCATGCTGCCTGCCATCGTGCGATGTCCAGGAATATTCTCGCCGGTTGCTGGGCGAGAATATCGCTGTCGGAGCCGTCGATGACCACGATTTCGAAGTCTGCGTCAGGTCCGACGGCCCGTCGAGGGTGTCGCTCCGCAGAGTGCGACTCGACCGGTTCGTTTGCACCGTGCCTCAACCACGCCGTGCGATACGGACGTGCCGTGCAGGTACTCGATGGGTGTATTCGTGACTGTCACCCGGATAAGCCTCAGCCTGCTCGGATGCCGATCGACTGAGCCAGGAAGGGCCAGGAATTGTGCAGATCGTCCTCCCAATAGCCCCACGAATGAGTGCCCACCGGCCGGTCGTCAACTGTCACAGGGATATTCAACTCGTGCAGCCGGTTGGTCAGGTTCACGGTGCAGTAATGGATTGCCGCCTCGATCGGTCCGCCGAGTGCGATCTGTACGGGCAGCGGGATGCGGCCCTCCTCGACCCTGCGATCGGCAGGGGTGTCGTGGGGCGCCGCCGGAACACCGCTACCCGAACTCAAATAGATCGCGGTTCCCCGCAGCTTGTCCGCGTTGACGAGTGGATCGTTGGCGCGCCAGCGCGGATCGTCGGCGGGACCCCACATGTTCGCGACGCTGCGCGCCCCGCCCCAGTTCTCGACCGTGAGCCGGACGAACTCGTGCCCGATCGGATCCGATGTCTGCGCGCAGCCGCTGTAGGAGGCCACGCTGTTCCAGAAGCCGGGCTTGGCGATGGCGAGGTTCAGAACCGATGTGCCGCTCATGGACACACCCGCCAGTGCACGTCTTCCGTCGGCGCCCAGGAAGCCCTCGATGACCGGCGGTAGCTCGTCGTTGAGGAAGGTCTGCCATTTGTTGTTGCCCAGGACCGGATCGTCGTGGATCCAATCGGTGTAGTAGGAGCTGGCGCCGTCGACCGGGTTCACGACGTTGACGTCCTTGCCGCGCAGGAAGTTCACCGCGTCGGTCTCGGCATCCCAGCCGCTCTCGTTGGGCCCGCCTTGCGACCCGTTGAGCAGATACACCGTGGGACGTGGGGCGCTCGTGTCCGCCGCGCGGACGACCTGGACCGGGATCGCCCGGTGCATGCTCGGCGAGAACACCATGACTTTCTGCTGTCTGTCGCCCACCTGCTCCACGGAGACGACCCCGGCCGTCTCGGGGGCGGCGCCGGCCACGCCTGCCGTGGCGACCAGAGCGGTGGCGGCCAGCGCACCGGCGAGGAGCCGGGCGGTCACCGCCGTTCGTGATACTCGCACTGTTGGACCTCTTTCGCTCATCCGCTGTCGGTCACTGTCCGATGACACGCAAAGATTCACGCCGTGCCGTACCCCGGTTCGATCGTGGACCGGAGCGGCACATCGCGAGGGGTTCGACTCGGGCTCAGCGGCAGTACACCTTCCGAGCCTGCGGTCCCTTCGATCCGATCGTGATGTCGAAATCGACCGCTTGGCCTTCCCGCAGTTGCCGGCCGGGTGGCTCGGCGACCACGTCCGCGGTCTCGACCAGCAGGTCCGGACCTCCGTCATCGGGAGCGATGAACCCGAAGTCCACCTCCCGGTTGAACCACTTCACCGTGCCGTGCATCCCTGCCATGGTGGCCGTCCCTTCCTCGACTTCGAAGGGATTTCGGTCAGCCCCGGCGACCGGTTTGGTAGCGCTTCGGAATGTGCGAACTCAGGTGAGCGGTACGCCGACGATCGGCTGGGTGGTCGGCTGGGGTGAGCCGCCCGCCGGCTCGATCGACACCGCCAGCGTGCCCGCGTCCCCGTAGCGCACGAGGGCCGGGGCCTGTTCGGTCGGCAGTGCGTCCAGAACACCGGCCGAACGAATCTGGCCCGCAGCCGAAATCAGCCACAGCTGGTAGGTGTGGTCGGTCGGCGGGGCCTGGACGGTGGCGAACGACACGACGGCCGCGTCGAGTTCGCGTGATGCGTTGACGGTGATCGTGCCGCCGCCTTCGACGGGAACCGTCTGTTCGCGGGCGTCCGAGTGGTCGATGACCTGTTGTGCGGTGACGGCGCCGGTGTCGTGGGATCTAGTGCTGTATCCGGCGATTCCCGCCGCGGCTCCCGCGACGACGATCACGGCGGCCGCCGCGGCGGCCAGCCATCGCGGATCGCGCAGCCGCCGGGACCGGATGCTGTGCACGGATGCCACCTCCCGGTCCGGCGAAACGCCTTCCTCGACCGGCTTCGCGCCGCGGGCGTCGAGTGCGTGCCGCAGAGTCGCCTCGAGGGACGCCGGCGCGGGCACGCTGTCGACCACGGTCATGAGTGCCAGCGTCTCGTGCAGCCCGTACACCTCGGTGCGAAATGCCGCCGCGAGATCAGGAGCGGTGGTGTCGAGCAGACGCTCGACGGTGGCTCGGTCCCGCTCGGACAGGGCATCGAGCGCGTAGAGGTGTGCGAGCTCGAGCAGTTCGCTGTGCGGATCGGTGTCAGGCATCGCTCACCGATCCCGCCAGGCAGTTGCGCAGCCGCTTGAAACCGTCGCGAATGCGGGTTTTCACGGTGTTGAGCGGTATGTCGAGGTGTTCGGCCACTTCGGAATAGGTGCGCCCGCCGTAGTAGGCCAGGGCCACGGTCTCGCGTTGTGTCTCGGTGAGCGTGGCGAGGCATTCGACGACCGCGCGTTCCTCCGACCGCTGGGTCACCGTCTCGGCGACGATATCGTGATCGCGGCCCAGATTGCGGTGGCCGAACGCGAGATCACGTGTGGTGGAGGAGGATTCGACGCGAACGCGGTCGACGGCGCGCCGATGGGTGAGCATCATGAGCCATCCGATCGGACTGGCGAGGCGAGAGTCGTACCGCTCCGCCTCGTTCCACACGTAGAGATAGATGTCCTGCGCGATCTCCTCCGCGGCGGCCGGCCGCCGCAGAATGCGCAGTGCCAAGCCGTAGACGCGGTGGTTGGTGGATCGGTAGAACTGGGTGAAGGCGAGCCGGTCGCCGTCCGCGATGCCTCGCAGCTGCTCGGCGAGCTGTCGTGCCGCTTCCGGGTCCGGCTGCGCCCGATGTATCGAGCAGGCATCGAGCTCCTCGACACGCACCCCGACGTGATCGGTCGCCCCGGGCGACTCAGCGTGTTCATCCGCCATAGCACTGTGTCTTCCTGTATGGGCGTATCCCGATGGCAATTCGGATGCCGGCCACAATCGATTACCGGTGCGACGATCTGCCACGCGTGCGGACGACATTGACCGCAGCGATGGTTGTGCTCGGTGAACCGTACCCGCCGCTCTGCGGGGGAGTGGACGCGCGGACGGCCTCGATTCGCGGGCGAGGGCGCCCGGCGGGAAACGGGCGTGACGGTGCATTGCCGATATCTCCTGTATCGATCACCGTGATCTCACTCCGCGCCGGACGCCGCACGCCACGGCAAGCCCGCCGCGTGGTGTGCGGTCCGCGGCGGCGGGCACGGGGTGTGGCGACGGACGGTGGATTGGGTGCATAACCGTGCTTCGACGTGCGGCGCGCCTCGGTTTGGTCAGGAAACTGTGATGACGCGACTGTGCCAGCCGGTGGCGCCGTCCGGAAAGGGAGCGGCACGCCGTTCGGTCTGTGTCCGTCCCTCGCCGTCGGTCGCGCGCACGCGGAGTGTGTGTGTTCCGGGTGTCGCATCCCAGGACCAGGTCCACTGCCGCCAGGTGTCCAGCGAATACTGCGGGGCGGTTTCCGCGAGTCGCCACGGCTGATCGTCGACCTGCACCTCGACCGTCGCGATACCGCTGCGCTGCGCCCATGCCACACCGGCCACCGTCACCCGCCCCGCCGGCACCGACGCGAAGGCGGCTGGCACATCGATGCGCGCGGCGGTCTTGATCGGCGCCCGGTCCGACCAACCGCGATCGGTCCAGTAGGCCCTCGCCCGATCGAAGCGGGTGACCTCCAGGTCCACGACCCATTTGGTCGCCGACACATAACCGTAGAGTCCGGGAACGATCAGCCGCGCGGGGTAGCCGTGCTCGATGGGCAGCGGCTCGCCGTTCATGCCGATCGCGAGCATCGCGTCACGGCCATCCAGAATCGCGGACAACGGCGTTCCCGCGGTGAACCCGTCGACGCTGCGGGACAACACCATATCCGCGCCGGGTTCGGGCCCGGCCTCGGCGAGCAACTCCGACAGTGGATATCCGAGCCAGCGTGCGGTGCCCGCGAGGTTCCCGCCGACCTCGTTGGATACGCATGTCATCGTCATGATCCGTTCGATAGGCGTGTGCCTGGCCAGCCGATCGAAATCGAATTCGACCATGCGGCCGACCATTCCGTGAATCCGTAGCCGCCAGTCGGCGCGTGTGAGTGCGGGCGGCTGCAAGGCGGTGTCGACACGGTAGAAGGCGTCATTGGGCGTGATGAACGCGCTGAGACCGCGGACCCGCGGCTGTGTGGGCACCGCGGGCGCGGTCAGTCGCGGCCGAGGCAGCGGAAACCTGGCCCTGTCGGCCGCCACGTCCCGCAACTGGTGTGCGAGTAGGCGAGCCGCGGCGGCACTACCGGCGGCCACTGCCGCGACGGCGGCCGCCGTGCCGAGGAATCGCCTGCGCGACATAGCATTACCGGTGGATGAACGTGAGGTGGGAGCTGCGATGGTCAACAGCCGCAAGGCGACCACACCCGACAGGATCCCGGCGATCGTGGGGATCGCGAACATCGGTGTGGCGGAGGGGCGTGTGAGCGCGGCCCACAGAGTGAAACCGCCGAGGCCCAGTAGGAGACCGCTGCCCAGGGGGCGACGGCGTTCCAGCAGACCGGCGCAGGCCGCGCCGACGATCATCACCACCGCCATCGACGCGAACAACACATCCTTGTCGTGGCTGCCGAAGCGGCGGATTGCGGCGTCTTTCCACTCGTGTGGTGTGTGGTCCACCATCATGGCGCCGAGCGCGAAGAACGGCGAGGAGGCCGGGGCGACGACTACGGCGACCAGATGCCCGACGGCGAGCACCGTCGCGGCGGCGAGCGCACCCGCGACGGCGGCCCGCATCGCGCCGATCCGCTGCCGTCGCGTATTCCCCTCCGGCACAGCGGATGTGCCGTGTGACGCGGTCATGATCAGTACTTCCGTCTCAGGTGGACGAGCTGCTGGATCAGCTCAGGTCGATGCTCGCGATCGGTTTCGTCGTCGGCCTTGGCGAGCCACCAGCCGGTTCCACCGTCACAGCGATCGTGTCCGCGGAGCGAAATCCGGCCACCACCGTCGAGGCCGGCGGTGAGTCGAAAACGGCCAGTGAGTCGGTGGTTCCGTCCGCCGAACTCAGCCAGATCTGATACGACCGGTCCGGTCCCGGCGGGAGTAGTCCGGCGACCGATACCGCGAGTTCGGACAGACCTGCCGAGCTGTGGACCTCCACCCGTCCGCCGTCCGCCGCCGGCACCGTCCTGACGACCAGATCGGGTTGGGCGTCGATTGCCATGGCCGTGATCGCCGGTGGGCTGTCACGGCCGGCGAAGTGCTGTGCGGTCACTGCCACCAACCCGCCCAGCGCCAGTACCGCTGTCGCGGTCACCAGTACCAGGTCTCGTCGCGGCGGCGGCCACCACGCCCGGTGGCCTGCCGTCACTGAGCGCCCGGTGCACGCGCTGTTGTCCAGCGCGTGCAGAATCCGATTCTCCATACCGTGTGGTGGTGAGCAGGCGGTCACGACGCTCAGCTGGGCGAGAACCTCGTGGACCGCCGCGACCGCGGCATCGAACTCGGCCGCGGCGAACCGGTCCGATCGCTCGCGCCGGTCCTCGACCATGCCGCGCTGCACCGTTGTCAGAGCATCCAGCGCGTACTGCTCGGCGAGTCCGAGTAGATCCAGCTCCGATGACTCCGAACCGCTCATGGGCAGACGCTCCCGTTCAGAGCTCCGGCCATGCGTTTGAACCCTTCCCGAACGCGTGATTTCACGGTCGGCACCGGGGCTCCCAACCGTGCCGCCACCTGTGGATAGGTGAGTCCGCCGTAGTAGGCGAGCACGATGCATTCGCGTTGCAGCGGAGTCAGCAGTGTCAGGCAACGCTGGACCGCCCGCTCGTCGTGTCGCTGTTCGACCGTTTCGAACACCACGTCGTGGTCGCGGCCCCGGTGCACGGCGCCGTACACCGATTCGCGACCGGAAGCCGCCTGTTCGGAACGTATACGGTCGACGACGCGACGATGGGTGAGCATCAGCACCCAGCCGATGGGAGTGGACATTCCCGGGTTGTAGCGCCCGGCGAGAGACCACACCTGGAGGTAGACCTCCTGAGCGACTTCCTCGGCCATGGCAGCATTGCGGGTCATCCACAACGCGAGTCCGAAGACCCGCTGATCGGTCATCCGGTAGAACGCGGTGAACGCGTCCCGGTCACCGTTGCTCACCGCGACGAGCAACTCGGCGAGCCGGTGTTGCACCCCGCTGTCCTGCCGATCTGTGGCGGGCGATACGCCCGGAGCCGGCTGCCGCTGGTCGAGAAGTTCGTTCATCGTGTTCGCACCTGCCGTTATTCGTGGAACCGGTTCGGACGCAACGGGTCCGTGAGCTCCGATGGTTCGTGGTCGTGGGCTTCGGCGCCGACGGGTTTCGGTTCGTCGCGCACGCGGATCGGGCGGTGAATCGCGTACGCGCGGGGAGATCAGGCAGGCGGCATCAGCACGGTGTCGATCATGTACACCGTCGCGTTGGCGGTCTGCACGCCGCCGCAGATCACCGAGGCGTCGCCGACCTTGATGGCGTCACCGTCGCGGGTCACGGTTACCTCGGCGCCCTGGACGGTCTTGTGTGTGCCGGCGATCCGATCGGGGGAGATCCGGCCCGCCACCACGTGATAGGTGAGGATCTTGTTGAGCGTCGCCGAGTCGGTCTTCAGCGAATCCATGGTGGCCGCGGGGATCTTCGCGAACGCCGAGTCCACAGGCGCGAATACCGTGAACTGTCCGCCGTTCAAGGTATCGACAAGGTTGACCTGGGGGTTCACCTGTCCGGATACCGCCGCGGTCAGAGTGGTGAGCATCGGATTGTGCGAGGCCGCGACGGCGACGGGATCCTGTGCCATTCCCTCGACCGACCCGGCGCCGCTGGGCACCTGTTGCGCGTACTGCTTGCAGCCGGGGCCGACGAGATCCGCGGTGGCGGAGGCGTTCGGGGTACTCGACATCGATGTGGCAGGCATGGACGTGCTCGAACCGCTGGAATCGTCATTCGAACACGCCGTCAGACCCGCGGTCACCGCTGCCAGCGCGATTACCGACGCCATCGAACGCTGCACCAGATTCATCATTCGTTCCTTCGTGAGAGGTGGCCCGACGGCCGCGAGAAGAGAGGACAACTCCGAGTTCGATCCGCCCGGATGAGCGGTTTGGTCCTGCGCCGCAAGGGATTTCGCGGATGAATCGAAGCGGGCAGCGTTCACCGTCGGCCGAGGAGTTGTACAGATGTGGATCTCGGCCGACGGTGTCCGAACTGCGGGCGGCCGAAGTCGCCCCGGGCACGCATCCGATGGGCGCCACCAGGACTTCGCGAGGCGTTCGGCCGCGGTTTGGTCTCACCAGAAAAGTTCCGTGAGGTTCGCCCGAATCTGTCCTCGAAATGCGCCACTACAGCCGGAAATCGTCTGGTAGCTGGTCCTTCCTGAGGGAGGATGGTGTGTGTTGCGACCGCCGACCGATTTCAGCGGTGATGTCGCGAAGGTGGCCGCGGAAGATGGTGTTGGCCAACCCGACTCGTTCGATCGCAGGGAGCTGGGGCGTGTTCTCGCGCTGTCTGCGGTGGATACGGGCGAGATCCGCTGTGCCCAGGTTGATCGGCGGATGGCTTCGGTCTCGGTGGTCGGGTGGTCACCGAAACCGAAGGTGCAGGCCTCTGCGTTCCCTTGTTCCATGTGCCCTACGGGCACTGGAAGGGACCGTGTTCGACCAGGGAGTTCCTTGGTCGCGATGATCCTGGATCTGCAATGTATTCGTTTGACCTGCGGAAATATCGTCGCAGGTTGGTGCCCTCGGCAGGATTCGAACCTGCGACACCCGCTTTAGGAGAGCGGTGCTCTATCCCCTGAGCTACGAGGGCGGTCTCGCCTTCGCGGCGATCGGCGGGGCCAGTTTAGCGTGCCCCGGCGCGGCGGGCCGCATCGTGGGACGGATACGCCCCGGGGGCCACCGTTGGCAGGGGGTGCCGGCGCCGCCGGTGCGGCGCCGCGGCCGCGGATTCACCGCGATTTCCATTCGCTGGGAATGCCCGAATTCACCGGCGGCATACGATCGGCGAAATCCAGTGCGAACCGGATGTACCGGCAGCGTTATTGCTGGATAAAGGTGAAGAATGCGTGAAATATTTCGGGGGAGTTCGGTAATTGCCGGGCGGGTGTGGGTAACCGCGGCCGCTGTCTGCGGAGTGGTCGCGCTGGGGTTCGCGCCCGTCGCTGTCGCCGCGCCGGGATCGGGCGGATGTCAGGAAATATCGATACCGGTGGCGATCGTCCCGGATTCGCCGCCCGACAATACTGTCGCCGCGACCCTGTGCACGCCTCCGAACCGGTCCGCGGCGCCGGAGGTGGACATTCTGGTGGCCGGTGCGACGTACAACCGGGAGTACTGGGATCCCACCGCCATGCCGGCCGAGTACTCCTACGTGGCGAATACGGTGGCGGCCGGACGGGCGACATTGAATTTCGACCGGCTGGGCACCGGCGCCAGCACCCGCACCGGTAGTGACCGGCAGAATGTGTCGACCGACGCCTTCGTACTGCACCAGCTGATCGGCTGGCTGCACGGCAACGGGTACCGCACGGTCAACGCCGTCGGTCATTCGCTCGGCTCGGTGACCTTGATCGACGAGGCGTCGCGCTGGCACGATCTCGAACGGGTGGTTCTCACCGGAGTGATTCATCTGCCCGGGGTCGGATTGAACTCCACCGGTTTCTATGCCGCGTTGTATCCGGCGATGTACGACCCGAAATGGCAAGGCATTCTGAACGACCCCGGTTTTCTCACCACCCGGCCGGGGCAGCGCGGCAGCGCGTTCTACGATCTCGCGGCCACCGATTCGGCGATAGTCGCCAACGACGAACGCACCAAGGATCTGGCGACGGTAGGGGAGGTGGCGGAGTCGTCACAGTTGTTGCTGACTCCCGCGGCCGCCAATCCGAGCCGGGCGATCACCGCCCCCGTTCTGGTCGCCATGGGCGCCGAAGACGATATCTTCTGCAATCTCTTCGTCAGTTGCCACAGCGCCGAAACGATTCGCGCGAACGAGGCCCCGTACTACACCGGAGCAGCCGCCCTCGATGTCCTGGTGGTGCCGGACGCTGCTCACAATCTGCCGCTGCATCGCAACGCGGCAGACACGTTCCGGAGGATCGACCACTGGATCGACACCGGCACCGTAGGCGGCTGAGGCCGCGAGCGGGTGTCAGTTGGCGCCGATGAAGGTCAGGAAATCGGCGGGTGGGCGGCGCGGCGTGGGCGGCGCCACGTAGTCGTGGGGTGCCGTGCCGAGGCGGATCAGGACCTGAGGAATGCGAGTGGGGTCGGGGAGCAGGGCGCTGATCGCGCGGATGGCGGCGGGGATCTCGGTGATGTGGGTGAGCGGGCAGGTGGCCAGGCCGGCGGCGGTGGCCGACAGCAGGGCCGTGGACAGGGCCTCGCCGGTGGCCAGCCATTCGTTCGTGGTGTTGCCGGCGGTACTGAGAGCGACGAGGGCGGCGCGGTCGGGGGCCTCGTCGCGATGTGCCGGCCCGGGCGGGATGGGGAAGTCGCGGCCCACGTCGACCAGAGCGGCCTCGCCCGCGGTGGCGAGGGCGGCCGGCGGTATTCCCTCGGCCAGGTCGAATTGACCCGTCCACCAGCGTAGTTCGTTCTGATACGGCGTATCGAACTGATGCAGGGCGGCGGTCCGGCGGGATGCGGCGGCGAGTCGCGGACGCACGTCGTCGGTGATCGCGTCCGCTCGGACGCGGGTATCACCGGACACCTCGCACACCTGGTCGATCAGCTCCGGGCGATCCGTCGGCGCCATCGGCAATCGGTCGCTGCGCCGCTCGCGGATGGCGGCGGCCAGAGCGCGCTCGCGATCGGATGGTGGGCGGGGCGTGTCGAATTCGGCGACGGCGAGCAGTTCGTGGCGGCTCTCCTCCGGTTCGTACCGCACGGTGAGCGGATATCCTTGTGCGGCGAACGCCACGCGGGCGTGCGCCAGCATGGCTCCGCAACTGATGACCTCCTGCCGCCCGCTCGGGTCGGCCATCGTCAGCTGCCGCTCGGAATCGCTGGACAGATGCAGGCGAAGGCCGTCGAAATCCCAGCGCCACGGTTGGGTGTTGTGCACGGAAGGGGCGCGGGCGGCCAGCTGCAGTGCCGCGATGATGGTCGAGCGGTCGGGAAGGTTTCGCATGATGCCTCCCAGAGCGATGATTCGTCGGCTGCACGGGTCACACGCCCCCAGTATCGCAGCTATCGACCAGCATGACCGCGCAGTCCGGATTCCCGGCTACCGGCGGGCCCGTATCCCGCGCCCGGTCCGGACACCCGGCCCCGGCCGGTAGGGTGGGGGCGTCTTCGCCGAAGTACCGCTCGTGAACCGCAGCTGAAGAAGGTGGGACGTTCGATGGTTACCAAGGCGCCGGTGGTGGTGGGGGTCGACAGTTCCGACGATTCGGTACAGGCCGCGCGCTGGGCCGCCGATGACGCGGCGCTGCACAAGGTTCCACTCGAGGTCATCTCCGCGGTGCCGCCGATCCCGGACGAGCACAGCGGTGAGGACGGCATTCAGGACTATCACGCCCGCATGGCCGACCAGGCGCGGCACGCGGTCGCGTCGGCCGCGCGGGTCGCCGCCGCCACCGCGCCCACGATCGAGATCAGCACGGCGGTCGTCGACGCGCCGATCATTCCCGCCCTGCTCGGCCGCGCGGAGCATGCCCGGCTGGTGGTGGTCGGCGCGCGCGGGCTCGGGGCATATCAGCGCAGCCTGCTCGGCTCGGTGAGTACCGCACTCGTCCGCCACGCCCGGGGCCCGGTGGCGGTGGTGCCGTCGGATGCGCTGATCGGCTCGGAGCGCTCGGTGCTCGTGGGATACGACGATTCCCCGTGCAGCGCGGACGCTCTCGCGATCGCGATGACCGAGGCGCGCCGGCGCCGCGCCGATCTGACCATCGTGCACACCTGGCAGCGCTTCGGCGGCTATCCGTCACCGGCGGCGCTGCAGGAAGAGGGCAATCGGCTGGTCGACGCGGCGCTCACCGTGCACGAGGACCCCGACGAACCGGTGTCGGTGCGGCGCGTCGTGGTCGAGGACCGGCCGGTGCGGCGCATCCTCGCCGAATCGGCGAATGCCCAGCTGGTCGTGGTGGGCAGTCACGGCAAGGGCGGATTTCCGGGGATGACGCTGGGGTCGACCAGCCAGGCGCTGATGCACAGTGTCGAATGCCCGATCATCATCGCCCGCCCGCGCGACTGATCACGCGGCGAGTTCGCTCAGCAGTTTCCAGGTGCGCGCCTGGTCGTCGGGACCGCCCAGATCGGACTGGTGGATCAGCAACTCGGTGGCTCCCGCTTCGACATAGGCGCGCAGGCCACGGGCGACGTGGTCCTCGTCGCCGATCAACGCCACGTCGATCGCGTGCGGCACCCCTTCGCGATCGAGGATCGCGCGGTAGGAATCGAATTGCTCGTAGAACGACAACGCCCGGGCCGCGGTCGCGCGCACCTGCTCGGCGCGATCGGTGACCACCGCGACCACACCCGCGATCACCTGGGCGGGTCGCACCGGATGTGCCGGGCGGGCGCGTTCGAGGGCGGGCACGATATGTGATTCCACCGTGCGCGGGCCGGCCAGGAACGGCAGCACACCGTCGGCCAGTTCCCCGCTCGCACGCAGGGCTTGCGGTCCCATCGCGGCCACCAGGAGCGGGATATCGCCGCCACCGCGCACTCTCGTCGGTAGCGGCGGCCGAGCGTGGACCCGTTCACCGGCCACGTCGACGGCGCCGTCCTCGATGGCCCGGCGCAGCGCGACCAGATATTCGCGCAGCCGCCGGACCGGTTTGTCCTCGTATATTCCGAAGGCCGTCGATTCCAGTGCGGGAGCGCCCAATCCGAGTCCGAGGCGGAAGCGGCCACCGGTGGCGGCCTGTGCGGTCTGTGCCTGTGAGGCGACCACCAGCGGATGGCGTGGGTTGATCGGAACCACCGAGGTGCCGACCTCGATATCGGGCACCGCGTGTCCGACGACCGCCGCGAGGGTCAAGGCGTCGAGATCGAACTTCTGCCCGAACCACACCGACCGCACCCCTGCCCGCGCCGCCGCCGTGGCGAGGCCGATCACCTCGCCGACGTCGTTGGCGACGTCGGGGCGCGGCCAGACGGATACTCCGATCGGAACCGAGATAGTCATCGCCTCCGACACTAATCGGCCGGGGCGGGTGGGCCAGGGTTGTACTCGGTTCGATCGAAACCGTTGCCGTGACGCGGGTCTCGCGAACTTCGGCGCGTTGTCCGATTCCGGGGATCCTTCCGGCCGGTACCATCGCGGGAATGGGGCGTCGACTGTCCGGTGTGCTGGCTTTCGTCTTCCTGGTCGTGGTGGCCGTCGCCACCGCCTGGGAACAACAACCGCACGACTATCGCGATGCCTCGGCGCCCGCGGGGGAGTTCAGCGCGGAACGAGCGCTGGACACGGTCCGGGAGATCGCGGCGCGGCCACATCCGGTGGGCAGTGCCGAACACGACCGGGTCCGTGACCGGCTCGTCACGCGATTGCGAGATCTGGGCCTGGACACCGAAATTCGATCCGGCGTGGGCAGGTACCCGGTGGATCTGCACGGGGAGGTGCCGCCGCTCGGCACTGTCGGAAATATCGTCGCGCGCTGGCCCGGAACCGCTGCCACCGGAACCGTCTACCTTGTCGCACACTATGATTCGGTCCCGACCGGGCCCGGCGCCAATGACGATGGCGTCGGTGTCGCGACGGTCCTCGAGACGGTCCGGGCGCTGCGGGCGGGCGGGGTCGCGCCGCGTAACGATCTGGTGGTGCTGTTCACCGACGGTGAAGAGGTCGGCCTGCTCGGAGCCGAGGCGTTCGCGGCGTCGGGAGCGGCCGATCCGCGGGGCGGGGTGGTGATCAATCACGAGGCCCGCGGTGCCGGCGGCCCGCCGCTGCTGTGGCGGATCAGCCATCCCGACGGCGCGCTGATCCGCACGGTGGCCACGAATCCGCATCCGAACACCGATTCCCTGTCGACCACACTGGCCGGGGAGCAGACCACCAGCACCACCGATTTCGTCGTCCTGGACGGCGCGGGTATGCGGGTGCTGGACTGGGCATTCGCCGGACGTAACGCGTACTACCACAACCCTTTCGACGATCCGGATCAGGTCGATCCGGCGACGGTGCAGCAGTTCGGGGACAATACGCTGGCCTCGGCGCGGGACTTCGGCGCCGGCGATCTGCGTGCCGAGGCGGGTGCGCGCAACCGCGCCTATTCCGGCCTGCCGTTCGGGATGCTGCTGGTGTTGCCGCTGTGGGTGGTGGTCGTACTCGCGGTCGCGACCGTGGCGTTGGTGGCCTGGGTGGTCCGGCGGATGCGCCGCGGCGGCGAGGTGACGATCTGGCGCGGGGCCGGTGCGGCGGTGTTCGCGCTGGTCTCGATTCCGGTCGCGATGGGCGTGGTCTCCGGGCTGTGGCGGATGATCGAACTGATCCGCCCGGAGTATCGGAGTCTGCTGGCCGACCCGTATCGGCCCGGGTGGTACCAGGCCGCGATCCTGCTGTTGTGCGTCGCGGTACTGGCTGCGTGGTATGCGTTGTCCCGGCGATGGTTCGGGCAGCCGGCGACCGCGGCCGGAGTGCTGGTGGCGGTGGCTCTGATCGGTGCGGTCGTCACCGTGCTGACGCCTGCCGGCGCGGTGATGGTGGTGCTGCCCGCCTGCGCGGCGGCGCTCGGTACCGCGCTGACGTTCGCGGTGCCGGACCCGTGGCGGCTGCCGCTGCTGACCCTGTTCCTCGTTCCCGCGGCGGTACTGCTCGGCGGCACCGCGTTCACGGCGGTGCAGACCGGACTCTCGACGGCCGCGCTGCTCACCGTGCCGGTGGTGACGGTGCCGGGCCTGCTGTTCACGCTCACCCTCGCCCACGCCTGGCCGAGCAGTCGCGCGGCGGTGGTTCCGGCGACGGCGGTGGTGCTGACAGTGGCGCTCGCCGCGGTCGGCCTGGCGGTCGACCGTTTCGACGACCGGCATCCGCTGACCACGCAGCTGTCCTACGCACTCGACGCCGATCGTCAGGAGGCGCTGTGGATTTCCGCATCGGCGCCGGGGCGGTGGACCGACGGTTTCGTCCGGGCCACACCACCGGCCGGGGTCTTCGGGGAGCTGTGGCCGCGCGCCGAGTCCAGCGGTCCCGCGCCGGTGCGGCAGTTGTCGGCTCCCACGGCCGAGGTGCTGTCCGATCGCACCGAGGCCGGCCGGCGCACCGTGCGCCTGCGACTGCGCTCGACCCGCGGCGCCACCTCGCTCGGTCTGCGCTACCCCGGCGCGGTCCGGACGCTGCGGGTGGCAGGTCGCGACATCACCCCGGTGCCGGCACAGGGATTCCGCTTCTACGCACCCGGGCCCGACGGGATCGAGGTGGAGCTGACCGCCCCACCCGGCCCGCTGGCCGTGCGGGTCCTCGACTACGACTGGCTGCCGGATGCGGGTATCGCCGCGGCTCCCGCGGATATCTTCTACCGTCAGGACAGTGTGGCGGCGGTCTTCACCACCGTGCGGTTGTGAGTACGGGAATCAGGCGTCGCCGGCGATCCGCTCGGTGTAGTCGGCGGGATCGAAACGCTTCGTCTTCCACCGGAACAGCAGTGTCGCACCCGGCCAGTTGTTGGTGATGCGGCCGGAGGCGTTGCGGTACCAGCTGGAGCAGAAGTTCCACGGGGTGTCGGCCAGACGCTTCTGCAACCAGTCGTCCCAGGACTGCTCGACGGCGGGCCGGGCCGAGACGAAGTGCCCGGACCTGGTGGACAGGTACTGCACCACCTGCCGGATGTAGCGGGCCTGGCTTTCGAGCATGTAGATGATCGATCCCGAGCCGACATTGGTGTTGGGTCCGTACATCATGAACAGATTCGGGAAATCCGGTACCGACATGCCGAGGTAGGCACGAGCGCCCTCGGCCGCCCACTCGTCGGACAGTTTGCGGCCGCCGAGTCCGTAGATGTTCATCGGCGCGAGGAATTCGGTGCCCTTGAATCCGGTGCCGTAGACGATCACGTCGACCTCGTGCTCGACGCCGTCGGTGGTGCGGATTCCGGTCTCGGTGATCGCCTCGATCGCCGTGGTCTCCACACTCACGTTCGGCTGGGCGAGGGCGGGGAAGTACTCGTTGGAGAACAGGCCGCGCTTGCAGCCGGCGGCGTAGTCGGGAGTCAGCTTGGCCCGCAGTTCCGGATCGGCGACGGCCTCGGCGCGATGCCGGTCGGCGATCGCGATCACCGGCCCCTTGATCCACGGCATATCGGTCAGCGCCAGTGCCATCACCTCGAAGAAGGTCCAGATGGCGAAGCGCTCGGCCCAGCGGCTCGGCGGGAGGTACTTGAACAACGAGTGGTGCAGCCCGGTGTATTCGGTATCGAACTTCGGCAGCACCCAGGCCGCCGAGCGTTGAAACAGTGTGAGATGGGAGACCGTGGGCTGAATCGCCGGAATATATTGGATCGCACTGGCTCCCGTGCCGATGCACGCCACCCGCTTACCGGTGAGATCGACGGCGTGATCCCATTCGGCCGAGTGGAAGGCGGGTCCGGCGAAGCTGTCGATACCCGGAATGGTGGGCATCGCGGGCCGGGAGAGCTGGCCCACGGCCGGAATCAGTACATCTGCGGTGAGGGTCTGCCCGTCCGCGGCGCGTACCTGCCATGTGCCCTGGGCGGTATCGAATTCCGCGTCGGTGACCTCGATGCCGAACCGGATCTTGCGTGGGAGATCGTATTTCTCCGCCACCGAGCGCATATAGGCGTGGATATCGCGCTGCTGCGAAAAACGGCGTGGCCAATCGGATTTCGGCTCGAACGACCACGAGTACAGCGGTGACGGGACATCGCAGGCCGCGCCGGGGTAGGTGTTCTCCCGCCAGACGCCACCGAGATCAGCGGCCTTCTCGACGATGGTGAAGTTGTCGATACCGGCGCGCTGCAGTTCCAGCGCCATGCCGAGGCCGGCGAATCCGGCGCCGATGATGAGGATCGATGGCGTGGCTGTCATAGCCGAAGCCTAAGGCGCGGGCGAATCCGCGCCGAGAGATCATCGGCCATTCGATCAACATTTCCGGCCAATCGGATCGGTCGGGTCGGGCCGATATTCGCTACGTCCGGTTTCGGCTATCCTCGCGGCAGGTGTGATGTTCTTCACCGGTGAAGGAGTGCGGGTACTGATGTTGAGCACGATGCAGGACGATCAACTGTCGCTGGCGACGCTGCTGCGCTACGCGTCGACGTTCCATGGCGACGCGACGGTGTCGACCTGGACGGGTGACGGTGTGCGCACCATGACCTACCGGGAGTTGGGTGCGGATTCGGCGCGGCTGGCGAATGCGCTGCGCGGACTGGGGATCGGGGTCGGCGACCGGGTCGCCACCTTCATGTGGAACAACAACGAACATATGGTGGCCTACGCCGCCATACCCGCGATGGGCGCGGTACTGCACGCGCTGAATCTGCGGCTGTTCCCCGAGCAGGTCACCTATGTGGCCAATCACGCCGAGGATCAGGTGGTGATCGTCGACGGCTCGCTGCTGCCGATGTTCGCGAACTATCTGCCGACCCTGAAGACCGTGCGCCACGTCATCGTCGCCAACGGTGATGCCGCCGAACTCACCGCGCCCGCCGGGGTGCAGGTGCACTCGTACACCGAACTGCTTGCGGCGCAGCCCGATACCTACGATTTCCCGATTGTCGACGAACGTTCCGCGGCGGGGATGTGCTACACGTCGGGCACCACCGGTGACCCCAAGGGCGTGGTCTACTCGCACCGCTCCAACGTGCTGCACGCCATGCAGGTGCTCACCAACGCCAGTATGGGTTTCACCTCCGACGATCTGGTGCTGGCCATCGTGCCGCTGTTCCATGCCAATGCCTGGGGCCTGCCGTACGCGGCCATGATGTCGGGTGCGAGCGTGCTCATGCCGGACCGATTCCTGCAGCCCGCTCCGCTGCTGGCGATGATGGCCGAGGTGAAGCCGACCTTCGCCGCCGCGGTGCCGACCATCTGGGGTGGCGTGCTGGCCCAGCTCGACGCCCAGCCGCAGGACATCTCCCATCTGCGTGAGGTGGTCGTCGGCGGGTCCGCGCTGCCGCCCGCGATGATGCGCGCCTTCCAGGAGAAGCACGGCGTGCGACTGTTGCACGCCTGGGGGATGACCGAGACGTCCCCGCTGGGCAGTGTCGCTCATCCGCCGAGGGGTGTCTCGGGTGAGCAGGAGTGGGAGTATCGCTACACCCAGGGTCGATTCCCCGCCCTGGTGCAGGCCCGGCTGGTCGGCGACGACGGCGCCGTGCTGCCGAACGACGGCGAGGCCGTGGGTGAGCTCGAGGTGCGCGGGCCCTGGATCACCGGGGCCTACTACTCGCCGGAGGGCGCCTCGGTCGACCCGGACAAGTTCGACGACGGCTGGTTGCGCACCGGTGACGTCGGCAAGATCACCCCGGACGGTTATCTGACGCTGGTCGACCGGTCCAAGGACGTCATCAAATCCGGTGGCGAGTGGATCTCCTCGGTCGATCTGGAGAACGCGATCATGGGTCACCCCGCGGTCGCGGAGGCCTCGGTCATCGGGGTGCCGGACGAGAAGTGGGACGAGCGGCCGCTGGTCGCCATCGTGCTCAAGGACGGCGCCAGCGCGGAGCCGACCGAATTGCGCGACTTCCTCGCGGACAAGTTCGCCAAATGGCAGCTGCCCGAGCACTGGACCTTCATCGACGAGGTGCCCAAGACCAGTGTGGGCAAATTCGACAAGAAGCGGCTGCGGGCCCGCTACGCCGACGGTGAGCTGACGGTCACCACGTTGTGAAGCGATGCGGCGTCCCGATCGGATTCGGTGGGACGCCGCCGCTCCGGTGCCGCATCGCGGATCCCGCGGGATATCGCCGCGCACCCGGACAGGTCTCGTGCACCGTCGGCCGGAGGCTGTTGGCATGACGTCAACAACATGTCGTAGGCTGAGGCGGGGTACCCGATCGGTGCCCTGCGACGTGCAGGAAAGGGTTGGCGATGGCCGAGACGAACAACGCCGAGACGAACAACGAGACCCCCGCGTTCGCGGACATGGTGAACGGTGCGCTGGAGTTCACCATCCCGATCGCGCACAAGATGGGGGTGAAGGCGCTGGAGGTCCGTCCCGGATTCGCCGCCACCACCGTGCCGATCGAGGGCAACGGCAATCACTTCGGCGTCATGTACGCCGGTGTGCTGTTCACCGTCGCGGAGATTCTGGGTGGCGCCATTCCCATCGCGACCTTCGACAGCGCCAAGTACTACCCGCTGGTGAAGGATCTGCAGATCTTCTTCCGTAAACCGGCGAAAACCGATGTGCGCGCCCAGGCTTCGCTGTCGGATGAGGAGATCGCGCGGGTGCTCGCCGATGCCGAGGCCAATGGGAAGGCCGATTTCACCCTGACGGCGACGGTCACCGACGCCGAGGGAGTGGTGGTGGCCGAGACCCGTGGCCTCTACCAGTTGCGCGCGCACGGAAAATAGGGGCGCGACGCCCGGGGTGGACGTACCGTAGCCCCCGGACGAGATGAACGGTACGGGGATTCGAGTATGACGGTGGACCTGCTGCGGACCGCGAGTACGCGGGTGTGGACCGAATTGGAGTATCTGCGGCTGTGCGTCGGCAGCGGGCTCGTCGGCATCGAATCGCCGTGCACACTACTGTCGGCGGGCGCGGCGTTGCTGCGGCACGGCGCCCTGCCGGCATTGCTGCGGCTCGCGGCCGCGCGCTACGGCGATCGCCCGGCGCTGATCGATGAACTCGGGCCGCTGAGCTATCGCGACCTCGACGACCGGTCCAATCGGCTGGCCAACGAATGGCGCAAGCGCGGTCTGCGCACCGGCGAGGGCGTGGCGATCCTGGCCCGCAACCATCGCGGCCTGCTCGACGCGGTCTTCGCCGCCGCCAAGTGCGGAGCCCGAATCATCTTGCTGAACACCGATTTCGCCGGACCGCAGCTGCGTGATGTGGCGGCGCGTGAGGGCACCGACCTGCTCGTGTACGACGAGGAGTACGAAGCCATCCTCGGTGATATGAGTCCGCGGCGCGGCGCGTACCGGGCCTGGTCGCACACCCGGCACACCAGCAGTCTGGAATCACTGATTACGGCGGGATCGCCTGCCGCGCCGCCGATCTCGTGTTCCGGTGCCAAGATCGTTCTGCTGACCAGCGGTACCTCCGGAACGCCCAAGGGGGCACCGCGTTCGGAACCGCGGTCGCTGGAGCCGATCGGCGCGCTGCTGAGCAAGGTGCCGTTCCGGACGCGCGAGGTCACCGAATGTCCGGCTCCGCTGTTCCATACGCTGGGTTTCGCGATGTCGTTGCTGGCCATCGGATTCGGCTCCACGCTGGTGATCCGGCGGCGCTTCGACCCGCGGCGCGTCGTCGACAGCATGGCCGAGCACGGGGCGACCACGCTGATCGCGGTGCCGGTGATGCTGGCACGGATCGTCGAACTGGGCCCGGATGCGCTGGCCGGACGTGATCTGTCGGCGCTGCGGATCATCTTCGTCGCGGGCTCCCAGCTGGGCGCCGATCTGTGCCGCAGGGTGACCGCGGCCTTCGGTCCGGTGGTCTACAACCTCTACGGGTCCACCGAGGTCGCCTACGCCACCATCGCCACACCACGGGATCTGGCCGCCGAACCGGGCTGCGTGGGCTCGCCGGTGGCCGGTGCGGTGGTGCGCATCCTCGACGAGGAGGGGGCGGAAGTTCCGTCGGGGACGTCCGGCCGCATCTTCGTCCGCAACGCGATCCCCTTCGACGGTTACACCGGTGGCGGCGGCAAGGAACTGATCCGGGGGATGATGTCCACCGGCGATGTCGGCCACTTCGATTCGGCGGGAAGGCTTTTCATCGACGGCCGCGATGACGACATGATCGTCTCCGGCGGGGAGAACGTCTTCCCCGGGGAGGTCGAGGAGTTGCTGAACGCGCATCCCGCGGTCCGCGAGGCGGCGGTGATCGGGGTACCCGACGCGGAATACGGCGCGCGCCTGGTCGCCTTCGTCGTTCGTGCGGCCGATTCCGATGGTGGCGCGGGGAACCTGGATGTGGCCGCCGAAACGGTTGGCGCGGAAGAACTCGAGGCGCACGTGAAGTCGAATCTCGCGCGCTACAAGGTGCCGCGCGACATCGTCTTCCTCGACGAACTCCCGCGGAATCCGACCGGGAAGGTGCTCAAACGACGGCTGCGCGAACTGTAGCGGGGCCGTTTCCGGCGCCGGAAACGACCGGCGCCGGAAACGAATACCTCAGCAGTTGCGCAGTTCCGGGCTCTGATTGAGCAGTTGTGCGCGGGTGGAGATGAAGGTGGAGTAGGTGTCGCCACCGACGGCCGACAGCGGGAAGGCCGCGACCCGGTGACAGTTCTGGAACGCCAGCTTGATGCCGAAGTGCCGCTCCAGACTGCCGCGAATGGAGTCCGACGCCATGGCGCGCAGCAGTTGGCCGCGGGCCGTCTCATCCGGCGGGGGAACCTGGTTGTCCGCGAACTCTGCGGTGCCGGAACGCAAATCGTCGGCCACGCGGCTGACGACCTCGTAGGCGTAGGGCAGGGAGGTGCGGACGCATTCGACGAATTCCTCGTCGCTGACCGGACCGCTCTCGGCGCGTTCGAGCAATGCGGCTGGGACATCCAATGACATAACGCTCTCCTCGTGACGGGGTAGGAGTCGATGGCGAATGGTGCCCTTCGAGTCTAAACGAAAAACATTGTCAACAAGGCCGGATTGGCCGTGAAAGTGCCGATTGCAGAGCGGCTTTCGTCTCTTCCGACAGCGTGCGGACCAGGTCGGCGGCCGGTATCGGTGCGGTCAGGGTGTGTACCTGACCGGCCCAGAGGTTCACCGCGTCGGCGTTGCCGGCCGTGCGCGCCTCGGCGCGCAACGGACCGGTGGCGTAATGGATTTCGGGGTAGGCCGCCGGTGCGTCGGGGTTGTCGAGGATGAACCGGTTGCGCAGGCCGCGGGCCCGGCGGCCGCTGAACGCGCGGGTCAGCATCGTCGGCGCATCGATCTCGAGCGCGTCCCGGTGCAGTGCGGAGGTGCCGGCCTCCGCGCAGCGCAGGAAGGCGGTGCCGAGTTGCGCGGCCGCGGCACCGGCGGCCAGGACCCCGGCGATCCCGGCGCCGGTGGCGATCCCGCCGGCCGCGACGATCGGCGCGTCGACAGCGGAGCGCAGCAGTTGCAACAGGGCGAGGGTGGTGAGCGGATCGGTGGCGTCGTCGTCGGGGTGATCGGCGAAACCGCCGCGATGGCCGCCGGCCTCGGCGCCCTGGGCGATGAGCGCATCGGCTCCGGTCTCCACCGCGAGCCGGGCCTCGGCCTCCGAGGTCACCGTGACCCACACCTCGGAGCCGGCCGCGTGCAGGCGCTCGATATCGGTATCCGACGGGCAGCCGAAGGTGCAGCTGATCACCGCGACCGGGTCGGTGGTCAGCAGATCCAGCTTCGCGTCCCAGTCGTCGGTGTCGAAGCGCGCGGCGCCGAGCGGGAAGTTGCGGCCCAGTCGATCGAGATAGGGCGCGAAGTGCTCCGGCGGGGTGGGTGCGCCCGGGACGAAGAGGTTCACCCCGAACGGCGCCTCGCTCAGCTCGCGGAGTGCGGTGATCCGGGTCGCGGTGTCGGCGGCGCTCAGATATCCGGCGGCCAGGAATCCCAGCCCGCCCGCGTTGCCGACGGCCGCGGCCAGTTCCGGAGTGGACGGACCGCCGGCCATCGGCGCCAGCACGATCGGGGTGCGCAGGTTGTCGAGGATCACCTCCTCAGTCTGGACCGCGGCCGCTCCGGGGGTAACGGCGCCGCCCGCAACGGGATTCGGCCCTCACCTGCGAATTCTGTCGAGCAGGTTGCGAAAAGGTCACGACGGAGTACAGTTTCCGTCACAACAGATGCCGAATCGTTACCGAAAGACGGGTTTCGCGGAATCTCGCGACCGGACAGGGGTCTCGACCAGGCGTCGCCGCCGAGTTGATCGACGCTAGGACGACCCTTGCCGCAGCACCGTGAGACATCCAGTTCCGTATCCGTTCAGGACCTGCTCGGTGATTTCTCCACCGGTGACGGCACCGCCGCGCGTCCGGCCAGCCATCGTGCCCACCCCCGCACCGCGGACCGGATGAAGCTGGCGGCCAGCGCCGCCGTCGCCACCGGCGCGCTGATCGGCACCGCCACCCAGCTCGCGCACGCCGCGCCCCTGCTGCCCGGTGGCCACAACGACACTCCCGACCCGGTCGCACTGAAGTCGGCCGCCGAGCCGGCGCACGAGGCCGAACAGCAGACCGCGGCCGCGCCCGCCCGGGCCGAGGCCCCGGCGCCGGCGCCGCAGGCCCAGCCGATCGCCGCGCCCGCGCCCGCACCGTTCGGCCTGCAGAATCTGCCGCCCGAGGTCGCCGGCCCGCTGTCCCAGGCGGAGGAAGTGCTCAAGGGTATTCAGCAGCAGCTGGCTCCCGGCCAGGCCGTACGCCCGGTGGCCGGAGTGGTCAGTTCCGGATTCGGGTCCCGTTGGGGTGCCATGCATTACGGCGTGGACTTCGCCGACTCGATCGGCACGCCCATTCATTCGGTGGAGAACGGCACGGTCATCGACGCCGGACCCGCCTCGGGCTTCGGACTGTGGGTGCGGGTCAAACAGGACGACGGCACCACCGCCGTCTACGGCCACGTCAACGACATTCTGACCCACGTCGGTCAGCGCGTGAACGCCGGCGATGTGATCGCCACCGTCGGCAATCGCGGTAACTCCACCGGTCCGCACCTGCATCTGGAGATCTGGGATCCCAACGACATCAAGATCGATCCGACGCCGTATCTCGCCAGTAAGGGCGTCGTTTTGTCCCAGCAGTCGTGGGGGGCAGGCGAATAGCGCCCGCGCTGTCACCGGCGGCTCGGCTCGACCGGCCGTGGGGGGCTGACACATTGACTGGTTTATACGAGTTGTTCGACGCCGAATCCCTGCACGGTCGCACCTATACCGCGCTGGTGCAGCATCCCCGATCCAGCGTGCTCGAACTGGCGCAGTATCTGGAGTGTTCCCGCGAGGATGTCGCGGCCGCACTCGACGAGCTCAGCGATATGCAGGCCGTCGTCCGCATCGACGCCGACGGGGCGGTTCGCTGGGACGCGCACGCGCCGGAGGCATTGTCGGAGGCCGAATCCCGGCGGCGGCAGGTCGAGACCGCGCGCATGCACGCCGCGGCGGCCCAGCTGGGGGAGACCTTCCGCTCGGTGCGGCGCACCGAGCGCGGGGACGGCACCGTGGTGCCGATGTACGAGGCCCGCGAGGTTCTCGCCGAATTCGAGGATCTGCAACGCGCCGCGCGCTCCCGGATCCGCATGATCGATCGCGGGCCCTACCTGTGCGACGGCGAGCGCGCCGAGCGCATGTTCGAACTACGGTCGAGCCGGATGTCGTCGGGTGTGCGGTACCAGACGCTGTATCACGACACCATCTACCAGGATCCGGATCGGCTGCGGTACGCGCTGGCGGCCAACAGTTCGGGGGCGCAGGCGCGCACGCTGCCCGATCCGCCGCTGAAGGTGATCATCGCCGACGACGATCGCGCGGCGCTGATGCTGCATCACGACGAACGCCGCGGTGATCCGATGGGCCTGCGGATCGCGGCCTGCCCGACTCTGGACGTGATCGTCCACACCTTCGAGGTGCTGTGGTCGCTGGCGGCGCCGATCTCGGTGAATCCGGGCCAGCCGCTCGACGAACGCGACCGCGCGATCCTGACCCTGATGGGGCTGGGCGCCACCGACGACACCATCGCCCGCCGGCTGGGCATGTCGCGCCGCACGGTGGTGCGCCGGACCGCGAGCCTGCTGGAACGCCTCGGGGCGAGCACCCGCTTCCAAGCTGGCGTGCAGGCTATTCGCCGGGGCTGGCTGTGACATGCTGTGACGAGGGCCACTGAAGGCGGCCGAACCCGCAACACCGAGGCCCCCTGGCAGCGATGAGCACTAGGAGTACCGGCGGATCGGCCAGTTCGATCCGGCGCACCCCGCCGTACTTGCCCGTCCTTATATGATTGCTCGGACCGCGCGAGGGGGTGTTCGACGTGCGGACCTGCTGTATGCGAGAGGTGAAGACACTCGAATGGATACCGCCCGCCGTTCCGCTCGTGGAGGTCGCCGCCGCCGGTCGGGCAGCCCGCTTTTCGGCCAGCTGCTGACCGCGGCGGTGGAGTCCGCCGCCGACTCCGTGGCGATCCGGTCCGATCCGACCGGTGTGGAGGCGGACGCGCGGCAACTCACCTATCGCGAGCTCGACGAGGCGTCCTCCCGGCTCGCCCGGGAACTGATCGCGCGCGGTATCGGCGCCGGTGACGTGGTCGCCATCGGTATCGGCCGGTCGATCGAGTCGGTGCTGTCGGTCTGGGCCATCGCGAAGACCGGTGCGGCCTATGTGCCGGTCGATCCCACCTACCCGCCCGAGCGCATCGGCCATATCGTCACCGATTCCGATGCGGTGCTGGGCCTGACCACCGGGCGGTATCGCACCGGACTGGGCACCGAGGTGTACTGGCTCGAACTCGACGACGCGGTGGTCGCCGACCGGATCGCGGCGCGTCCGTCGCATCCGATCTCCTACACCGACCGGGTGCGTCAGCCCACCGAGCAGCATCCCGCCTACGTCATCTACACCTCCGGATCCACCGGCAGGCCCAAGGGCGTCGTGGTCACCCATGCCGGTCTGGGCAGTCTGGTCGCGGCCGAACGCGAGCGCTGGGGTGTGGACGGCGATTCCCGGGTGATGCACGTGTGCTCGCCGAGTTTCGACGTCTCGGTCCTGGAGCTCATGCTCACCTTCTCCTCGGGCGCGACGCTGGTGGTCTCGCCGCCGGATGTTTTCGGCGGATTCGAATTGGCCGATCTGCTCCGTCGCGCGCAGGTCACCCACATGATCATCACCCCCGGCGCACTCGAGTCGGTGGAGTCGGAGAATCTGCCCGATCTCGAGGTCGTCGCCGTCATCGGCGACCGGTTCGGACCGGAGCTGGTGGCGCGCTGGGCGCGTGACGGGCGGCGGTTCTACAACGAGTACGGTCCGACCGAGGCGACGATCGTCGCGACCACCGGCGCGCCGCTGGTGCCGGGCGAGCTGATCACGATCGGCGCGCCGCTGCCGGGAATCGGTGCGTTCGTGCTGGATTCGCGGTTGCGGCCGGTACCCGAGGGCGTGGTCGGTGAGCTGTATCTCGCGGGCCCCGCGCTGGCGCAGGGCTATCTGAACCGTCCGGCACTCACCTCCGAGCGCTTCGTGGCCAGCCCGTTCGCCGACAGCGCCGGGCAGCGGCTGTACCGCACGGGTGATCTGGTGCGCCGCACGACCTCCGGCACGATCGAATATCTCGGCCGCTCCGATTTCCAGGTCAAAGTGCGCGGTTTCCGAATCGAACTCGGCGAGATCGACAACGCCCTCACCGCGCATCCCGATATCGATTTCGCGGCGACGCTGGGCAAACCGCTGCCCTCGGGCGCGACCGGCCTGGTGTCGTATGTGCTGCCGCGGCCCGATGCGACGGTCGAGACCAAAGAACTCGAGGACTTCCTGTTGAAGTCCCTGCCCGCGTACATGATTCCGGCCGTGATCATGGTGCTGGACGAGATCCCGCTGACCCCGATCGGCAAACTGGACCGGCCCCGGCTGCCCGAACCGAGCTTCGCCTCGAGAGAATTCCGCGCTCCCTCCACCCCGGTGGAGGAGATCGTCGCCGACGTGTTCGCGACGTTGCTGGTGCCGGGGGTGGACGATCAGCCGGGCCGGGTCGGCGCCGACGACGACTTCTTCGAATTGGGTGGCAACTCGCTGCTCGCGGCGCAGGCCGCCGCCCGCATCGGATCGGCCCTGGGCGTGCGGGTGCCGGTGCAGCTGCTGTTCGAGACCTCCTCGGTGGCCGCCTTCGCCGAACAGGTCGAGCGGCACGCGGGCGCGGGAACACAGCTGCGGCCGATGCCGCGGCCGGACCGCATCCCGTTGTCGTATGCGCAGCAACGGATGTGGTTCCTCAACCGCTTCGATCCCGCGGGCGCGGTGAACAACATCCCGGTCGTGGTGCGACTGTCCGGTCGGCTCGAACTGCCCGCCCTGGAGGCGGCGGTCGAGGATCTGGCAGCGCGCCACGAGGTGCTGCGCACCGTCTACCCTGAACTCGACGGTGAGGGCTATCAGCGCATCCTGCCGATCTCCGATCCCCGGGCGGTCCCCGAGATGCCGGTCGTGACCGCGACCGAATCCGAGATCGCGGGCCTGGTCATCGAAACCGTCTCCGGCGGTTTCGATGTGACGGCCGCGCCGCCGGTGCGGCTGCGGGTGATCCGGCTCGGTGAGACCGAACACGTCCTCGTCTGCGTCGTGCACCACATCGCCGGTGACGGCTTCTCGATGGGTCCGCTGACCCGCGACCTGATGACGGCGTATCTGCGGCGCGCGGGCGGCGCGGAACCCGACTGGGCGCCGCTGGCGGTGCAGTACGCCGATTACACGCTGTGGCAGCGGGAAGCCCTCGGCGCCGACGACGATCCGGAGTCGGTGCTGGCGGAGCAGATCGAGTACTGGCGGCAGCAGCTGGCGGCGGTGCCGGAGCAGCTGGAGCTGCCCGCCGACCGCCCGCGCCCGGCGGTGGCCACCAATGCCGGCGCCACGGTCGACTTCGAACTCGACGCGCACCTGCACGCTTCACTGAATCGCATCGCGCACGAGAACAATTCGACGCTGTTCATGGTCGTGCACGCGGCCTTCGCGGCACTGCTGGCCCGGATGTCGGGCACCCGGGACATCGTCATCGGCACGCCGGTGGCCGGTCGCGGTGACGCGGCGCTCGACGAGCTGATCGGCATGTTCGTCAATACGCTCGTGCTGCGTACCGAGATCGACCCGGCGCAGCCGTTCGATCAGCTGGTGGCGGCGGCGCGGGCCACCGACGTGGCGGCCTTCGGACATGCCGACGTGCCCTTCGAGCGGCTGGTGGAGATCCTGGATCCGGTGCGCTCGACCGCGCGCCATCCGATCTTCCAGGTGATGCTGACCTTCCAGAACATGGCGCGCACCGCGCTGGAGCTGCCCGGACTGGCGGTCTCGGGGGTCGAACTCGGTTCCGAGCCGGCCAAATTCGACCTCCAGCTCACCATGGCCGAGGCCGTGGACGAACGTGGTGTGCCGCAGGGCATCTCGTCGGCGTTCACCTATGCGACCGACCTGTTCGACGAGGCGACGGTCCGTGACTTCGTCGATCGCTTCCGCCGGATCCTGCGCGCGGTGGCATCGGATTCGACCGCGGTCGTCGGCGATATCGATGTGCTGGCTCCGGGCGAGCGCGAACTGGTGCTGCACGACTGGAACACCGCCGGGGTGCCGGTACCGCCGGTGACCCTGGTGGACCTGATCGCCTCCCAGGCGCAGCGCCGTCCCGGTGCGCATGCGATCCGGTTCGGTGACATCGCACTGACCTTCGGCGAGCTGCACGAGCGGGCCAACCGGGTCGCCCGCGCGCTGATCGCGCACGGGGTCGGTCCGGAAACCCTGGTGGCAGTGGCGGTGCCGCGGACCGAGGAGCTGCCGGTGGCGCTGCTGGGTGTGCTGATCGCCGGCGCCGCCTACCTTCCGATCGATACCGGTTATCCGGCCCAGCGGCTGGAGTTCATGCTCACCGACGCCGCACCGGCCTGTGTGCTGACCACCGCCGAACAGCGGGATGCGGTGCCGGCCACCGGAATCGCCACCGTACTGCTGGAGGAGGCCGGTGATTTCGACGGCGCCGCCGTCACCGATGCCGATCGCCTCGCCCCGCTGCGGCCGGCGGATCTGGCCTACGTCATCTATACCTCGGGCTCCACCGGTGTGCCCAAGGGGGTGGGCGTCACCCATCACAATGTGCTCGAGCTGTTCGCCAACACCCAGCTGTTGTTCGATTTCGACGAGACCGATGTGTGGACGCTGTTCCACTCCTTCGCCTTCGACTTCTCGGTGTGGGAGCTGTGGTGCGCGCTGGCCAACGGCGGCGCCGTCGTGGTCGTCGATCATCTGACGTCGCGTTCGCCGGAACTGTTTCGCGAGTTGCTGATTCGCGAGCAGGTCACGGTGCTCAACCAGACGCCGTCGGCGTTCTATCAGCTCGCCGAGGCCGATCGGGCCGCGCACAACGACGCCGGCAAGTTCGCCCTGCGCTACATCGTCTTCGGTGGTGAAGCGCTGGATCTGCGCCAGCTCGCCCGCTGGTACGACCGGCACGGTGCGTCCGAGCCGCAGCTGGTGAACATGTACGGCATCACCGAGACCACCGTGCACGTATCGTTCCTGGCCGTCGACCGCGGACTGGCCGATCATCCGGCCAGCGTCATCGGCCGGGCGCTGCCGGGGCTGGAAACCTATGTGCTCGACGATCGCCTGCATCCGGCGCCGGTCGGTGTGGGCGGTGAGATGTACATTGCCGGCCAACAGCTTTCGCGTGGATATCTGGGCCGCCCGGCGCTGACCGCGGCCCGTTTCGTGGCCAATCCGTACGGTCCGGCCGGTTCCCGGATGTACCGTTCCGGCGATATCGGCCGCTGGGCCGGATTCGACGGCGAGGCCGCCCTCGAATACGCCGGGCGCAGCGACCAGCAGGTGCAGCTGCGCGGCTTCCGGATCGAACTCGGCGAGATCGAGGCGGCGCTGCTGCGCTGCACCGGTGTCGCGCAGGCCGTCGCGCTGGTCCGCAGCGGTGAGCACACCGGTGAGCGCCTGATCGGTTACGTCGTGGCCGAGGCGGGGGCCGAGCTGGATCCGATCGCGGTGCGCGACGAGGTGGCCGGCTTCCTGACCGGATATATGGTCCCCGACGCGCTGGTGGTGCTGGACGCGCTGCCGCTGACCCCGAACGGCAAACTGGATCGGCGGGCGCTCCCGGAACCGTCCGTGCGCAGCGCCGCGGAGTTCCGCGCACCGCGCACCCCGATCGAACAGGCCGTGGCGGATGTGTACGCAGCACTGCTCGCCGGCGGTGGTCCGGCCGATCAGGTCGCGGTCGGTCTCGACGACGACTTCTTCGCGCTGGGCGGTAACTCGCTGCTGGCGACCCGTGCGGTCGCGCGGATCAACGAGGCGCTGGACTCGAATCTCGTTGTCCGCGAACTGTTCGAGGCCTCGACCGTCGCGGGCCTGGCGGCCCGGGTGGTGCCGGGGGCCGCGGGTTCGGCCCGGCCCCGGCTGGAACCGGCCGTGCGCGGTGAGCGCATCCCGTTGTCGCTGGCGCAGCAGCGGATGTGGGTGATCAACCAGCTCGACCCCGAATCCCCGGCCTACAACATCCCGCTGGCGATCCAGCTCACCGGCGCCCTCGACCTCGAGGCGCTGCGGCAGGCGGTCGTCGATGTGCTGGAGCGGCACGAGGTCCTGCGCACCCGCTACCCGGTCGGTGGCCCGGACGAGGCGCCATATCAGGAGATCCTCTCGGTGCGCCAGGCGCTGCCGGAGGGGCTGGCGGTCGAGTCGGACGCCGATCCGATCGGACGGATCACGGCACTGCTCGCCGCCGGATTCGATGTCACACAGGAGGTTCCGGTTCGGGCGCTGCTGCTGCGCAACGGCTCCGACCACCTGCTGGCGCTGGTGCTGCACCACATCGCCGGTGACGGCTCGTCGCTGGCGCCGTTGGCGCGCGATCTCGTGACCGCCTATGTCGCACGCAGCGGAGGGCACGAACCCGGCTGGGCGCCACTGGAAGTGCAGTACGCCGACTTCGCCGTCTGGCAGCGGTCGGTGATCGGCACCGACGACGATCCGGCCTCGATCGCGGCCGCGCAGCTGGATTTCTGGCGCGAGCGGCTGGCGGGCGTCTCGGGTTCGCCGCTGCTGATTCCGGATCATCCGCGACCGGCGGTGGCGTCCATGCGGGGTGAGGCGATCGGCTTCACGGTGCCGGCGCAGGTGCACGAGGGCCTGATCCGGATCGCGCGCGAACACAATTCGTCGCTGTTCATGGTGGTGCACGCCGCGCTGGCGGCATTGCTGGCCCGGCAGTCCGGATCGGCGGATGTGGTCATCGGCACGCCGATCGCCGGCCGCGGCGAGCGAGCGCTCGACGATCTGGTCGGCATGTTCGTCAACACACTGACGCTGCGCACCGGGGTGGACACCGGTGACACCTTCGACACCCTGGTCGAGACGGCCCGGGAAACGGATCTGGCGGCCTTCGCCCATTCCGATATCCCGTTCGAACGGGTCGCCGAGGTGGTCGCTCCCGGCCGCAGCGGGGCACAGAGCCTGTTCACGGTGGTGTTGTCGTTCCAGAACACCGAGCGCCCCAGCCTGGAGCTGCCCGGCCTGCGCATCGCGGCACTCGACACCGATGCGGTGGCGGCGAAATTCGATCTGCAGGTCACCGTCGAACCGCAGCACGACGCCGACGGTGCCCCGGCCGAGCTGATCGCCATGTTCACCTACGCCCGGGATCTGTTCGATCCGGAGACGATGCGCACGCTCGGCGACCGCTTCGAGCGGGTGCTCGCCGCGGTCGCGGCCGATCCGCAGATCCTGCTGAACGCGATCGATCTGCACGACGGCACCGAGACCGATCTCGCCGCGGCGGCCCGTCCCGAGCCGGTCGAGACCGGCTCGACGATCGGTACCGCCCTGGCTCAGGCGCTGGCCGCGGCGGTCGAGGACGACCCCGAGGGGCCCGCGCTGACCTGGGAGGAAGAGGCCGTCTCCTATCAGGAACTCGATGCCCGTTCCTCGCGGCTGGCACGGGTGCTGATCGGCCGCGGATGTGGGCCGGGTACCGGTGTCGCGGTCCGGCTCGATCGCGGGATCGAGGCGACGGTCGCGACCTGGGCGATTGTCAAGGCCGGCGGCGCGCTGGTGCCGGTGGCCGATGCCGAGGCACTGCCCTCGGGGCCGGAGATCAAGATCGGGATCACCGCGTCGGCCGTCCGGCCGCAACCCGGTCCGGCCGGTATCGAGTGGCTGCTGCTCGACGATCCGGCGGTGTCGGCGGAGATCGCGAGCGAGTCGGCGCGGCCGGTGACCTACGCCAACCGGATCCGCGCACTGCGCGGTGACGATCCGGCCTTCACCGCCGCATCCGGCGCGCTGCGCTACGACCAGCTCGCCGAGGCGGTGGACCGGTTGCGGGCCCGCACCGACCTGACCTTCGAGTCCCGGACCTTCCGCCGGGGCGGCACCGACGGGGTGGCGGCGCTGCTCGAGGTGGTGGCCGCCGGTGTCGCGGGCGCCTCGATGGTGCTGGCGGACGAGGTGAGTACTCAGGTACTGGCCGATGAGTGGGTCACCCACCTGTTCACCGATCCGGCCGGGCTGGCGGGGCTGGATCCCGGTCCGCTCGAGGATCTGCGGGCGGTGCTGCTGGACCGGGGACCGGCGCCCGCGGCGGGGTTCGGCTCCGCCGAGGTGGTCGTGTTGCCCGGCGATGTGCTTCGCTGAGGTAACCGGATAGGCGCTCGCGTGGTAAGTAACGAGCGGTGCGGCCGGGATCGATGGAGAAAGGTGGCGCCGTGCGGGCGTTTGCGGCGACGACAGGCAGGATGAGATACGTGGTTCGGCGGATGGTCAGCGGCAAGTACGTGCTGGGCGGGAAGGCATGACCCGGCCCGCCCGGACTCGCCCGGCTCGGACCCGCCGTCCTCGCGTCACCACGCTGCCGCAGTTGATGGCCACCGCGGTGGAGGCCGATCCCACCGGCACCGCACTGGTCTTCGCCGACGCCACCACCACGATCGCCGAGATCGGTTACGCCGAACTGGATGAGCGATCCACCCGCCTGGCCCGATTGCTGATCGCGCGCGGGCTCGGTCCCGAGGATCTGGTCGCGGTCGGAATTCCGCGCTCGGTCGAATCGGTGCTGGCGGTATGGGCGATCGCCAAGACCGGCGCCGGTTTCGTCCCCGTGGATCCCAACTATCCCGCCGACCGGGTCGACCACATGGTCACCGATTCCGGTGCGAAACTGGGGCTCACCGTCGCGCAGGTGCGCGACGGCCTCCCGGATTCGGTGGAATGGCTCACCATCGACACCGCCGACTTCGCGACCGCGCTCGCCGAATTCCCGGGCGATCCGGTCACCTACGCCGATCGCCTGCGCCCGTTGCGCGCCGAACATCCCGGCTACGTGATCTACACCTCCGGTTCGACGGGCAAACCCAAGGGTGTGGTCGTCACCCAGGCCGGACTGTCGAGCTTCTGCGACGAACAGCGCGAGCGCTACCGGGTCGGAAGCGATTCGCGCACGTTGCATTTCGCCTCCCCGTCCTTCGACGCCTCGGTACTCGAGCTGCTGCTGGCACTGGGCGGTGCGGCGACGATGGTGGTGGCCGCGCCGACGGTGCTCGGTGGTGACGAACTGGCGAATCTGCTGCGCCGCGAAGGGGTTACCCATGCCTTCGTGACCCCGGCGGCGCTGGCCTCGGTGGATCCGGCCGGGCTGGACGAGTTGCGGGTGGTCGTGGCCGGTGGCGAGGCCTGTCCGGCGGAGCTGGTGCGCCGCTGGGTACTTCCGCTCGGCGACGGTGAGACCCGCGAGTTCTTCAACGGCTACGGCCCCACCGAGACCACCATCATGACCAATATCAGTGCGCCGCTGGTGCCGGGGGAGACGGTCACCATCGGCGGCCCGATCCGCGCGATCACCGAATATGTGCTCGACGAACACCTCGCCCAGGTGCCCCGCGGCGCCGTGGGTGAGCTGTACATCAAGGGTGCGCAGGTGGCGCGCGGTTACCATCGGCGCCCCGGTTTGACCGCCGCCCGGTTCGTCGCGAATCCGTTCGAGGCCGACGGCTCCCGCCTGTACCGCACGGGTGATCTGGTCCGCTGGACCGCCGCCGGTGAGCTGGAATATGTGGGGCGCAACGATTTCCAGGTCAAGATCCGCGGGTTCCGGATCGAGCTCGGTGAGATCGACGCGGTGCTGGCCGGGCACGACACGGTCGATTTCGCGGTCACGGTCGGGCACGAATTGCCCAGCGGCGCCACGATTCTGGTTTCCTACGTGCACGCGGCGCCGGGGCAGGCGGCCGATCCCGACACCCTGATCGAATACGCCGGGCACAGTCTGCCGGCGCATATGGTGCCGACGACGCTCATGCTGCTCGACGAGATCCCGCTGACGCCGGTGGGCAAGCTCGATCGGGCGGCCCTGCCCGAACCGGTGCTGGCCGCACGGGAATTCCGGGCGCCCGCGAACGCGCTCGAGGAGATGGTCGCGACGGTCTTCACCGACCTGCTCGACCCGGGCACGGAGGTGGGCGCCGACGACGACTTCTTCGAACTGGGCGGCAATTCGCTGATCGCCACCCGGGTGGCGGCCCGGCTGGGCGCGGCCATTTCGGCGCGCGTCCCGGCGCGGCTGCTGTTCGAGGCGCCGACGGTCGCGGACCTGGCGCTCCGGCTCGAGCCGCTCAAGGGGGAGGGCGGACGGCTGCCGCTGGCGCCGATGCCGCGCCCCGACCGGATCCCGCTGTCGCTGGCGCAGCAGCGGATGTGGTTCCTCAACCAGTTCGATCCGGACTCGGCCGCCAACAACATTCCCTTCGCGTTCCGGCTCAGCGGCGCTCTGAACGTGGCCGCCCTGCAGGCCGCGGTCGGCGATGTCATCGAGCGCCACGAATCGCTGCGCACGGTCTATCCGGCCACCGACGGCACCGGCCATCAGGTCGTGGTGCCCGCGGCGGAGGCGATTCCGGATATGACACCGCAGCCGGTGGCCGAGTCCGATCTCGAGGGCTGGCTGGCCGCCGAACTGCTCACCGGATTCGATGTCGCGGTGCAGGTTCCGCTGCGGGTCGCGATCGCCCAGGTGGGTCCCACCGACCATGTCGTCGCGGTCGTCGTCCATCACATCGCGGCCGACGGCGCCTCGATCGCGCCGTTCATGCGCGACCTGGTCTCGGCGTTCCTGGCTCGCCGCAACCACGCGCGGCCACGCTGGACTCCGCTGACCGTGCAGTACGCCGACTACGCGCTGTGGCAGCGCCAGGTACTGGGCGACGAGAGCGATCCGGATTCGATCGCCGCGGGGCAGATCGAGTACTGGCGCACTGCGCTGGCGGGCAGCGCCGACCGTCTCGATCTGCCGTTCGACCGGCCGCGGCCGCCGGTCGCCTCCGGCGCCGGTGCGCAGTACACCTTCGAACTGGACGCGAATACGCACGCCGCGCTCGAGGAACTCGCGCAGCGGACCGGGACCTCGCTGTTCATGGTGGTACACGCGGCCTTCGCCGTCCTGCTGGCGCGGCTGAGCGGTACCGACGACATCGTCATCGGCACCCCGGTCGCCGGGCGTGGCGAGGCCGAACTCGACGCGTTGGTCGGCATGTTCGTCAATACGCTGGCGCTGCGCACATCCGTGGACGCCGCGGACAGCTTCGATCAGCTGCTGGCCGCGGTGAAACAGACGGATCTGGGCGCGTTCTCGCATGCCGAATTGCCGTTCGAGCGCCTGGTCGAGGTGCTGGATCCGGTCCGCTCGCAGGCCCACCACCCGCTGTTCCAGGTGGCGCTGTTCTTCCAGAACATGGAGACCCCGCGGCTGCGGCTGCCCGGCCTGTCCGTCGACGCGGTCGAATTCGACGGCGCCATCGCGAAATTCGACCTCCAGCTGACCGTGGTGCCGCGTCAGGAGGCGGATGCGCCGGCCGGACTGTCGGCGATGTTCACCTACGCGGTGGAGTTGTTCGACGAGGCGACCGTGGCCGGTTTCGCCGATCGGCTGGTCCGCATCCTGGATACGGCGGGCGCGGATTCCACCCGGCCCGTCGGCGAGATCGAGCTGCTGGATCCCGCCGAACTCACCCGGATCCTGCACGCCTGGAACGACACCGCCCACACCGTCGAGCCGGAACTACTGCTCGACGGCTATCGCCGTATCGCACAGCGCTATCCGGACGCGGTCGCGGTCCGCTACGAGGGCACCGAACTGACCTACGCGGAATTCGACGCCCAGGTCAACCAGCTGGCCCGCCTGCTGATCGCCCGCGGTGTCGGCCCGGAGGCGCTGGTGGGCTTGGCGATTCGCCGCTCGCTGGACCTGGTGGTCGGCATGTACGCGATCATCGCGGCCGGTGGCGCCTATGTGCCGCTGGATCCCGATCATCCGGTCGAACGCATCGCGCACATCCTCGAGACCGCACAACCGGTTTGCGTGGTGACCACCCGCGTCGACGCGGTCCCGGTTCCGACGAACGTTCCGCTGCTGCGCCTGGACACCATGGATCTGAGCGGATTCGACGCGTCCCCGGTACGACGTGACGAGCTGGCCGCACCACTGCGTCCCGAACATCCGGCCTACGTGATCTTCACCTCCGGTTCCACCGGGCGGCCCAAGGGTGTGGCGGTGTCGCATGCCGCGATCCACAATCAGATCGAGTGGATGCTGGCCGCCTATCCGCTGGGCAGTGACGACGTCTACCTGCAGAAGACGGCGACCACCTTCGATGTCTCGCTGTGGGGCTATTTCATGCCGCTGCGGGCGGGCGCCCGCTTGGTGCTGGCCACCCACGACGGCCATCGCGATCCGCTCTACATCGCGGAAACCATTGCGGCGCAATCGGTGACCGTGACCGACTTCGTCCCGTCGATGCTGACCGTCTTCGCCACTCAGATCGCGGCCGGCAGCTGCCCCAGCCTGGCCGACATCTTCGTCATCGGCGAGGCCCTGCCGCCGGAGACTGTCGATGCCGTGCGCGCGGTCAGTGACGCGCGCATCCACAATCTGTACGGGCCGACCGAGGCCGCGGTCTCGGTGACCTATTGGCCGGTCGAGGAGGAACGACCGAGTGTCCCGATCGGCCTGCCGCAGTGGAACTCCCAGGTCTACGTCCTGGACGGCCGGCTGCGCCCGGTCCCGCCCGGGGTGCCCGGAGAGCTGTATCTGGCCGGCGTGCAGCTGGCCCGCGGTTATGTGCGCCGCCCTGATCTGACCGCGGACCGCTTCGTGGCCGACCCCTTCGCCGAGGGTGCGCGGATGTACCGGACGGGTGATCTGGTGCGCTGGTACGACGCCGGCGGCGACGAGCGCGGCCGGCTGGATTACATCGGCCGCACCGACTTCCAGGTGAAGTTCCGTGGTCAGCGCATCGAGCTGGGCGAGATCGAGACCGCTCTGCTGGCGCTGCCCGGTGTGAGCCAGGCGGTCGCGGTGGTGCTGGGATCGGATCTGGGTGATCAATTGGTGGCCTATGCGGTCGCGGCCCCGGGGACGACTCTGGACGCGCAGCGCGTGCGCAACGGTGTGGCACAGGCACTTCCGGCCTATATGGTGCCGGCGGTCGTCACGGTTCTCGACGCGCTGCCGCTGAACGCCAGCGGCAAGCTGGATCGTAAGGCGCTGCCGGAGCCCACCTTCGGCACCCGCGAATTTCGTGCGCCGAGTACCCCGGTCGAGGAGATCGTGGCCGAGGTCTTCGGTGCGGTACTGGGCATCGAGCGGGTCGGGGCCGACGACGGCTTCTTCGCACTCGGCGGGAATTCGCTGATCGCGACTCAGGTGGTGGCCCGCCTGGGCGCCGCCATCGACAGCCGGGTACCGGTGCGCGCGCTGTTCGAATCGCCGACCGTGACCGGTCTCGCCGCGAGTGTGGATTCACAGACCCACGGTCGCCGGGGCGTCGAACTCGGTTCGATCGAGCGGCCCGAGGTGCTGCCGCTGTCGCTGGCCCAGCGGCGGATGTGGTTCCTGAACCGCTTCGATCACGCCGATGAGCGGGCCGGCGAAACCGGTTCCGCCGCCTACAATCTGCCGTTCGCGCTGCGGCTGACCGGCAGTCTGGATGTGGCGGCGCTGGGTGCCGCCCTCGACGATGTGATCGCGCGGCACGAGGTGCTGCGGACGATCTATCCCGAGACGGCCGACGGTCCGGTACAGGTGGTGCTACCTGCCGACACCCGCTTGGGGATCACACCGGAATCCACGCCGGCCAGCGTGATCACCGAGGTCGTCCACCGGCTGGCCGCGACACCGTTCGATGTCACCGGTGAGGTCCCGCTGCGGGTACGGCTGCTCGAGATCACCGATCTCGGCCCCGGTTCGCGGCGCGAGTACGTGCTCGCGGTCGTGGTCCACCACATCGCCGCCGACGCCTCGTCGATGGGCCCGCTGGTGCGCGATGTGATGACCGCCTATGCCGCCCGGACGTCGGGACAGGCTCCGGAGTGGGCCCCGCTGCCGGTGCAGTACGCCGATTTCGCGGTGTGGCAGCGCGCTGTCCTCGGCGACGAAACGAACCCCGATTCGGTGGCCGCCCAGCAGATCTCCTACTGGCAGCGGCAGCTGGCCGGACTGCCGGACATGCTGGAACTGCCGACCGATCGCCCGCGTCCGCCGGTGGCGAATCTGGCCGGCGCCCGGGTGGACGTTCGCATCGGTCCCGATATCCATGCCGGGCTGGTGGAATTGGCCCGGGCACACGGCGCCACCCTGTTCATGGTCGTGCATTCCGCGTTCGCGGTGCTGCTGGCACGCCTGTCGGGCAGCGACGACATCGCCATCGGCAGTCCGGTCGCCGGACGCGGTGAGGCCGAACTCGACGATCTGATCGGCATGTTCGTCAACACCGTGGTCTTCCGGACCCGGGTCGATCCCGGCGAGGCGTTCACCGAACTGCTGGCGCGCCAGCGCGAAACCGATCTGCAGGCCTTCGCGCACGCCGATATTCCGTTCGAGCGGCTGGTCGAAATCCTCAACCCGCCGCGGTCGACCGCTCACCACCCGATCTTCCAGGTCGGCATGTCGTTCCAGAACGTGGCCCGCACCCAATTGGAGTTGCCGGGTCTGAGCGTCGCCGGCGTCGACGCCGATCTCGACGTCTCGCAATTCGACCTGCACCTGATCGTGTCCGACAGTTACGACGAGGACGGCAGCGCGGCCGGTATCGGTGGTTTCCTGACCTACGCGACCGACCTCTTCGACGCTCCGACCGCGACCGCGATCACCGAGCGGCTGGCACTACTGCTCGCCGCGGTGGTGGCCGACGCGGCCCGGCCGGTCGGCGATATCGACATCCTGACCGCTCCGGAAGGTCGGCACCTCGCCGGTGTCGGCCGTGGTCCGGACCGGGCGATCGACAAGGCCGCGACGCTGCCGGATCTGCTGGCCCGCACGGTGGCCGCGAATCCGCAGGCGGTGGCCCTGGTCGCCGACGGGCACGAGATCGACTACGCAGAACTCGGCCGTCGCGTCGATCGTCTCGCCAGGACACTGATCTCGCTCGGTGTCGGTCCCGAGGACCGGGTGGGTCTGGCGCTGCGGCGCGGGGTGGATCTGGTGGTGGCGATGTACGCGGTCGCCCGGGCCGGCGGCGCGTATGTGCCGCTGGATCCGGATCAGCCCGCCGAACGTATCGGCTACATTCTCGACGCCGCGGCACCCGTCTGTGTGCTGACCACCTCCGACCTCGGTGAGCTGCCCTGGTCGGGTCCGGCGGAGCTCGCGGAATCCGCCGCGGTGGTGCGTGATTGGCGTGGCCGCTCGGACTCCATGCCGGCGTCGCGCTCGGCCGCCGCGAGCGCCGCGATCGTGCGCATCGACGAACTCGACGACGCCGAGGTCTCCGACGCGCCCGTCACCGACGCGGACCGCCTCGCCCCGCTGCGCTCGCAGCACACCGCCTATGTCATTTTCACCTCCGGTTCGACCGGCCGCCCCAAGGGCGTCGCCGTGTCCCATGCCGCGATCGTGAACCAACTGCTGTGGAAGCGAGTGGAATTCGGCCTCGGCGCCGACGACGCGGTACTGCTGAAGACGGCGTCCACCTTCGACCTGTCGGTATGGGAATTCTGGTCCGCCGCGGTGTCGGGCGGACGCCTGGTGATCGCCGCGCCCGACGGCCACCGGGACCCGGCGTATCTGAACGAACTCATCGAGCGCGAGCGGGTGACCACCCTGCACGTGGTGCCGTCGATGCTCGACGCACTGCTGACCGACACCGAATCCGCCGCGTCCGGAACGACTTCGCGACCGGCGGCCGGGGAGACCTCGCTGCGACGGGTGCTGGCGATCGGTGAGGCGCTGCCCGCCGCGGTGGCGCGACGGTTCGCGACGGTCCATCCCGGCGTGGCGTTGTTCAACCTGTACGGCCCGACCGAGGCCGCGGTGTCGATCACCGATCACCGGGTCTCCGATCGGGACGAGATCTCGGTGCCGATCGGCGTTCCGGTGTGGAACAGCCGGGTATACGTGCTGGATTCGCGGCTGCATCCGGTTCCGGTGGGCGTCGCGGGCGAGCTGTATCTGGCCGGTGCGCAGTTGGCGCGCGGTTACTTCGGCCGCGCGGATCTGACCGCCGACCGGTTCGTCGCCGATCCGTTCGGCAAGGGCACCCGGATGTATCGCACCGGTGACCTGGCGGCCTGGAACGCCCACGGGGAGCTGGAGTATCGGGGCCGCACCGACTTCCAGGTGAAGGTCCGCGGTTTCCGGATCGAACTGGGCGAGATCGAGGCGACCCTGCTGCGTTTGCCGCAGCTGGCGCAGGCCGTGGTCGTCGCCAAGCCCGACGGCCGCAACGGGCACCGGCTGGTGGCGTATCTGGTGTCGGCCGACCGCGAACTCGATGTGGCGCGGGTGAAGTCGGCGCTCGAGGCCGCGCTGCCGTCCTATATGGTTCCGGCCGCGTTCGTGCCGCTGGAGGCGCTGCCGCTGACCGTCAACGGCAAACTGGACCGTGCCGCACTGCCCGATCCGGTGTTGGAGGTCAAGCGGTATCGCGCTCCGGTGACGGTCGCCGAACGCGTGGTGGCCGAGGTGATCGGCGCGGTGCTCGGCATCGAGCGGGTCGGCCTGGACGACGACTTCTTCGCGCTCGGCGGTGACAGCATCGTCTCGCTGCAGGTGGTCACCCGGGCGCGCGAACGCGGTGTGAACTTCCTGCCGCGCGATGTTTTCTCGGCGCGTTCGGTCGAGGCGCTGGCGGCGCTGGCGACCGTCACACCGGTGCAGGCCGACGAGCGGTTCGGTGCCATGCCGCTGTTGCCGCCCGCACTGCGATTGCTCCGGCTCGACCCCTCCGGCTGTGCACGACGTGCGATCGCCATCGATATTCCGGCCGGTAGCGATGCCGAGGGAATCGATGCCGCGATCGCCGCACTGCTGCAACGGCATCCGATGCTGTCGGCTCGTCTCGATCGCGAGGAGAACGTCCTCGTGGTGCCCGAGGAGCCGGTCGCGGTGCCGCTGCGGCGGTTCGTACCCAGTGACGACGCCACCGAGATCGTGGTGCGGTCGCTGTCCGCGGATCTGGATGCCGAGGCCGGGCGCGCCATCGCGTTCGGACTGATCACCCCGACCGATCCGGATGAATCATCCGATGTCGCAACGAGTCTGGTAGCGGTGGCCAACGGCCTGATCGTCGACGACACGTCCTGGCGGATCGTGGTCGACGAACTGTCACACGCCTGGGCCGGTGGCCATTCGGCCCCCGCCGCCGACCATGCCGGTCCGGTCGGTGTCGGCAAGATGCTCGCCGCACTGGCCGCCGACGATGCCACCGTCGCCCAATTGAGCTGGTGGCAGGACCATCTGGCGCAGGCGCCGGCCGAGATCCCGATCGAGGACGCCGACCTGTCCGATCGCGGCCGGGTCTCACTGGTACTCACCGCCGAGGGTGCGGCCGCGGTCGACGCCGTGGCACAGGCCTATCACGCGACGATCGAGGATGTGCTGCTGACCGCGCTGGCCATGGCCGCGGAGCCGTCGACTCGCGGCATCGTGGCCGAGGCCGTGGGTCCGGTGGTGCAGCTGTCCACCGACGGCCGCACCGCCACCGGGCTCGAATCCGAGGGCACCGTGGGCGGTTTCACCGGGACCTATCCGCTGGTCGTCGGGCTCGACGGCATCGATGTCGAGCAGGCGCTGATCGGCGCCGACGCGGCCGGTGCCGCGATCGCGCAGATCAAGGAACTGGTCCGGTCCGTGCCGGAAGCCGGAGTGGGATACGGCCTGCTGCGCTATCTGAACGCCGAGACCGAGCCGGTCCTGGCCGCGATGGCGCAGGGCCGCACCGCATTCCGGTATCGCGATCTGCGTCCCGCGCGCCCGCATCCGGACACCCCGGCCGGGGATCTGCTGCTGGATATCACCGTCGACGCCGCCGAGGACGGCCTGCTGGCCCGATTCGATTACGCCGCCACCGTTTTCACCGCCGACGAGGTCAAGGAATTCGCCCAGCAGTGGGTGCGGGCGCTGGGCGGTCTCGCCGAGCACGGCACTCATCAGGGTGTGGGTGGCTTCACCGTCTCCGACTTCGGCTTGGTGGATGTGAACCAGACCGATATCGGCCGGTTGCATCGGCGGTACCCGGAGCTGGCCGATATCTGGCCGGTGACCCCGCTGCAGTCGGGCATGCTGTTCCACGCCCTGCTCGCCGAATCCTCCACCGACGTCTACCTGATGCAGTTCACGGTGTCGCTCAGCGGCGCGGTGGACGGGCGGCGCCTGCGCGAGGCGGCGCAGGCCGTGCTGAACCGGCACGACAACTTGCGGGTCGCGTTCACCGGCGACGGTGCGGGCAACCCGGTGCAGGTGGTCCTGGACCGGGTGGACGTGCCGTGGCGCGATATCGACCTCGGGCAGCTGCCGCCGGAGCGGGTGGCAGCCGAACTCGACCGGATCCGCGCACAGGACTACGCCGACCGCTTCGAGATGGGGCAGGCCCCGCTGTTGCGGTTCGCCTTGATCCGTACCGGTCGCGAGGACTACCGCCTGCTGGTGACCAGCCATCACATCCTGGTCGACGGCTGGTCCATTCCGCTGGTCATGCAGGAGGTGCTGACGGTCTACGCCCTGGGCCCGCGCTCGCGGCAGTTGCCGGCGGTGCGTTCCTACGGCGACTATCTGCGCTGGCTGGCCGCACAGGACGTCGACGCCGCCCGGACCCGGTGGCAGCGGGCCCTGGCCGGGGTGAGCGAACCGACGCCGCTGGTGCCGGCGGCTCCGGGACGTGAGATCTCCGCCGGGACAGGGGAAGCCGACTTCGCGCTGCCGGCCGCCGAGACCGCGGAGCTGGCCCGGCTGGCGGCCGCGCTGGGCGTGACCGTCAATACCGTGGTGCAGGCGGCGTGGGGTCTGCTGATCGGCCGCAGCACCGACCGCGACGATGTCGTCTTCGGTGCGACGGTCTCCGGTCGTCCGCCGGAGCTGTCCGGTGTCGAGACCATGGTGGGCCTGTTCCTCAACACCATCCCGGTCCGAGTTCGCCTGACCGCCGGCGACACCCTGACCGGACTGCTGGAACGTCTGCAGGCCGAGCAGGCCGAGTTGCTGGACTTCCACTATCTGGGCCTGAGCGAGATCCAGCGGGCTGTCGGCGTGGAGGGGTTGTTCGACACCCTCGTGGTGTTCGAATCGTTCCCGGTCGACGAGAAGGGCCTGGCCGCTCTCGGTTCGATCGACGGCATGCGGGTCGATGGCGTCGACTCGGTCACGGGCACCCACTACCCGGTGACGGTCATGGTGGTACTCGACGATCAGCTGCGGATCTCGCTGAAATACCTGCGCGAGGTCTTCGGCGAATCGGAGGCGCAGGCGCTCGCGCGGCGGTTGCGGAGCCTGATCGAACGTTTCGTCCGCACCCCGCACGCGCGGATCGCGGAGGTCGACGCCCTGCTCGCCGGCGAACCGGCGGAACTCGCCGCGCGCAATGCCACCGAGGATCGGCAGCTGCTCGACGAGGCCACCCTGCTGACGCTGTTCGACGCACAGCTGGCCCGCACCCCGCAGGCACCGGCGCTGTATTTCGGGGACACGGTGCTGACCTATCGCGACCTGGACTACCGGTCCCGGGATCTGGCCCGCGAACTGGTGCGGCGCGGTGTCGGACCGGAATCGCTGGTGGCCGTGGCGATGCGACGTTCGGTCGACCTGGTGGTGGGCATCTACGCCGTGCTGCGGGCCGGCGCCGGATACGTACCGGTGGATCCCGATCATCCCGCCGACCGCAACGAGTTCGTCCTCGCCAACACCCGGCCCAGCTGTGTGCTGACCACCGGCCGTGACGGCTTCGAGACCGCGGCGCCGGTGCCGGTGATCGATATCGCGGCGCCGTTCGCGGCAGCGGAAACCCTTGCGGTCGTGCATTTCCCGGTGGTGCACCCGGATTCGGTGGCCTATGTCATCCACACCTCGGGTTCGACGGGACGCCCGAAGGGTGTGGTGATCACCCATCGTCAGATGGCGAACCAGTTCCGCTGGGCGCAGCGGACGTATCCGCACGACACCGCCGATGTGGTGTTGCACAAGACCCCGATCACCTTCGACATCTCGACCTGGGAACTGTTCTGGCCGTTGCACACCGGTGCGGCGATCGCCATCGCCGAACCGGACGGGCATCGGGATCCGGGATATCTGTCGCGGCTGATCGAGAACCGGTCGGTCAGCACCGTGCACTTCGTGCCGTCGATGCTGGACGCCTTCCTGGATCCGGCCGCCAATCCGGCCGTGGGGCAGGGGTATCCGTCGCTCCGTCGTGTCTTCGCCGCCGGTGAGGCGCTCACGGCCGATACGGTGCGGCAGTTCCAGGCGACGTTCACCGGCACCGATCTGGTGAACTGGTACGGCCCCGCCGAGGCGACCGTGGTCACGGCCTGGCCGGTCTCCGGCGAGGTGGACCACGCGGTGCCGATCGGTACCCCGGTGGCCAACACCCGGGTGCACGTCCTGGATCGCCATCTGCGCCCGGTCCCTCCCGGCGCGCCCGGCGAGCTGTACGTGGCCGGGGTGCAGCTCGCCCGCGGCTACGTCAACGCCGCGCCGCTGACCGCGGAACGGTTCGTCGCGCACGCGGGTGGTGAACGGCTCTATCGCACCGGCGATATCGTGCGCTGGCGCGCACAGCCCGGCGGCGCGGTCGCCCTCGAGTACCTGGGCCGCAGCGATTTCCAGGTGAAATTGCGCGGTCAGCGTATCGAGCTGGGGGAGATCGAGGCGGTGCTGGCCGGGCATCCGGCGGTGCGGCACGCGGTGGTCACGCTGGTCCGGGCCGGCTCCGGCGACCGGCTGGTCGGCTACCTCGTTCCCACGGACGGTGCGGTGGACGAGGCGGAGCTGCTCGCGCACGCGCGGGAATCGCTGCCCTCCTACATGATTCCGGCCACCCTGGTGGTTCTCACGGAGCTGCCGCTCAATGCCAGCGGCAAACTCGACCGCAAGGCACTGCCGGTGCCCAAGCTGTCCGGTCGTCCCTATCGGGAACCCGCCACCGCGATCGAGCAGGCGGTGGCGGAGGTCTTCGCCGAGGTGCTCGAGGTGGGCCGGGTCGGCGCGGACGACGATTTCTTCGATCTCGGCGGAAATTCGCTGGTCGCCACCCGGGCGATCAGCCGGTTGCGGGAACTGACCGGCATCGATGTCCGGGTGCAGTGGTTCTTCGCGGGAGCCACCGTCGCCGCGATGGCCGCGCGGATCGATGCGGCGCTGGACGCGGAGCACGACTACGACCCGGCAGCCGAGGAAGCACTCGGCGTCCTGTTGCCGATCCGCGCCGAGGGCGCCGGTGAGCCGGTGTTCTGCTTCCATCCGATGTACGGATTGTCCTGGTGTTACGCGGGTTTGACGCGGTTCATCCCGGACCGCCCGATCTTCGGCCTGCAGTCTCCGGCCCTGTCCGAGGACGACTATCTGCCGCGGTCGCTGCGGGAGATGGCCGCCGGATACCTGGAGCGGATCCGGGAGGTGCAGCCGCACGGCCCGTACCGATTCCTGGGCTGGTCGCTGGGCGGTGTCCTGGCCCACGCGGTCGCGACCGCGTTGCAGGACGATGGCGAGCGGGTCGAAGCGCTGATCATGTTCGACAGTCGTGCCGAGATGGATATCGCGCATTTCCGCAGCACCATGCGCGAGGCGCTGGCGGAGATCGGGATCGGCGCCGAGGGCCTGATCGGCGAGGGCGACAGCGATATCCGCGATCTGAACGAGGATGCGGTGCAGCAGCTGTGCGACGCGTTCGGACCGGATATGGGCGCACTGACTCCGCAACGGGTGCACCGGATCTACCGCAGCGCGGTACAGTCCGCGGAGTTGACCACCGAGCATCGGCCGGGGGTCTTCCGCGGCCGGATCGACTACTTCACCGCGTCCGACAACGCCACCGATGTCGGTGACTGGCGCAAGTACGTCGACGGCGACGTGGTCGAGTATCGGGTCGAAGCCGAACACAGTCTGATGATGTCGCCGGAGGGACTGTCGGAGGTGGGCCCGCGGCTGGCAAAGTTGCTCGGGCGGCGGGGCGGTCCCGGCGCGCGAGAGGCGGGTCCGGCATGATAGTGCGGCGCGGACGTAACGGAATGGTCTCGCCGGACGACTAGACAGGCCGTAGGGTCGAGCGTGATCTCGACCCCTCCGGGCGTCTCACCGGGAGTCGCCGGGTAAAGCTGAAATCGAATGTCGAGCAGATAGCGAAGGTGTGAAATTGATTCGTCGACACTTGCGGCGTAGTGGTCTACGGGCTGCCGCCGTGCTCGCGGCCACCGGGGTTCTGACAGGCGTCGTGGCCGGAGTCGGCGCAACCTCCGCCTCGGCGGACGACCCGGTCATCGCGTCGAAGTCCCTGTTGGCCGACCCGCAGTCGCCCGACGGATCACGCATCGAGAAGGCCACCTACAAGGACAACCGCAGCATCCGGCTGTATGTCCACTCCACGGCGATGAACCGCACCTTCCCCGTCGATGTGCAGCGCCCGGCCGACGCCTCGGTGCCGCGCCCGACGCTGTACCTGCTCAACGGGGCCGGCGGCGGTGAGGACGACGCCTCCTGGCAGAAGAAGACCGATATCGTCAACGGCTTCCTCAGCGACAAGAACGTCAACGTCGTGCAGCCGATCGGTGGTAAGTGGAGCTACTACACCGACTGGCTGCAGGACGATCCCACGCTGGGCCGCAACAAGTGGAAGACCTTCTTCACCGAGGAACTGCCCCCGCTGATCGACGGCGCCCTGGGCACCAACGGCGTCAACGCCATCGCGGGCCTGTCCACCTCCGGCACCTCGGTGCTCAACCTCGCGATCGCCAAGCCCGGACTGTACAAGTCGGTCGCCGCCTACTCCGGTTGCGCGGAGACCAGCACCGATGTGGGTCGCGAAGCGGTGAAGCTGACGGTCAACACCTGGGGCGGCGGCGATGTGCGCAACCTCTACGGTGACGACAACAACCCGGCGTGGCAGACCAACGATCCGGTCATCAACGCCGACCAGTTGCGTGGGGCAAACCTCTACATCTCCTCCGGTAACGGACTGCCCGGCCAGTGGGACACCCTCAACGGCCCTTACACCCTGCCCGGTGCCTACGGCCTGGGTAACCAGCTCGTCGTCGGTGGCGTCATCGAGGCCGCGACCAACTACTGCAGCCACAACCTGCAGACCAAGCTGGATTCGCTGAACATCCCCGCCACCTACAACTTCCGTAACTCGGGCACTCACTCGTGGGGCTACTGGCACGACGACTTCATCGACTCGTGGCCGGTGCTGGCCCGCGGTCTGGGCATCTGACAGCTGCCCGCGATCCATCGAATCCGCCCCGCTCGCCCTCGCGAGCGGGGCGGATTCGCCATTTCCGGCGCCTTGGCGCACTAAAAAGTTCGGTCACCCGTAAACTATTTTTCATGAACACGATTACGGTCGAATCGCCGCAGACCGTCCGTCGGCGGTGGCGTTCGATCGCGGTGTTGCTGGGCCCGGCCTTCGTGGCGGCGATCGCCTATGTCGACCCAGGCAATGTCGCCTCCAACATCAGCGCCGGCGCCCGATACGGCTATCTGCTGGTGTGGGTGGTCGTGATGGCGAATGTGATGGCCGCGCTGGTGCAGTATCTGTCGGCGAAACTGGGCGTGGTCACCGGCCGCTCGTTGCCGCAGATCGTGCGCGAGCGGTCCGGGCGTCCGGTGCGGCTGGCCTACTGGGTGCAGGCCGAACTGACCGCGATGGCCACCGATCTCGCCGAGGTCGTCGGCGGGGCGATCGCACTGCATCTGCTGTTCGGGTTGCCGCTGCTGCTCGGTGGGCTGATCACCGGGGTGGTGTCGATGGGCCTGCTGGCCGTGCAGAACCGGCGCGGACAGCAGCCGTTCGAGCGGGTGATCATCGGCCTGCTCGCGGTGATCGCGATCGGCTTCCTGGCCGGGGTGGTGATCTCCCCGCCGTCACCGTCGGGTGTGGCGGGTGGTCTGGTGCCGCGGTTCGACGGCGCGGACAGCGTGCTACTGGCCGCCGCGATGATCGGTGCGACCGTCATGCCGCACGCCATCTACCTGCACTCCGCTCTCACCCGCGATCGGCACGGCCGCACCGAACCGGGGCCGCGGCGCACCCGCTTGTTGCGTGCCACCCGTGTGGACGTCGGCTGCGCGATGGTGATCGCCGGCGCGGTGAATCTGGCCATGTTGCTGATGGCGGCGGCCACCCTGGGCGGTCGCGGCGATATCGACTCGATCGAATCCGCGCACGCCGCGGTGCGCGAGACGCTGGGCCCCTGGGCGGCGCTGCTGCTCGCCGTCGGCCTGCTGGCCTCCGGTCTGGCGTCCACCTCGGTCGGCGCCTACGCCGGCGCGATGATCATGGACGGCCTGCTGCGCCGCAAGATCCCCCTCCTGATCCGCCGCGTGGTCACCCTCATCCCCGCCCTGCTGATCCTGGCCGCCGGAGTCGACCCCACCCAGGCCCTGATCGCCTCCCAGGTGGTGCTGTCCTTCGGCATCCCCTTCGCCCTGATCCCCCTGGTCCGCTTCACCGGCGATCGAATCCTGATGGGGGAGGCCGCGAATCACCGCATGACAACCGTGGCGGCATGGGCGATCGCCGCTATCATCACCGCGCTGAACCTCCTGCTGATCTACCTGACCGTCACCGGGGGTTGACCGGCGGCGGTGGGCGGGGATTCTGTTCGCGGTGCTGGTGAGCCCGCGAAAGTGGTGGCGCACCACAACGTCCTGGCGAAACCGGGATCCGGACCGGCACACCATCGACCCCGGCCGAAATGGGCGCGTCCAAGCGACCTTGGCTGTCCCGGGGGCCGTACTCGTCATCTCCGGCGAAAGTGAAGTCGGTGGCAGTGTGCGGATCGTCGCTCGCGGATAGGACCCGCCCGGATCGGAGACGACCGACCGCATCGTCAAAGTCGATCAGTATGCGAAGGCCGGTATCGCCTTCTATTGGCGGGTCGAGCAGGCCGCAACGGGGGTTCCGCTGATCTACACCTATGTTCTGGACCCTGCGACCAGGACGTATCGCACCGGTGATTTGTATACCGGCACAATCGCGGTGGCCGCGCCCTTCGCGGTGAAGATCGATCTCACCGATATCTGATCTCGCCGCGGCGCGCCCCGCCGTACCGAACCTGGCGTCGATCTAGTCGACAACGACCGGGAACTGATCGGTGTCCGGGTCGACTATCCGGTAGAAGCCGGCCTGGGCGTCGAGTACGAATCCGGTGGTGTCGGTGTATTTCGCCAGTTCACCGGATGCCTCCGATGGCACGAAGATGCCCTCGAATTCGGCATCCACCGTGGTGTCGATCCGGTCGGTCTCGAATGTCCCCCCATTCGCCAGTGTGACTTCGAAGCTCTCATCGCATTCGGCCAGCTCGACGGAAAACCTTGCCCAGGTGCCGATCTGACGAAGAATCCGGATGCGCGCGTACTCGAACTCGAAGTGACAACCGTCGTACACCCAGGCGCTGATCGGCTCGCCGACCTCGGTGCATTCGGCCGCGACGCCTTCCATGTCACGCCAGGAAGCCACGTTCGCGGGAATTCCTTCGATGTGCACGTCCAACGATCCGTCCTGCGGCCACGAAAAGCGGAGCGACCACGTGAGTGTCGGTGGGACGTCGGGAGATCGACTGTCGAGCAGTTCCCCCCGCCAGATCCCGGTGCCGCTCGGCGGCAACTCGTCGCTGTACAGATTGCATGCCCCCACACAGTCGGCCATCTGCCTACCGTATCCACCACATCCGACACGGACGGGGCGTTCGCGGTTTCGTCGACCACGCCAGAGTCCTGGCCCGCCGAGTCCGGGAACCGGGCTCCCGTTCGGTGCGTGCGTGAGAGCGTTCGGTGCGTGCGTGAGAGCCGGATCATCTGGAACCCAGTGTGGTTCGGGCTGATACGAATGCTTCCGCGCTCTCGGGCGCGCCTGATGGGGGCCGCACTCCGGTTGTGACCGCTCTCAGTCCGGATGCCGGAGTCCGCTAGTGCTCCGGCAGCCCGATCCGGAATCGGTTCCCGCGCAGGGGGCTATCCATCGGGCCGCTGCGCAGGGTGCCGTCGAGATCGTGGAATGTGGCACTGGCGGTTCCGATGAATTCGTCGCCGCGAACGGTCATCGTGAACCGCACGATGCCCTTCTGCACGGTGCGCGGCAGCTCGGCGCTCACCGGATCCTCGCGCGCCACGGTGAATTCCAGGAATGCTCCGGAGACGGTGTCACCGTCGGCGTGCCAGTTTCCCATCCCGGTACTGTCGCTGCTGGTCCGATTGCCCTGATCCGGATTGCTCTGCGACATGGTGCCGTCGGCGTGGAAGGTCATGACGTGATGAGGAAACGGCGCATCATCGATATGGACCTCCCACACCCCGACGATCGTCATGAGGTCGGGCATACCGCCGCCGATCGTTGAATGCCGCGATCGATATCGCCCGGTGGTACCTCGTCGAAGCCCGGTCGCATCGCGGCGGGGTGCCGCGCCGGCGCCGCGGAGACGTCGTCGACAGGGCCGCCGGGCAGTGTGACACGCGACGGGAGTGTGAGTTCGAGGGTCATGCGTTCGCCGTTTCGCGGCGTAGGCGCTCCGCGATTTCGGTGGCGGCCGCATCGAATTCCGGCAGCAGGATCAGATCCTCGCTGAACTTCGGATCGGTGCGAATATCCAGCGCGCTCAGCGGCTCCGTCTCGCTGAGATTGACCGCGACGTGCACGACACCCGGTGGAATGTAGAGGAATTCGCCGGGACCGTGGATATGCGGGGTCAGGTCCGGACCGACGAGTGTCGCGGCGCGGCCGCTCAGGCAGATCACAATCGTTTCGCTGTGGTCGTGATAGTGGGCCAGCGCGACCTTTCCGGGCGGCATATCGACCATGCCCGCCGAGATGGCCCGGGCACCGCAGGTCTCCTCGGTGATACAGGGAATCAGGTGCTGGGCGTGCGGTCCCATGACCTCGGCGGCATCAGCGGTGGTGACCACTCGCGCGGTCCGTACAGCGTTGTTCATTTCGCATCCCGAATCGTTCCAACCGGTTCGCGTCGAACGTAAGCTATTCCCAAACCTGGACAAACGCCCCGAACTGCCAGTTCACCTGCTGCTCATCGTAATCGGCCTGAGTTCACCCGATCTTCCGCTGATAGTGCTCGGCGATCTCGTCACTGGTCGTCACCCAGACCGCGGGATGGTTGACGACATAGTCGAGCGCCTCGTCGAGATAGCGGTGGCGGAACGCCTGACCGGTGACGAACGGATGCAACGCCAGCGCCATCACCCGCCCACTGTCGGCGGCATCGATGGAGAGCTGATCGACCTGGTCGCGCACCATGCGAACGAAGTCGGGGCCGGCGAGGCCCTTGCTGACGAAGATGCCGATGTCGTTGAGCTCCACCGAATACGGCACGCTCAGCATTCCGGGCACATTCAGGTGGTAGGGCTGATCGTCGTTGGTCCAGTCGAGCACATAGCCGAGCCCCAGTTCGGACAGCAGTTGCGGAGTGTGGAAGGTCTCGGTCAGCCCGGGGCCCATCCAGCCCCGGGGGCGATGGCCGGTGGTTCGCTCGATGGTCGTCACGATATCGGTCAGGACCCGCCGCTCCTCGTCGAGTGACAGCCCGGTGTGCAGGTGGCTGTTGCTGCTGCCGTGTGCCAGCCAAGCCCAGCCGCGCTCGTTCCCGGCCGCGATGATCTGCGGATACCGTTGTCCCACATCGGAGTTGAGTAGTGCGCTGGCTCGGATTCCGTACTTGTCCAGGAGCTGGATCTGCCGCCAGATCCCCACCCGCGGCCCGTAGTCGCGCCAGCCGTAGTTCAGGGCGTCGGGAGTGAGACCGGTGGTGCCCTCGTAGGTGGCGGTGCCGGGCAGATCGGCGTAGAAGTGCTCGATATTCAGTCCGACGTAGAAGGCCACGCGCTTGCCGTCGGGCCAGTGGATCGGCTCCCGTTCGGTGATGGGTGAGTAGTCGTACAGGGTGATGTCGGTGCTCATGAGACGTATGGTCGAACCCTCACATTGATGTGAGGGTCAATGAGTAATCGTTATGAGGTAGGTCATATGCGAATCGGTGAACTGTCCGCGCGGACCCGGACCTCACCACGCCTGCTGCGCTACTACGAGGAGCAGGGTTTGATCCGGGTGGGCCGCTGCGCCAACGGATACCGCGATTACGACGAGCGATTGGTCGAGCAGGTGGTCCACATTCGCGGCCTGCTGGAGGCGGGGCTGTCCACCCGCCTCATCAAACAGGTCCTGCCGTGCCTGGACGACCCGCGTGATATCCACTTCGCCGATGCCACCCCCGGGATCATCGACACGCTGCAGCAGCAGTGCGACCGGTTGACCGAGCGAATCGACCTGCTGACCCGCAACCGTGATGCGATGGCCACCTACATCGGTGAGTTGCGGCGCTGCGCCCGCCCGGCCTAGGTGTAGTCCTAGGGCCCCGGGTTCAGGCTCCGGTCTCCGCGGCCCGGCGATAACCCCGCACGGCCGGATAGCCGAAGACCACGATCATCCCGAGGATCCACGCCACCGTCTTCCACAGCGGTTCGGCGACGGGCCCGTCCCAGCACAGTCCGCGCATCGCGTCGATCGCGGTACTCATCGGCTGGTTCTCGACGGCATCCTGCAACCAGGTCGGATACGCCATGACCGGGACGAAGCCGGAGTTGAAGAACATCAGCAGCGTATTGATGATGCTGATGATGTTCACCAGCATCACGCCCTCGGACACCGTGGCCAGGGCGGTCACCATGACCGCGAAGCCCACTCCGAACATGACCGGGATACAGATCATCGCCAGCGAAGCCAGGGGACCGTTCCAGAACCGGAAGCCGATGCAGACCCCGACCGTGAGAACGAACAGCGTGGTGATCAGGACGCGGATCGCCTCGGCCAGTAGCCGTCCGGTGAGTCCGGCCGCACGGTGGATCGGCATGGTCCAGAACCTGCCGAGCAGGCCGGTCTGCTTCTCGGTCTTGAAGCCGAGTGCGCTGACCACCGCGCCCGACATCGCGGCGACGAGGGTGATCAGCGGAACCGTGCCGTAGACGCTGGGCATGCCGGTGGCCGAGGTGATCGTGTCGCCGAGCACGATGCGGAACATCAGCAGTGTCAGGGCGGGATAGATCAGCGTCTGAACCGTGGTCGCGGGATCGCGCGCCCAGCCCATGAGCAGTCGCTTGCACTGGATCACGCTGTGCCGCGCCCAGGTCGACAGTGCCCGCTCCGAGGTCGCGGGGACGTCGGGCAGGGGTGTGCTCCAGTCGGCGGTGTCTGCGGGAACCACGGTCGTCTCGATGGCCGTACTCACGATCGCCTCGCACTCGCCCAGACCGCCAGCGGCACGAACGCCACCGCCAGGCCGATCAACCACACCAGCGGCACCCACAGCACATCCCAGGTGACTCCGCCCGCGGCCATATCCCGCATGGCGAACGAGAACTGGGAGATCGGCTGATTGCGCGCGAACGGCCGGATCCATTCCGGGAATCCGGCTTCCGGCACGAATCCGCACGACAGCATGCCGAGGATCAGCGTCGGCAGGGTCAGTGCCTGACTCAGCGATTCCGGGCTCTTGGTGAGACTGCCGAGCCCGTCCGCGCCGATGGCCAGCACCGTGCCGACCGCGAGGGAGAACACGCAGAACAGCACGGCCTGCCCGAGTCCGGCCGAGAACCGGAATCCGATGACGTAACCGAAGACCAGTGCCGCGATCAGCGAGGTCACCGACCGGACCAGACCGGCGCAGATGCGCGAGGTCAGTGGCACCATCGGACCGATGGGCATGGTCTGCAGGCGACTGTGCAGGCCGGTCATGGCCTCGAAGGCGGCGATCTGCGCATTCGACATCATGGTGAACGACATCGTCTGCAGCACGATGATCGGCATCACGAACTGCGCGTAGTCGATGCCCTTGACCTGCATCACGAAACGCAGCGGCAGATAGAAGCCGACGGTGAACACCAGCGGGGTGATCACCGCGACGACCAGTTCGCCCTTGGTCGCCATCGTGCGCACGAGCCGCCCGGTCAGGGCCTGCCACTGGGCGAAACCGGAGATCCGTGCCTCGGGCATCTGCTCGAACAATCGGTGCTGCGTGGCGGCGGGGGCGCTCATTGCTGGCCACCCGCATGTCCGGTGATGGACAGGAACACATCGTCGAGAGAGGGCCGCCGCAGTGCGATATCGGCCAGCTCCAGGCCCGCGGAGTCGAGCCGGCGCACGGCCTCGGCCAGGGTGCTCGCACCGTCGGGCGCTGGTATGGAGATACGGTCGCCGGAAGCGGCGCCGTCGAACTCCGAACGCAGTGCCTCGGGAACCAGCTCGCCGAGCGCGGTCACCGCGTCCCGCAGCCGGGTCGGATCCAGCGGCACCACCTCGCAGTAGCTGCCGCCGGTCTTCTCCTTGAGCTCATCGGCGGTGCCCTCGGCGATCACCGCGCCCTTGTCGATCACGATGATGTTGTCGCTGAGGACATCGGCCTCTTCCAGGTATTGCGTGGTCAGCAGCACGGTGATGCCCTGTTGCTTGAGTGCGTTGACCAGATCCCAGACGCCTTGGCGGCTGCGCGGATCCAGGCCGGTGGTCGGCTCGTCGAGGAATACCACCTCGGGCCGCACCACCAGTCCGCACGCGATGTCGACGCGGCGGCGCATACCGCCCGAGTACTGCCGCACCGCCCGCTTGCCGGCGCCGACCAGATCGAATTCCTCGAGCAGGGTGTCGGCGCGGCGTCGCGCGTCCTTCTTCGGCAGCCCCATCAGGCGTCCGAACAGTTCCAGGTTCTCCCGGCCGGAGAGGTTCTCGTCCAGGGCCGCGTACTGCCCGGTCATCATGATCGAGCGGCGCACCCCGGCGGCATCGGCGACCACGTCGTATCCGGCCACCGACGCGCTGCCGGAATCGGGCCGCAGCAGGGTGGACAGGATTTTCACGGCGGTGGTCTTCCCGGCGCCGTTCGGGCCGAGAATGCCCAGTACCGACGCGCGCGCCGCGGTGAAGGTGATCCCCTGCAGCGCGTGGACCTCGCCGAAGGATTTGCGGATATCGCTGACCACGACGGCCGGGTCGGCGCCCGGACCATGCCCCATGGTGTCGGCGCTGGTCGCGGTGGCATCCGAAGCCGCACGCGGTGTGTGCGATTCTGCGTCGTCCAAACTCGGCATCAACTCTCCACTATCGGCCTGGCCGCGACCGGATTGTCCGGAACGCTGAAATTTGCCCCGGTTGATGGATACCTTCCACCGGGCGCGATGTTACTTCTTCGAGCTTCGGGGCCGTCGATGCCGCGTGGCTCGGGCGCGGCTCATACTCCGAATGTTCTACCGCGATCTGAAACATGTCGTTGTCGTTTTATTCGAAGCCGCCGGAAAAGCGCGCTGCCCAGCTGCCGCTTATGTGGCATTGATCACACTTTCGGTGTGGAAGCGGATCGGATCACCATTATCGCTGGTCTCGGCGCGGACCGGGCGGTTCGTAGGATGTCTGCCGTCCTTGTCGGTCCCGCGGCCGCGCCATAGTCTGGCGACCAGGGGTGCGGTATCCATCCTCCGACCCCTCCGCGGCATCGTCGCCCGCCCGTTGCCGGTGCACACGTCGAACGATTGCCGAGGTCTCCGCCGGCGAGAGGGTGGCCAATGGCCGAGATGCTGAAGTCCCATGATCCACGCACCGGCGAGTTCATCGCCGAATATCCGATCCTGGGCGCCGCCGAGGTCACCGATGTCGTGCGCGCCGCCCGCGGAGCCGAGACGTGGTGGGCGGCAATCGGATTCGCCGGACGCAAACGGTGGTTGCTGGATTGGAAGCGCAGCATCACCCGCAACGCCGGTGAGCTCGCGGAACTGGTCTGCACCGAAACCGGTAAGCCGATGGTCGACGCCGCCATCGAGATCATGCTCGCGGTGGAGCATCTGAACTGGGCGGCCCGCAATGCCGAAAAGGTCCTGGGGCGAAGCAGACTCGCTTCCACCTGGCTGACCCGCAATCAGCGGGCCTCGGTCGGCTACCTGCCGCTGGGCGTGGTGGGCGTGCTCGGATCGCCGAACAATCCGGTCTTCACCCCGATGGGGTCGATCGCCTACGCCATGGCCGCCGGCAACGCCGTGGTGTTCAAACCCAGCGAGCTCACTCCGGGCGTCGGGGTGTGGCTGGCCGACAGTTGGGCCGCGCTCGCGCCGAACAAGCCTGTGCTGCAGTCGGTCACCGGCACCACCTGCACGAGCGCCGAACTGTGCCGCGCGCGGGTGGACAAGATCGCCTATGCCGGATCCGAGGCCGGCGCCCGTGAGGTGATCGAACTGTGCGCGCCGACGCTGACGCCGGTAGTGGTCGAGAAGGCCGGTAAGGGCACGATGATCGTCCACGTCGACGCCAAACTCGACACCGCCGCCGAGGCCGCGGTATTCGGCGCCATGTCCAACGCCGGGCAGAGCCCGGCCGGCATCCAGCGCGCCTACGTCGCCGACTCCGTCTACGACGCTTTCCTGGAACGAGTTGTCGCACAGGCCCGTTCCCTGCGTCCCGGTGGTGATCGCAAGGCCTCCTACGGCCCGATGATCATGGACTCCCAGGTCGACGTGGTACGACGTCAGGTCAAGGATGCGATCGCCCGCGGCGGCCGGGCCGTGGTCGGTGGTCTGGAATCGATTCGCGAGCCCTATATCGAGCCGATCGTGCTGACCGATGTGCCGGAGGACAGCTACGCGGTCACCGCCGAGGCGGTCGGCCCGGTGCTGATCGTGAACCGCGTCGCGAACGTCGACGACGCCATCGAGCGCATCAATGCCGCCGATCAGGGTCTGGCGGTATCGGTGTTCACCCGGGACGTGCGCGGAGTGTCCGCCTTCGCCGAACGCATCAGAACCGGTGTGGTGACGGTGAACTCGACAATGGCCTACGCGGCGAATCCGGCCGTGCCGTTCGGCGGTGTCGGCGAGTACGGGCAGGGGCACACCCACGGTGAGGCCGGTCTGCGTGAATTCAGCCGTACCCTGGCGATCGCGGAGCGGCGCTACCGGACACCGGTCGACATGTCCAGCTTCGACCGCCATCCCCGTCATCTGCGCCTGACCCGGGCCATCTTCCGGATGCGGCACACCCGGCTGTGATCCGGCGGCGCGTCCCCGCGCCGCCGACGGCTCACTGTGCGGGCTGCGCCTGCTCCGACGGTGAATTCCAGCCGAGCAGAACCGCTTCCATCAACGCGCACACGCGGGCTACATTCTCCGGGCGGTTCTCGAAGCGCATGCGGCGGCCCGCGTCGATCACCTGGGCGATCGCCGCGTGGACCCGGCACCGGGCCTCGGCCGAATCGTCGTCGAGCAGGTGGGCCCACTCCAGCACGTTCTGCCGTTGCACCGAACGCAGCTTCTGCTGTTCGGAGGCGGGCAGATTCGAGAACTCGGCGAAGTAGACCGGCAGGATCTCCGGCATCGCGAAGGTCAGTCGCGCGAACCGGCCGGCGATGCGCAGCGCGGCATCCGAACGGCTGGTCGCCTCGGCCAGCGCTTCGGAATTCGCGATCGCGACCCGCTCACCGGTGCGGTGGAAGGCGGCGGCCAGCAGATCGGATTTACTCGCGAAATAGCGGTAGACGCTGGAGGCGTTGATCCCGACCGCCGCGCCGATCTGCTCGATACTGGCCTCGTGGTATCCCTGCCTGCCGAAGATCCGGATCGCCTCGGTGAGCAGCTGTTCGCGTTTGGAACTCAGCGGCAGGCCACGCACCGGCGTGGCGGAGGTCGTGGCGTCGGGTAGTGGCGGCAGTTCGGTGTGCAGGATCGACCAGCACATATCGAGCATGAGGTCGGTGAGCCGAGTATTCGACAGCGCGGTCCGATGGGTGGTGATGCTGCCGATCACGCCGAGCATTCCGGTCGCCAGCAGTGCGACGTCGGCGGGCGGTGCCTCCGGGCGCAGCGCGGCGACCGCGGATTCGATCACGTCCTGCAACTCGTCGTAGATCACCCGGATCCGGGCGCGATCCTCGGGTTCCAGGTAGCGGCGTTCCCACCGGTACAGCCCGCCTTCGCGGCGTACGTCGATGGTGTGCTCGGCCAGTGCGCGGATCAGGGCCGTGAGCCGCGATTTCGGATCCAGGCCGGGTTCGTCGGCAGTGCGGGCGGCGTCGAGCAGTTGCTGGGCGCCGTTCTCGGCGGCGGCCACCAGCAGCGCGTACTTGTTGGCGAAGTGGCGGTAGAGCGCGGGACCGGAGATGCCGACCTCGGCGGCGATCTCGTCCACGCCGACCGGGTGGTAGCCGCGTTCGCTGAAGGCGCGTGCGGCCACGCGCACGATCTGTGCCTTGCGATTCTTGGGTCGACGCCGGGTCGTCGTGGTGCTACCCGGTCGCGCGGATGCGAGCCCGGCCTCGCTGCGATCCGCGACCATACACCTCTCCTTCTGCATATCGGCTCGTCGGCGGCGCCGGCTGGTTGACAGCGCCGGACAAGTCAACATAAGTTAACCACAATTCGCAAAGTTAACCATCATTCTCGTCTCGCCGCCACCGTCGGCGGCCCACCTGGGAGTAACCATGAGCGATCACGACCACACCCCCGGCCTCACCATCGTGGCCGACGATCGCGTCTTACGGGTCACCATCGACAATCCCGGTCGTAAGAACGCCCTCAGCTACGACGCCATGATCGCGCTGGGGGACACCTTCCTGAGGGTCGCCGAGGACCCGGCGATCCGCGTCGTGGTGCTGACCGGTGCCGGGGGCGATTTCTGCACCGGCGCGGATCTGTCCTCCGCCGCCGCCGAGAAGAGCCGGGGCATCACGCCGGAGATGACGATGGACGGCGCCAACCGCATGGTGCGCGCCATCATCGACGCGCCGGTGCCGGTGGTGGCCCGGGTGCGCGGCGCGGCCGCGGGAATCGGTGTGGCGCTGGCCCTTTCCGCCGACTTCACCTACGCGAGCGAGGAAGCGTATCTGCTACAGGCGTTCATCAACATCGGCCTGATGCCCGACGGCGGCGCCGCGGCGCTGGTGGCGGCCGCCTCCGGTCGTGCGCTGGCCGCGGAGCTGGCGCTGCTGGGCGAACGCCTGCCCGTCGCCGAGGCCCACCGCCGCGGCCTGCTCGCCGGGGTGCTGCCGGTCGAGGAACTCGACGCCAAGGTCGAGGCGGTCGCCACGAAGCTCGCCCACGGTCCCCGGCGCGCCCTCGAACTCACCAAGCGCACTCTCAATCGCGCGGCGCTGGCCTCACTCGACGAGGCCCTGGCCGCGGAGAAGGAAGGGCAGTCCGAATTGCTGCGCTCGCCCGATTTCGCGGAGGGCGCGGCGGCGATGCTGGGTAAGCGCAAGGCGGTCTTCGCGCACTAGCCGTCATGCCTGATGGGGAGCCCGGTTCGGTAGCCGCGTCGTTGCCGTATCCGGGCCCCGGCGCGGCTTAGGCTGACGCCATGGCGTACCTGATAACCGGGGCTACTGGGTGGATCGGTCGCTATCTTGTCCCCTCGCTGCTCGCGCGCGGCGATGAGGTGCACGTACTGGTGCGGCCCGGCGCCGATGCCGCCCATCGGTTCGATCGGTTCGCGCGCGGCTGGGCCGGCGGTGACCGGTTGCATGCGGTTCGCGGTGATCTGTCCCGGCCGGGCCTGGGCATCGATCCGGAATGGGTACGCCGGCACAGCGATTCGATCGGGCACATCTTCCATCTGGCGGGGGGATTCGACACCACCTGTGCCGGCGCCGGCACCCGGCAGGTGGTCGAGTTCGCCGCCGAGGTCAACGCCGGTGTATTGCACCACATTTCGACCGTCGAGGTGGCGGGTGCGGCCGAGGGGCTGTTCGCCGAGGATATGTTCGATATCGGGCAGCGGCTGCCGACCGCGGAGCAGCGCGCCGCCGTCGAAGCCGAACGGATGGTGCGTGACGGCTGCGCGGTCGGCTGGCGGATCTACCGGCCCTCGATCGTGATCGGCCACTCCCGTACCGGTGACGTCGATCGCCTCGCCGGTCCCTACGCCGTGTTCCGGCTGTTGCGCATGGCAGCCCAGCTACCCCGGCTGCTGCCCATCCTGGTCCCGAAACTCGGTGAAACCAATGTGGTGCCGGTCGATTTCGTCGCGCGTGCCATCGACCACATCGCCCATCGGCCCGGCGGCGACGGTACGACCTACCATCTGGTCGACCCACGCCGGCAGGGGACGGTCGACGTGCTCAACCTGTTCGCCGAGCAGGCCGGATCGCCACATCTGCTCGAGGTGATGCCCAAGCAGAGTCTGGAGGCGCTGCGTGGTGTGCCGGGTGTCGGCCGGTTGGTCGCCGCGCTCGGCGTACCGCAGGACATTCTCGACTCCACCGAATTCGGCTGCTGGTTCGACTGCCGCAACACCACCGCCGCGCTGGCCGGAACCGATATCCGGGTGCCGCCGCTAGCCGCCTACGCTCCCATCCTCTGGAAGCACTGGGTCGAGAACTGCGTCTGAGCCCGCGGGCGGGTAGTCGTAGCCGACCCAGCGGTCGCGGTTGGTCCAGCCGACCAGATCGAAGCGCCAGCGGAACGGCCAGGTCCGCGACACCGTCATGAACAACACCGCGCCGAGGGCCGCGTAGTCGTCGTGCGCGGACAGCAACGCCCGCTGCTGCCGCGGGGAGGCGGTGAAGAAGGCCTCGAACATCGAGATCGACTGCGCTGTGGTGAGCCGGCCCAGACCGTAGATCCCGCGCATCCGCATCCAGTACACCAGTCGCGCCTGCCACGGCCACAGTGCCTCGACCGGGTCGGCGCCGGTGCGCAAGGCGTCGATCAGGGTGTCCACGAGGGCGAGCGAATCGGCGACGCTGTAGCCAGTGCACGGATGCATCATGCCGCCGCGGGAGCCGAACGGAATCGGATCGCGCGTCCGCAGCCCGGCGCGCATCGGGGGCGGTGGCTGGTCCAGCGGATAGTGCGCGGCCTCGGCGGGTTCGTCGCCGCGCAGCCGGATGCCGTGCGCCAGCAGGCGATTCAGGGTGCGGCGGCGTAGCTCGTGCTGCGGCATACCGCCGCGCAGGCCGAGACTGGTCTCCTCGAAGATCACCGTGCCGTCGCCCAAGGGCACCGCGTAGAGGAACGACGGTGGTTCGCCGGGGCCGGCTCCGTTCTCGTCGCGCCAGTCCAGCAGCAGTCCCTCGCCGTCACCGACCATCGGGGCCGCCGTCTCGGCGTCCACGAAGATGCCGTGCGCGCTGGCGGTCCGCCGGGTCCCGGGAGCGGCCAGTCCGCGGGTGTCCACGACGGTCGTCGCGTCGACGGTGCTGCCGTCCTGCAGCTCCACCCGGTGCGCGCCGACGACGGTGGCCCGCCCGGTGAGGACGGTGGCGTCGTCGAGCGGAAGCGCCTCGCGCAGGCCGGGTTTGGACAGCACGCAGTAGGGGCGTTCGATCCGATGCCGCGACCGGGTCCAGACCACCGGCGCCTCGATGCGCTGGGCGATCGCGCTGTGCGGCAACCACTGTGGCAGTTCGTCGATCCAGCAGGAGAAGGTCGGCGGCCACAGCCGCTCGGGCCGCGGATCGACAGCAACCACATCGAAGCCGGCCCGCACGGCGCGGTGGGCGACGGCCCGTCCGGTCGGGCCGAGGCCGACCACACAGAGATCGGCGCGGCGGATATGGTGCGCACTCATAGCCCTCATTCTCTCAGCCCGGCAGCACACTCTCGCGGCGGCCGCCCGCCGGATGCCGCGCGGCCAGGACGTGCGGTGATGCGAAACGGATATACCCGGAGGGGGGTCGATACCGAATTGCCGCGAAATCGCCGATCACCCGTTATGGACCTCTCCGCTGCGCCGATAAAGTGTTGCTCAATTGTCCGTCTACCATGGGCTGACATGAGTACGATGCGGTTCTCGGTGGTGGCCGTTTTCGTGTGCGCCCTGATCGCCGTTGTCGCCCCTCACACCGAAGCGTTTCCGGTGGAGGTGCCGCCCGTGCCCGGCGCGAACGATTTCGCCTGCCGACCGACCTCGGACAAGCCCTACCCCGTGGTCCTGGCCCACGGGGCAGCGACCGACGCGCAATCCAGCTTCGCGGTGCTGGCCCCGGAACTACGCCGGCTCGGATACTGCGTATTCGCCGCCGACACCGGCCGGGTGCCGCTGCCGAACCTCGGTCTGAACGGGGCCGCGAAACCGGTGTGGCCCGGTCTCGGACCGATGTCGACCGCGTTGATGGGCGATGTTCCGTACGGCGTGGCCGATATCGCCTCCCAGGCCAGCGAGCTGTCCGCCTTCGTGACCATGGTCCGGGGTGTGACCGGCGCCCCGAAGGCGATCCTGGTGGGGCATTCGACCGGCGGAAACGAGATCCGGGAGCTGGTACGGCGGCATCCGGAGGTGGTCGCGAGCGTGGTCACCGTCGGTACGCCCTATCGCGGGTCGACCTTCTCCGGCCTGCCCTCGATGTACCCGTTCTACGGTGCGCTCGGCTTGAACGGGCAGGAGACCGCCGCGCAGGTCTACGGTCCCGCGGGCGCCGAACAGGTTCCGGGCACGCCGACCTTGGCGGCGCTCAACGCCGGTGGGGAAACCAGTCCCGGTATCCGCTACACCGCGATCGCGAGCCGCACCGACGAGGTGATCACCCCGCCGGAAACCGCGCTGATGTCCGATCCCAACGGTGAGGATCGCAATGTCTGGATCCAGGACGGCTGCCCGAATCTGGCGGTCGGCCACGCCGAGCTGCTGTCGAATCCGCGGGCCGTGGCTCAGATCGTGAGTGCGATCGCCGGTGCCGCGCCGCCCCCGCCCTGCTGAGCCGGGTCCGGCGCGTCGAGCGACCTATTTCGGAGTCACCCAGGTGGTGATGTCGGCGTGTACGACCTCGACACCGTGCTTGTCGTAGATCGACACCGGGACGACCAGTTCGAATCCCTGCGTGAGCGTCGTGAAGTCCGGAATCTCGTCCAGTTTCGCGATCGCGCGGAGTCCGGATTCGGCCTTGGTCAGATACTGCACGTTCATCGCCTTGGGAATCCAGCGATGCGTGGTCGGCACGGTCGCCTCACTGAGCATGCCCATCGCGACCTCGGCCAGATTGCAGGCCGCGATCGCGTGGAAGGTGCCCAGATGGTTGTGGATACCGAACCATTTCGGCGCGGTGACCTCGCACAGACCGGGTTCCAGTCGCACCACGTTCGGCACGACGGTGCCGAAGTAGGGGACCCGGGCGATCATGCCGACCGAGAACAGCGCATGTCCGAGCCGATTGTCGGGCAGCTTCTTCCAGCCGCGATAAGTTGCGGTCTCTTTCGCCATGAGCACATCTTACTCTGGAGTAAGTTAGAACGGCCACGACAGGCCCCGATCGCCGCGCAACCGGATCGTCTCGGAGATCGTCCCTGATTCGCCGCACCCGGTGTCACCCGTGCGGGGGATGCGGAATCCGCTCTCGTGATGACGATTTCGGTGCGGGGAGGTTCCTAGGATGGGCGCGTGAGATGTGCAGCGCGCGCGGTCGGCCGCCTCTTCGCCGCCGGACAGTGCGTGGTGTTCGCGCTCGTCGTCGCCGGGCCCGCCACCGCAGACGCGCCCGCGGCGGGTGGGGACGTGTCGATCGCGCAGACCCTCGGTGATCGCGAGCTCACCGTGATCCTGCGGCGGGTGACCTCGGTACCGGGCCCACTGCGGATCGAGGTGGTGGCACATGCCGGGACCGCCGCGGGAAGGCTGGCCCTCGAGCTCACGCCGACCGGCGCGGCGTCATCGGCGCACAGGCCGGCCCCCGGCGCTCCCACCGAGCGCGGCGCGGTCGAGCTGGCCGGTACGCCCGGCATGTTCTCGACGACGCTGCGGGTGGACCGCCCGGGACCGTGGGAACTGGCGGTCGACGACGGCGCCCGGGCGGCGCGGATCCCGTTCGTGGTGCCCGCGCAGATCGTCACGCCGCCGGAGCGATTCGTGTACGGCGGCTTCGTGGTCGCCGGCGTGCTGTTGCCGGTGGCCGCCGTGGTCGCGATCCGAGCCCGGCGCAGTGCGTGGGCGCTGCTGCCGGGAGCGGGTGTGGTGGCCGGTGTCGCGGTCGCGCTCACCGCCGCGATGCTCTCCACCTCGCTGCCGTTACCGCCGCAGCCCGGCATACAGCTCGATCCGAGTGTGGACGAGGCCGCCGATCCCTATGCCGCGCGGCAACCGCAGCTGTCGGACTACTCCCGTCCGCCGGTCATGGTGTCGGTCGCCGGTGTTCCGCCGCGAGCCGGTACGCCCGCAGATCTGGAGCTGAACCTGATCGACGCGGCGACCGGCATTCCCGTCGACGACCTGGTCGTCGTGGACGAGGCCCTGATCCATGCGCTGGTGGTGAGTCCGAGCGGGCGACTCGCACATCTGCATCCGATCCGGATCGGACCGGGCGAGTATCGGTTGCGCGTGAGCGCTCCCGAGGCCGGGCACTACGCCCTGTCGGTGGAACTCGAGCGTCGCGGCGGCGGTGTCCAGATGGTGCGCGCCGCAACCGGTTTCGATATCGGCGGCGATCGCGCCGCGGGCGATCGGCGGGAGGACGGCGCGGCGCTGCGTCCCGGCCCGGACGGCGCCGCGACCTCGGCTGTCGACGGTATTCCGATCCGGGTCAGCGCCACCACGGCCCGGGCCGGCGCCCCGGCCACGGTGACCGCGACCGTGGGCGGGACCGCCGAACTCCAGCCGTGGCTCGGCATGGTCGGGCATATGATCGTCGCCGGACCGCTCACCGGCGACAACGATCTCGGCACCGCGGTCCAGCAGGCGCCGGTGTGGGGTCACGCCCACTCGATGGGGGCGATGCCGGCCGACCATATGGCGAAGATGCCCGGAATGGGCGATATGTCGACCGATGGCGCGATGCTGATGCCGCCCGTGAACGGAGACAGCGCTCCCGACGAAACCGTCGCCGCCTACGGTCCCGCCGTGCCGTTCACCTACACCTTCGCGGCCCCGGGCACGTACCGGATATGGATCCAGGTCGAACGGAACTACACCGTCCTCACGATTCCGGTACTGCTCGAGGTCGGTGCGGGAGTGCCGCGATGAGCGCCGGGCCCGATGATGCGCGCGGTACCGGGTCCCCCGGGCCGCGCGCGGCGCCACCATCCGCCACCTCGGACACCGATTCCGCTGCCGCCGTGCAGAATTCGCGGTCGATCGATCCGCCCGAGCGGTTCGCGGCCGATCCGGTGGGCGGTGCGGGACGGCGGGCTCCGCGCCGGATATCGCGAGTACTCGGCGCGGTCGTGGTCGTGGTGGCCGCGATCGGCGCGATCGCGTGGTGGTCGTGGCCCGCGCGGGATTCGACGGTGGTACTGCACGGCGGCACGCTCACCCATCAGGTGACCGTGACTCTCGGCCATCGGGCCGGCGCCTCCGATATCGATATCGAATTATCCGATCGTGCCGGCAATCCGGTGCCGCGCGCGATGATTCGGGTGCAGTCCGTCGAGCCGCGCATGGGCTTCGCGGGCGAACCGGTACCGGCGGCCGATACCGGATCCGGTCGGTATCACGCCGCGAACGTGGCCTTCATGACGACCGGGCCGTGGCAGCTGCGGCTGTCGATCACCACCGGCGACGGTGTCGAGAACCTGTCCCTGCCACTGTGGATCGGCGGTTGATCGGTGCACCGCCCGACCGCAGGAAAGGATGATTCCATGAGTGTCCCGTACACCGCGATCGCGAGCGGATCGCCTACGGCTTCGGCCACGACCGTCGCTGCCCGATCCGGGACGGCGGCCCGCGCGGGCGCGTGGATCGTGCTGTTCGGAACCGTTGTCACCACCGTCGGCATCAGCTGGGATATCCAGTGGCACAACGAGGTCGGGCCGGACACCTTCTTCACGCTGCCGCACCTGTTGCTGTACTCGGGCAGTGCGATCGCCGGTTTCGCCAGTCTCGCCATGGTGGTGCTGGCGACCTCGGCGCAGCGCGCGGGCCGTCCCGTGCCCGCCGCCGGGGGGACGCCGATCCGCGTCTTCGGCTCGACGCTCACCGCACCCGTCGGCTATATGGTCTCCGGTGCCGGAGCGGCGTTGTTCCTGCTCTACGGCCTGTTCGATCTGGAATGGCATTCGATCTACGGATTCGACGCGGTATTGAACACGCCCTCGCACGTCGCGCTGTTCCTGTCGATCACCATCACCATGATCGGCAGCCTGATGGTGTTCGCCGCCCATCGCGACGAGCCGTGGGGCCGGGTCGGGGTCGTGTGCGCGACCGTCATCCTCATCGCCTTCACGCCGATTCCGGCCGACGCGCTGAACAATCTCGCGCTCCCGGTCGACGCGGTCGTGGTGGCGACCGTGCTGTTCGCGCCACTGCTGCTGATCACCGGCACACTGGCGCTGGGGCGTCCCGGGTCGGCGCTGGCCATCGGGGTGGCCACCGCGGTGCTGCAGGCAGTGCTGTGGTGGTTCTCGCCGTGGGCCGCGCACGTCTACGCCTCCGCGGTGGGGCTGCCACTGCGGGACGGGCTCACGCCCAAGCCGCCGACCTTCCCGAGCATCATCCCGATGTTCCTGTTCGTCGCGGCCTTCGCGGTGGAGGCGCTGCTGCTGTGGTTTCGTCGCCGTCCGCCCGCGGGGCTGGGAATACCGACGCTGCTGCCGGTGGCCGGGCTCGTCGCGAGCCTGATCATCGGCGTGGGACTGCCGCTGCAGGTGATCGCGACCTATCCGGATCCGCATATCTCGGCCGTCACCGTCGTCACCCTGATCGTGGTCGCGCTTCCGCTGGGTCTGCTCGCCGGATATCTGGGCGGCGCGTTCGCCGCGATGCTGCGCACGCTCACCGCGGGGGAGACCCGATGAACACCAACGCCCGACGTCCGGTTCGGTATCTGCTCGTACTGCTGGTGTTACTGCTGTCGGCGGCGGCCGGGGCCGGGCCGGCGGCCGCGTACCAGCCGGTGAACGTGGTCCACACCGAGCGCGTCCGGGTCGGCCCCTACGACCTGACGGTCGGCTTCTCGACCTGGCCGCTGCGGGCGATGCAGTCGCTGGACTTCACCTTCCTGCCCGAGGGCGGGATCGACGGCAGGGCCGGCACGCTGCGGGTGGACGGTCCGGGTTTGAAATCCGTCCGCACCCGGCCGCTGGTCCGGCATCCCCGCAAACGGGATTCGTGGGGCCTGGACGTCAAGGCTCTCGACGCGCCCGGAAGTTATCGCTTCGCTTTCGCGATCGACGGGCCCCAGGGCCACGGCGAGGGCGCGCTGGACGGACTGCGGGTGCTGGATCAGCCGGGGCCGCCGCTCGGAATGAGCTGGGTGCTGGGGACCCTGCCGCTACTGGGCCTGCTGGTCTTCCTTGCGGTAGCGTGGCGGCGGACCCGGCCGCGGTTGCGCTCGCTACCGGTCTGACCTGCGATCGGCAGCCGTCACCGGGGTATTCGACCCCCGATTTGGAGGCGTCCGGGGGGCTCGGGCATACTGTTCGGGTTGCCTGCAGCGGTGGCGTGCGTCCATCGGTGGCAGGCGAGCAGTACCCACTGAGTATCGGCGTCGAGTCCGGCGCGGGTACGTCCGGGACGAAGTTCCGAGGCCAATAGGTGAAGTTTGCCCAGGGCCGAAGAATGAGCGGAGAGGCGACACGCCCGACCGCGTGGACCGGAAGAACCATGACAGATGAACAGCGGCGATGGATCGGGTGCGCCCCGGTCGTGATGGTGGCTGATGCGTCTTCGTGTGTTCGGGCTGTGCAAATGAGGGTGGTTCGGAAGCGAAAGCTTCTGGAGCACAACGTAAGCGGAGAAAAGGACACTCAGCGTGGCGGGACAGAAGATCCGCATCAGGCTCAAGGCCTACGACCATGAGGCGATCGACGCGTCTGCGCGCAAGATCGTCGAAACGGTGACCCGCACCGGTGCCCGCGTCGTCGGGCCTGTGCCGTTGCCGACCGAGAAGAACGTGTACTGCGTCATCCGCTCGCCGCACAAGTACAAGGACTCGCGCGAGCACTTCGAGATGCGCACGCACAAGCGGCTGATCGACATCCTCGACCCGACGCCGAAGACGGTCGACGCGCTCATGCGCATCGATCTGCCGGCCAGCGTCGACGTCAACATTCAGTGACGGGGATTGCAGATATGACTGACAACAAGAACAGGCCGGCGGCCGGCATCCTGGGCACCAAGCTCGGTATGACCCAGGTGTTCGACGAGAAGAACCGCGTCGTCCCCGTGACCGTCATCAAGGCCGGACCGAACGTCGTGACCCAGATCCGCACCGAAGAGCGCGACGGCTACTCCGCCGTTCAGATCGCCTTCGGCGCGATCGACCCGCGCAAGGTGAACAAGCCCGTCGCCGGGCAGTTCGCCAAGGCCGGTGTCACCCCGCGTCGCCACATCGCCGAGATCCGCGTCGCCGACGCCGCTCAGTTCGAGGTGGGACAGGAACTGTCGGCCGAGGTCTTCGAAGAAGGCACCTACGTCGACGTGACCGGCACCAGCAAGGGCAAGGGCTACGCCGGTGTCATGAAGCGTCACGGCTTCAAGGGTCAGGGCGCCGCTCACGGTGCGCAGGCCGTGCACCGCCGTCCGGGGTCCATCGGTGGATGTTCGACGCCCGGCCGTGTTTTCAAAGGCATGCGGATGGCCGGCCGGATGGGTAACGACCGCGTGACCACGCAGAACCTCTCGGTCCACAAGGTGGACGCCGAGAACGGCCTGCTGCTGATCAAGGGCGCGATCCCGGGTCGCAAGGGCGGCATCGTGATCGTCAAGAGCGCTGCGAAGGGTGGTGCCCGGGCATGAGCACCGACACTGTGACGTCCGAAAAGGCGACCAATCTTACGCTTCCGGTGAAAGAGCCGGGCGGCAAGACCAACGGCACCGTCGACCTCCCCGCGGAGATCTTCGACGCGACTGCCAACATCGCGCTGATGCACCAGGTCGTCGTGGCCCAGCAGGCCGCGGCTCGCCAGGGCACGCACGCCACCAAGACCCGCGGCGACGTCCGCGGTGGTGGTAAGAAGCCGTACCGCCAGAAGGGCACCGGCCGCGCCCGCCAGGGTTCGACCCGGGCGCCGCAGTTCGCCGGCGGTGGCACCGTGCACGGCCCGCAGCCGCGCGACTACTCGCAGCGCCTGCCCAAGAAGATGAAGGCCGCCGCCCTGCGTGGCGCCCTGTCGGACCGGGCCCGCAACGAGCGCATCCACGTCATCACCGAACTGGTCTCCGGCCAGACGCCGTCCACCAAGGCCGCCAAGAACTTCCTGGCCGAGCTGTCGGACCGCAAGAAGGTGCTGGTCGTGGTCGGCCGCGAAGATGTGACCGCGTGGAAGAGCGTGGCGAACCTGCAGGGTGTGCACCCGATTTCGCCGGATCAGTTGAACACCTACGACGTGCTGTACAGCGACGATGTCGTGTTCAGCGTCGAGGCGCTCAACGCGTTCGTGCACGGCCCCGCGGAATCCCCGCAGAGCGCTGCGAGTGCACAGGAGGAGAGCAAGTGACCACCATCGCAGATCCGCGCGACATCCTGCTCGCGCCGGTGATCTCCGAGAAGTCCTATGGGCTGATCGAAGAGGGCACCTATACCTTCCTGGTGCACCCCGACTCGAACAAGACGCAGATCAAGATCGCCGTCGAGAAGGTTTTCGGCGTCACCGTGACCAGCGTCAACACTGCCAACCGTCAGGGCAAGCGCAAGCGGACCCGCTTCGGTTACGGCCAGCGCAAGAGCACCAAGCGCGCGCTCGTGACCATCTCGGCCGACAGCAAGCCCATCGAGATCTTCGGAGGCCCGGTCGCGTAAGCGGCGGGGAATCCAGAAAGCAGAGAAGAACTCATGGCAATCCGTAAGTACAAGCCGACTACGCCGGGTAGGCGCGGGTCGTCCGTTTCGGACTTCGCCGAGATCACCCGGTCCACTCCTGAGAAGTCGCTGCTGCGTCCGCTCAGCAAGTCCGGTGGTCGTAACGCGCACGGCCGCATCACCACCCGTCACCGCGGTGGTGGTCACAAGCGGGCCTACCGTCTGATCGACTTCCGCCGGTTGGACAAGGACGGCATCCCGGCCAAGGTCGCTCACATCGAGTACGACCCGAACCGCACCGCCAACATCGCCCTGCTGCACTACGCGGACGGCGAGAAGCGCTACATCATCGCGCCGAAGGGTATCGCCCAGGGCACGAAGATCGAGTCCGGCGCCGGTGCCGACATCAAGCCCGGCAACAACCTGCCGCTGCGCTCGATCCCGACCGGTACCACCATCCACGCGGTGGAGCTCCGTCCGGGCGGTGGCGCCAAGATGGCCCGCGCCGCCGGTATGAGCATTCAGCTGCTGGGTAAGGAAGGCTCCTACGCCGTCCTGCGTATGCCCTCCGGCGAAATCCGTCGCGTCGACGTGCGCTGCCGCGCCACCGTCGGCGAGGTCGGCAACGCCGAGCAGTCGAACATCAACTGGGGTAAGGCCGGCCGTATGCGCTGGAAGGGTCGCCGCCCCACGGTCCGTGGTGTCGTGATGAACCCCGTCGACCACCCGCACGGCGGTGGTGAGGGCAAGACCTCCGGTGGTCGCCACCCGGTCTCGCCTTGGGGCAAGCCCGAAGGCCGTACCCGTAAACCCAACCGTCCGAGCGACAAGCTCATCGTCCGCCGTCGCGGCAAGAAGCGTTAAGGAGGAGGTTAAAGATGCCACGCAGCCTCAAGAAGGGCCCGTTCGTCGACGAACACCTCCTCAAGAAGGTGGACGTCCAGAACGAGAAGAACACGAAGCAGGTCATCAAGACCTGGTCGCGTCGTTCGACCATCATCCCCGATTTCATCGGCCACACGTTCTCGGTCCACGACGGCCGCAAGCACGTGCCGGTGTTCGTGTCGGAGAACATGGTTGGGCACAAGCTCGGTGAGTTCGCGCCGACCAGGACTTTCCGTAGCCACGTGAAGGAAGATCGGAAGAGCAAGCGGCGATGAGCGAAGCGAAGAGCCAGACAGCACAGCTGAGCGAACCCGAGGCGAACCCGACCGCGCGCGCGACCGCGAAGCACGTTCGCGTCACTCCGATGAAGGCTCGCCGTGTCGTGGACCTGGTCCGCGGCAAGCGGGTCGAGGATGCGCTGAACATCCTGCGGTTCGCGCCGCAGGCCGCCAGCGAACCGGTCGCCAAGGTCGTGGCCAGCGCCGCGGCGAACGCCGAGAACAACTTCGGCCTGAACCCCGACACCCTGGTCATCTCGACGGCGTATGTCGACGAGGGCGCGACCATGAAGCGTTTCCAGCCGCGCGCCCAGGGCCGCGCGTTCCGGATCCGCAAGCGCACCAGCCACATCACGATCGAGGTCGAGAGCTTGCCTAACACTGCCAGCGCCTCCTCGCGCAACCGCCGGAAGGGAGGGGCTAAGTAAATGGGACAGAAAATCAACCCCCATGGCTTCCGCCTCGGTATCACCACCGATTGGAAGTCCCGCTGGTACGCCGACAAGCAGTACAAGGAATACGTCAAGGAAGACGTAGCCATCCGCAAACTGCTGAGCACCGGTATGGAGCGGGCCGGCATCTCGAAGGTCGAGATCGAGCGCACTCGTGACCGCGTCCGGGTGGATATCCACACCGCGCGTCCGGGCATCGTGATCGGCCGTCGCGGCGCCGAGGCCGACCGTATCCGTGCCGAGCTGGAGAAGCTCACCGGTAAGCAGGTTCAGCTGAACATCCTCGAGGTCAAGAACCCCGAGTCCGATGCCCAGCTGGTTGCCCAGGGTGTGGCCGAGCAGCTCTCCAACCGTGTGGCGTTCCGTCGCGCGATGCGTAAGGCCATCCAGTCGGCCATGCGTTCGCCGAACGTCAAGGGCATTCGAGTGCAGTGCTCGGGCCGCCTCGGTGGCGCCGAAATGTCGCGCTCGGAGTTCTACCGTGAGGGTCGGGTGCCGCTGCACACGCTGCGCGCCGACATCGATTACGGCCTGTACGAGGCTCGGACCACCTTCGGCCGCATCGGCGTGAAGGTCTGGATCTACAAGGGCGACATCGTCGGTGGCAAGCGTGAGGTCACGGCCAACGCTGCTCCGGCCGGTGAGCGTCGCGAGCGTCGGGAGCGGCCGAGCCGTCCGCGGCGGTCCGGTTCGTCCGGCACCACCGCCACCAGCACTGAGGCCGGACGGGCCGCCACTGCTGTGGCGGAGCCGCCGGCAGAGAATCAGGAGGGCTGACCCATGCTGATGCCCCGCAAGGTCAAGCACCGCAAGCAGCACCACCCGGGTCGTTCCGGTATGGCCAAGGGCGGCACTTCGGTGGCGTTCGGTGAGTTCGGCATCCAGGCTCTCGAGCCCGCCTACGTCACCAACCGGCAGATCGAGTCGGCGCGTATCGCGATGACCCGCCACATCAAGCGTGGCGGCAAGATCTGGATCAACATCTACCCGGATCGCCCGCTGACCAAGAAGCCCGCCGAGACCCGCATGGGTTCCGGTAAGGGTTCGCCGGAGTGGTGGATCGCGAACGTCAAGCCGGGTCGGGTGATGTTCGAGATGTCCTACCCGAACGAGGAGATCGCTCGTGAGGCGCTGCGCCGCGCGATGCACAAGCTCCCGATGAAGTGCAGGATCGTGACCAGGGAGGAGCAGTTCTGATGGCTACCGGAACTCCGGCCGCAGACCTGCGCGAGCTCAACGAGGACGAGCTCGTCGCCCGCCTGCGCGAATCGAAGGAAGAGCTGTTCAACCTGCGCTTCCAGATGGCGACCGGCCAGATGACGAACAACCGGCGCCTGCGTGTGGTCCGCCACGAGATCGCGCGCATCTACACGGTCATGCGTGAGCGCGAGCTCGGCCTGGCCTCCGGTCCTGAAGGCAAGGGAGACGCGGCATGAGTGACGCCAAGGGCCCGGCCAAGACGCCGGCCAAGGAGGAGGTGCGTGGCAGCCGCAAGGTGCGTGTCGGCTACGTCGTCTCCGACAAGATGAACAAGACGATCGTCGTCGAGCTGGAAGATCGTAACCGGCACCCGCTGTACGGCAAGATCATCCGCACCACCTCCAAGGTGAAGGCGCACGACGAGAACGAGGTTGCCGGTGTCGGCGACCGCGTGCAGCTGATGGAGACCCGTCCGCTGTCCGCTACCAAGCGGTGGCGGCTGGTGGAGGTTCTGGAAAAGGCGAAGTAGTCTTTCCGGCTCCGGCTGTGTAGTCGAATCGCGAAGGCCCGCTTCCCGTACGGGAAGCGGGCCTTCGTGTGTTTCCGGGCGCGAATTCGCGGGGCGATCCGCTCGCGGCTATCCCGCGCGGGCGCTGCGTAGCATGGGAGCCGTGGGCGAGGACGGGATCGAACCGGAGCGCACGCTGTCGTTCGCCGAGTTGCCGGCCGGGCTCCGGGCCGATGTGCGGTCGCTCTGGGATTACAACTCGATGGGGCACGATATCCGGCGGGTGGACGCGGGAATCGGGCTGGGGAGCCACGATATCGGGGTCGCCACCTGGGCGGCGGGACTGTTCCGGCGCGGTGTCTTTCCGGTGCTCGTCTTCAGCGGGGCCAACGCGCCGACCACCACGGCGGTGTTTCCGCGGGGCGAGGCGGTGCACTATCGCGAACATGCTGTCGCACTGGGGGTTCCGCAAGCCGCGGTGCTCACCGAGACCGAGGCGCGCAATACCGCGGAGAACATCGACTTCTCGCATGCGCTACTGCGGGAGTCGGGTCGGCGGGTGGATTCGGTGATGCTGATCTGCCGGCCGTATCAACAGCGGCGCGGTTATGCCACGTGCCGCAAGCGCTGGCCGGATGTCGATGTCATCTGCGGTTCGCTACCGGAATCGATGGAACGCTACATCGAACGCATCGGGGATACGGTGGGGGTGATCGATATGCTGGTGGGGGATACGCAGCGGGTGTGGCGGTATGCGGCCGAGGGGTGGGCGATCGATCAGGACGTGCCGGATACGGTGCGGTCGGCATTCACCCGGCTGGTGGCGGCCGGATTCACCAGCAGGTTGCTTCCGGAGCGTTGATGTCACCGCCGGGAAGGACGCGGGCGGATCGGTAGGATTCGGCAGGTAGGGGAGGACCGAAATGTATTGGCCGATCAGCTTGTTCGTCGGGAAGAGGCACGGTTCGCCGGCCGGTGGTTTCGAGCACGTGATCGCGCGTGGTCGAATTGCTCTGGCGCGCACAGTGTCCGTGACGCCGTGATGCGCGTGCTGATCGCCGGCGCCGGGATCGCCGGGCTGACCGCGGCGGCATGTCTGCAGCGGGTCGGCATCGACGCGGTTGTGGTCGACGCGGTCACCGAACTGCGGCCGCTGGGTGTCGGGATCAATCTGCTCCCGCACGCCGTGCACGTACTGCACGAGCTGGGACTCGCTGCGGCACTGGCCGATTGCGCGATCGCGACCACCGCGGCGGTGCATCTCGACCGGTTCGGCAACCGGATCTGGACGCAACCGCGCGGACTCGCCGCGGGACACGAGCTGCCGCAATATTCGATCCACCGCGGGGAACTACAGGGCCTGCTGCTGGCCACCGTGCGGGAGCGGCTCGGAACCGATGCGGTGCGCGCGGGTATGGCGTTGCGTTCGTTCACGCAGGAGGCGGGTGGTGTGCGCTGCCGGATCCTGGACCGCGCAACCGGTCTCGTCGTCGAACAGTTCGCCGATGTGCTGATCGGTGCGGACGGACTGCACTCCACCGTCCGGGCGCAGCTGCATCCGGGGGAGGGGCGACCGGTGTGGAACGGCATCCGGATCTGGCGGGGGACCGCACAGATGCGCCCCTTCCTGGACGGTCGCACCATGGTGATCGCGGGGTCGAATCGGGCGGCGAAGATGGTGATGTACCCCATCGGACCGGCGGCCGAGCACAGTCAACGGGCATTGATCAACTGGGTCGCCGAGGTACGGGTGGGCGACGACACCGCCGTGCCGAGCCCGGACTGGAATCGCGTGGGGCGGTTGCGCGATGTGCTGCCGCATTACGAGGGTTGGCGACTCGCCGGTGTGGATCTGGCCGAAATGCTGTCGGCCAGTGGAGAAATCCTCGAATATCCGATGGTCGATCGAGATCCGCTGCCGCGCTGGGGGGTCGGCGGGGTGACCCTGATGGGCGACGCCGCCCATCCGATGTACCCGGTCGGGTCCAACGGCGGTTCGCAGGCCGTCCTCGATGCCCGGGCGCTGGCCACCGAACTCGCCGCCGCGACCGATCCCGTCGCCGGGCTGGCCCGGTACGAGGCGGCACGCCGCGAGATCGCCAACGCCATCGTGCTGGTGAACCGGGATATGCCGATGGATCGAATCCTGCATACGGTGACCGAACGGGCGCCCGACGGTTTCGACCGCATCGAGGACGTGCTGACCGAGGCCGAATTGGCTCAGTTGGCCGGCGCGTATCGGGGCGCCGGAGCAGCCGGCTCGGCCGATCTACCGTCCGTACGAATCCGATAGTGCGCCATTCGACTCGAGCTCGAGGACGCGACGCGGATTCGACAGATCCGTGCCCTGCAGTGAACGAAACCAGCGCCCCAGAGCGGTCGGCCCTTCGATCCGTGCGCGGCCGGTGAGCCAGATACTGCCGGGAGCGTGGCGCACCACCTCGACGACCGCCAGTGTCGTCGCGAGGACAGCGACGAACAGTATCGCGGTACCTCCGCCCGCGCCCACGCCGCTGTTCAGGTGGGGCGCCAAGGGCATCAGCAACTCCAGCACGATCGGATGTATGAGGAACACCGCGAAGGAGCGGTCGGCGCCGTAGCGTGAGATGCGGGCGACGACACGATAATTGGGCCGTAGCCACGACCACCAGGTGCTGACGGTGTAGAGCCCGGCGATCAACGCGAGGAAGTAGACCGCCATATACGGGTTGAAAACGTTGTCGGCCTGCCACGGTGTGCTGCCGCCCGCCACGGACCGCTGGTACCACAGCTCGGCGCCGAGGGCGGCCGCGACGGTACCGGCCAGCAGGAATGGACCGAAGCGTCGCACGACACGATCGACGGTGCCGATATGCCATGCCGCGACCGCACCGAACAGCACATAGAACTGATACGGCAGCACCGTCACGTACAGGTGGTCCCACAGTTGTGCCGGAATTCCGGTCAGGGTCGGTGGGTGCGACAGCGCCCACAGCAGGCCCAGCTGGACGATCGCGCTCGCCCCCAGCAGCCATCGGTGACAGCCGACGGTGCGTCGCACGAGCTGCAGCAGTGCCGGGAACAACAGATAGATCTGCATCGACACCAACAGGAAGTACAGCTGGTACCAGGCTTCACCGGTGGCCAGTTCGAGGGCCAGCCGGCGCACCGCCTGCCCGGCGGTCTCCTGATGGATTCCGGCGACGATCGAATAGCCCCAGTAGAACACCGACCAGACCACATACGGGATGCCGACGAGGGCGAAGCGTCGGCGCCAGAATCCGCGCGCGACGAAGGACCGGTCGGCGTACTGATAGATCAGGACGAACGCGGTCAAGGTGAAGAAGGCTTCGCGGGGAAAGTGCAGCAGCACCATGACCCCGTTGGCCGCCACATTGTTCGGATCGCTGGATCTGTCGATGACGTGGACGCCGATGACACAGGCGAAGGTCAGAATTCGGAACAGGTTGACTTGATGGAGGTAGGGCCGTGACGGTTCGGGCCGCGCGGAGTCCCCGTCGGCCGGCCGTTCGGTCACCGAAATTGCCGCAGTCAAGCTCATAAGGCGGCCGCGTTCGGTGGGCAGGAGCACCGTCCGTCGCGCAGCAAGGTCGCCGACGAATGCGCTCGCGGAAAGGTGTCGATCATCTGCATCCTCGAGTCGGTCGTCACTTCCATGATCGCGATCAAACCTGTGAGGATCCTCATCGACCCCTTCGAGGCAACTGAATTGCCTGGTAGAGAGGGCGGAACGGCGTGTCAGCCGCCGACGGCGATCGGCATGCTGATGCGACGGGCGGTCTCCAGAATGCCGAGCACCCGGGAGCCGGGGAGACCGACGGCCGCGCCGATCGCCGCCGGGGTCCAGGATTCGTCGGTGAGGGTGAGAACTTCAGCCAGCTGCTCGACCGTGAGTTTGGACAGTCCGCGCCTGCGGATCTCCCGCGCCACGGACCAGATCGCGACCTCGCCGGTCTCGGGTTCGGCGGGGTCGGCACCCACCGATTCGAGGTCGTCGAATTCGTTCTCGGCGGCATCCGGGACGTCGAATTCCACCTGATCGTCCACGTCGGTCCCCGTCGGGTCGGCACTGTCGTCGTGGCGGTCGTCCGAGAGCTCCGGGCGGGTTTCGCGCCCGATGCGCTCCGTGGCGGCCTCGGTGGCCGCGACAGCGGCCGCCGCGTGGGAGGGGTTTCGCGGGGATTCCGCGATCGGTTCGCCCAGCACCAGCTGGACCGCATCGTCGACGGCGCGGCGGGTCCGGGTCCGGCGCGGTTCGTCGGAGACGATGCGCAGCCCCGCGCCGGGAGCGGGACGCGCCGCCGGTTGCTCGGGCGCGGACAAGTCCTCAGCGGGTACGGATGTGGCGGATCCGGACGCCGCCGGCGCGGCCGCGGTGTCGGTTGTGGGCTCGAACGATGATGTTGCCGAATCCGATTCGGAAATCATCGCCTCGGCGGTGGGTACCGGTGCGATGTGCGCGGAGGCCGGCGAGTCCGCCACCGGCGGTACGGCGGCGGATTCCGGCTCCGGGGCCATCGCGGCGGATTGCGCGGCGAAATCGGCAGGGCGCGTCGGGTTCTGTGTCGGCACAGCGCTATCCGGCGTCTCGGCCGGACCGGGTCGCTCGATGGGCCGGGTATCGATCGGTTGCGGCGAATGATGCTGCGGTGCGGCCATATCCGGCTGCGCGATTTCCGCGGCCTCGTCGTGGGCGAGCTCGTGCGGCACCGTGAGGTGTGCGAGCTGTGGATAGTTGTGGAAATCCGTGGACAGGTCACTGGCCGGCAGCGACTGTGGTTCGGCCCAACCCGGCAGGGTGTCGGATCGGTAGCTGGTGCGATATCCGGACGGGGGGCGATCGTCGGAATCGATGCCGTCGACCGGAATATCGTCGATCAATTGCGCATATCGGGCCGAAACCCAGGAATGCAGCCAGATCACCACGCCCACCATGACGGGAGCCACGGCCGCCTCCGCGGCCCGGGCCGGCTCTCCGGCGACCAGATGCGGTCCGGCGTTCAGCGCGATGGTGACGCCGAGCAGTGCCGTCTCCAGGAAGACCACTTTGCCGCGATCGATCTCGCGGCCCCAGCGGGCGGCGGTGGTGGCGACCACCATGATGGTGATGATCGGAATGGAGATCATCGCCTCGAAGCCGTAGCTGAGCCAGTACAGCGGATCGGACATGTCGCCGCTGGGCACCAGATTGTGCTGGACGTTCACGCCGGCCCACACCATCCCCAGGATCACGACGCCGATCAATGCCCGCGACGACCATTCGGCGCGCCGGAACAATTGCGCCAGTCGCGCATCGGAATTCGACACCCGCATCCGGGCCGCACGTGCGCGCCGATGCCAGCGCGCGTCGGATTCGTCGGCCCGCCGCAATGCCAGCGCCACGCGGCGATCCCGCTTCTCGGCGATCAATTCCTCGGATACCGCCCGCTTGCGCTGCCGGCGCCGCTGCGTGCGAATCCATTCGGCGAGTTCGCGTTCCGCGGTGATTTCCCGGTCGGACAATTCGGCGAACAGGGCCGGATCGGCCTGGAGTGGCAATTTGTCGCGTGCGGTGGCGACGCGCTGGGCCAGGGCGCTGAGCTCGGCCGGAACCGAGGTCGTGACTCGCGCGGTGGGAGAGGATGCGGCCTCGCCGCGCGAACGGTGTGCGGAATCCGCGGATTGCGCTGCGGTTGTTCCGGTCGACTGCTCGTCGAGCATGGCGTGCCTTTCCCGGCAGCAGCCGCGCTACCGAGGTCGATTACCCGAGTACTCGAACATATGTGTGATCGAGGTGAGAGTAATCCGTGACCAACTCGTGGTCAACGCTTTCACCGAACATCAGTTCGGAAGAAAGTGCAAATCGGCTGATCGCCGGGGTGATTCGAAAGACGCGCCCGGAAACGAATTGCCGCGCGCCGGAATTCGACGCGCGGCGGTGTGCCGGACGGTAGCGGCTCACGCGTGGACGTCAATGCACGGCGGTATGCCAGACGATGGCGGCGGCGAGCGCGCCGGCGCCGTTGAGTGACCAGTGCAGTGCGATCGGCGCGAGCAGGCTGCCGCTGCGCCGGCGCAGCCAGGTGAAGACGGCTCCGGCGCCCGCGGTCGCCAGGACGGCGAGGGCGATTCCGGCGATCTGCCCGCCGGCGCCGCCGCCCAGCAGGGTACTCAGTCCGCGGTTGCCGGTGGTGAGCCCGAGCGATGAGGCGATATGCCAGCAACCGAACAGCAGAGATCCGGCGATGAACACTCCGCGCGCGCCGTAGGCCCGGTCGAGTGTGCCGTGCAGCACTCCGCGGAACGCCAGTTCCTCCGGGATCACCGTCTGCAGCGGAATCACGATCATCGAGGCGATCAGCGCGCCCGAGACGGTGGCGTATCGATTGGCGAGGAAGAACGGCCGGGTCATGGGCAGCAACGCCCCGATCGCCACCGCGCCCAAGACGATGGCCACCGCCCCGAGTGCGTACAGCGTGCCCCGCCGCCAGTGCCGTGGTGACAGGCCGAGTTCGGCCCAGCCCAGTCCGCGCCGCCGCATCAGCGCCACGAGAACCACCGCGGCGATCGGAACCGTCGCGATGTTGGCCCACTGCGAGGTGAAGTGCGCGATGAGGTTGGTGCCCGCGAGGACGGCCACGACGACGGCGACATCGAGGTAAGCGTGGAACCGGCGGCTCGGACCGGACGGCGCCTCGGCCACCGCGACGCCGTTATCGTTTCGAGACATCACGGCCAGTGTACGTTCACTGTCGCCCGCACGCCTGTTCCACCGGTCGCGCGCGGGTGCTGGTCACCCCATGCGGCATCGGGTCCGGGTCGCGACGGCGCTCGCTCGGACGACCGGGCCGAATCGCGGGGCGCCCGTCGATCGGTGTTCAGTCCGGCCGACCGCCGGGGGCCCGGCACGGGTCGCTCCCGGCCGCCCAGCCCCGACGGTCGGTCCACGCCTGTAGCGTCCGCCCGGTCTCGAATCGGCGCTCGGCCCCGGTGATCGGATCGGTGAACGCGAGGGTCGCCGCCAGGAGTTGCAGTGGCCGGGTGAAGTCATCGACCGGGCGATCGGTGAGTTCGGGATAGAAGTCGTCGCCGAGAATCGGTACGCCGAGCCCGTTCATGTGGACCCGCAGCTGGTGGGTGCGCCCGGTATGCGGGCTCAATCGATAGCGACCCAGCCCGTCGCGATGTTCGAGCAATTCCACCAGTGTTTCCGCGTTGGGTTCGCCCTCGACCTCGAACGCGCGAAGAATCGTGCGCTCCTTGACGATCCGGCTGCGCACCGTGCGGGGGAGGGCGAGTTCGGGATCGTAGGGCGCGATCGCCTCGTACTGTTTGTGCACCCGGCGCTTGTGGAACAGCGTCTGGTAGGCCCCGCGCCGAGCGGGATCGACCACGAACAGTACGAGTCCGGCGGTGGCCCGGTCGAGGCGATGGGCCGGAATCAGATCGGGGAGGTCCAGCTCGCGGCGCAGCCGCACCAGCGCGGTCTCCAGGATGTGCTGGCCGCGCGGAATCGTGGACAGGAAATGCGGTTTGTCGACGACGAGCAGGCTGTCGTCGCGATGAACGACGGTGACCTCGAACGGAACCGGCGTCTCATCGGGCAGATCGCGATGGAACCACACCGCACCGCCGGGCACGTAGGGCGCGTCGGGTGCTATCGGGCCGTCGAGGTCGACGATGCCGCCCTCGGCGAGTAGTTCATCGATGCGCGCCGCGGGGACCCGGGGCAGCCGCTCGACCAGATGGTCGCGGATGGTGTCCCAGGTTCCTTCTTCGGGTAACCGCAGCCGCGCCGGATCGAGTCCGTGGCGCTTGGGTAGCGGCGGCTTCTGCCGGCGTCTCACCCGACGACACTAACCATCCGTGCCGGCAGTCGATCGCGCAGGTGGCGGGCTCGGGGAGCGGGGCCGCGGTCCCGGGGCAGGGGCCGTCCGGGACCGCGACGCGGCGAACCGCTACACGGTGCAGGGGAGGTTCGCGTAGTACGCGATGGTGCACTCGGATTCGCGGGTCAGCTTCCAGCTGCCGTCGATCTCTTTCCACTTCAGCTCGATGTACATGGCATCGAAGCTGGGGACGTTGATCTGCAGGTTGTGGGTCAGGGTGTCGCCGTTGACGTCGACCGGGTCGACGGCCTGCCACTGGAAGCCCGGAACCGAGGCCATCACGCCGCCGACCTGGTCGACCAGGGGCAATCCGGCCTCGCCGGCCTCCAGTTCCGCGGCGCGCGCGGCGCGCGGGCCGTTCGGGTCGAGCACCAGCTGCAGCTTGCTCTGCAGCTCGCCGGCGCCCGGCGCGGCGGCGTGCACCGGTGCGGCGATCGGTGCGGCGACCGCGGGGGTCACCGAGGCCACTCCACCGGCGAAGACCACGGCGGCCAGCGAAAAGGCCGCAACGGCACGGGATTTGATCTTGATCATGGTCGCTTCCGATCGTTGTGGGACAGGAGTGCCGTATGTCGCATTCGCTTCGCGAGGTCCGGCACCACTAGCAATATAAGGTAAGCCTATGCAAAGGTAGGTAGCGCTGAATCGGCAATGCGGTGGGTATCGACTCCCGGTATGTCGGATATGTGCAGCTGAGCGCACTCGGTGCCGGGTGTGCGGTGGCTGGAATCACAGAACGGGAGAACCAGTGAAGACGCTTCTCGTGGTCGGAGCCGGACCTAAGGCGATGGCAGTGGCGGCGAAGGCACGGGTGCTGCGCGACCTGGGCATAGCCGCGCCCCGCGTGGTGGTGGTGGAATCCCATGCGGTAGGTGGCAATTGGCTGCCCAGCGGCGGTTGGACCGACGGCCAGCACCGGCTGGGCACCAGCCCGGAGAAGGATGTCGGCTTCCCGTATCACTCCACCTGGGCCCGCGGCCGCAACCGCGATATCGACCGTGAGATGGTCGCCTACAGCTGGCACTCCTTCCTGGTGGAGAACGGCACCTATGCCGAGTGGGTGGACCGGGGCCGGCCGAGTCCGCACCATCACGTCTGGGCCAACTATCTGCAGTGGGTGGCGCGCAAGTCCGGAGTGGAGATCGTGCTCGGCACCGTGCGCCGCGTGCGTGCGGCGGCCGACGGCTGGCTGGTCGCGGTGGCCGACTCCCAGGGGGTCGAGACGGAGATCGATACCGACGGTCTGATGATCACCGGGCCGGGCAACAGCCGCCGGGCGCTCGCGCAGCACCCGAAAGTGCTGAGTATCGCCGAGTTCTGGGATCTGGCGGGTAAGCGCCGGTTGCCGGTGTCCTCGCGGGCCGCGGTCATCGGCGGTGGTGAGACCGCCGGATCCGCGGTCGATGAGCTGGTGCGCCACGATGTGCTGACCGTCTCGGTGATCTCACCGGGCGCGACCATCTACACCCGCGGTGAGAGCTATTTCGAGAACTCGCTGTTCAGTGATCCGGCGAAGTGGCGGGCACTGAGTCTGCAGGAGCGTCGCGATGTCATCCGCCGCACCGATCGCGGTGTGTTCTCGGTGCGGGTGCAGGAGAACGTGCTGGCGGACAATCGCGTTCATCATTTGCAGGGCCGGGTGGTGCGGGTGGCCGAACGCGGCGACGGGGTCTCGCTCACGCTGCGCAACGAGCGTCGCCCCGATCAGCTGCACGCCTTCGATCTGGTGGTCGACGCCACCGGCGGTCAGCCGCTGTGGTTCCTGGACCTGTTCGACTCCGACGCCGCGGATCTGGTGGAGCTGGCCGTCGGTGGTCCCATCACCCAGGGCCGGCTGGAGGCGTCGATGGGGCACGATCTGGCGGTCGCGGGGCTGGACGCGAAGTTGTATCTGCCCAACCTGTCGGGGATGGCGCAGGGGCCGGGATTCCCGAATCTCAGCTGCCTGGGCGAACTTTCGGATCGCGTACTCGGTGGCGTCCCGGCGCATTCGGCGGTCGGCGCGGGGCGCGTCGCCGGAGTGGCCGGACCGCGCTGACCACGGCTCGAATCAGTAGGCTAGGCTACCCTTAGTTACAGGGAATGAGGTTCGGTTTTCATGCGTATCGTGTCGTTCGGTTATCAGACCTGGGGTCGGAAAACGCTGCAGGCTCTGATCGATTCGGAACACGAGGTGGTGCTGGCGGTGACGCATCCGGCCAGTGAGCACGCCTACAAGGGCATCTGGTCGGATTCGGTGGAGGAACTGGCCCGCGAACACGGGATCCCGGTTCATCTGACCGAACGGGCCGACGCCGAGACCATCGATCTGGTCAAGCGGGCCGAACCCGACATCATCGTGGTGAACAGCTGGTACACCTGGATGCCGCCGGAGCTGTATCTGATGCCGCGGCACGGCACGGTGAACCTGCACGATTCGCTGCTGCCGAAGTTCACCGGGTTCTCCCCGGTGCTGTGGGCGCTGATCAGCGGTGAGTCCGAATTCGGCCTCACCGTGCATCGGATGGACGAACAGCTCGACACCGGCGACATCATCGTCCAGCGTTCGCTGCCGATCGGCCCGACCGCCACCGGTACCGAACTGGTGCTCGCGGGCATGGAGTTGATTCCCGGCGCGGTGCACGAGGCGTTGTCGGCGATCGAATCCGGCACCGCGGTGTGGCGTCCGCAGGACAAGGCCGAACGGACCTACTTCCACAAGCGTTCCGAACGTGACAGCCGCATCGACTGGCAGTGGGACGCGGTCGATCTCGAACGGTTCGTGCGCGCATTGTCGGAGCCGTATCCGCGGGCGTTCTCGTACTACCGCGGGGAGAAGGTCGAGATCGTCGCGGCCGCGCTGTCGCGGGCGCGCTACGGCGGCACCCCCGGCCGGGTCGTGGTCCAGGAGGGGGGCGGCGTGGTGATCTGCGGACCGGACGCCCATCGGGGCGGCAACCTCGGCCTGTTGATCACCCGCGTCCGCACCGCCGACGGAACCGAGCGCGACGCGGCCGAATTCTTCGTGCGCGGCGGGTATCTCACCGACGCACCACAGTGATGTCCCTGTCGGCGGCTCAGCGCCGCATCTGGTTCCTGCAGACCCGCGATCCCGAGGACACCACACTCAACAGTTGCGCGGTCTACCGGCTGGACGGTGCGCTGGACGTCGAACGGCTGCGGGCCGCGGTCGCCGATATCGTCGCGCGCCACGAGATGCTGCGCAGTACCTACTGCTGCGACGGTGACGACGAGCCGCGCCGGGTGATCCGCCCGACCGCCGCGCCCGCGTGGCAGGAGGTCGACCTGCGGGAGCTCCCGGAGGCCGGCCGCGATCGGCGGGTCGAGGTGCTCATCCGCCGGGAGGCCGGACGGCCGTTCGACCTCACCGTCGAAACTCCGTTGCGCTGCACGGTGATTCGAACCGGGGCGCGGGCCTACGTCCTCGCGCTGGTGGTGCACGCCATCGGCTGGGACGAGCAGTCCTGGGAACCGTTCTGTGCCGAACTCGGTGCGCGGTACAACGGACAGCTCTTGCCGCCGCTGCCGCCGGTCGCGGTGGCCGAGCGCGAATCCGATGCGGACCTGGGCTTCTGGCGGGACGCACTGACCCCGCTGCCGCAGCCGGTCGAACTGCCGGGCCGGATCGCGCCCGCGGTCGCGGCCACCCTGCGGACCGCGCGCACCGTGGCCGAACTACCGGCCGAGACCTGGGAGCGGGTCGAGGCGTTCGCCCGGGCGGCTTCGACCACGACCTTCTCCGTTCTGCTCGCCGCCTACGACGTGCTCGTCCATCGCTACACCGCCGCCACCGACTTCCTGGTCTGCGTGCCCGCCTCGACGCGGACCGCGGCCGATACCGCGGGCATCGGCTATTTCGGCAATACCCTGCTGGTGCGGTCGGTCCTGGATCCGGCCGCCGCGGTCGACACCTACGTCCGGACCGTCGATGAACGGGTCACCGCGGCCTTCGAACGGCGCCGGGCCGGTATCGATCGCGTGGTCGCCGCACTCAATCCGGAACGGACCGGCGGCCGCGACGGCCTGGAACTCCTGGCGCGCATGGAATTCGGTGTGCGTCGCGGTGTGAGCCCGGAGTTCGACGGTATCCACACCGAATCGGTCGAGCTGGGCAACCCCACCACGCGGACGCCGCTGTCGCTCACCGTCGTCACCGATCCGGGGCGTGCCCGGGTCGAGATCGTCTATCAGGCCGACGAATTCGATGCGCGGATCGTCGACCGTTTTCTCGGTCACTACCTGCGGGTCCTCGACAGCGCGGTACGCGAACCGCGGCGTCGCATCGGTGAACTCGACATCTTCGGCAGCCGGGATCGGGAGACGATCCTGGAACTGTCGCACGGTGAGCTGGTCGACGTACCGCAGACGACAGTGGTCGAGCTGTTCCAGCGGCGGGTCGCCGCGAACCCCGGCGCCATCGCGGTGGCCGCACCCGATACGGATCTCGAACTGAGTTACGGCGAGTTGAACCAGCGCGCGAATCGGCTGGCACACCGGCTGATCGGGCAGGGTGTCGGCGCCGAGGACATCGTCGCGCTGCATCTGGGCACGTCGGTGGAGTTCGTCATCGGTGTCCTGGCCGTGCTGAAATCCGGTGCCGCGTATCTGCCCATCGATCCGGCGTATCCGGCCGACCGCGCCGAGTTCCTGCTGTCCGACGCGCGGCCGGTGGCCGTGTACGGCATCGCGGAGCTGCGGGCGGCCGAAGCCGCCGCCGCGGAGCTGCCCGACCACGATCCCGTCGATGCCGACCGGGTGCGGCCGCTGCGGCCCGCCCACCTGGCCTACGTGATCTACACCTCCGGATCGACCGGAATGCCCAAGGGCGTACCGGTATCCCATGCCGCGATCGCCGAACACCTCGACGGGTTCTGCGCCCAGTGGGATATGACCGCCTCGGATCGGCTGCTGCAATCGTCGTCGGTGGGATTCGACGCCTCCCTGCTCGACGTCTTCGTGACGCTCACCCTGGGCGCTTGCCTGGTGGTGCCCAAATCCGATGCCTTCGACGACATTCCCTATGTGGCCGAGGTGATCTCGCGCTGTGGGGTCACGGTGCTGCATATGGTGCCGTCGCTGCTCAGCACGCTGCTGATGCTGCCCGAGGTGAGCGGCTGGCGTGCGCTGCGACACGTACCCGTCGGCGGGGAGGCGCTCTACGGCGAGGTCGCCGACCGCTTCCTCGGTCACTTCGACGCCGAACTGCGCAATCACTACGGGCCGACCGAGGCGGTGGTCTCGTCCACTCATCTGACGGTCGAAGGGCCGCAGGGCACCCGGATCGTCCCGATCGGCTACCCCAACCGCAATGTCCACCTGTATCTGCTCGACGAGCGATTGCGGCTGGTGCCCACCGGCGCGGCCGGCGAGATCTATCTGGGCGGAAGCCAATTGGCGCGCGGGTACCTGCATCGCGGCGGCGCGAGCGCCGAGCGTTTCGTGGCCGATCCGTTCACCCCCGGCGGCCGGTTGTATCGCACCGGTGATCTGGCGCGTCGCAACGGTGACGGTGCACTCGAATTCCTGGGGCGCGCCGACGACCAGGTGAAGGTGCGCGGTTATCGGATCGAACTGGCCGAGGTCCAGGCGGCGGTGGCCGGCCATCCCGATGTGGGCCAGTGTGTGGCCGCCGCGGTTTCCGATGCCGTGATCGGATCGGTGCTGGCCGCCTACCTCGTCGCGGCGCCGGGGGTCGCCGTGGTGGATGTCGACGCGGTGCGTGCTCATGCCGCGGCGGTGTTGCCGCGCTTCATGGTTCCGGCGGCGTTCGCGATCATCGGCGAGATCCCGTTGACCGAACACGGAAAGCTGGATCGCCGCGCGCTGCCGCGGCCCGAGCTCGCCGGTGCGGAGTTGTTCCGCGATCCGGGCACGGCGGTCGAGGCCAGGATCGCGGAGATGTTCGGGCAGATGTTCGGCCGCGAGCGCATCGGCGCCGATGATTCGTTCTTCGAATTGGGCGGGCACTCGCTGCTGGCGGTGCGGTTGCTGGCCTGGGTTCGCAGCGAATTCGGCGTGCGAATCGGTGTCCGTGAGCTTTTCGACAACCCGACGGTGTCGGGCTTGGCGACCCGCGTGGAGGTGCGCACCGTGCACCAGGCGCCGGTCGAAGTCTACTGAGCGGGTTCCCTCCCGATCGATATTAGCTTAGCCTAAGCTACGATCTTCGAAGATCGGATGATCGCCGCGGTGCCCCGCGCGCGGCGGAGTGTGAAGTGCAAGGAGTTGACGTCATGAATCGAGATCGAGCTTCCGCGCGCCGCACCGGCGTGCGCCTGCGCACCGCCCTGCGGCGGGCGGGTCTGGTCGTGATGGCATTCGGCGTGGCCGCCACCGCGGTCGCGTGTGGATCGAGCGACGACGCCACGGATTCCGGTGCCGCGGTGACCATCGATCACAGCCTCGGGCGGACCCAGATCGAGGGCACTCCGAAGCGCGTGGTGGCCATCGGTAACCAATGGGTGGAAACCGCTGTGGCGCTGGGCGTCAAGCCGGTCGGCTATCTGATCCCGGGTGCCGGGCCGACCACCTCCGCGCCGTGGATTCAGCCCGCGCAACTCGAGGGGGCGAAGTCCCTCACCGCCGGCGGCGACCTGGTCGAACAGATCGCGGCGCTGGAGCCGGATCTCATCGTGGCCCCGAACTATCTGATGGACAAGGCCATGTACGACAAACTGTCGAAACTGGCGCCGACCATCGGCAGTATCGGTTCCGCCCAGATCGATCCGTGGCAGGACGAGGTGACCGCGCTGGGCAAGGCGTTGCACCAGGAGGACGCGGCCCGCAAGGTCGTCGCGGACGTGGACGGCAAGATCGACGCGGTCGCGGCGAAATACCCCAAGCTGACGGGGAAGACCTTCCTGACCTGCATGCTCACCACGCCGACGCAGCTGATGGTGCTGGCCGATCCCAAGGACGGTTCCGCGCAGACCTTCATCCGGCTCGGTATGACCATGCCGGAGAAGCTGGTGGCCGAGGCGCCCTCGGGCGGTCGGTTGGCGTTGTCGCCGGAACGGCTCGGCGATCTGACTTCGGATCTGCTGGTGTGCGGCGCCGCTCCGGGCTTGCAGGAGAAGTTCACTCAGCTGCCGGGCTACGCCGATCTGCCGTCGGTGCGCCAGGGGGGCATCTCGTTCGTCGACATGGCCACGATCAACGCCATCAACCTGCCCACGGCGCTGTCGGTGCCCTATGTGCTCGGCAAGCTCGAACCGACGCTCGCGAACGTCGCCAAGTAAGGGATTAGGCATGTCTGACTCGTCCGTATTCAACACAGCCGGGCCGGGTGCGGAACCACGCTCCGGCGGCCGGGGGGTGCCGTTGTCGCCGGCGCAGCAGGCCGCCCTGCTGCCCGAACGGCTGCGCGGCACACCGGCGGCCAATCTCTCGGCCGCACTGGAGATCACCGGTGATATCGATGTGACGGAGCTCGGCCGCGCGGCGGTAGCGACGCTGTCCCGGCACGAGATCCTGCGGACGGTGTACCCGGCCGATCGCCGCATTCCGTATCAGCGGGTCGCCGACGCGCCCGAGTCGGTGCTCGAGGTGGTCGATCTCGCCCCCGGCGACGACCTCGCGGCGGCACTGCGCGCCGATGCCGCGCACCGGTTCGACCTGACCGCCGATCTCCCGGTTCGGCTGCGGCTGTACCGGTCGGCAACGGGTGCGGTGCTGTCGATCGCCGTACATCCGATCGCCGCGGACGACCGCACGGTCGATGTGCTCATCGCGGAACTGCTGGGCGCCGATACCGCTGCCGCCGACTCGGTTCGGCAGTACCGCGCCCATGCGCTCGCGCAGGTCAAGACGCTCGCTGGAAATGCCGCCGACGACGGTGAACTGGGCTACTGGCTGGAGTGCCTCGCGGGCCTGCCCGAGCGGGCGGCCGTCGTGGTCTCCTCGAGCGGCGCCGGGGCCGGCTCCGACAGCGCTGCCGGGCAGGATGTTCCGGCGTCCGCGCGGCGCACGCTGCGGCTGCCGGCCGACGTGGTCGCCGCGCTGACCGGCGCCGCGGATCTCGAAGCGGCCACTACCGCGGTGCTGGCCACGGTGCTGGCCGAAGCCGGTCTGGGAGCCGACGTCGCGGTGGGCATCGTCGACGCCGGCCGTGCCGACGACGCCGTCGCGTTCGGCGCCTACGCCAATTATCTGGTGCTGCGGGTGGATACGGCCTCGGCCCGCACCCCGCGTGCGCTCGTCACCGCCGTATCCGATCTCGCCGTCGCGGCCCGCTCGCATGCCGGTACCCGGATCGAGCGGCTGACTCATCAACTGCGCGGCGCGGTCGCGGTCGCCGACGGGGTGCCCTTCCAGGCGCTGGTCAACGTCCGCACCGAGCCCACCGCCGGGCTCTCGGTGCGGGAACTGGAGCGCCGCGTCGCGCGTCCGCACGGCGCGGATATCGTCGTCGATATCGTCACCGGCGACGGCGACGCGACGGTGACCGTCGACTTCCCCGCGAAGATGGCGGGCAGGCCCGAAATCGATGCGATCACACAGGCTTTCGAGCAGCGGTTCGCGCAATGGGCGGCGGCGCCGGATGATTCGCTGCCGATCGGCGCCGGCGAGGTCCCGACGCTGTTCGAGCGCTTCGACGCCGCCTACGCCGGGATGACCGGACTGGGTGGTGAACCCGAGACCGACGCCGAACGCCTACTCGCCGAGGGTATTCGCGAGGTCCTGGATCTGGACTCCGACGATCCGGTGGGCCGGTCCGACACCTTCTTCTCCCTGGGCGGTGACAGCATCGCGGCACTGCGGCTGGTGACGCTGCTGGGTGAGCGTGGCTACACCCTCGATGTGCAGCACGTGTTCGAATTCCCGGCCGTCCGTGAGATGGCGTCGCGGCTGGTCGCGGCCGAACCGGGGCAGGAGCAGGCCGCCGAACCGGCCGCGGTCGCCCCCATGAGCGCCTCCGGTCTGGACCCCGCGGCGCTGCGGGCAGTGGCCGGGAAGTTCGCTGCCCGGTGAGTACCCGAATCCTCGACGTCATCGCCCTCTCACCGTTGCAGCGCGGTTTGTATACGGTCAGCTCGCTGTCGGAGGGCGTGGACCCCTACCTGGTCACCTTCGCGGTACGAGTGGAGGGGCTCACCGATCTCGCCGCGCTGCGGCGGGCGTTCGACGGGGTGCTGGAGCGGTATCCGCACCTCGGTGCCGCGGTGCTCGCCGAGGATGTGCCGCATCCGGTGCTCGTCGTCACCTCCGACGGCCGGATCGGCTGGCGCGAGGTGGATCTGCGCGAGTCCGGCGATCCGGATGCGGCGGCGCGAGACCTGTACTGGGCCGAGGCGCGGCGTCGCATCGACCTGGACCGGGGCCCGCTGTTCCGGGTGGTGGCGGCCCGGGTCGCCGACGACGACTACGAATTGGTGTGCACCGCACACCACATCGTCGTCGACGGATGGTCCATCCCGTTGCTGTTCTCCGATCTGATCGCCCTGCACAGCGGAGCCGGCGCGGCCCTGCCGCCCGCTCCGCCGCTGCGCGAACACGCCGCCTGGCTCGCCACCCGTGACACGCAGGCCTCGGCCCGCGCCTGGGCCGAGGCGCTCGACGGCCTGGTGCCGATGCCGATGATCGGACCGCCCGCTCCGGTCGATATCGATCTGCCGAACATCGGTGAGGCCCGGCTCGACCGCGCCGCCACCGAGGCGCTCACCTCGTGGGCGCGCGGCCACGGGCTGACCCTCAACACGGTGCTCCAATTGGCTTGGGGCCGTATTCTTTCCGGTCTCACCGGCCGCGACGACGTGGTGTTCGGCCAGACCACCTCCGGCCGCGACGCCTCACTGCCGAATGCCGAACGTCTGGTCGGCGCTCTGGTCACCACCATTCCGGTCCGGGTGCGCATGGACGATCGCGCACCCGCCGAGGTGGGTGCGCTGTTGCAGCGCACGGTCGCCCGGACGCGAGCGCACGAATATCTCGGCATCGCCGAAATCACCCGCCAGGCCGGTGGGGGGCAGCTGTTCGACACCCTGCTGGTGTTCGAGAACTCGCCCACCGGTTCGGTGACCGCCGCGATGCCGATGGGTGGCGGCGCGACGCTGACCCCGCGCCGCGTCGACTCCCCGAGCCACTATCCGCTCGCGATCGTGCCGGTGCTGGAGAACGGCGAGCTGATCTGCCGGGTCGAGACCCGCCCCGATGTGCTGACCACCTTCGATCCGGATCGGATGGCGCGCCGGGTGCTCGCGGTCGCCTCGCGGATCATCGCCGCCGAGACCTGCGGTGCGGTCGATGTGCTGCTCCCGGACGAACCCGCCGTGCTGACGGCCACCACGACGACAGCGCCCCCCGCGGACACGAGCGCGAGTACTCACGATGCTGCGGACCGCGGATTCCGGACGGTTCCGGAGGCATTGTTCTCGGCGGTCGACGCGGCACGGGAGAACATCGCGGTCGTCGATGCGCGCGGTACCCATACCTATGCCGAATTCGGCGCCGCGGTAGGCACTCTGGCCGCGGAAATCCGATCCTGTGGCGTGCGCGCGGGCGATGCCGTCGCCGTCATGCTCCCGCGCGATCGCCGGGTGCTGCACGCGCCCTTCGCGGTCGGGGCGGCCGGTGCGACCTGCGTGCACGTCGACCCGGCCACCCCCGCCGACCGGGTGGCCTATCTGCTCGCCACCAGCGGCGCCCGTGTGGTGCTGGCCGATGCCGATCGCGCCGACGTGCTCGCGCAGGTGCGGGAGCAGGGAGTGCGCTGCCGTCACGGCGTACCCGACGACACCGGTCGCCTCCGGTTCACCGATGCCGATGCCGATGTCGATGTCGATGCCGATGCCGATGGCGATGGCGATGCCGATGTCGATGGCAACGGCGTGGGCGGCGGTGCCGATGTCGATGGCAACGGCGTGGGCGGCGGTGCCGATCCGCTCGCGAACCAGCGCCCCCGCGGCCTTCCCGATGCCCCCTTCTACGTCGTGTTCACCTCCGGAACCACCGGCCGCCCGAAGGGCGTCGCGATTCCGCATCGCGCGCTGCTCGACCACTGGTCCAATCACGAACGCCGGATCTTCGCCCCCACCTCGGCCGCGATCGGTCGCGCGCTGCGGATCGGGCACGGGTGGTCGACCGGTTTCGACGCGGCCTGGCAGCCGACGGTCGCTCTGCTCAGCGGGCATACCGTCGTGCTGCTCGGCGACGAGGTGCGCACCGATGCCGAGCGGATCGTCGGTGCCATCGACGAATTCGGCATCGATATCTTCGACACCTCCCCGTCGATGCTCAATCGCCTGATCGCCGCGGGGCTGTTCCGCACCCGCGACGGCGTGGAATCCTGTCCGCTCGCGATTCTGGCGCTCGGCGGCGAGGCGATCAGCCCGGATACCTGGCGGCGTCTGCGGGGGCTGCCTACGACGCGGGTGATCAACTTCTACGGTCCCACCGAGACCACGGTCGAGGCCTTGATGGCCGATGTGCACGATCATGCCGCTCCGACCATCGGGCGGCCGTTCGACGCGATGCTCGCCCACGTCCTGGACCATCGGCTGCGGCCGGTGCCGCCGGGTGGACAGGGGGAGTTGTATCTGTCCGGCCCGCAACTCGCACTCGGGTATCTGGCGCGCCCCGGCACGACCGCGGCGGCCTTCGTCGCCGGTGCCGCGGGGGAAAGGCGTTATCGCACCGGCGATCTGGTGCGTCGCGCGGCAGACGGCACGGTGTCCTACGAAGGCCGCGTCGACACCCAGGTGAAGATCAACGGCTACCGGGTCGAACCCGACGAGGTGAGCGTCGTACTGCGCGAACTCGACGGAGTACGACATGCGGCGGCGCTGGCCTTCACCGATAACGGACGCATCCGGCTCGGTGCGCTGGTCGTCGGCGATCGGCCGATCGCGGGCATCCGATCGGAACTCGCGCGGCGGCTGCCGCAATTCCTGGTACCCACGCGGATCGTCGGAGTCGACGAGATTCCGTTGAACCGCAACGACAAACTCGATGTGCACGCGGCCACGGCACTGCTGGCCCGGCCGGCGGTCACCGGCGACGCGGCGCGACCACGGACCGATACCGAACGCAGTCTGCTCGCGCTGATCGCGGCGATGAGCACCGGCGGTGAGGCGGGCCCGGATCCCCGGGTGGGCATCCTCGACAGCCTGGTCGATCTGGGAATCGACAGTATCGGCGTCATCGATCTGGTGTCCCGGTTGCGCGGTAGCGGTTATCACGTCTCCGCGCGAGAGGTGCTGGCGTCGGCCGATCTTCGTGATCTGGCCCGGCGGCTGGACCAGCCGGCGGACGAGGCGGAAACCGTCGCCGAGGTGACCGCGGCCGGGACCGTGCTGCCGCTGACTCCGCTCGCACACGAGATCATCTCGTACGGCGACTACCGCTATCTCGCTCAGTCACAGGTCATTTCGCTCGACGCCGACACCACCGCGGCCGCGGTGATCGAACGGCTGGAGGCGCTGGCCACCGCACATCCGAGCTTGCGTTCACGCGTGGCGGCGAATGCCGAGGGCGGTCCGGTGCTGATCACCGGTGAGACCTCCAGCGTGGCCGAACTGCTCGTGGTGGTCGACGAGCACGACGACAGTGCCGGTGCGACACAGCAGCTGGCCGACACCGTGCGCCGTCTGGACCCGGACACGGGCCGGATGGTTGCCGCCACCCTGCTCGCGGGACCGCGGCCACGCCTGGTGCTGTCGATTCACCACCTCGCGGTGGATGTGGTGTCCTGGCTGATTCTGGTCGACGATCTGCGGCGGATGGGGCAGGGACAGCTGCCGCTGAACGAGATTCCGGGCGAGCCGGTGACGACACCGGCCGCTCCTGTTCCGCCGACCCTGGGTGCGCCGCTGTCGGGCCGATTCACCGATCCGCGTCGCGACCGGGCGGGCCGGGCGATCCACCGCACGGTGGATCTGGGCCCCGAGATCACCGAGGCACTGCTGCGGCGGTGTTCGGAAACCGGTGCGGCACTGGAAGAACTGCTGTTGACGGCCTGCGCGCGACTGGTCTCCGATACCGGTGACGAGTCCGGCCGGATCGCGGTGACCCGCGAATCCCACGGCCGCGCACCCGATGACGACACCCGCCGGGTGGGCTGGTTCACCGTCGAGGAGACGGTGCTGGTACCGGCGGCCGAGCTCGCGGCTTGGACGCCGGAGTCGGGACCCGGACTGCTGGCGGAGCGCACATTCGCCGCTCGCGGGCAGATCCGGCTCAATCATTTGGGCCGGTTCGACGTCCTGCGGTTCGGCAGTGGCCCCTGGTCGCCGGTGCCGCTGTCGGATCTCAGCGCCGAATTCGGTATCGCCGTCCATCCCGATCTGCCGCTCCGGTTCACCATCGATGTGAATACCGCTGTGGTGGCCCGGGATTCCGGACCGTCACTCGTGGCGGTGTTCGATATGAACTCCGCGGTGCTCGACGAGGCCGGAGCCGATGAGCGCGCCGAGCGCTGGCGGGCCGTGCTGAGCGAGTTCGCGGCGCCCGAATTCGCGGGCCGGGTATGAGCAGGGTGACTGATATGGGAGGGCCAACCATGGGAGGGACGAGCCGATGACGGTCGATACCGCCGAGCCGGTCGAGTCGCGGCAGCGCGCCGCGGACCAGGCCGAACCGCTACAGCCGGATCGGGTGGCGCGCAAACAGCAGAAGCGTGCCGACGGCCTCGCGCGCAAACAGGTCCTGCGACCGGTCAACGGCACGCTGACCGGAGCGAGTCTCGTGATCGTGCTGTCGTCGATCTGCTCGGTGGTCCCGTTCGTCCTCATCGTCGAGGCCTGCCGCGCACTGTTGTCCACGCCGATCGATACCGGCCGGGTGTGGTGGCTGGTGATCGCGGCGGTCCTCGTGCTGGTGCTGCGCGGACTGCTGCAGGTGGTGGCGCTGGTGTGGACACACGCGGTCGACGCCTCCTTCCAGCTCGGCCTGCGACAGCTGCTGGCCGCCAAATTGACCCGGGTGCCGCTGGGCTGGTTCACCGACCGCAGTTCCGGCGAGGTCAAGAAGTTCCTGCAGGACGATGTGGAGGCACTGCACTATCTGGTGGCGCATGCGCGGCTGGAATTCGTGGGTGCGGTGACCGTCCAATTGGTCGCGCTGATCTACCTTTTCACCGTCGACTGGCGACTGACCCTGATCTTGCTGGTGCCGTTGGTGCTCTACACCCGTGGCCTGGCGGCCATGATGGGCAAGGACCATCAGGCGCGGTTCGCCGTCTTCAACAACCACGAGCGCACCATCGAGCAGTCCATCATCGAATTCGTCGACGGAATTCAGGTGGTGCGGGCGTTCGGCCGGGCCCGCAAGGCGCACAGCACCTACCAGCGCGCGGTCGACAACACCGCAGACAGCCTGCTGGCGTGGAAGACGCCGATGACCAGGTTGCAGTCGGCCTCCGAGCTGCTGCTGACCCCGGTCCTGCTGATGCTGGTCGTGGTGGTCGCCGGACTCGGCTTCGCCGATCTCGGCTGGATGGATCCGGTCGACATCCTGCCGTTCCTCCTGCTCGGAATCGGTTTGGGCAGTGCGCTGCTCGGCATCGGATTCGGTGGTCAGGCACTGCGTGAGGGTGGCGCCGCCGCATTGCGACTGCACGAATTGCAGCAGACCCCGGAACTGGCGACCCGCGCCGGCGGCGGCCCGGCGACGGCGCCGGCGACGGCGACGGCGACCGAGGCTCCGGTCGGGCCGGTGGTGCGATTCGAGAACGTCAGCTTCGGCTACCGCGCCGATCGAACGGTGCTGCGGGAACTCGACTTCGAACTCGCGCCCGGCACGATCACCGCGCTGGTGGGTCCGAGCGGTTCCGGAAAGTCCACGCTGGCCCGGCTGCTGCCCCGGTTCTACGACGTCACCGACGGCCGCATCACCATCGGTGACAGGGATGTCCGGGACTTCTCGACCGAGGAGCTCTACCGCACCGTGGGATTCGTCCTGCAGGATGTGCGGATGATTCGCGGCACGATCCGCGAGAACATCGCCCTGGCCCGGCCGGAGGCCGATGCCGAGACCATCGAACGCGCCGCCCGCGCCGCGCAGATCCACGATCGGATCCTGGAACTGCCACGCGGATACGACTCCGAGATCGGTGTCGACGCGGTGCTGTCCGGCGGTGAGGCGCAACGGTTGTCGATCGCGCGCACCCTGCTGGCCGACACCCCCATCCTGGTACTCGACGAGGCGACCGCCTTCGCCGATCCGGAATCGGAGGCCGCGGTGCAGGATGCGCTCGCGGTGCTGGTCGCGGGGCGCACGGTAGTGGTGATCGCGCATCGCCTGCACACCATCACCGGTGTGAACCGCATTCTGGTGCTGGACAACGGCGCCGTCGCCGAGTCCGGCGAGCACGCGACGCTGTCGGTGGCCGGTGGTCTCTATCAGCGGTTGTGGGAACAGAACGAGGCGTCGATCGGGGTGCTCGGGCAATCCCCGGTGGCGGTCCGCGACGTGGAAGGGGAACTCCGGTGATCAGGAAGATCTTCGCGCTCATCCCGCCGGACCTGCGCCGCTACGTGCCGCGCTATCTGGCGCTGATCGGCGCCGGGGCGTTGGGTCAGATCGCGTCGTACCTGCTGCTGATTCCCGTCCTGCAGGCGCTGTTCGACGGCGATTTCGGGCGGGCGTGGCAGTGGACCGTATCGCTGGCGGTCGCGGTGATCGTGGCCTCGCTGTGCTCCTATCAGCAGTTGCTGGTGGGCCTGCGGATCGGCGTCGGCATGATGCGCGGGGTGCAGACCAGCCTCGGTGACCATCTGAGCACCTTGCCGCTGGGCTGGTTCGCCACCGCCAATTCCGGATCCATCTCGCGCATGGTCGTCGGCGGTGTGCGCGAGATCATGGGGGTCGTCAACTATCTGCTCGCGCCGGTGGTGACCGCGGTTGTCGTTCCCGTCGGCGTCGCGATCGGCGTCCTGTTCATCGACTGGCGGATCGCGTTGGTCATGCTGGTGAGCCTGCCGATTCTGCTGCTGGTCAGCCGCTGGGCCAACAACAGCTACACCCGCGCCGATCGGCAGCTCGATGCCACTGCGGCCGAAGCGAATTCGCGAGTCGTGGAATTCGCGCAGGCGCAGCCGGTACTGCGGGCCTTCGGTGCGGTCGGTGCCGGTAACCGCGCCCTCGACCGGGCGCTGCGAGACCAACGTGGCGCCGCGCGTCGGATGATCGCCGCCAGCGTCCCCGGCCTGATGGTGTTCGCGCTCTGTGTGCAGGTCGTGTTCCTGGTCGTGGTGGCAGTGATCGTGGCCCGGGGGACCGGCGGTGAGCTGTCCATTCCCGCCACCATCGCGCTGATCGCGGTGACGGCCCGGTTCATCGAGCCGATCAACCGTGCCGCGCAGCTGAGCACCGCCATCCGCAGCGCCGGTGATGCGGCCGACCGCATCACCGATTTCCTGGCCGAGCACGATCTGGCCGAGGCCGCCGAACCGGTGACCCCCGGTGCACCCGAGATCGTGTTCGACAAGGTCGAATTCGGCTACCGCGAGGGCGAGAAGGTCATCGACGGAGTCTCGTTCACCGTGCCCGCCGGCACCACGACGGCGATCGTCGGCCCCTCCGGTGGCGGCAAGACCACGTTGCTGAAGCTGGCCTCCCGCTTCTACGACGTCGGCGCCGGCGCCATCACCGTCGGCGGCCACGATGTGCGGCGGCAGCCGTCGGAAACCCTGCTGCGCCAGGTGTCACCGGTCTTCCAGGACGTCTACCTGTTCAACGAGACCATCTTCGACAACATCCGCATCGGCAACCCGGACGCCACCGACGAGCAGGTACGCCGGGCCGCCGACATCGCCCGGGTGGACGAGATCGTGGAACAACTGCCCGACGGCTGGGACGCCGCCGTCGGCGAAGGTGGCGCCGCCCTGTCCGGCGGTGAGCGACAACGAGTCTCGATCGCCCGCGCCCTGCTGAAGGACGCTCCGATCATCCTGCTCGACGAGGCCACCAGCGCCCTGGATCCACACAGTGAGGCCGCCGTGGTCCGCGGCATCCACGAACTGACCCGTGACAAGACCGTCGTGGTGGTGGCGCATCGCCTGTCCACCATCGCCCACGCCGATCAGATTCTGTTCGTCGAAGGCGGGCAGATCCTCGAACGCGGCACGCATGTGGAACTCCTCGATCTGGGTGGGCGCTACGCCCACTTCTGGTCCGAGCGGTCGCGCGCCACGGGCTGGCACCTGGTCGACGCCTGATCGACATCGGCAGCCGGATGTACCCTGCCGAAGATCAACGGCCCGAGGCCATCTCGAGCCGTTGGCGTCCGCGCGGACCGGCCCTCGGCTATTCGACAGACACGCGTGAGCCCGCTCTTCTCAGCAGGCGGATTGCCAACAGCGCAATCCACATGCCGCAGGCAATGATTCCGATCCGCTCGATGAGCCCCGCCGGCCCCCCGTCCACCGATCGGGCGGTGAGGGCGAAGGCGACGTAGGAGGTGGGGACCAGCAGGCCGGTGGCAACCGAATACCGGTACCAGCCGCGACTTTCGAGCGCGTCATCGCGCCGGGCCAGGACGAAGCAAGCCGCGGTCAGCGACATGAACTGAACCAGACCGAGAAGACTGTGAACGGCGCCGTGAACGGTCAGCGCTTCCGACGCTCCCGGCGGGTAACCCAGCGACGGGTCGGGAAGGACAGGCCCGATGGCGACGAAGGTGAGGCCATAGCTGCCCAGCAGGAGGGGGCCCCAGGTGGCACCGCGTCCGGTACGCGGAAGCCGCCTCATCCCGACGGCGAAGGCGAGCAGGAGCGATCCGGTGACGACGTAGTTGGTTATCTGCATCCATCCGCCGGGCCCCAGTTCGAGGTTGCTGTCGGGGACCACCCAGGCGTTGTAGTCAGGGCGTATGGCCCCAAGGGCGTGAATGACAACAATGTTGAGCAGCGGAGCGATGACACCGCACGTCAGCAGCAGTCTCCTCGCCGCCGAGTGCTCTCCGGCAGGGTGTGCCGGGGTTCGGGCGGACTGTGGCTTCGCGGGGCCGAGGGTGCCGGTCACGACATGTCCTCTCGTCGTCGATCGGGGTGACAACTCGGGGAGCGTGGCGGTTCGCCGACCGCACCCGAGGTGAACACCACTATCGACCGATCGGTCGCCCCGGAGATTGGACAAATGTTCCCCGGGCCCGGTACCGGTCCGGTGCGACGGCAGGGCTGGGGCCACGCGAACCGTTCCTCCCGGGCCCCGGCGTCCGCGAATCGCTTCGGCGGCGCACGACGGGTGTGCCCCTGCTCAGCGCCAGTAACCGCGCGCGGCCACATTTCCCTTGGGCAGTTTGGATTTCAGCGATTTGGTGATCGCGCGGGTGGTGGCGGCATCGCAGGCCGCCCAGCCGAAGGCGTCGGGGGAGCAGGTCACCGATTCGGCGGCCTGGCGCAGCAGTTGTCCGTAGTTGACGCGCTGCACCCAGGTCACCTCGGTTTCGGGGCCGGTGCGTACGGGCAGGGACTGTTCGGATTCGTCCTGCCATTCCAGCCACACCCGCGCGGGGGTTTCGTCGATGGCGTCCAGCAGAGAGTTGATGGCGGGCAGGGACGCGCTGTCGCCGAAGATCAGGAATTCCGAGGGAACCGGATCGGGGACAGCGAATTTCGAACCCATCACCGTGGCGTCGAGGACATCGCCGACAGTGGCCTGCTCGGCCCAGCGCGACGCGGGCCCGCCGTGCAGGGCGAATTCGATATCGAAGGTGTCGGCCTCGGGGTTCGGATCGACCAGGGTGTAGCCGCGCTGGACGAGATTGCCGTTGTCCTCGGCGAACCAGATCCGCACCCACTGGGTGGGGTGTACCGGATGCGCGGCCAGCAGGCCGCCGCCGGTGAACCCGATACGCAGGTATTTGTCGCTGACCCGTTCGGTAGCCGTCACCGTGAACCGGTAATCGTCGGCGCCGAATGCCTTGAGAACGATGCCGTTGAAGCCTTTGCCCATAGGGCTAGAGTATCCGGGTTAGGTTAGCCAAACCACATACCTACAGCAGCAGGGGCTGTCTGGGTTACTATGCATGCGGGTTAGGCAAGCCTAGCCTTCTAAGTGTGAGGTGAGGCCTGTTTCCCGGCCGGTGAGGAGTTTTGTCTGATGCTCGGCAAAGCGGATGTACGTGACATCGTGGCGGCGGAGCTGGGGATACAACCCGAATCGATCGGATACGACGACGATCTGGTCGGACTCGGCATGCACTCGATGTTGCTGATGCGGCTGGCCGGGCGCTGGCGCAAGCAGGGCCACGAGGTGCGCAGCTCCGAGCTGGCGCTGCAGCCGACCGTGGGCGCCTGGGCGCAGCTGCTCGGCGCCGAATCCGCACCGGCCGGGGAATCCGAGCCCGCGGCACCCGTGTCGGAGACCGCCGAGGGTGAGGAATTCCCCCTGGCCACCATGCAGCACGCCTACTGGGTGGGCCGTCGCCAGGATCAGCGGCTCGGCGGTGTGGCCGCCCATCTGTACGTGGAATTCGACGGGCACGGCCTCGACGCCGATCGGATGCGGCGTGCGGTGGACCGGGTCGTGCGGCGGCATCCGCAGCTGCGGGTGCAGTTCACCGACAACGGCACTCAGCGGGTGCTGCCCGAACCGCAACGCCCGGTATTCCGCGCGGTGGATCTGACAGCTGCCGCCGACCCGGCCGCCGAACTGGAACGGCTGCGTCACGAGAAGAGCCATCAGCGGATGGACGTCGAGGCCGGTGAGGTCATCGACATCACTCTCACTCTGCTGCCCGGCAATGCCCATCGCGTCCACGTCGACGTCGATATGCTCGCCGGCGACGCGCAGAGCTACCGTCGCATCCTGGACGATCTGGCCACGTGCTACGAGACCGATGCCGAACCGGCGGATGCGATCGGCTACACCTTCCGCGACTATCTCGACACCAAACAGCGCACCGCGCCGGACAATTCGGCCGCACGGGCCTGGTGGCGCGAACGGCTCGCCGATTTGCCCGATATCCCCGCCCTGCCCGTCGTCCCCGAGGACGAGCGCGGCGATCCGGCCCGCAGTATCCGCCTGCACCACTGGTTCCCACCCGAGGCCAAGGCGCAGCTGAACAAGGTCGCGCACAGCCACGGCGTCACCCCCGCGGTCACCCTGGCCACCGTCTTCTCCGAGGCGATCGCGCGCTGGTCGGCGCACCAGCGCTTCCTGCTGAACGTGCCGCTGTTCGATCGGGAGCCCTTCCACGACGATATCGACCGTGTGGTGGGCGATTTCACCAATTCGGTCCTCGTGGACGTCGACGCCCGCACCCCGGAGTCGGCGGTCGCGCGTGCCAAGCGGCTACAGCGCGAATTGCACACGTGCGCGGTCCATTCCACCTACGAGGGCCTGGACGTGCTGCGCGATCTGGGCCGGTCGCGCGGTGCGCCGGTGACCCCGTCGGTGGTCTTCACCTCCGGCCTGAACCTCGGTGAGTTGTTCGCCGACACTGTGACTCGCCTGTTCGGTGCGCCGGTGTGGGTGCTCTCGCAGGGCCCGCAGGTGGATCTGGACGCCCAGGTGGCCGAGCTGGCCGGGGGCCTGCTGGTGAACTGGGATGTGCGTCGCGACGCCATGCCCGAGGGCGTGGTGGAGGCGATGTTCGCCGAATTCCGCCGGCTGCTGCTGGCCCTGGTCGAACCCGGCGCGGACTGGAACGCTCCGCTGTCCATCGCGCTACCGGCCGAACAGGCCGCGGTGCGGGCGAAGGTCAACGACACCGCGGTGGATCTGGGGCAGCGCACCCTGCACGACGCGTTCTTCGCACACGCGCAACAGGATCCGCGGCGGCCCGCGCTGCTGTGGTCCGACGGCGGTGCGAGTGGCTACGGCGAGCTGTCCGATCAGGCACTGGCCGTGGGCCACGCGCTCACCGATGCGGGTGTGCGTCCCGGCGATACCGTCGCGGTCGTGATCGGCAAGGGCCACCGGCAGATTCCCGCCGTCCTGGGGGTGCTGGCCGCCGGTGCCAGCTATGTGCCGATCGGCACCGGGCAGCCCGCCGCGCGCCGGGATCGCATTCTGGCCCGCGCCGGCGCACGGGTCGCCCTCGTCGACTCCCCGGCCGAGTTGCCCGGCGAGGTCACGGCGATCGACCTGACGACCGCGCTCACCGGGCCGAAACTCGAGCACGCGCACTCCGCATCGCCCGACAGCATCGCCTACGTGCTGTTCACGTCCGGATCCACCGGCGAACCGAAGGGAGTCGAGGTCAGCCACCGCGCTGCCGCCAACACCATCGACGCGCTCGCCGCGCACTTCGGGCTCGGCGCCGACGATCGCCTGCTCGGCCTGTCGTCGCTGGAGTTCGATCTATCGGTGTACGACATCTTCGCCCCGCTCGCCGTCGGTGGCGCCCTGGTCTGCGTGGACGCCGGCATCGAGCGCGACGCCCAGGGCTGGGCACGGCTGATCGCCGAACACGGTGTCTCCGTGCTCAACTGCGCGCCCGGCCTGATCGGCATGCTGCTCGACACCGTGGCCGGAGCGACGCTACCGGAGGCGGCGGCTCGCGCGACCACGGGGGGAGCCGCTCCCGCCGTCATGGGTAGCGCCGCCGCGCAGTTGCGCTCGCTGCGGCTGGTGATCACCGGTGGTGATCGGGTCGGGACCGATCTGGGGCACCGCCTGCGTGCCCTCGTTCCCGGCCTGCGCTTCGCCGGTCTCGGCGGCGCCACCGAGGCGGCGATCCACTCCACGGTCTGCGAGGTCACCGACGATTTCCCCGCCGACCGGTCGAGCGTGCCCTACGGCACCCCGCTGGCCAACGTGCGGATGCGGGTGGTCAACGAGCGCGGGGAGGACTGCCCGGACTGGGTGGCCGGCGAATTGTGGCTCGGCGGAACGAGTATCGCCGACGGCTACCGCGGCGATCCCGAGCGCACCGCGCAGCGTTTCACGGAGGCGGACGGGGTGCGCTGGTACCGCACCGGCGATCTCGCCCGCTACCTGCCCGATGGCACCGTGGACTTCCTCGGCCGCGCCGACCACCAGGTCAAGATCCGCGGTTACCGGGTGGAACTCGGTGAGGTCGAATCCGCGCTGACCACGCTGCCGGAGGTGCGGCAGGCCGTGGCGCTGGTCACGGACTCCGGCCGGCTGGCCGCCGCGGTCAGCGCACCGGGAACCACCGGCGGCGAGCTGCGCGAGCGACTGCGCGACCTCCTTCCCGCGCACATGATTCCGGAGCTCATCGACGTTCTCGACACCATTCCGCTCACCCCCAACGGCAAATTCGACCGGGCGGCGATCAAGCGCGGTCTCGACAGCGGATCGCCGACGGCGGCATCGGAATTCGTCGCCCCCGCGAACGAGGTCGAGGCGGCGGTGGCGTATATCGCGGCACAGATTCTCGGTGTCGAGAGCGTGGGAGTGGAGACCGACTTCTTCGAAATCGGCGGCAACTCGATTCTGGCCACCACCCTCACCGCCACGGTGCGCGGCCTGCTGGCGGTCGAGAAGTTCGGTGTCACCGAGGTTTTCGGCGGCCGCACGGTGCGGCGCATCAGCGCGGGGCTGCTCGCCGCCGAAACCACACCCGGTCGGCTCGCGCGGGTCTCGCGAATCCTGCTCGAGCTCGCCGAGGTCGAAGTGCCGCAAGCGGATTCGGCGCTCGCCGGTAGCGGACGCTGATCGCGGTCCGGATTTCTCGTCGTACACAGATTGGTTCGTCACATGCGTTCGCTCGAAGACCTGCAGGCAGCGATGGCGGCTCGGCTCGCCGAGGAAGGATTGGCCACCGCCGCCGCGGTGCCGGTCCGGCGAGATCCCGAGCGGGCGCCGCTGTCGTTCGGGCAGCGCTACGTCTGGGCGCACCAGCAGATCTCGCCCGGTAGCACCGCCTACAACTTGTGCCTGGCGCTGACCTTCTCCGGCGAGGTCGACACCCGCGCGTTGCACGTGGCGTTCGAGGCGCTGGTGCGTCGGCACGAGGTCCTGCGCACCACCTATCACACCGATGACGACGGCGAGCCCTATCAGCGGATCCACGCCGAGCTGGCGCCCCGGCTGCGCGAGGTGGATCTGTCCGCGGCGGGGGCCGAGGCGGCGCGCGCGCGGGTGCGCGAGCTCACCGAGACCGCGGCCCGCGAGAGTTTCGATCTGACCGCCGAATCGTCGCTGCGTGTCACCTTCGCCCGGGTGCGGGCCACTGAACTGGTCGCGATCGTGGTCATTCAGCACATCGCGTGGGACGGTATGACGCTGCCGGCGCTCTCGCGCGATGTGGAGACGTTCTACCGGCAGGCCCGCACCGGCCGGGTCGAGGCCGAACCGCTGCGATTGCAGGTGGCCGACTTCGCCGAGTGGGAGGCCGACCGCTTCGCCGCCGACGATCACGACGAGGATATTCGCTTCTGGCAGAGCCGCTTCGGTGACGAGCTGCCCGAACTGGCGCTGCCCTACGATCGTCGTCCGGTCGCGGTCACCGAACGCGGCGAGCGTTCCGACAAGCCGCTGAGCGAGCGCGCCGACGCCGCCCTGCGCCAACTGACCGCACAGTTGCGCACCACGCCGTTCTCGGTGTTCCTGTCCGCCTACTACCTCGCGCTGCGACAGATGACCGGCCGCGCCGACATGGTGATCGGCACCACCGTGGCCAACCGCGAGGAATCCGGCATGGAGCTGCTGATCGGCAACCTCAGCAATATGCTTCCGCTGCGAATCGCCGCCGAGGGAGAGGTGTCCGTCGCCGAACTGGTGGCACAGGTGCGCGGGGTGATCACCGACGGGTTCGGCCACAAGCACTTCCCGCAGGAAGGCATCGTGCGCGCGGTCAACGCGGCCACCGGCAACGTCGGCTCGAACCTGTTCGACACCATGGTGCTGTTCCTGCATCAGAAGATCGACGGTCCACAGCTTCCGGGCGTCGTCACCAGCTGGGAGCTGATGCACAACGGCGCCGCGCTACTGCCGCTGGTGGTCGAGACGTTCATGCACGTCGATCGCACCGATGTGCAGATCACCTACCGCACCGATCTTTTCGACGCCGCGACCATCGACCGGCTGCACGAGTACATCGACCAGGTACTCGCCGCGGCCACCGCGGATCGGCCGATCACCGAGCTGACGACGCTGTCGCGGTCCGATCGCACCGCGCTGTCCGCGTGGTCGCACGGCTCCGTGGTGGATATCGAGGCCGACTCCATCGACGCGATGATCCGCGCGGCCACCGCGCGGTATCCGGATCGGACCGCGGTGGTGTTCGGCGATCTCGAGTTGACCTATCGCGAATTCGATCGCCGGGTCGACGAGCTCGCGCGGCTGCTGCTGGCACGCGGTGTGCGCCCGGGTGATCGGGTCGGGGTCTACGCCGAGCGCAGTGAGCGGCTGCCGATCGCCTTCGCGGCCGTACAGCGCGTCGGCGCGGTCTATTTCCCGGTGGATCCCAGTTATCCGATCGATCGCGTCGAATACATGCTCGACGACGCCGAGCCCACCTTGCTGCTGGTGTCGGCGGCCGAGGGTCCGAGCGTCGAGATCACCGTTCCGACAGTGGATCTCGCCGATCCGGCGGTCGTCGCGGAACTGGCCGCCGGCGACGGCGCCGAGCTGCCACCGGTTCTGCCGCCGCGGCCGATCCACCCTCTCGACGCCGCCTATCTGCTCTACACCTCCGGAACCACCGGCCGCCCCAAGGGCGTCATCGTTCATCAGCGCGGCGTCACCAACCACGTGCAGTGGATGCGGGACTATCTGGAGTTCGGCGAGGAGCGCATCCTGCAGAAGGCGCCGATCGGCTTCGACGTCTCGGTCTTCGAACTGGTGAACGCGCTGTGCACCGGCTCGGCGACCGTGCTGCCCCCGCCGGACTGGTGGCAGGCGGATGTGGAAGCGCTGGCCGGGATCATCCATCGGCACCGGATCACGCAGATCTCGCTGGTGCCCAGTGTGGTTCGCGCCTTCATCGACGCCGGCCCGGATCCGGCCCGGCTGCGGTCGATGCGCTACGTGTACCTGGGCGGTGAATCGGTGCCGCCGGCGCTGGTCGAGGAATCGAGCCGCTTCTTCGGCGGCACGGTTCTCGGGCTGTACGGCCCGACCGAGGGTGCGATGGACCTCATGCACGAGGACTTCGCCGGTATCGATCCGCACGAGGACGCCATCCGCTCCGCGCTCATCGGTGCGCCCGAATGGAATTCGTCGGTCTACGTGCTCGATGAGCGCCTGCGGCAAGTGCCGCCCGGCGTGGTCGGTGAGCTCTACCTCGGCGGTGTGCAGCTGGCCCGCGGCTATCATCGCCGCCCCGATTTGAGCGCCGCGGCCTTCGTGGCCTGCCCCTTCGCCGGCGAGCCCGGAGCGCGGATGTATCGCACCGGCGATATCGTGCGCTGGAATTCGCAGGGCCGCATGGAATATCTGGGCCGCGTCGACGATCAGGTCAAGGTGCGCGGCCACCGTATCGAACTGGGTGAGATCGGCACCGTGCTGCGCCGGATGCCGGGTATCGCCTCGGCGGTGGCGGTGACCGCGCCGCAGAGCGCGGGCGATCTCGCACTGGTGGCCTACTACGTGCCCGAAGCCGATTCGGAGTTCGCCACCGCAGGCGCGGACGCCGATCGGATCACGTCGTATCTTTCGCGGCGACTTCCGGAGTACATGATCCCGTCGGCACTGGTCCGGCTCGACGAGCTACCGCTGACCGCCAACGGCAAACTGGATCGGCGCGCACTGCCGGCGCCGGATCTCGGTGGCAGCACCGGCCGGGGTCGTGCGCTGCGCGACGAGGCCGAACGCGGCGTCGCCGACGCGGTGCGCCAGGTACTCGGTATCGCCGAGACCACCGCATTGGCCGCCGACGACGACTTCCTCGCGCTGGGCGGCGATTCCATCACCGCCATCCGGATGGCGTCGGCGCTGAAGAAGCGCGGACTGCTCATCACCACCAGCGCGCTGTTCGACGCACGCACGATCGCGCGCATCGCGGCGGCGGCCGAGCCGATCGTCGCGGGCGGCGCCCCGGCACTGGCCGAGGTCGGTGCCGCGACCGGCTGGATTCCGCTCAATCCGATCGCCACCGTGCTCGCCGAGACCGCACCCGAACACAGCGCCTACAGCCAGGCCACCGCGGTGGTGACGCCGCCGCACAGCACACGGGACCGGGTCACCGCCGTGGTCGCGGCCCTGGTGGACCGGCACCCGATGCTGCGAGCCCGGCTGGCCACCGATCCCGACGGGCATACCGCCTACTACATCCCGGGCGCGGACGAGCAGGTCCCCGCACCGACGCTCACCGAGATCGTCGTGCCCGCCGCGGAGTGGAATCGGCAGGCGGGTTCGCGACTGCGCGAACAACTTCGCCACGGCAGTGAACTGCTCGACCCGGCGGCCGGGCGGATGGTCGCGGCGATCTGGGTGCGATCGGACGCGGGTGCCCAGGGCCGGCTGCTGCTGGTGATCCACCATCTGGTGGTGGACGGCGTCTCGTGGCGCGTCATCCACGACGATCTGCGCCAGCTGTGGGAGAACCCCGGGGCGGCAGCGGAATCGGGAACATCGGTGAAGACCTGGAACACCAGTCTGGCCGGACTGGCCACCGCCGACAGCGTGCTCGACACCCTGCCGTACTGGACCGCCGCGGCCGAGGGCGTGGATCCGCCGCTCGGCAGCCGCGAACTGGATCCCGCGGTGGACACCGTCGCCACGGTGCGCGAGATCACCACGTCGCTGGACTCCGACGACACCGCCTTCCTGATGACCACGGCCACTACGGCATTCGGTTGCGATTTCCTCGACATCCAGGTCGCCTCGCTGGCGGTGGCGGTGCACCGGTTCCGGCAGCGCCGCGAATCCGACGCCGCGACGGTGTCGCTGACCATGGAGCGGCACGGCCGCGTCGAAACACTGTTCGCCGGAGTGGATCTGGCCAACACCGTGGGCTGGTTCACCACCACCTATCCGGTGAACCTCGACGTCAGCGGCGGCTCCGAGGTGGAGTCGGCGGTCAAGGCGGTGAAGGAACAGCTGCTGGCGGTGCCCGAATCCGGTATCGGCTGGGGTCTGTTGCGCTGGCTCAACGCCGACACCCGCCCCGCCCTCGCACGGCACCGCACGCCGCAGATCAGCTTCAACTACATGGGCCGGTTCGCCGCGGCGGGCTCCGAGGAGTGCGTCGAGAACTTCTCGGCGGCACCGGAATTCGGCTACATGGGAGGTCACGCGAATCCTTCCATGCCCGCTCCGGCGCTGCTCGACATCAACACCGTGGCCCTGACCGAGGGCGAGCGGGTGACTCTGCAGGCGTCCTTCCGCTTCCCGGCCGGGCCGCTGTCCGAGGACGATGTGCGCGAAGTGGCCGGGCTCTGGGAATCGGGGCTGGCCGAACTGGCGAAGGCGGTGCGCGACGACCAGATGCGCCGGCTGAGCCCCAGCGATGTGCTCGCCGTGGGTCCGACTCAGCTCGATCTGGACCGCTGGCGCGATATCTACGGCGAATACGAGGACGTGTACCCGCTCGCGCCGATGCAGGCGGGGCTGTACCTGACCGCGTTGAGCGCCGGCGCTCGCGACGTCTACAACGTGCAGACCCTGATCGGGGTGCGCGGCGAGCTGGAGGTGGCGCGGCTGGGGCGCGCCTTCGACACGGTCCTGAACCGGTATCCGAATCTGCGTGTGACACTGTCGGTGTCACACGCGGGCAGGCCGTACGCGATCGTGGCCGGGCATATGCCGATTCCGGTGCGTGAGATCGATCTGACGAGCGTGCCGGACGCGACCGAGCGGCTGCACGAGTTCTATCGGGCCGACCAGGCCGAGCAGTTCGACCTGGCCCGTGGACCGCTGACCCGGGTCACCGTGGCGCATATGCCCGGCGATGTGCACACCGTGGTGCTGACCATGCACCACATGCTGCTCGACGGGTGGTCCGGACAGCTCGTGGCGCGTGAGGTGTTCGCCGAATATGCCGTCGCGGGAGCGGATCCGATCGCGACTCCGGAGACCTTCGGGAAGTTCCTGACCATGGTCGAGGCCGAACGGGAGGCGGTGGAGGCGGCCTGGCAGCCGGTGCTCGAAGGCGTGCGGCCTTGCCTCGTCGCGCCCGGCCGGGGACCGGGCAGTGACGGCATTCCGTGCGAGCGTTCGTTCGCCATCGACGACGAGTTGGTGGAACGGCTCACCGTGCTGGCTTCCGAGGTGGGTACCACCTTCAGTGTGGTGTGCCAGCTGGCGTGGGCGAATGCGCTGCGCTACGTGGCGGGTGCGGAGACCACTGTCTTCGGTGAGGCGGTCTCCGGACGTCCGGCCGATCTCGACGAGGTCGACAACGCCATCGGCTGCTTCGCCAACATCATTCCGGCGGTGATCGGCTTCTCCGGCGCCCGCACCTGGCGCGAGCATCTGAGCGAGGTCCAGTCCCGGCGCATGGAACTGATGGAGTACCACAGCTATCCGTTGACCTCGGCGCTGCGTGCCGCCGGCAGCCGCAAGCTGTTCGACACCATGTTCGTCTTCGAGTCCTACCCGCCCGGACGGAAGGAACTCGAGGGCCTGCTCGGCAGCGCGGGGCTGGAGCTGGCCTCGTTCGAGGGCGCGGGAGCGACCGATAACGCGCTGTTGCTGATGATCTTTCCGGCCAACTCGCTGCTCCCCAGCGATTCGGTGCAGGCGGCGATCTTCTACGCCGAGGACGCGTTCGAGGACGACGACGCCCGCATCATCGAAACCGCCTTCTCCAACACCCTGCGCGCCATCGCGGACGCCCCGGATCAGCGGATCGACGCGGCCGCGGTGCTCGGCGACGAGGACCAGGGCCTGTTGGTGATGAGGCGGATGTGGCAGTGATCCGGTGGTCCGGCCCGGCCGACCACCCCTGTCCGGGTAGATCACCCTCGGGTATATTAGGTTTGCCTCACCTATCTAAGGGAGTCGCTGTGTCGCCCAGCGCACATCGAATGCCCTTGGGGTGCAAACAGTTGGGCGCCCGCGCGACGTCCGAGGCGGTTCCGGCCGATGCCAACGGCCGGGCGGTGCCGGACCGTCCCGCCGGCGCCCGCATGCCGATGCGTGGGCCCGGGCCGAGCCGGCAGTCCTTGTGAAGAGAGATGTGTGATATGGCAACAACACCCGGTTGGATCCGACAGTTCCACAAGCCTCGGGCGGCCGCCGCCGCGCCGCTGGTGATCTGTCCGCACGCGGGCGGGGGCGCCTCGACCTACCGGCCGTTCTCCAAGCAGCTGCGGGAGAATTTCGATGTCGTGGTCCTGCAGTATCCGGGCCGTCAGGACCGGGCCCGTGAGGTCGCCCCGCAAACCCTGCCGGAGTTCGCCGCCGGAGCGTTCGACGAGTTCATCCGCTCTCCGTTCCATCGCGGCGAGCCCATCACCGTCTTCGGGCACAGCATGGGCTCGATCGTGGCCTTCGAATTCGCCCGGCTGGCCGAGGCGGCCGGTGTGCCGGTGCGACTGCTCGCCGTCTCCGGCGCCGTCGCACCGTCGCGGGTAGCCGATATGCCCAACCACCCGACCGAGGACGAGCAACTGCTCGACCATCTCGTCGGGCTCCAGGGCACCGGCGCCGATGTGCTCGGCAACCGCGATCTGATGACGATGGCACTGCCGGTCCTGAAGGCCGATTACGCGGCCTTCGACCGCTATTCGTGCGCGCGGGATGTGCGGGTGCGGGCCCCGATCCAGGCGATGGGCGGCAGTGACGACGACTTCGTCACCATGGGCGAGCTCTACGGATGGCAGCGGCATACCACCGGAGATCTCGCCGTCGAGATGTTCGACGGCGGGCATTTCTATCTGCACGACCAGGTCGAGGGTATCGCCGAACTGCTCGCCGCCGAGCTGGAGACCGCGAGATGAGCGAGCACGATCCGATCGTCGTCACCGGCATCGGTATCGACGCGCCCGGCGGGGTCGAGACACCCGCCGAGTACTGGGCGGCACTGGCGGAATCCCGGGACCTCATCGGCCCGTTCCCCCGCGATCGCGGCTGGCCGCTCGAGCGGCTGCTGACGCTGTCGGATATCGAGGGCTGGTCCGAGGTTCGCGACGCGGGGGGATTCCTCTATACCGCAGGTGAATTCGATCCGATGTTCTTCGGCATCACCCCGCGCGAGGCCGTGGCCATGGATCCGCAACAGCGGGTGGCGCTGCGGGTCGCGTGGCGGGCACTGGAGAACGCGGGCATCAATCCCGGCGCCATCGACGGCGAGGACGTCGGCTGCTACATGGGCGCCTCCCCGACCGAATACGGCCCGCATGCGGCCGAGGTGAACGAGTACAGCGGATATCGGGCCACCGGCACCGCGCTCGGCGCGGTGGCCGGGCGCATCTCCAACTGTCTCGGTCTGGGCGGTCCGTCCATCGTGGTCGATACCGCCTGCGCCTCCTCGCTGTCGGCGCTGCACATGGCGGTCGCCGCGATCCGCGCCGGTGACTGCGAATGGGCACTGGCCGGGGCGGTGTGCGTCATGGGTTCGGCCGGAGCGTTCTTCGAATTCTCCAAGAACAACGCGTTGGCCACCGATGGGCAGTGCAAACCGTATTCGGCCGACGCCGGCGGCACCCTCTGGGGTGAAGGGGCCGGCATCGTCGTCCTGGAACGGGAATCGCGGGCCCGGGAACTGGGGCATCGCGTCTACGGCCGGATCCTGGCGACCCGGGTCAACCACAACGGCAGCGGCGCGCCGATCGCGGTGCCCAGTGCCGAGGCCCAGGAGCGGCTGATCCGCAAGACCGTGGACGCCGCGGGTATCGCGCCGGAACTGGTCGGCATGATCGAAGGTCACGGGACCGGCACCGCGGTCGGCGATCCGCTGGAACTGACAGCGCTGCAACGGGTCTACGGCGGCGGCACGGCACGGCTGGGATCGGTGAAATCCAATCTGGGCCACGCTCAGGCGGCCGCGGGCATGCTCGGCCTGATCAAGGTACTGCTGAGCGGACTCCACGGCAGCATCGCCCCCACCCGATTCGCCGACAACCCGACCGCCGAGGTCGACTGGGCGGCAACGGGTCTGCGGCTGGCCGCAGACCTCGAGTACTGGGAGCCACACGACGGAATTCGCTACGGGGCCGTCTCGTCGTTCGGGGTTTCGGGCACGAATGCCCACGCGCTGGTGGCCATTCCGGCCGTGGAAGAGGAGATCCATGTCTAGCTACCGACTGCCCGACGGCAGCGTGCCGGTGCTGCTGTCCGCGGACAATCCCGAGGCGCTGGGCCGGGAAGCGGCGGCCGTCGCCGACTACCTGGCCGGCCACCGGGCGGTCACCCCGGATCAGGTGGCCGACATGCTCTTTCGCACCCGGGTCGCGCGGCGATATCGCGCCCTGGTGATGGCCACGGATCGCGACAGCCTGCTCGGCGGACTGCGCGCGGTCGCCGCGGGGGAGCCGCATCCGGATGTCGTGGTCTCGGCTCGCGCCGCGACCCGGGGCCGGGTCGCCTACGTCTTCCCCGGGCAGGGCAGCCAGCGACCCGGTATGGGCCGCATGCTCTACGACCACTCCGAGGCCTTTCGCACCGCGGTCGACGAATGCGACAAGATCTTCCACGAGCTCTATCGGTGGTCGCCGCTGTCGTATCTGCTGGATGCCGAGGCGCCGGCCGACGACAGCGCGCAGAACGTCCAGCCCGCGTTGTTCATGCAGATGGTGGGCGTGGCCGCGATGTGGCAGGCGGTCGGGGTGCGCCCGCGGGCCACGGTGGGCCATTCACAGGGTGAGATCACCGCCGCGTACGTATCCGGTGCGCAGACGCTGCGCGACGCGGTCCGCATAGTCACCACCCGCGCGCGGATCGTCGACGGTCTGCAGCTGTCCGGATACTCGATGGCCGTACTCGGTATCGACCGCGACCAGTGCGAGGATCTGCTCGCCCGGCACGCCGGCTTCGCCGAACTGTCGGTGGTCAACTCCGAGCACATCCTGGCCATCTCCGGTGAGCGCGACGTGGTCCGGGCGATCATCGAACTGCTCGATGGCGCAGGGAAATTCGCGAAGGAGATCCGGGTTCAGTACCCCGCGCACACCTCCTACGTGAGCGGCTTCCGCGAGATTCTCAACCGCACCGTCGGCGACGGTATGGACAACTACTCGTTCCTGCCCGGTGATATCGACTTCATCGGCGCCACCTTCGGTGATCGCGTCGAGATCGAGCAGTCGGTGCTCGACTACTGGTATCTGAACCTGCGCAACCGGGTTCGCTTCGATCGTGCCATCGGGGTGGCCGCCGACCGCGGCGCCGATACGTTCATCGAGATCTCCGAACATCCCACGCTGATGCTGGCCATCCAGGAGAACCTCGCCGCGACCGGCTCGAAGCGCGCCTTCCAGGCGCTGGGCACCTCCCGGCGCAGCGCCGAGGATCTGCGCGAGTTCACCCGCAATCTGGCGACCGTCGCCGTTCACGACGCCGACTACGCGTGGGAGAGCCTGCGCGACAGCGCCTGCGAGGGCGTCCCGGCGCTGCCGCTGCTGGACTTCCCGCATACCCGGATGAGCCCCAAGACACTGTGGGCGCCCTACCCGTACGCCACCGCCGACGCGCCGCGCGCGGCCGGGGCCCGCAACGCCGACGGCACGGTGGTGCCGCAGCGCTACGTCGAGCGGTGGACGAAGCTGCGGCGCCGGAAGGTGGTGCCGCCGCGCGCGATCGCAGTGGTCGACCACACCGGGCAGTGCGGTGATCTGGTCACCGCGATCGATGCGGCCGCCCCGCGCCAGGGCGCCACCGTCGTCGCCGATGCCGGCTCCGGATCGGCCGATACCCTCGTGGTCCTGGTGCCGCCGTCGTCGGACTCGACGGCCGCGGCGGCGGTCGACGATCTCGCCGCCTTCCTCGGTGAACGATCGTGGCAGGCCGATCACACCGGGGTGAGCGATATCTGGCTCGTCACCACCGGTGGTGAACAGGTGCTGGCCGATGAGGTGCCCGATCCGTTCCATGCCGCGGCACAGGCCGGATTCCGTTGTCTGGCCGCGGAATATCTGGGTGTCCCGGTCCGGCACGTGGATCTGCCCGCCGGCGCCGATCCGGCGGCATCGGCCAAGGCGCTCGTCGGTGCTCTGCATATCGCCGGGGAGCCCGAACTCGCCGTCCGTGACGGCGGTGTCCACGCCAAGCGATTGGTCGTCGACGATACCGCGAACGATCGCCCGCTCGATGCCGCCGACCTGCGCGAGGTCGTGATCATCGGTGGTACCGGCAAACTCGGACTCGACTTCTGCGCTCGATTCGCCGCCGCCGGTGCGGGCCGGATCACCCTGGTCAGCCGTTCCGGCGGCGATGCGGCGGCGATAGCGCGCCTGCGCGATATCGAGCGGATCGGCGAGACCGAGATCGTGCGCCGCGGCTGCGATATCGGCGACGAGGAGGCGGTGGCCGCGCTCGGCGCCGAATTCCGGGACACCCCGGTCTCGCTGATCGTGCACGCGGCCGTCGACTACGCCGCCGCCGAGGCCGCCGTGACACCCGAATCGATTCGTGCCGCGGCACAGGCCAAATCGATTGCGCTGGAGCGACTCGTCCGGCATATCCCGCGTACGGACAACGGCCGGATCGTGCTGTGTTCATCGCTGTCGGCGACGCTCGGCGGTCGCGGTCACATGGTGTACTCGGCGGTCAACCGGCTGCTCGACGTCGCCGCGGCCCGCTACCGCGCCGACGGGGTGCGGTGTTCCTCGGTCCAGTGGGGTCTGTGGCGCGCGGTCGGCGCCGACAATGCCGACGCGCTGGCCAAGATCAGCGGAACGGGCCTGCTGCCGATGGATCCGGCCCGGGCGGTGACCGCGGGATTCGCACCTGACGCCGCGAATGTGCTGGTGGCCGCGGCGGATTGGGGCCGCATCAGCGATCTGTACGCGGTCTTCGGCTATCAGCCGTTGTTCGCCGAACTGCCCGAACCGGAGCAGGACGACGCGGCGGCGCCGGTGGCGGAGACCTCGAATGCACCTGTCGCCGTGCTGGATTCGGCGGCGGAAACGGCCGCGGCCGCGGTGGCGGAGCCGGGTGCCGATACCGCCGAGACCGTGCGCTCGGCCCTGCGCACCGTGATGGGGCTGGGCACGGCCGAATCCATCGACGGGACCATTCCGCTGGTCGCTCTCGGCCTGGATTCGCTGCAGGCGCTGGACCTGCGCAAACGGATCGAATCGGAGTTGCGGCGCGATCTTCCGGTCACCGCGATCCTGGGCGGCGCGTCGCTGGACGAGGTGGTCTCCCTGCTCGTCTGAGCCACCGCACTCCGCCACTTTTCCGAGGCGGCGGATCGCCGGCGAGGGGGTGGAGGTGGGATCCTTATTAGGTTAGCGTTACCAAATTAATCGGCTTGTCGTATTCAGACGGAGAACAGTGTGTCGGAACCAGTGGGAGAATTCGGCGGGGTCTCGGGAGCGGACACCGCGATCGTCGTCGAATCGGTGCGGAAGTCGTTCGGTGAGGTGAAAGCCCTGCGGGACATCACTTTCAGCGTGCCGACCGGCAGCGTGCTGGGGGTGCTGGGACCGAACGGGGCCGGGAAGACCACCACCGTATCCATCCTGTCCACCCTGACCCGGCCCGATGCCGGGCGGGCGGTGGTCGCCGGATACGACGTGGTCCGCGATGCCGCCCGGGTGCGCTCGTCGATCATGCTCACCGGCCAGTACGCGGCCCTCGACGAGATGCTCAGCGGTCGCGAGAATCTGGTGTTGTTCGGCCGTCTCATGGGACTGCGGCGTAAGCCCGCCCAGCAGCGGGCCGAGGAACTGCTCGACCAGTTCTCACTCACCGAGGCCGGTGATCGCCGGGTCGGACAGTATTCCGGCGGTATGCGCCGGCGCATCGATATCGCCTGCGGTCTGGTGCGCCCGCCGCGCGTGGTCTTCCTCGACGAACCGACCACCGGACTGGACCCGGTCAGCCGCCAGAGCCTGTGGGCGCTGGTCCGCTCGCTCAAGGAGCAGGGCGTCACGATTCTGCTCACCACGCAGTACCTCGAAGAGGCGGATGCGTTGAGCGACAACATCATCGTCGTCGACAAGGGCACCGTCATCGCCGAGGGCACCGCCGACCAGCTCAAGGCGCGCTCGGGTGACAGCTACTGCGAGGTGGTCCCGGTCGACGCCGCCGATGTGCCGGCCGTGGTCGCCGCGCTGGCGGAGCTGGGTGAGCCGACGGTCGCCGAATCGCGGGACCGGGTCTCGATTCCGGCGCCGGGCGGTGCGGCGACCCTGTCGCAGGCGCTGGACCGGATCAACACCGCCGGAATCGAATTGATCGATATCGCACTGCGCCGCCCGTCGCTGGACGAGGTCTTCATCCAGCTGACCAAGCCGACGATGGGGGCCGACGCATGACGGTCGCGACGAAATCCACTGCCGCGCGGCAGTTCTCGGACGAAGACTTCCATGTCCCGGCCTGGACGCAGCTGAGTGCGCTGAGCGGGCGGAGTATCCGCACCACGCTGCGCCAAGGCGATATGGTGCTCGCGTTCTTCCAGCCACTGGTGTTCTTCGTGTGCTTCTACGTACCGCTGCGCCGGTCGCTCGAGGTGCCGGGGGTCGACTACGCCCAGTACCTGCTGCCCATCATCGCGGTGTTCGCGATGTTCTTCGCCTCCATGTTCGCCGGTGACCGCGCCGCACGGGAGGTGGTGGGCGGAATGGCCACCCGGCTGCGGTCCATGCCGGTCCCGGCGTGGATTCCGGTGACGGCCCGGACCTCCGCCAGCCTGCTGCGGTCGGTGACCGCCCTGATCGGGGCGCTGGTCATCGGCACGATCTTCGGCTTTCGCTTCCATTCCGCCGATGCCGCGGTCGTTTTCGTGGTGGTGGTGCTGGCCTTCGGCGGCGCGCTGGTCATCGCGACCGATGCGCTCGGCACCGTCACCCGCAACTCCGAACTCAGCGGCACGGTGCTGTTCGGGCCGCAACTGCTCCTGGTCATGACCTCGACGGGTTTCGTTCCGGCAGAGGGTTTCCCGGGCTGGATTCAGCCCTATGTGCGCAATCAGCCGGTCTCCCAGATCACCGCCGCGCTGCGCGGCCTGGCCGACGGCCGGTACGTCTCCGAACTGGGCGTCGCCGTGGCATGGATCGTGGGCTTGCTGATTGTCGGCGCCGTCCTGGCGGTGCGAGCGGAAGGGCGCCGGGCATGAACGACGCGACCGGAGGCGGCAGCGTGCGTAACCACGGAGGGAGCCGGTAATGCCCGCAGAGAACGCAGGCATGAACGACGCGACCGGAGGCGGCAGCGTGCGTAACCACGGAGGGAGCCGGTAATGCCCGCAGAGAACGCAGGCATGAACGACGCGACCGGAGGCGGCAGCGTGCGTAACCACGGAGGGAGCCGGTAATGCCCGCTGAGAACGCAGGCATGAACGACGCGACCGGAGGCGGCGGCGTGAGCGAGGCGGTGCGGGTCGACCTCTCGGCGGGGACCGCGTTCGGTGAACCCCTCGCGGGCGGGCTGCTGTCGCAGAGTCTGGTGGAGGCCGGTCGGCTGCTGCGCCGCTGGTCGCGCCAGCCGGAGGTGATCACCTCCACCTTGATCTTCCCGATCCTGCTGCTGCTGATGTACGACCTGGTGCTCGACAAGTCACTGGGCGCCATGCACGACACCGACCCCATCTACGGATTCGTGCCGATGATCGCGGTCACCGGTGCCATGTACGGCGCGATGGGTACGGGTATGTCGCTGTTCGGGGAACGGCAGAGCGGTCTGTTACGCCGGTTCTGGGTGCTGCCGATCCATCGCGCGGCCGGTCTGATCGGTCGGCTGCTGGCCGAATGCGGTCGTGCCCTCGCCGCCACCGTGGTGGTGGTGATCGTCGGCATGCTGTTGGGCCTGCGCTTCCACGAGGGCTGGGGCGGGGTGATCGGGGTGCTGGTGGTGCCGGTCATCGTGATCGCCGGGTTCACCCCGGTGGTGGTGATGGTCGGTGTGAGCAGTGTCGGTGACAAGGTCACGCAACTGTTCGCGATCGTCGTGCTGGTCGGCATGTTCTTCAATTCCGGATTCGTCCCGGTCGAGAACTACCCGGGCTGGTTGCAGCCGATCGTGCGGGGGCAGCCGATGAGCTGTGCCATCGAAGCGATGCGCGATTTCACTCTCGGTGGCCCCCAGTTGGTCCCGTTCCTACAGACCGTGGCCTGGGCAGTGGGCCTGATCGCGGTCTTCGGCGCACTGGCCGTGCGCGGCTATCGTCGCGCCGTGCAGAGCTGATCCGAGCGCCGGTGACCGACCCGGTCGCCGGCGCGGACACGCCGATCGTCCGCTCTCTGATTCCGTGGTCACGCACTCGCTTGCCGGTACTGTCGACATTCGATTGTTTATCCAAGGCGTGCATAAAGATCAGGAAGGACTCCATCGTGCGGAGCCGGATACGCAGTTGGGCATTGGTAATTCTCATTTTTGCCGCAAGCGGGGCAATTTACGCTCCACACGCATGGGCGCAACCCCCTGCACAAGCAGCCGCCGGCGATTTCTACGTGCCGCCTCCGCTCCCGCCGGTGCCACCGGGCGCGATCCTGCGCACCGAGCCCGCGGCGCTGGCGCTGTCGGCTCCCGGTCAGCCGGGTGTGATGCCGGCCCGGTCGACCAAGATGATGTACGTCAGCAGCGATACCCACGATGCGCCGACCGCGGTGGTGGCCACCTACCTGGAGCCGATACTGCCGTGGACGGGTCCGGGTGAACGCCCGCTGGTCGCGTACGGCGTCGGTTCGCAGGGCCAAGGCGATCAGTGCGCACCGTCGAAGGTGTTGCCGCAGATCGCGCAGTTCCGGCCGCCGTACGACGCCCTGGCCGAATACGACCTGATCGCACTGTCCTCGCTGCTGGCGCGCGGTATGGCCGTCGTGGTGACCGATTATCACGGCCTGGGCACCCCCGATGTGCACGACTTCCTGAACCGGAAGGCGCAGGCGTACGCGGTGCTCGATTCCGCGCGCGCCGCGTTGCAAATGCCCGGCTCGGGCCTGAATCCGCACTCGCCGATCATGCTGTTCGGATATTCCCAGGGCGGTATGGCCTCCGCCGGGGCGGCGGAATTGCAGTCGAGCTACGCGCCCGAGCTGAATGTGCGCGGCGCCTATGTCGGCGGGCCCATCGTCGATCCGGAGAATTTCATCGGCTACAACTACGGTCGGCCCGGTGTCGGGTCCGCGGCCCCGCTCACCCTCAACGGCATCGTCGCCGATTATCCCGAAACGCGTCCGATTCTCGATGCCGAAATCAACGATGTCGGCAAGGGGCTGATGAACGACGCGCTGGGTAAATGCGCCATCGCCGCCTCGCTGGATATTCAAATCCGGCAAATTTCTCACATCACGACCAGTGGAGAACCGCTCACGGCGGTCATCGACCGATCCCCGGCCCTGAAAGAAGCGTTCGACGAACAGCGCATCGGATCACAAGCGCCGTCGATGCCCGTGCTCATCGCCTCGGCCATGAACGACGAGGGCACGCCCTACCCGCCGGTGCGCGCCGTGGCCGCCGGGTGGTGTGCCGGCGGTACGCCGGTTCAGCTGGACGCGAATACTCAGCTGCCCGCCATCACCGGCATCGTGGGTACGCACGACCTGGCCTACTTTCCGTCGTTGGCGACAGCCCAGGCATGGATGACGGATCGGCTCGCGGGTCTGCCCGCGCCGAGCAATTGCGCCGCTCTGCCCTGATCGCACCCGGCAGTGACCCAGTCGATTCCGGCGCCGGACTCCCGAGCGGGACGGCGCCGGAATCGATTGTGCGAGTAGCGGCATCGGAACCGCCGGTCGAGACGTGAATTCGATCGAGCGCCGGCAGAACTCGGCGAACCGGTTATCCTGGAAGAACATCAGGCCGGCGCAACCGCTCTCGGTGTCTGCGCCCTCATTCCGCTGTTTTTCGTCTGGATGGGCGAGAGGCGTATGGCGATCTTCGAACATTCCACAGCTCGCGACCCCAAGCGTTATTTGTGGACACTGGGGTTGATCGCCCCGGCCTGTGCGCTGTTTCCCGCGCAATTGGTGGCCCGGACAGGGCTCGAGGTGTTCTGGTGGATCGGCCCGATCATCGTGTTCGTGGTGATTCCGCTGCTGGATTGGGCAGTGGGGATCGATGGAAGTAATCCACGCGACGCCGACTACGAGGCGCTGTCCCACGACCGCTATTACCGCTGGTGCACATACCTCTTCCTGCCGATGCAGTTCACCGGGCTGGTCATCGCGTGCCGCATCTGGTCCAGCGGTCAATTGTCCGTGGTCGACAGCTTGGGGTTGGCGGTGACCCTGGGGGTGGTGTCGGGGATCGGTATCAACGCCGCCCATGAACTCGGACATCGATCCGAGCATCTGGAGCGCTGGCTGTCCAAGGTCGCGCTGGCGCAGTCCGGGTACGGGCACTTCTTCGTCGAGCACAACCGTGGCCATCATGCGCGTGTCGCGACGCCGGAGGATCCCGCCAGCGCCCGGTTCGGCGAATCGCTGTGGGCGTTTCTGCCCCGGACCGTGCTCGGCGGTCTGCGCTCGGCCATCGCCCTGGAGGGCGAGCGCCTGTCCCGGAGAGGTAAGCGCTGGTTCAGCCCGGCCAATCATCTGTTGCAGGCCTGGTCGATGAGCGTCGTACTGTTCGGCGCGTTGATCCTGATCTTCGGCTATCGGGTGATCCCGTTCCTGGCGCTGCAGGCGCTGATCGGCGTGGCCCTGCTGGAGACGGTGAACTATGTCGAGCACTACGGGCTGCTGCGGGCGCGACGTGCCGACGGCCAGTACGCGCGGTGCTCCCCGCGCGACAGCTGGAACAGCGACAGCCTCGTCACGAACGTCTTCCTCTTCCATTTGCAGCGGCACAGCGACCATCACGCCAATCCGGGACGCCGCTATCAGACGCTGCGCAGCAGCGAGCAGGCGCCACAACTGCCGCTCGGCTATGCCGCGGTGATCCTGATCGCCGTGGTGCCTCCGCTGTGGCGAGCGGTGATGGATCATCGGGTACTGGCCCACTACCACGGTGACATCACACTCGTGAACGCGGCCGCGCCGATTCGCGACCTGTCGGACAATTGACCCTGTCGAGTGCCCCGCAGCGGTTACTCTCGAATGTCGAAGTGCTCGTTCTCGTCCGAAGGTTGTCGGATAGGCCCACACAGACCCCACGCCGGATCAGTCGCTGTTCCGGTATCCAGGGAGGAGCCGTTCGCAATGGTGATGCTCGAGTCGACGAACTCGATGAACCGGCCCAGGGCTTTGCCGGGCCGCGACGCCGACGAAGGGGGGTTCGGCGATGACCTCTCCGTCGCCACTCAATGCCGGTGAACCGGCGCTGCTCAACGGCTCGGTGACTTTGGTCGAGGGCAGTACCTTCTGCCTGTCCGACCGGGTCGGTGATGTGGAATCGGGGACCTCGCAGGGCCTGTTCTACCGTGATGCCCGGGTGGTCTCGCGCTGGGAGCTGCGAGTCGACGGCCAGCGCCTCGAGCCACTGTCGGTGCTGAGCCCGGAGGCCTTCACCGCCCGATTCATCCTGCGCCGTCCGCCCCGCTCCGGCGCCGCCGACTCGAGCCTGCTGGTTGTGCGCGAACGCCTGGTCGCCGACGGGATGCGCGAGACGATCATTCTGGAGAACCTCGGCCGCGAACCCACGGCCGTGGTGCTGGAACTGCGCGCCGACGCCGACTTCGTGGACCTGTTCGCGGTCAAGGAGGGCCGGGCCGGTCACGGGCGCGCCGAAACCCTGGTCACCGACAACGAGCTGCTGCTCAACGACCGTTCCGATCGGGCTCGGGGCCTGGCGATCTCGTCCTCGGAGTTGCCGACCGTACTGCCCGGATCGCTGACCTGGCGGATCGTGGTGCCCGCGACCGGACGGTGGCAGACCGAGATCCTGGCCCAGCCGACGGTCGCCAACCAGCGGGTGCACGTCGCGCTGCGTCCCGGCGAGCACTACCGCACCAGCGAACCCGGCCGCAAGATGGCGGCCTGGCGCGATACCGCCACCAAGCTCACCACCGGGGACCCGCTCCTGTCGGCCGTACTGCAGCGCACGGAAAGCGATCTGGGCGCCTTGCAGATTCGCGAGGAGCGCCGCCATCGCACCTTCGTGGCCGCCGGCGCGCCCTGGTTCATGACGCTGTTCGGCCGCGACTCGCTGCTCACCGCCTGGATGGCGTTGCCGCTGGATTCCTCGCTCGCACTGGGCACCATGCAGCAGCTGGCCGAGATGCAGGGCCAGCAGGTCGACGCCCTCACCGAGGAGGAACCCGGCCGGATCATGCACGAGATCCGCCGCGGCCCCTCCGGCGGTCTGGCTCTGGGCGGTGAGGTCTATTACGGAACCGTCGACGCCACACCGCTTTTCGTGATGTTGCTGGCCGAGACCAGGCGCTGGGGTGCTTCCCCGGAGGCGGTGCAGACGTTGTTGCCCGCCGCCGATGCCGCCCTGGACTGGATATCGCATTTCGGCGACCGCGACGGCGACGGCTTCGTGGAATACCAGCGTGCCACCGACCGCGGTCTGATCAATCAGGGCTGGAAGGACAGCTTCGACGGTATCAACGATGCCGCCGGACATCTCGCGCAGGCCCCGATCGCGCTGTGCGAGGTGCAGAGCTACGTCTTCGCGGCCATGCTGGCCCGCGCCGAACTCGCCGAGGAATTCGGTGAGGCGCACAAGGCCGCCACATGGCGCGACCGGGCCGCCGAACTGCGCACCAAGTTCGCCGAATCCTTCTGGATGCCCGAAAAGGGCTGGTATGCCATCGCATTGGATGGCCGCAAACAGCGTGTCGACGCGCTCACGAGCAATGTCGGCCACTGCATGTGGTCGGGCATCGTGCCCGACGAACACGCCGAGCAGCTGATCCACCACCTGTCCACCGCGGAGATGGATTCCGGATTCGGTTTGCGCACACTGTCTTCCGGTATGGGTGCGTTCAATCCGATGAGCTATCACAACGGTTCGGTCTGGCCGCACGACACCGCCATCACGGTCGCCGGACTGCTGCGCTACCGCCACATTCCCGGTGCGGTCGATCTGGCCACCCGCCTGTCCAACGGTTTGCTCGATGCCGCATCGGCGTTCGGTGGGCGGCTACCGGAGTTGTTCTGCGGATTCCAGCGCACCAGGTTCTCGGCCCCGGTCCCGTATCCGACCTCGTGTTCACCGCAGGCCTGGTCCAGTGCGGCCCCGCTGCTGCTGGTCCGCTCGTTCCTCGGCCTCGACCCCGACGTCCCGCATCGCACGGTGACCGTGCTCCCGCATCTGCCCCCGCGCTGGGGGTGTATCGAACTCACCGACCTGCGCCTGGGCGGCACCACGGTCGATATCGCCGTGGTCGGTGATCAGGTCACCGCCACCAACCTCCCGGAGGACTGGCACCTCATCACCCACTGAGTGCGCCGCCGAGTGCCGCCGCCGGACGCCGGCGGCGGCACTCGGACTACAGGCTGACGCGCTGATCCTGGGGCAGGAACAGCTTGTCGCCCTCCTTGACGCCGAAGGTCGCGTAGAACTCGGGCAGATTGCGGACGACCTGGTTGCAGCGGAATTCGCCGGGGGAGTGCGGATCGGTGGCGACCTGCTGTTCCAGTGCCTGCTGGGTCTGCTTCTCTCGCCAGTTGCGGCCCCAGGACTGGAACATCGGCGTGTAGTCCGGGGTGCTGCGGCCGTTCTTGCCCTCCTCGATGCGGAAGGCGGCCAGCGCGATCATGAGACCGCGCAGATCGGCCAGGTTCTCGCCGACGGTCAGCTGGCCGTTGACGTGGTCACTGGGCGGCAGGCCCTCGGGGACCAGCGCGTCGTACTGGTCGATCAGCTGTTTCGTCCGGCCTTCGAATGCCGCCTTGTCCTGCGGGTTCCACCAGTCCGCGCGGTTCCCGTCGCCGTTGTACTTCGACCCCTGATCGTCGAATCCGTGGCCGATCTCGTGGCCGATGGTGGCGCCGATTGCGCCGTAGTTCACGGCCGGTTCGGCATCGGTGTCGAAGAACGGCGCCTGCAGGATCGCGGCCGGGAAGTTGATCGAATTGGAGGTGGCCTCGTAGTAGGCGTTGACGGTCTGCGGGGACATACCCCACTCGGACTTGTCCACCGGCGTCCCCAGTTTGTCCATCGACCGTTTGGCCTCGAAAGCCTCGATGGCGAGCAGGGATTCGACCAGTTTGCCGCGGGTGACCTTCAGCTTCGAATAGTCCACCCACTTGTCCGGGTATCCGATCTTGACCGTGATCTTGTCCAATTTGGCGATCGCGGCCTCGCGAGTCTGCGGTGACATCCACGACGAGTTGTGGAAATTCTCGCGATAGGCGGCGAGCAGATTGTCGACCAATTCCTTGGCGCGCGTCTTGGCCTGCGGCGGAAAGTATTTCGCGACGTACAGTTTGCCGAGTTGTTCGCCGAGATTGCTGTCGACCACGCCCACCGCCGACTTCCACAGCTCCGGTCGCTGCTCGATTCCGCTGGTGGCCTTGAGGAATTCGAAGTTGGCATCCGACAGATCCCGCTTCATGTACTTGGCGTATTTGCGAAGCAGGCTGAGCTTCAACCATTCCCGCCAGATGTTGATGTCGACCTCGGCCCACAGCTGTCCGGCCGCGGTGACGAACGACGGCTCGCCGACCACCATGTTCGCGAACAGTTCCTTGGGCCGGTCGGTGCTGCCGGCCAGCCACGGATCCCAGTCGAACGTCGGTGCCAGCGCGGCCATCTCGTTCCACCCCATGAGGTTGTAGGTGGCATCGGCGTCGCGGGTGCGGACGTTGTCCCAGAACCCCGCGGCGATGCGCTGCTCGAGGTCGAGCGTGCGTTCGGCGGCGCCGTCGGGATCCGGCAGGCCGGCGCCGGTGGCCAGCTTGTGCAGCAGCGTCCGGTAGGCCGTGAGGTACTGCGCGAATTCGGGTTTGCGGTAGTACTGCTCGCTCATTCCCAGCCCGGATTGGCTCACCGAGGGGATGTAGGCGTTGGAGTTCTTGCGGTCGATGCTCACGCCCAGGCCCATCAGGCCGCCGAGGGGGAGCGCGCCCATCACCTTCGCCAGTTCGGCCTTGTTCGCCGCGCCGTCGATCCGCTCGAACATCGGCTGCAACGGGGTGGTGCCCAGCTTCTCGAGGGTGTCCAGATCCATCCGCGCGTCGTAGAGATCGCGGATCTGCTGGCCCTCGGACCCGTCCTTCGGGTTGTGGATACCGTCGATGACCTCGCGCAGCTGCCCTTCCACCCGGTCCGACACCTCGGCGAAGGTGCCGTAGGAGACCTTGTCCGGCGGCAGCTGATAGGTCCGCAGCCAGGTGCCGTTGATACTGCGATACAGATCGTCCTGCGGTCGCACCGCGGTGTCGGCGCCGGACAGGTCGGGCCCGGTCAGCGGTTTCGGCTTCGCGTCGTCGCTGTTGCACGCCGTGAGGGCGGTGGCCACCGGTATCGCACCCAGGGCGATCAGGAACGAGCGCCGACCCAGGCGGATGTCACGACCGGACGATGTCACAGAAATTCCTCTCCCCGACTTCTCGTGCACCTGCGATGCCGACGGCATCAGCGCGGCCCCGCCGAACGACGGGGCCGGTTGTGTCCGTGAGAGGCTAGCTCGAGCTGCTGAGGATCGGCTGAGTTCGGCCGCCGCCGGTGGCGAGTCCGCCGCCGTCGTCTCGACCGGCCCCGATTTGGGGGCTACCTGCGGCTTCGCTACACTTGACCGGTTGCCTGCGGGTGCTGTACCCGCACTTCGGCCGCGAACCCACAGTGGTTGATCTCCATGGAGTATCTATCGCCGCTGGCAGGCGCGCGTTTTGAGGGGCAACTGACCATGCCCGTCGGGTCGGTAATCCGGCGTGCATTACGTCCAGGTCTAGGAGGAGCTGAAGTGATTCAGCAGGAGTCGCGGCTGCGCGTCGCCGACAACACGGGTGCCAAGGAGATTCTGTGCATCCGCGTGCTCGGCGGGTCGTCGCGTCGCTATGCCGGTATCGGCGATGTCATCGTCGCCACCGTCAAGGACGCCATCCCCGGCGGCAACGTCAAGAAGGGTGATGTCGTCAAGGCGGTCGTCGTGCGCACCGTCAAGGAGCGCCGGCGCGCCGACGGTTCGTACATCAAGTTCGACGAGAACGCTGCTGTGCTGATCAAGGCGGACAACGATCCGCGTGGCACCCGCATCTTCGGCCCCGTCGGCCGTGAGCTGCGCGACAAGCGTTTCATGAAGATCGTTTCGCTGGCCCCGGAGGTGCTCTGACATGAAGGTGCACAAGGGCGACACCGTGATCGTCGTCTCGGGTAAGGACAAGGGCGCCAAGGGCAAGGTCATCCAGGCCTACCCGCAGCAGAACCGGGTCCTGGTCGAGGGCGTGAACCGGATCAAGAAGCACGTCGCGAACTCCGCGAACCAGCGCGGCGCCAGCTCCGGCGGCATCGTGACCCAGGAGGCGCCCATCCACGTGTCCAACGTGATGGTTGTCGACTCCGACGGCAAGCCGACCCGGGTGGGTTACCGCACCGACGAGAACGGCAAGCGGGTGCGCATCTCCCGTCGCAACGGGAAGGACATCTGAGCATGACCACCGCAGAGAACACAGAGAAGATCGCTCCGCGTCTGAAGCTGCGCTACCGCGCGGAGATCAAGGACGCGCTGAACAGCGAGTTCGACTACGCCAACGTGATGCAGATCCCGGGCGTGGTGAAGGTCGTCGTCAACATGGGTGTCGGTGACGCCGCCCGCGACGCCAAGCTGATCAACGGCGCCGTCAACGACCTGGCCCTGATCACCGGTCAGAAGCCGGAGATCCGTAAGGCCCGTAAGTCCATCGCGCAGTTCAAGCTGCGCGAGGGCATGCCGATCGGTGCGCGCGTCACCCTGCGTGGCGACCGCATGTGGGAGTTCCTGGACCGCCTGGTGTCCATCGCGCTGCCCCGTATCCGCGACTTCCGCGGCCTGTCGCCGAAGCAGTTCGACGGCAACGGCAACTACACGTTCGGCCTGAGCGAGCAGTCGATGTTCCACGAGATCGACGTGGACTCCATCGACCGTCCGCGCGGTATGGACATCACGGTCGTCACCACCGCGACCAACGATGAGGAGGGCCGCGCCCTGCTCAAGCACCTCGGCTTCCCGTTCAAGGAGAACTGAGCACATGGCTAAGAAAGCTCTCGTCAACAAAGCCGCCGCGAAGCCGAAGTTCGCCGTTCGTGGCTACACCCGCTGCCAGCGTTGCGGCCGCCCCCGCGCGGTCTACCGCAAGTTCGGCCTGTGCCGCGTCTGCGTCCGTGAAATGGCGCACCGCGGTGAGCTGCCGGGCGTGCACAAGAGCTCCTGGTGAGCTCGCGCTACTGAGGTAGCGCACGCGCGTTGCGCGACAATCGAATCGAGGAAAGGTACGGGCTCGGCCGAGTCCGTACCTTTTCTTGCGTTGAGGTCTGCTCGTGCTGACAACCTTTGATACGAACAAGCCCTATGTAAGGTTGTGCGACAACCTTACATACGCGTTCGTCGACCACGATTCAGAATTCGAGATCTGACCACGGGATGCGAATGAGGAAGGGGAATTCCGTGTCGATCGCTGCTGAGTCCTTCGGTGTCCATTTGGCCGTGAGCAGGTAGTTGGCCGGATACAGGGGATGGACGCCGGCGGGCAGGGCGCCGTGGGTTCGTTCGAGCGCGAATATCCGGATCATGGCTATCGCGCTCTTCTCGCGTTCCAGGGTGACCTCCCAGTACCAGGGGATCCCTCCGCGCGCATAGCGGGCCCGCTTGTCTTCCATGTCGGTTTGCGAATTGGACGGAGACAGCACCTCGCCGACCAGCAGGACATCTGCGGCACGGATATCCTGATAGGGGTTCGGCAGGCAGCGGGCGACGAGAAAATCCGGTGTGACGAAGTCCGATTTCTCCGTCGATCCGAAGAAGACGTTCGTCTCGGTGTGGGCTCGCCAGCACTGCTCCGGGTCCGCGGACATCGCTTCCCGAGCGCACCGGCGCAGTCCACTCCACAGGAGATTGGTGAACTCCTGATGCTCGGCCGGGCCCCTCCGCAACCAGACGACACGACCTTCCCACAGCTCGATCTGGCCGGCGACCTCGTCAGGCAATTGTTCGAGTTCTTCCCACGTCATGTATTCGGGAAGATCGGGTCGTTCGACGCGCGGATGCGACATGCTTCGATCGTAGCCACGGTATGGAGTTGCGGGCTGCGAGTCACCCATGAGAGGAATCGTCAAATCCTGTGGATCTGGGCTTCGATTGAGGGTCAGGTCGTCTTCACGAAATCATCCGGCTTCCAGGACTGGTCGTAGAACTCGACGCCAGTACCGTACAGCCGGAAACAGCCGACGAAGTGGCGGCCAGGGATCACCTTCACAAACGCTGCGTCGGCCACTCCGTCGGGCTGCTCCGGCCCGAACCACAGGTCGATCGAACCGTCCTCGTTCTTCGGTATGTCGTAGTAGCCGTTCGTCGAGGGCAACAGCTCGTCGGTTTCGGGCATGGTGCCGTCGGTGACGTTGTAGGCGGTCGCCGCCCAGAACAAGCCAGCCGGGGGGTTGGGCGGCAGGTGCAGCTTGTAGGTGTGCGATCCGTCGAGGAACTCACCGTCCCGGTCGCGGATCGCGTACGGGTACTTGGCGCCGGCGCCGGTGGTGTGGATATTCATCGCCGGGGCCGACGAGTAGGCGTACTGGAAGAACCGCGCACGGGCGTCGATGTCGAGGTAGGACTGCTGCATCCACTCCGCGGTGGCGCCGGCCCACGCGACCTCCCACTGCCGGTCCTCGTAATAGAGGTGGCGGTCGTCCGCGCGGCCGAGTTGAGCGCTCGCGAGGATCATCTTCGGGGCGTCGATGACGGCGCGGTCGAGCTGGGTGCGCTGCCAGTCGGTCGGTGCGAACGGACGGTTCTGGACGATGCCGATCGAGGCCAGCACGCCGCGCAACTCCGGAGTGATCGCCGCGACCGGCTCGTAGTCGACGAACTCCTTGAGCTTGGTCCAGAAGGAGAAGTCGGTCGGGTACATCATGTTCACCCGCAGGCCGCTGGCGTTGGGGAACTCCATCGCCGGCACGTCCTTCTCCTCCTCCCACAGCGGGTAGATACGGGTGCGTTCGGCCACGGCGACACCGGCCGACGGGTCGGGTTCTCCGTCGCCCTGTCCCATGACGGTGCGGAAGAACAGGAAAACGTTGTAGGTCGAGGACTCGAACGTGTAGTACCCGGCCGGGACGTGCCCGTCGTAGTTCGGCGGGAGCAGCAGAAACAGCCCACCGCGGCCGCGGTCGGGACCGACCGCGCCGACGTCGGTGAGAGTGCGCTGGAAGAAGTCGGTGAACATGCCGATGACGTTCGCCGGCGCGTTGACCACCAGTGGTCCGGTCCGTGCCAGGTCGAGGTAGCTCATCGCGTAAATGACGTCCGCGTTGGGTGTGGGGACCCAGGTGCGACTGTCCATCCGGTCCTTCCAGATCGGCAGGACGTGGTACCCCTTCCCGAACGCGGCCTCCGACCCGTCGCGCATCCCGATCACGTTCAACGCGGGAAGCATCGTGGTGTAGGCGTGCACCGCGCGCTGGTAGAACAGCTCCGCCCGCAGCGCCTCCGCCTCGGCCTGCTCGAACCAGCGGCCACCGTTGATCTGCCGCAACAGCGGCGGCGACGCAGGTTCGCCCTCTCGAGTATCGCCGGCCGTCGTCACGTTCGCCGCCTCGGTCATGCCTGCTCCATCCGTGTGTCGCTGCTCAACAACGCCGACTCTGACGGAGACAGGGGTAGCCCGCCTCACCCGTCGAGGGTGGTTCTCCAGTGAGGACGTGACGTGTCGGTGACACTTGCCCGGATGGGTTCGTGCCTGGTCGGGCGACCTCGGACACCGGCGGCTCAGGTGACGGATCGGGGGTGATGTCGACGGGTCGTTCGAGGAGCTTGCCCTTGTGGAACAACGTACCGGCACGAACCAACGCGACCAGGCGCGGTGCGTTGACCGCCCGCCACCGCGACTGGGCTGCCTCGATCAGCTTGTAGGCCATCGCCATCCTCGCTGCCCTCGACTCCGGCCCCTTGGTCACCCTGGTCCGCAACCGGACGGTCGCGAAGGTGGATTCAACGGGGTTGTGGTGCGCAGGTGCACCCAATGCTCGGCCGGGTACTTGAAGTACTCGAGCAGCACGTCGGCATCGTCGGTGAGCTTCGCGACCGCCTTCGGGTATTGGGGTGGAAGGCCCGTGGCGCGATACGCGGAATGGCTCTTGCCGCAACGACAGCCGCGGCCATCTGGGTAATCGCTTCAGCTGTAATCGGCCTGCTCTATCTTACGACCAGGTAGGAGGTTCCGTTGCGGCAAGAGCAGTCTCAGCCATGGCCGGAACGTGCCCACTGGTTCGGCCCCGTGTCCTTCCGAACTGCTGCCGCAGGACTGACCATAAACGTGGTGACCCCCTTCATCACTGGATATCTGTTCATCATCCTGGTCCCTCTGTATGGTGTTGAGGTCCTTGTGGTAGCCATTCTGTATGCAGTAGGCGGAAGGGCTCGCCAATTCGGATCGGGAATCGTTGTGGCACTGGTCGGTGCGGCATTATGCTTTGTCCTACTGCCTGTTTTGCATCACGTGGTCAGGCGATGAGCAGTGCTGCCTTGGTGCTAGAGGCCTGGTAGATGATCGAGTTCACCGCTTGCGCGTCGGTGTAGTCCTGTCCGGTTAGTCTCGCTATCGAGATCGCCCTCACCTCGCGCATGTTCTTCACAACTTCGACGTTGTCCGCTATCACGGCGTCGATGGAGTTGTCGGTTCCGGTGGCTTGCTCGAGGAATTTCTGTTGAAGCTGTTTGGCCATTTCCGCACCGAGATCGTCAAGACGGGTGTTGCACGCCTTGAGGCACGGCTCCTGGGCGCAGGGGCTGGCCGGTCGCCCCCGCGCGTTGCGCGACAATCGAATCGAGAAAGGGTACGGACTCACCGAGTCCGCACCCTTCCTTGCGTCGGAGACTCCGCGCGCACAGCAGAACCGTCGATAAGGGCAAGCCGTTCGTCCCGGTGTTCCGTGTGCGAGTCCTTCTCATTCCTGGCAACGGGCCCACACCGCGATCCGCCTCGCGCGGATACCTTGACCACGCGCGATCGCCGATGGAATGGGGAAGTACATGACGGATCTCGACGAACTCATGCGGCTGCTGGGCTCTCCCTCGCTTCGTCGCCCCGCGGGTGATTGGGCCGAGGTCGAGAGCTACATCGGCTCGGGGCTGCCGAGCGACTTCAAGGCGTTTCTCGATACCTACGGCAGCGGTGTGATTTCCGGAGAGCTGGTGGTCTTTCATCCGCAGGGAACCAGCAGTCCGCTGCTCCCGCGCATGCGGACCATCCATGAAACATTCGGCGAGTTGCGCGAAGACGATCCCGACGACGTGCCCTATCCGATCCACCCCGAACCAGGCGGGCTCATTTCCTGGGGTTATGACTACAGCGGCGACGAGCACTTCTTCCTACCTTGCGATCCGGACCCGGAGCGCTGGAAGATCGTGACGATGGTGCACGAAGTCGGCACCGAAGTATTCGACGGCCCATTCAGTGGATTCGTGCTCCACTTCGTCGACCGGCTACGCAATCCGAAATCCGAGGACGTTGTCGACCGGGCCGAGTTGGAATTCCTGGAGCCGCAGGACGTGGACGAGTTGATCGCCGACCGAGCAGTCCAGCCGAGTTTCGAATCCTTCTGACCCGGCTTGTGCCGCGGCCCGTCCGGGCGCGCCGGAAGATGCGGGGGCGTATCCGTCCGGGCCGCTGTCGATCCGGTCTCGTTCTCGCGCATCATCACGGACGGCCGTGGTGCGTGGAGGTCGTTCAGGACACATGGCGCGTCTGCTCTGTCCGGATGCCCAAATGGGTGCGCACCGTGGTTTGCTCGACCGTCCAGTCGGAACTCGGCCGGTGAGTGGGACCGGCCGAGTTGCGGGGGTGAGGAACGGATTTCGGCTGCACCAGCCCTGATAGGGGTCGGATATCGTGCGGCACACCGAATTTGCCGGAAATTTCCCCTCCAAATGGCCATCCTTCGAATCAGTGTGTAACGTCACCGTTTCAAAAGGGCCGAAGTCTACGAGCGGGTGACGTGGGTGACCAGTATTGACGAGTGCCTGAAACGGATCATGGATGTTCCAGGGGCGCGTGGAGTGACGTTGGTGGACGGGGCGAGTGGTCTCGCCGTCGCCGCCGCGGGCAGGCATGATCCGATAGACGAGCACGAGGATGCCGCTGCCACAACGGATGTGGTGCGCGCCGTGCTGAACTGTCCGGCGCTGGGTGCGGAACCCGACGACGACGTCACCGAGATCATCGTGTGCGGCACCAATGGTTATCACCTGCTCAATCTGGTCGACGGCGACTTCGACGGCAGGCTTTTCGTGCATGTCCTCTTCGACGAGGAGACCGGAAACCTGGCGATGTCCCGGTATCAACTGCGCGCCATCCTGTCCGAACTGGCCCAAGGCAGTCATGGGCGCTGACCTGGCCGTGGCTATGACGCGGCTGGAGGAACAGGGAAGTACCGGGGTATTGCACGCGGGGGACGGTTCGTTCCACTTCGCCCGGGGCGAGGTCGTCACCGCCGATTGCCGGCGCACGACCGGATTGGGCCGGCTCGTGGTGGAGGCGGGTGTGGCGACCGCCGAGGATTGGCAACGGGCCGACTCGGGAGATCCCGGACCTCTGCTGTCGCGGCCGCAGTTGGAAACCCTTGCCCTGCTGTCGCTTTTCGACGCCGCCTACTTTCTGCTCTCCGCACCGGCGGTCGCCGAATTCGAACCCGCGCCCGAGCACTGGTTGACGCCGATCTGCCATATCAATCCCCGGTTGCTCGTCCACGAATGCGCGCGTCGCGGCGATCCCGAATCCGGTCCGTGGCCGGCCGACCTGGTCGCACGGACGCCGGTCGTCCCGGTGCGGCGGGTGCGGCGCCGGCGCATCGCGCTCACCGGCGGTCAGGCCGAGGTGCTGGCCGCCGTCGACGGTCGGCGCACGATCGCCGATATCGCCGCCGAGCTCGGGCGCACCAGTTACGGCTGTCTGGTGGCGGTCCGGGACCTGACGCTGGCGGGTCTGCTCGAGCAGCCGGTGCTGTCGGCACCGGCCGCCGCCGATTCCGCCGGTATGCCGCCGCTGGTCCGGCGCCGGCGGCACGCGGTATCGGTTGCGCCGCCCGATCGTTGGGAATCGCCGGTCGACCTGGACGTGCTCGTCCGCCTGCGGGCGGCGTTGGAGGAACTTGCGTGACCGCGCGGAAGAAGCTGCTCGGCGATCTGATGGGAAGGTTCAGCAAGGTGTCGATATCGGAACCCGAGCCGAACGAAGCGGTGCTGGCGGAACTGAAGGCGTTGCGCGAGCGCGTCCCCGGACTGATCGGTGCGCTGGTGGCATCCAGTGACGGGCTGCTCATCGCCCACGACCTGCCGCCCCAGATCGAACCCACCGGAATGGCCGCACTGTCCGCGTCCCAGCTGGCGCTGTCGGAGCGGCTCGCCGCCACCGCGGTCGGCGGCGGATTCCACGAGGTGGTGGTGCGTGGCACCGGTGGTCACGTGGTGGTCTACGCGGCGGACTGGACATCGCTGACCGTGCTGGCGGAACCCGAGGTGAATGTCGGCCGGCTGCACCTGGAATCGCGTCCGGCGGCTCGTGCGATCGCCGAGCGCCTGACGACCCCGAGCGGCAAGCATCGCGCCGACCGGGTTCAGTAACACCGAATGAAAGGGAACACCCATGTCCAATCTCGATCTGGCACTGAAGGAAATGATGGCGGTGGACGGCGCGCTCGGCGCGGCTGTCGTCGACTACAACAGCGGTATGTCGCTGGGCATGCTCGGTAGTTCCAAGTCCCTGGATCTGCAGGTCGCGGGCGCCGGCAACACCGAGGTGGTGCGGGCCAAGCTGCGCACCATCGAACAGCTCGGGCTCAACGAGGAGATCGAGGACATCCTGATCTCGCTGTCCAGCCAGTACCACATCATCCGCCCGATGACGGGCCGGACGGCCAAGGGGCTGTTCATGTATCTGGCACTGGACCGGTCCCGGGCCAATCTCGCGCTGGCCCGGCACCGCCTGAAGGCCATCGAGGCCGATCTCGAGGTGTGATCACACACCACCGGACCGCTGAGCTGCCGTTCTCGTGACCAGGTCGCCATCACCGCGACCGTCGGCTCGGCCGCACCGCGACCGGATCGGCGGGCCGCCCCGGGGACGAGTGGAGCCGTCCTCGGAGCAGACGGTGTGACGGCGCGGTGCGGGTCGGTGGTGCGGGTCGGTGGTGCGGCGGGCGGAGTCGGATCAGCCGGCGTGGTGACGCACGGCTACCAAGTCGTCTCCGATCTCGGTGTCGGCGTGGCCGATTCGGGGTGACGGTGTGGGCTGATTCGCCCGAATGTACGCGGTGCGCCAGAGGTCGTACCCCAGCCCGACGACGGCGACCGCGATGCATATCCCGGCGGGAATCAGCAGTGCCGCATCGCCGATTCGGCTGCCGGCCACCGTACCCGCGACGCCGCCGCCGATGAACGTGACGACCGTGGCCGACAGGACGATGCCTTTCCACGCGTCGAAACCGTATTGGGGTGAGCGGCCGATCAACAGGCCCAGGTCGGTCAGGGTGCCAGTGAAATGTGTGGTGCGGATCTGCATAGCGCGCAGGCTGGACGTCGTTCCGTTCTGCATACCGCAGGCGATGGCCGCCAGAATGACCGCCACGGTGTTGTCGGTCAGCATGAACGCCGAGATCAGCAGGAATGCCTCGAAGGACATGACCGCGCTGTGCCGCGCTCCCGCATGTCGGTCGGCCGGGCTCAGCGCCGCCCCGGCGATCATGGCCCCGATCAGGAACCCGAGGATGATGAACGCGAGAACGCTGCCCTCGTGGAGCATCGGATCGGCGACATCCATCCCCAGTTTCGTCGTCGTCGCGGTCAGGTTGCCGACCGGGAACGCGAGGACCAGGATGGCGACCGCGTTGACGAATCCCGCGACCGCCGCGAGTAGCGATCCGTAGCCGAGAACGAGTAGGCGATGTGGTTGATCGAGGCTCATGGCAGGCGGCTTCCCCGTGTGTCGTCGTGCCTGGGCGAATACGGGCAAAAGGTATCAGGGCAACCTCAGAAAAACCTGTGAAAGACCTTCCGGCGGTGCGTGTTCCGGAAATCGGTGCGGCGTGTCGTCCTGGTACTGAGCGTCACCGTCGTCCGGTGGGCGCGGAATAGCGCGACGACTTCGGGTGAAGGGATCGCGCTGCGAGAATCGGACCGGCCGATCACGCCGATCGGGCGCCTCGCCCGGCGCCCGCGCAGCGCCCCCGATTTTGGCTGCTCGAACGCCTCGCCTACACTAGACCGGTTGCTCGGGCACCCTCGTGCCCATATGCGTGCGCGAAGCTCCGGGTGACTGCAATCAATCCGGTCGGCAAAGGTGTCGTCCGGACCAGCCGAAATTGTCGTAGGCCCACGACCGCCCCGCGTGACGGTGCTGTATGGGAACCGCGGCGAGAAAGGTAACGGTCAACACATGACCATGACTGATCCGATCGCAGACTTTCTGACCCGTCTGCGCAACGCCAACTCGGCGTACCACGATCAGGTGAAGGCTCCGCACTCGAAGCTCAAGGCGAACATCGCCGAGATTCTCAAGCGCGAGGGCTACATCGCCGACTACCGCACCGAAGAGGCGCCCGTCGGCCAGACCCTGATCGTCGACCTGAAGTACGGCCAGAGCCGGGAGCGCAGCCTGCAGGGTGTGCGCCGCGTCTCGAAGCCGGGTCTGCGGGTGTACGCGAAATCCACCAACCTGCCCAAGGTGCTGGGCGGTCTGGGCGTGGCAATTATCTCCACGTCGAAGGGCCTGCTCACCGACCGTCAGGCCAAGCAGCAGGGTGTGGGCGGGGAAGTCCTCGCCTACGTCTGGTAAGGGAGGTAGGAACAATGTCGCGTATCGGTAAGAAGCCGATCCCGGTTCCCGCCGGCGTCGAGGTGACCATCGACGGCCAGGCCGTATCGGTGAAGGGGCCCAAGGGCACCCTGTCGCACACCGTCGCCGAGCCGATCGTCGTCACGAAGGCCGAGAACGGCGAGCTGGAGGTGGCCCGTCCCGACGACGAGCGCCGCAACCGTTCGCTGCACGGCCTGAGCCGCACGCTGATCAGCAACATGATCGTCGGCGTGACGCAGGGCTACGAGAAGAAGATGGAAATCTTCGGCGTCGGTTACCGCGTGCAGCAGAAGGGCTCGAACCTCGAGTTCGCCCTCGGCTACAGCCACCCGGTTCCGGTCGAGGCTCCCGAGGGCATCACCTTCCAGGTCGAGGCTCCCACCAAGTTCTCGGTGTCCGGCATCGACAAGCAGAAGGTCGGCCAGATCGCCGCGGTGATCCACGGCCTGCGTAAGCCCGACCCGTACAAGGGCAAGGGCATCCGCTACGCCGGCGAGGTCGTTCGCCGCAAGGTCGGAAAGACGGGTAAGTAAGCCATGGCACAAACTGAAGCTCAGAAAGCCGCCCGCAAGCCGGTCGGTAAAGATGCGTCGACTCGTCGCCGGGTTTCCAAGACCCGCCGGCACTTCCGTCTGCGCAAGAAGGTCCTCGGCACCGCCGAGCGTCCGCGCCTGATCGTGTTCCGCTCCTCGCGGCACCTGCACGCTCAGCTGGTCGACGACTCCGTCGGCAAGACCGTCGCCTCGGCGTCCTCGATCGAGGCCGACGTGCGCGCGCTCGACGGTGACAAGTCGGCCAAGGGCGCCAAGGTCGGCGAGCTGATCGCGGCTCGCGCCAAGGCCGCCGGTGTCGACACCGTGGTCTTCGATCGCGGTGGCCACGACTATCACGGCCGCATCGCCGCTCTCGCCGATGCTGCTCGCGAAGGTGGGTTGAAGTTCTGATGCGGATTCAGCCCATGGACCGAATGACCATGAACGGAAGGAACGTCTGATGCCGGGACGTCAGCGGCGTGACGGCGGCAGCGGACCCGCCGGACAGGGTGGCAACGAGCGCGATCAGCGTGGTGGCGGTCGCGACCGTCGCGGCGGTGACCGTCGTGACAATGCCGCCGAGAAGAACCAGCTCGAGCGCGTAGTCGCGATCAACCGTGTGTCCAAGGTCGTGAAGGGTGGTCGTCGCTTCAGCTTCACCGCCCTCGTGATCGTGGGTGACGGCAACGGCCTGGTCGGTGTCGGATACGGCAAGGCCAAGGAAGTTCCCGCGGCCATCCAGAAGGGTGTCGAGGAGGCTCGCAAGGGCTTCTTCCGCGTTCCCATGATCGGCAGCACCATCACGCACCCGGTGCAGGGTGAGGCTGCCGCCGGTGTCGTCATGCTGCGTCCGGCCTCGCCCGGTACCGGTGTGATCGCCGGTGGTGCGGCGCGTGCCGTGCTGGAGTGCGCGGGCATCCACGACATCCTGGCCAAGTCGCTCGGTAGCGACAACGCCATCAACGTCGTGCACGCCACCGTCGCGGCCCTGAAGATGCTGCAGCGTCCGGAAGAGGTGGCCGCTCGCCGCGGTCTGCCGATCGAGGACGTTGCCCCGGCGGGCATGCTGCGTGCACGTGCCGGACAGGGAGTCTGATATGGCACAGCTCAAGGTGACCCAGATCAAGTCCACGATCGGCGCCAAGAAGAATCAGCGGGAGTCGCTTCGCACCCTCGGCCTGCGCGGTATCCGCCAGACCGTGGTCCGCGAGGACAACGCCCAGAACCGCGGGCTGATCAACGTCGTGCGCCACCTCGTTTCCGTTGAGGAGGAAACCGCATGACCCCCATCAAGCTGCACCACCTGCGGCCCGCCCCGGGCGCCAAGACCGAGAAGATCCGTGTGGGTCGCGGTGAGGGCTCCAAGGGTAAGACCGCCGGTCGCGGTACCAAGGGTACGAAGGCTCGCAAGAACGTGCCGGCCCGTTTCGAGGGCGGCCAGATGCCGATCCACATGCGCCTGCCGAAGCTGAAGGGGTTCACCAACCCGTTCCGCGTCGAGTACCAGGTCGTGAACGTCGGCGATATCGCGCGCCTGTTCCCGCAGGGCGGCACCATCGGCAAGGACGAGTTGGTCGCTGCCGGTGCCGTGCGTAAGAACCAGTTGGTGAAGGTGCTCGGCGAGGGCGAGATCGGCGTGGCCGTTCAGGTCAGCGCCGACAAATTCTCAGGCTCTGCCAAGGAGAAGATCGCCGCCGCCGGTGGCACCGCTACCGAGCTGGGCTGACAGTTACTGATGCCGCGGAGCGCGAACGTGCGATCAGCGCGGTAATACAGTCTGGGCGCCGGACGGGTGAGAGCCCGTCCGGCGTCGCTGTTAGAGTTCAAGTGTTGTCTGCCAACCAGTCTGCCCCGTCGTCGCGGCACAAGGCCGGATCCATTCGTTTGGGCCTCCGGTATGTGCCGAGACAGCGGAAGTGGGCGTGACCCCCGTGTCGTCAGCCAGGAGGATCTGTGCTTTCCGCCTTCGTGTCGGCTTTCCGGACCCCGGACTTACGGCGGAAGATTCTCTTCACGCTGGGCCTGATCGCGTTGTACCGCGTCGGTGCCTCGCTGCCGTCGCCCGGTGTCGACTACAAGGCGATCCGCCATTGCATCGACGTCGTCTCCGGCGGTGACAATGCCGGCATCTACCAGCTCATCAACCTGTTCTCGGGTGGTGCGCTGCTGCAGCTGTCGGTGTTCGCGATCGGGATCATGCCCTACATCACCGCGAGCATCATCATCCAGTTGCTGACGGTGGTCATCCCGCGGTTCGAGGAACTGCGAAAAGAGGGCCAATCCGGTCAGAACAAGATGACGCAGTACACGCGTTATCTGTCGATCGCGCTGGCGGTGCTGCAGGCCACCGGTCTGGTGGCGCTGGCCGCGCGTGGCCAGCTGCTGCGCGGCTGCCCACAGGACATCCTGGCCGACACCAGTGTCTTCGGCATGATCATCATCGTGCTGGTGATGACCGCCGGTGCGGCGCTGGTGATGTGGTTCGGTGAGCAGATCACCGAGCGCGGTATCGGCAACGGTATGTCGCTGCTGATCTTCGCCGGTATCGCGGCGCGCATCCCGACCGAGGGCAAGCAGATCCTCGACAGCAAGGGCGGCCTGATCTTCGGGCTGGTGTGTTTCGCCGCCTTCGTGGTGATCGTCGGCGTGATCTTCGTCGAACAGGGCCAGCGCCGAATACCCGTCCAGTACGCCAAGCGCGTCGTCGGACGCAAGATGTACGGCGGGTCGTCGACCTATCTACCGCTGAAGGTCAATCAGGCGGGTGTCATCCCGGTGATCTTCGCGTCGTCGCTGTTGTATCTGCCGAACCTGGTCGCCCAGTTGACCCAGTCGTCGAACTCCGACAGCTGGTGGCAGAAGATCATCCAGAAGTATCTCGTCAACCCGGGCAACCCGGTGTATGTGGTGATCTACTTCGCGTTGATCGTGTTCTTCACCTATTTCTACGTCGCGATCACCTTCAATCCGGAGGAACGCGCGGACGAGATGAAGAAGTTCGGTGGGTTCATTCCCGGTTACCGTCCGGGCAAGCCGACCGCCGACTATCTGAACTATGTACTGAGCCGAATCACCCTCCCCGGTTCGATCTATCTCGGTGCTGTTGCCGTACTGCCCAACCTGCTGCTGCACATCGGCGGCGGCGGTGGTGGTTCGAACTTCCTGCCGTTCGGTGGTACGTCGGTGCTGATCGTCGTGAGCGTCGGCCTCGATACGGTCAAACAGATCGAGAGCCAACTGATGAACAGAAATTACGAAGGGTTCCTCAAGTGAGACTCGTACTGCTCGGACCGCCGGGTGCCGGTAAAGGGACACAGGCCGAACTGCTGTCGGACAAGCTGGGTGTGCCGCACATCTCCACGGGGAATTTGTTCCGCGCGAACATCTCCCAGCAGACCCCGCTGGGCCGCGAGGCCAAGAAGTACCTCGACGCCGGCGATCTGGTGCCCAGCGATGTGACCAACCGCATGGTGGAGTCGCGGATCGCGGAACCGGATGCCGCCAACGGGTTCGTGCTCGACGGCTACCCGCGCACCGTCGATCAGGCGGTGGCGCTGGAGAAGATGCTGCAGCAGTCCGGCCACGCGCTGGACGGCGTGGTCAGCTTCGAGGTGGCCGACGACGTAGTGGTGGAGCGGATGCTCGGCCGCGGCCGTGACGACGACACCGAAGAGGTCATCCGCAACCGTATGCAGGTGTACCGCGACGAGACCGCACCGCTGTTGCAGCACTACGACGGCTTGATCCTCGCCGTCGACGGCGTGGGCGAGGTCGACGAGGTCAACGCCCGCGTCCTGCGCGTGCTGGGTCGCTGACGCGAATGGTATTCGGCCTCAAGCAGAAGAAGGTGGTGCCTTTCCGCACCGCCGGTGAGCTGGATGCCATGGCCGCGGCCGGGGCGATCGTCGGGCGTGCGCTGGTCGCCGTCCGCGCGGCCGCCGGGCCCGGCGTGTCGACCTGGGAGCTGGACGAGGTCGCCGAGCAGACCATTCGCGACGCGGGCGCCGTACCGTCGTTCAAGGGCTACCACGGATTTCCGGGTTCGATCTGCTCGTCGGTGAACGATCGTGTGGTGCACGGGATTCCGTCCAAGGACGAGGTTCTGACCGAGGGCGATCTGGTGTCCATCGACTGCGGTGCGATTCTCGACGGCTGGCACGGTGACTCGGCCTGGACCTTCGGAATCGGTGAGATCATCGAGGCCGACCGGTTGCTGAGCGAGGCCACCCGGCTGTCGATGGAGAGCGGAATCGCGGCCATGCTGCCGGGCAACCGGCTCACCGATATTTCGCATGCCATCGAGCTGGGCACCCGGGCCGCGGAACAGGAGCACGGCCGGGCCTACGGCATCGTCGACGGATACGGCGGGCACGGCATCGGCCGGCAGATGCATATGGATCCGTTCCTCGCCAACGAGGGCGCACCCGGCCGGGGGCCGAAGCTGGTGGTCGGTTCGGTACTGGCCATCGAGCCGATGCTGACGCTGGGCACCACCGAAACCGTGGTACTCGAGGACGATTGGACCGTCGTCACCAGTGACGGCAGCCGTGCCGCCCATTGGGAGCACACGGTCGCGGTGACCGAGGACGGCCCCCGCATTCTGACCGTTCGACCCGAATAAGTTCGAATATCGTTGTCGCACAACGCACTCGCTGCCGACTCGGCGCGGGTGCGTTGTGCGTTCTACGACGGACGAGCGGTCATCGTGGTGAGCGGCACCGCGCCCGTCCAGCCGCACGGGCGGTCGCAGCGGGCGACGACGGTGGTCGCCTCGGCGAAATCGGCCGAAGCGGTGGCGGGATAGCCGCATTCGGGACATTTGCCGAAATAGTCGAGAACCTCGCGGGCGCCGGGGTTCAGGATGTTTCTGCGGTGGATCACGGGGCCTCCTCACGTCCGGCGAACCACCTCCGGGTCCGCCTACGACGGTGAAATATCTGCTGGCCGAGAACCTAGCTCCGGGTCCGGTGCGGCCGGTCGATTCCGGGCGCGGCATTGGACATCTCACAAACGGGTCGGCCGGGCGCTGCGGGTGTGCCACAGCCCGGTCCGCGAGCGAACCGCCTGCCGCCCCGGCGGCGGCCCTCGACTACGCTCGCCGTTACGGCTCTAGCACGACGGAGGGGGAACCGTGACCGGTCCGGCCATGGCGAATCACAGCGATCAGGATGTGGGCGCCGCCATCGGGGATGCGGCCGCGCGCACGGGGTTGGGCCGGCATCGGCAGACCTATCTGCCGGTCCCGCCGCGCAACGGCGGCTACCTCGTCCTGTTGGTGCTGTCGATCGCCGGGTTGATCGGCGCGGTGATCTCGTTCGCGGTCGCGCAGCCGGTGGTCGGGATCCTGTGCGTGATCGCCCCGATCGTCATGTTGCCCGCGCTGATCCGCTCGTATCGCTACGCGCGCAGCTATGCGGGGGCGCGGCTGGATCTCTACGACGCCGGTCTCGTCGCGGCCCGGCAGGGACGCCTGTGGGTGGCTCGCTACGACAGCACGACGATCTATCAGAGCATCGTCCGGCATATGCGCAACAACCATCACATCGGCACGACCTACACGTACACCTTCACTGATATCGCGGGCGTGAATTTCGTGATCGGCGACGGCATTTCGAACCCGCAGGAGTGGGGGCCGTCGATTCAGCGGGCTGTCACCGAAACCCAGCTGCCGCAGGCGCTGGCCGCCCTGCAGGCCGGGCATCGGCTGGTCTTCGGTGAACTGTGGATGACGTGGTACGAGGTCGGTTCCACCCGTAAGTCGGCGCCGTGGACACAGGTGAATCAGGTGGCCATCAGCGACGGCAGGCTCAGCGTGGATGTGGCCGGGAGGTGGTTCGCGCTGACCTCCGCGATGGTCCGCGATATCCCGAACTTCCTGGTCTTCGAGGCTCTGGCCGAACATCTGCGCCGGGTGCACGGCGGCGCGCCACGCTGACCGCGCCGCTGCCGGACTTCGTTGATCCGAGTCTTGTCCTGTCGAATTTCATTGTGCGCCACCGGATATTCAACCGCGTGTGTTGGTGTATTCGATGCGGGGGTCCGACGGGCGGAGGTGACGGTGGTCAACGAACGGTTGCGGGCCGACATGATGACGGTCCTGGAAGGGCTCGACGAGCAGCTGCGCGGGATCGCGGAGATCCAGCTGCGCCGTTCGCGGCTGACCGCCACCGCGCGCACCTGTGAGCAGCGAATCGAGGTCACGGTCAATGCCGACGGCCTGCTGATCGAAACGACATTCGCCGACGACATCTCGGATCTGACCTACGACGAGATCGCCGCCGGCATGACCGCGGCCGTGCAGCAGGCCGCCGCGGAGGTGCTGCGCCTGGGCGGGGAGCTCATGCGACCGCTGCGTGACCGAAAGATGCAGCTGCCCAAACTGTCCGAAATTATCGAGGGTGCACCGGATCTGGGGGAGATGATGCCGACCGCTCCTCCGGTACCGAAGCGGCCCGAGGACTATCGCGAGGCCCGATCCGATGGTTCCGCGGACGGCAGTGTGCGCCGTTCGATGGTCTCCGACGAGGACTGATTCCCCGTGAGCCTGTATCTTCCGCCGCCGGTGCGACCGATCGCCTGGGTCGCCGGTGCGAGCTGGCCCGACGGTGACGAGGACACGATGTGGGCGGTGTCGCGTGCGTGGGATCAGGCGCACAAGGACCTCGCGGCGCAGGTATCCGGTATCGAGAGCGCGAAAACCGCTGCTATGGCGGCCTTTCCGTCGGGTGACGCGGCCGAGCAGATCGGGCACCTGTTCGACGCGTTCCTCCAGGGGGATCAGTCGCTGGCCACGATGGCCGAGGGGTTCAAGACGATCAGCGATTCGACCTTCGACGTCGGTACCGAACTGCAATCGGCGAAGATCAATATCATTGTCTCGCTGTGCATTCTGCTCGTCGAGATCGCCTGGGCCTGGCTGTTCCCGCCGACCGCGCCGGCCGTGGAGGCAGCGGCCGTCGGCACCACCCGTTCGATCGTGAAATTCATCGCCGACGCACTCCAGAACGCACTCGAACGTGCCTGGTCGAAACTGGGATTCGCCACCCGGGCCGAACTCAACGGCGCTTCCCGGTACTGGATCAAACACATCCTCTCTGCCGATACCTGGAAGGGGATGCGGGGCCAGACCTGGAAGTACAAGGCCAAGACCATCCTTCCCACCGCCAAGGGAATGGGCGTCTACACGCTGAAGTTCGGTGAGGGCGCCCTGTGGGGGCCGGCGACGAATGCGATCGTGCAGGGCGCCCAGATCGCGGACGGTAAGCGGCACGGCTTCAACTGGAAGGAGTTCGGCGCGTCCTGGGCGGCGTCCGCGTTGAGCACGATTCCCAGCCGGGAGCTCGGGCGCTATATGGGTTTCGGGATCAGCAATCTCGACAAGAAGTTCGGCGGCGCGATCACCAATATGCCGTTCCGGTCCGGCTTCTTCGTGCAGGGCGCGACCATCGGCGCGACAGCCGGTGTCGTCGGAAACGTATTCGGCAATATCGGCTCCGGTGCGGTGACCGGCGATATCGCCGGCGCGTTCTCCAGCCCCGAAGGCTGGGTGGGCAGTGCGGCTCGCGGCGGGATGGTCGGTGGGATGCGCGGTCTGGGCACGAAGACGACCGGACCCAACAGCAACGATCCTCGTTTCAATCTGTGGATGAATCAGAAGGCGCCCTGGGCCCCGCCGAAGACACCGCCCGTGAACAACCCGTTGACGCCGCGACCGGTGCTCGCAGACAGCACAACGACGCACTCGGGGGGAGGAGCGGTGCACCCGGCCGGCGGGGCGGGGAATCCGACCGGCAACGGGTCGAATACGGGCAACGGTGGTGGCGGTTTTCGTGATCCGTCGGATCCGAACTATATGGTGCCGTCGCGTCCTGCGCCCGCGCCGCCGGTGAATGCGGCTGGTGGGCAGGGTGGTTTTCGTGATCCGTCGGATCCGAACTATATGGTGCCGTCGCGTCCTGCGCCCGCGCCGCCGGTGAATGCGGGTGGTGGTTTTCGTGATCCGTCGGATCCGAATTACATGGTGCCGTCGCGTCCCGCGCCCGCGCCGCCGGCCGGAAATAGCCCCGGCGGCAATCCGAATCCCGCGGACGGTTCGGGTGAGCATCGCGGGCCCATTCCGCTCGGGCCGGGTAAGGACTATCGCGCCAAGACCCGGCCGAAACGGGTTCCGGATATCGGGCCGATGCCGGCGCACTACGACGCACCGGATGCGCCCGGCGCGCAGGCGTGGCTCGATGCCGCGGAATCGTCGGGACCGCCGCCCGATCAGTCCGGTGCGGGCCCGAATGCGGGCGATCCGAATGTCGACAAGCCGCTCGAGTTGTAGGCACACAGGTAGGGACTGACAAATGGCGGAGAGTATCGAGGTAGATGTCGACGCGCTGACCAAGGCCGCTGATCTGCCCGAGGAAGTCTCGCGGAAGGTTCGGGAGGTGATCGACACCTTGAACGGCACGCTGACCGGAATCGAGAACGATGCCACCAATCAGCCGTGGGGAAATGACAAGTCCGGCAAGAAGTTCGCCGATGGCGACAAGGGCTACAAGGCGACGCGGAAGAACATGATCGAGGGCGGTTACAGCATGGCCGACGCCCTGCACCAATTCGGTGAGGGTGAGCGAACGGCAGCCGACCAATTCAGATCCGCCGAGGACGGCGCGCGCACGGGCCTCGGAGGCGGATCATGACAGTGCCGAATGCGGACACCACCGAATGGACCCAGGTGCTGGGCTCGGCCAATGCCGGGAAGCTGAAATTCGATACCAAGGACGTCAAGGCGGCCACCGATTCCGCGGCACTGTTGATCGCGAATCTCGAGGTGCTGGCGCAATCGGTGCGCGATGCTCGCGCGGACTCGGTCGGTGCCTTCAGTTTCCTGCAGTCCAGCCGCGATCTCGCGGGCGTGTACAGCAAACACGGTTCGGCGTTGTACGACTCGCTGATGACCCATGCGAATGTGGTGCGCGATCAGTACGACACCTTCGTCGCCGCCGGTAAGACCTTCGATGCCCACGAGAACAGCTCGAAGTTCAACTTCGACAATCTGGCCAACCCCAAGAAGACCAACAGCAATGTGAAGGTGCCGACGGCGACGGCGACCGGCAGCGTGGTCGCCGACCTCGGCATCGACATGGTGGATGACAGCTGGACGATGCCGAGTTTCCCCGAGGCGATCCAGGGCTACGGCGGAAAGACCGATCAGGTCACCATCAATATCGAGAACGCCGAAAGCCTGGACTGGGACCAGCTGATCCAGCTGGGACAGACGATTCACTCGCAACCGCCGATGGATCTGTCCGGGTTCTGGGACGGCATGTCGAAAGCGTTGTCCGATCATCTGACCAAATACGCCGACCAGATCGCCAAACTACAGGACGATTGGACCGGTGACTCGGCCACCGCGGCGGTCAACGCTGTGCGCAATTACAAGAACAGTGCGCAAGATCTGATCGACGCGATCAAGGTCACCGGCGCGAGTCTGCGCTACACCAGCGACTGGCTCGAGGCCACCCGCAAGTCGATGCCGGCGCCCGGAGCCAAGGAGAAGACCGGCTGCAAGAACCACCACACCGACGAATTTCGCGACCACTACAAGAAGTACTACGCGGAACCCATGAAATCGACGATCTCGACGATTCCGACGATCGAGATCCCCGGCCAGCCCGGTGGCGGCAGCAACTCGGGTGGCGGCAATGGCAATGGGAACGGCCAGGGCAACGGCAATGGCAACGGGAACGGCCAGGGCAATGGCAACGGCAATGGGAACGGCAACGGCAACGGCCAGGGCAATGGGAACGGAAACGGCCAGGGCAATGGGAACGGGAACGGCCAGGGCAATGGGAACGGGAACGGCCAGGGCAATGGCAACGGGAACGGCCAGGGCAATGGCAACGGGAACAGCCAAGGCAATGGCAACGGGAACGGCCAGGGCAATGGCAACGGAAACGGCCAAGGTGCCAATCAGCAAGAGTTGCAGGCGGCCTACAACGAGGGGTATCAGGCCGGGTATCAAGAGGGTTCGGGTGCCACCAATGGCAGTGGCAACGGCCAGGGCAGTGGAAATGGTAGTGGTAACGGCTACGGCAACGGCCAGGGGAACGGCAACGGCTACGGCAACGGCAACAGCGACGGATACGGCAACGGCAACAGCGACGGATACGGCAACGGCGAAGGTTCCGGCAACGGTGGCGGTTACGGTGGCGGAGACTCCGGCGGTGGCGACGGTTACGGCAGCGGTGAAGGCACCGGCGGCGACAACGGTGACGGCTCCGGGTACGGAGGCGGCTCGAGTGGCGCTTACGGTGGCGGTTCCGGATCGTCCGGTAAGAACGGCCAGGGATCGCGGAACCGGAACGGGTACGGCAGCGGCTCCGGTGGCGGCGAGACGAACCAGCAGCAGCAACTGCCGAACCTGAACGATCTGCTCAGCTCCTACGGGCTCGGCGACACCGGCGGCGGATCCTCCGGCAGCAGTTCAGGACCGAGCAGCACGCCGTACTCGGGGCCGAGGGGCAGCGGTTCGGGTTCGAGCGGTACAGGGTCCGGGTCGGGATCGTCGACGATCCCGTCGAGCCTCGGCAGAAACCCGCAGTCCGGTGCGAACGCGGCCAGGAACGGACAGCAACCCTCCCTGGATGATCTGTTGTCCGGACTTGCGGGACAACAGGATTCCCCGGTTCCGACGAACGGCGAGGTGAATCCCCACGGCGAATCGGTCACGACGGGCAGTGCGAATCCGCTGGAATCCCTGCTGGGCGGCGGGACCACCGGCAACTCCTCGAACCCCCTCGCGTCCCTGCTGTCGGGTGGAAGCGCGGGGTCGCCCAATCCGCTCGAATCGCTGCTCACGGGCGGTGAGCAGGCACTGAACCAGCTCGGGCAGCAGGCTCACGACGGCCTGGCGGGGCTGGGGCAACTGCTGCACGGCCTTCCCGGATTCGATCAGTTGCTCGCGAGCAATCCGCAGCTGAGCCACCTGCTGGCGGGTATTCCGGGACTTGACCAATGGGTCCCCGGCACAACGGGATTGGAGGGGTTGCTGTCGAGCGATCCGGATCTGAGGAATCTGTTGTCGAGTATCCCCGGCCTGGACGAGTTGTTGACCGGGACCGGGACCGGCGATCCCATGCACGCACTGGCGGACCGGCTGCGTGAACTCGGCCGAACCCCCGGTCTGGAGGGACTGTCGGATATCGCCGCGCAACTCGACCCGGGTGGCGGCGGAGGCGACAGCTCCGGAGCCGGTGGAGGTGGCGCCGATTTCGGCGGCGGAGGTGATGACGCCGGATCCGGCGGCGGGACGACCCCGCCGCCGCAGCTCGACGAACCGCGCCGACCCGACAGATTCCCGCGTGCGTCCCTGCCCGCGGACGTCTCGTCCTACGGACCGGGACAGCACGACGGGTACGACCAGCAGGCCGGTCAGCCAGGACAACCCGGCCAGCCCGGAATGTCGGGTACTCCGGCGTCGAGTGCGGGCAATTCCGGGGCGCAGGGTCAGCATCGCCGGCCGAAATATCTGACCTCCACGGATTGGCTGGACGATGCCATGGGCGACACCCCCTTCCGGGTCAAGCCGGTGATCGAGCCGTGAGCGAGGGACAGTGACGAGGTGGACTCTGACGGACCTGGAATTCAAGGTGTTGTGCGACACCCGGTTCTTCGGTCTGGTGCCGTCGATGTTCAGCATCACCAGCCGCATTCCGTACATGGACGACTACGAACGCGAATGGCGCCGCACCCGAGCGGAATTGGAGAGTCGCGGTGACAGCGCCTTCGAGGCGATCGTGGACACCATGGTGCTGCCCGAGGTGCTGATCGGCGGCGAGGTCTGGGAGGACGACGATTTCGACAATCCGCGCAAGCGAGTGCGCTTCTATGCCGGGCGACTCGGTTCCCGCGGATTCCTGGTCACGCAGATTCCCGGTGAAACCATCAATCACGCCGAGGGTTTCACGATCGTGGCCTGCGATCCGCGGGCGCTGGGGGAGACCGTGGTCGGCCTGATGCCGCCCGCCGAACCCGGCCGGCGTGGGCCGATCGAGATCGATATCAGCGGCGGTGGCGGCGCTCGGCCCTCGGGCAGCGGTTCCATGGTCGCCGATGACGATGACGATGACGACTACGGCCTGACCAGTTCGGTCTTCTTCGACATTCCCGCCGACTACTGCGGCACCGTCCGCGTGACACAGGGACGGTCGAAATTCGGTCCCCGCGGCCGTATCTCGGTCGCTCGCCTGTGGCGGGATCTGCCCGGCGACGGCCGGTATGTGATGCCGCTGGAGGAGCCCGCACCCGTCGCGATCGGAATGGGTTCGGCCGGACTGGCCGATTGGATCGACACCGAGGCAGAACTGATTCTCGAGCGAATGAACGATTTTCAGGAGGTGGAGGAGTAGGCGCCGCGCTCGTCAGTGGGATGCAACCACCGTTGTCCGGCCGCCTGATACCGACCTGACGCCGATCCGACGGAGTCCCGTCTCACGCTTCGAGCAGGAGGGTGACCGGTCCGTCGTTCACCAGTGACACCTGCATATGCGCGCCGAAGCGGCCCGTCGCGACGGTGGCGCCGAGTTCGCGCAGTGCGTTGGCGAACTCGGTGACCAGGGGTTCGGCGACCGGGCCGGGTGCTGCGGCCGACCACGAGGGCCTGCGTCCCTTGGCGGTGTCGGCGTAGAGGGTGAACTGGCTGACCACCAGGATGGGTGCGCCCAGATCGGCGGCGGAGCGTTCGCCGTCCAGGATGCGCAGGCGAAATAGCTTGTCGGCCAGGGTTTTCGCGATCGCAGCGGTATCGGTGCCGGTGACGCCCACCAGTGCGAGCAGACCGTGCGGCACTCCCATCGCGGCGGGGTCGATCTGCCCGACCACCTCGTCGCCGACCGTGACCCGGGCCGAGGCGACACGCTGTACCAGGATTCGCATGCGCTCCATCGTGGGCTATCGGCCGCGGGGGCGGTGCGCGCGGGTGTTTTCCAGAGGTCGAATTGATCCTCGAGCGGGTGCCGGTCCGCCCGGGATACCCTGCGGGACACGTCCTCACGGCCAGGGCCGATGACGGCGAGGCGACCGCAAACTTTCACAGGAGTGTCATGCCCTATCCCATGCTTCCCCCGGCGGAGACCGGTGAAGTGCTGTTGATTTGTACGAGCTATGAGGACGGCACGGCAATGTGGGGCGAGCTACTCGACGAGCTCGCGGGGCGCCGGGAAGACGATGTGCTCGTCGTCGGGGACGGCGGGGTGCGGCTGCGCCCGATCGAGGACCGCAGGTGGGACTACCTGCACGGCGGAAATGTCCCGGCGCTGGTCGTAGACGGTGGCGCGGTGCCGCCGGTCGCCGTCTTGGCGGATATTCAGGTCGCGTACGGCGGAGGCGGGCCGCTGCTGGTGGACCTGGCGGCGGTACCAGGGCGCGGGGTCCGGGTCCCGTCGGACCGGCTCGGTGAGATCCTGGCCGCGCTGCTGGGCGGCGCACTCACCTTCGACGATCTGGTGCGCGAGATGGACGTGTACGGCATGTACCAGGGGGACGGCGGCCGACCGGCCCTTCCCGTGCCGATCGCGCCGCCGCGCCGGCCCTTCCCGGCACTGCCCTCCACCGCTGACGTGTTGCTGGTCCGTGCCGACTTCGGCGACGAGGAGGGGTGGCGCGCCCTGCTCGACGAGTTGGGCGGGGCCGACGAGGACGGCTGTGTCGGCGCGGACCTGGACCTGGACGAGATCGACGTGGACAACTATCCGCTGACGGCATCGGTCGTCGACGACCGTGCCTTCGAGGGCCTGCTGCCGGGTGAGGTCCCGGCGCTGGTCCCGCCGCCCGCGACAGATACCGGGGAACACACCACGCTGGTCGTTCTCGCCGACGCCAGGACCTTTGCCGAGCCCGACCGGCCGTTGACCGCTGTCGACTTGTACAACACCCCAGGGCAGCCCGCCATCCTTCCCCGCCGCATGATCGGATCGCTCGCCTGCAATCTGGAGATCGGCAACATGGACTTTTTCGAGTTCGTCGCCGTTGAGGGCACGGAGCCATGGTGGTAACGCTCCCGGCGGCCGTCGGGCAGTCGGTGAGGTGGCAGTCGCCGACGCCGGTCCCACGCTTCGAGCAGGAGGGTGACCGCTCCGTCGTTCACCGGTGATACCTGCGTGTCCGCGGCGAAGCAGCCGGTGTGCGCGGTGTTTTCAGCGGCGGCCATCGTGCGTTCACGTCGGCGCCACTGACGATTCTCCCGGCACTGCCAATGTCGGATACCAACGTCTACGGGCGCCGGCCGGTAGTGGGATGGAGGGACCGACGATGGCGAACGAGATCGAGGTCGAGGTGGCGAAGCTCCGCACCGCCGCCGGGAAGACACAGGATGTGCGCGATCACATCGAGCGCGTGCTGACCACACTGCACGGCAAGACCAGCGGCTACGGAAACTGCTGGGGGGACGACAGTCTGGGCGAGCAGTTCGCGGGCAGCGGTTCGGGTGACGGCTATCTGGCCGCGCACGACAACATGGTCACCGGCGCCCGCGGCTTCGCCGACGCCTTCCAGAAGGTTTCCGACGGCCAGACCGATAGCGCCACCTATCTGGAGACGATGGAGCACGGCAATACCGACGGCTTCCGATGACCAACGAGCATATGCAGGCCGAGCTGGTGGGAATCCTCGGTGAGGCCAAACAACAGCTGCGGGTGATCGCCGAGATCCAGCGTGACCGTGCCGAATTGACCGGCACCGCCTCGGTGCGCAAGAAGCGGGTCACGGTGAGCGTGAATGCCGACGGCACTGTCATCGAGACCACATTCGGCGCCGGTATCGAGGATCTGAGCTATTCGGAGATCGCGCGCGCGGTGACGGAGGCCGCTCAGGCGGCATCGAAGGATCTGGCCGAGAAGCATCGGGCACTGATGGCGCCGCTGCGGGAACGCCGGGCGCGCCTGCCCAAGCTCACCGACCTGATCGAGGGCATGCCCGATATGCGGCTGCCGACCGCACCGGAACCCTCACTGGCCCCGCCGCATTCACCGGAACGGAGCGCCGGCTACGGCGAGGACGAGCTCCGGTTCGAGGATGCCGAGACCTATCCGGTCGAGCCGGAACGCCGGGTCACCGACTCCAGTTGGTGACCCGGGAGAGCGGCGCATGATCGAGTTTCCCAGCTGGCTCGAGTGGCTGGGTGCTGCCATCGGAATGGAATGGCCGCACGGCAACGAAGACGAGATGTGGGCGCTGGCCGGTGACTGGCACACCGCCGCGGACGAGCTGCGCGAAATTCTGCATCTGATGGACGAGGCCAAGTCCGCGACCTTGGCCGCCTATCCGGCGGGTGACGGCCGCCAGCAGATGAGCGACACCTTCGACGGCATGCGCACCGGCAAGGATTCGCTGGAGGCGCTGGCGGGATACTTCGATCAGATCGGCGATTCGGTCGACGGCGGCGGTACCCAGATCCAATACACCAAGTTGATGTTCTATTCGACGCTGGTGATCACCGCCGCCGATATCGCCGCGGTGTGGATCTTCCCGCCGACCGCGCCGGCGGAGGAGGCCGGCATCATCATCGCCACCCGCGTCGCGGTGCGAATGATGTTCCGGCGCATGCTCACCGCGATGGCTGGGTGGGCGGGCCGGCTGGCCGAGAACGCCGTGGTGCGATTCCTGTTCCGGCATGTGCTGCTGAACGCGGCCCTGGGCGCGCTGCAGGACTTCGCGGTACAGGAATTTCAGGTGTGGCAGGGGCATCGCAAGGGTCTGGACTGGAATCAGCTCGGGGTCACCACCTTCGCCGCCGGTGTGGGTGGCGCCGCCGGTGGCGGATTCGGTGAAGCGCTGGGGCGCAAGTTCGGCAACGCCTTCCGCAACGAGGCCGGGGATATCACCTCGAAGTGGGGTGTGAACCTCACTCGCGCCGGAATCGGTGCCGGCTCGGGGCTGGTGAACTCCGCGGCCGCCTTCGGTGGCTCGGTCGGCTGGCAGTTCGCCTCCGATCTGGCGCACGGCGATCTGGGTACCGCGCTCGACAATCTGAAGCACACCCACGTCGATTGGCGGATGTTCAGCGCCGGCGCCATCACCGGTGGCGGATCGGCGCTGAATCACAATTTCGCGCACAGCCATTTCGAGAACTCGCCGTTCTGGAAACTGAACGCGCCGCGTGCGGATCTGGGCACTATCGGCGGTCTGGACACCTTTCAGCACGACGGCACCGTGCCGAATGTGCACGCTGATGTGCCGAACGGCAATGGTGTCGCGCCGCACGGTAATACGCGGGCGGTACACGGTGATCCGGGGGCGCCGGGGCCGGGGCCGGTGCGCGGTGAGCCGGTGTCGAATGGGCACGACAGCCGGGCCGGTGCGCCCACCACGACCGCCGGCGCCCACCAACCGCCCGCGTCCGGAGCGGGGCCGGCACCAGAACACTCTGCACCACAAGACCATTCGGAATCCTCCCCGCCGAGTCCGCGGACGTCGGCGCAGGACCGATCCGGTCCGGTGGATTCGAGCGCGCCACCCGAGTCGACGGCGTCCGCCGGTCCGGCGGTGCACGATTCGCCGTCCATGCCGGTGACGAATCACCCGGGTGGCGCCGGACACGATGCGACGCCTGCCGTGACCTCGGATACGCCGGTATCGCACCCCGGTGCGCACGAAACCGGCACGGGCGCAGCGTCCTCCGGACCGGAGTCGCCGCCGCCCTCGCAGGCCGACACCCCCGGCGCGAGCACGCCGGGTGCGTCGGCCGCGTCCGGTCCGGGCACGTCCGCCGGTGCCGGAACGGGCGCATCGCCCATCGATGCGCGCGGTGCCTCGCCGGTCGGCGGTTCCGAGGCGCCCCGCACCGGTGCGGGGCGCGGTGCCGACGCCCGCGTCGGGGGTGATGGGCGCCCTGCCTCCGATCTCAACCGCGGCACCGGCGCCGGCGACGGCCGGACGCCGGCCCGCGCGGGTTCGGCCGATGCGTCCGGTGCCCGGCCCGCCGTCGATTCGCGGGTGCAGGCCCGGGTGACCGATTCCGAGTCGTCGCGCGGCGGGGGCCGGGCCGGCGCGAGCGAGGGGGAGCGGGTCACCGCCGAGCCCGGCCGCGCCGAGGCGGGATCCACGCGGGAGCGTGCCACCGGATCACGTGCCGATCGAGGACCGGGGGCCGAGTCTCGCCGCGGTACGGGTGAACAACACGAAAGAGCCGGGGCGCCGGACGAATACGGAGAGTCGGCGAAGCCGCGCGAGACCGGCGCGGAAGTGTCCTCGCCCGGTCGGGATGTCGATTCCGGTCGCGGGGATGTGCGGGGTACGCGGAATCCGGACGACGCCGCTCGCGACCCCGGCCGCTCCGCGCCGCGTGATTCCGATACCGCGGAGCCCAGGGATCTGGAGCAGGCCGGCGAGCGAGATGCGCCCCGGGATGCCGAGGGGAATCATCCCGGGCGGCCCCGAGCCGGCGAATTCGGCACGCCCCCTGCCGAATCCGATGCTCACCCTCGGCCCGTCGATCGAGCCGGTGAATCGAGTGGGCCTGCCTCCCGGCACGATTCGGCGGACGACGCCCCAGCCGGAACTCCACGCGACGATGCGGGGGCCAGGCCCCATCCCGGTCACGAGTCGGCCGACGCGGGCGGACCCCGTCCCGAAGCCGATGGGGCACAGGACGAATCCGGTGCGCGGCGTGACTCCTCACGTCGTCGCCCGGCAGCCGACGGAAACCACGATGGATCGGTCGCCAGACCACGCGATCCCGAGACCGGTGAGACCACCGCGCGGCACACGCGCGACGATTCCGGCCGCATCCGCCCCGAGGACCAGGCCGTACCCGGTATGCCCGCCCATCCCGCCGATGGCGAGCACACCCAGGCCCGACCCCGTCGTGAGGAGCAACCCGCTCCGGACCATCAGGGCACACCGGAACCGGCGAAACCGGCAACCACCCGACGCGACTCCACGCGCGGTCGCTGTGCCGAACTGGCGCTGCGCCTGATCAAGGATCTCACCGGCAGCAAAACCGTCCGCGTGCCCGAACGCACGGTGGGACCGGAAGGTATGACCGCCGCGGAGGTCCAGGCGGATGCCGGTGGCCGGATGGTGAAGGTCAGCGATCACGACGCGATCGCCCGGCGGCTGTCACGGATGCGCAAGGGCGCGATGGCGCTGGTGGTCGACGGCTATCACGCCGGTCCGGGCAGGCGGGTCGTCGGTGCGCACGCCTACGTCATGATCCACGAGGGCGGCGGCCGGATCGTGGTGCGCGACGAGAGTACGGGGGTGGTGACCGAGCATCCGGCGGATCTGCCCACCGATCTGCACGACACCCACATGATCCTGTTCGACCGCACGGGGCGCCCGGTCCACCCGCTCACCCCGGAACAGCGGGCGGCCCTTGCGCACCAGCAGGATCCGACCGCGGTGCGGATCCGTCAGGCGCTCGACGACCACACCGGCCGGGTCCACGAGCTACTGCTCCGAACACGCACCGGCAGAAGGATTCTCGAAGGTCTCACCGACAGCCGATACCGCGATCACGTCGATCGGGGAGCACAGGCCGACGGCAGATACGGGTCGTTCCGGCGCCGCGACATCACCGCGGTCGTGTACGCCGAGGGCCGCGGCCGGATCGCCCAGGCGCTCACGCTCGCACACGAGAGTGTGCACGCCGAACGCTATCTGAACGGCGAATCCCCCGCCGACCGTCCGCTGGAGCTGTCCCGCGACGACTATGTGCGCGAGATGGTGCACGAGGAGGCGATGGCCTCCGGTCGCCGATTCCAATTGGCGGCGGAACTGCGTGAGCTCGGCTACGACATCGTCGAACGGCCACCCGAGGCCGCCTACCGCCGGGCCTGCGAAACCGCGCTGCGGGGGCTCGACGGCCCGGGAGCCCACGAGATCGCGCACGAGGTGGCGGTCGATCATCTGCGCGACTACCTCGAACACGTGCCGCCGAACGACGGCGGCACAACCTATGCCGACCACTATCGCGACATCTGGGATCGCGCGCACGAGAGCGCCCGCACACCGACCGACGAGAGTATCCGCTACGTACCCGACGATCCGGCCGTGCGCGATCACATCCGGTCGACGGCGCTGGAACGGCATATCGCCGCGGTGCGGCTGAACGAGCACGCGCGGGATCTGCGGCACATCGCCGACCGCGTGGCCGATCGGATTCCCTACGACCCGACGATGCGCCGAGATATGGTGCGGCATCTGATCTCCGAGCAACTGCGCGGTATCGGGCGCGAACTCGACCGGGGCGGCCTGCCGCCGGAGCGCGGCGCCGAGCTGCGCCGGCTGGCACACGATCTGCGACGGATGACCGACCTCGTCGACCGGCATCACAACGCGCTGGCCGAGGTCGACCGGCTACGCTCGGCCGGGGCCGCGGAGGTGGCGCGGCAACTGCTCGGCGACATGATCGCCGACGACCCGGGAGCCGTGGTGATCGGTGACCACTTCGCGGTGATTCCCGGTGAGCCGGAACATATCCTGGTCGCGGCGGGGCCCGGTGACCATCAGCGGGTCATGCGGGCGGCGCCGCCCGAGATCAGCGAGCGGCTGGCCCGTCCGGGGGCGGAGCCGGAGTATCTGAACGTCCGCACGCGCGACAACGGCGAGATCCGCTACGAACGGATCGACCGGCCGGATCCGGCCCGGGAGGAGCCCGCCGAACACGTCGAGCCGCAGGATCTCGCGGCGCGGGCGTCCGAGGCGATCGTCGCCGAGCTCCAGCGGAAGCTGAACGGCATACCGGTCGGCTCCTGGGCGGTCGATACGCTGCGCGCGCGGGGCGTGACCATCGAGCACGAGTCCGGTGGTGGTCATCGGTACGAACCCGGGCGCAATCGGCTCACCCTCGATATCGGCGGCACCGATGCCGAACAGATGGCCGCCCTGGTACACGGCGCCATTCACGCGGAGCGGGCGCACGAACGCGGCACCGCCGACGGTGTCCTCGACCGCGATCGGATGACGCGCGACGAGTACGTCGCGCAGATGGTGAACGAGGAAACAGCGGCGCACGCAATGGAATTCAGCGCCCTGGCACAGCTGCGCGAGGCGGATCACCAGATCCCGGTGAGTTCGCTGGAACGGATCTACCGCGACGCGTTCACCGAGGCGCGGGAGCGGGCCGCCGCGCGCGACGATCTGCCCGGCGACGCGATGGCACGCGATGCGGAACTGGACCGGATAGCGAACGAGGCGGGCATCGAGGCGATCCGTCCGGCGGTGGCCGATCACGCGCCCGACGCCGTGCAGCGGGCACAGCCACCGCCCGAGCCGGACGGGTCGAGCTATGTCAACACCTACGGCGGCGACACCGCCTACGGCATCAAGGGTTGGGTCGACGAGCACGGCATCCTGCATTACGAGATCCGGGTCGGTCCCGACACACCGTCCGGGCGTGAGATGTTCCAGGACCTGATGAACGAACTCGGCGACCGGGTCGAGGGAATCCAGGACGAGTGGTACGGCGGCGGGGCGCTGACCGACAATCTGGACAGTTTCAACGCGGGAGTGCAGGACGGGTTCACACCGGAGGAGGCCGCGCGCCGGACGTTCACCGGCATGCTCGCCGAGGAGCTGGGCTACACCGAGGTCAGCTTCGGAGATCCGGATCTGCGCGGTGATACCGGGCTCGACGGGCCGTTGGGCGAGAACACCGGCGTCACCGTCGTTTTCCGGCATCCCGACGCGTCCGGCGTCGCGCCGGACACCGACCGGCAATCCGGCACTTCGGATCCCACGAATCCACACGATCCGGAAAATTCCGCCGCCCGCGACGATCCGGGGGAGGAGATCGCCGCGGAGCCGCCGCGGCGCGCCGAGGTCGTCGTCGACTTCGGTGGTGAACAGGTGCGGCTGCGCATGGTCGCCGACGAGCGCGGGAACTGGCGGGTCGAATCGGCCGAGCCGGTGGAGCTGGGACAGCGCGCTCCGGGCGCCGAGGTCGAACCGGCCGGGCCGGGCCGGCTGCGTTCGCTGTGGCAGCGCCTCACCGGCGGATACGAGGGTCACAATCCGAAATACCCGTCGGGCAGCGGCCAGGACGGTAAATATCAGACCGAGTTGACCGAGGATTTCGGGCATCTGTTCGATATCCACGCACTCGAGACCCTCGGCGATCACGACATCAGCATCAACTACGCGCGGTTGCTGAAGGAGTCGGTCACACTCTGGATCAACCGGGAGCACGCGCCGCTGCTGAACCGGCTCACCGCGCGGATGGAACTGCAAGCGGGCGAGCATATTCCGATGCACGCCCGCGACGGGCGCGAGTACGCGTACTGGAACGACGACGCGGATCCGGCCGAGGTCGCGGCGATGCACAAGTATCTGCGCGACGTGGGCCTCGGCCATCTGGTCGACGAATCGATGCCGCGTGATCTGCCCGAGAATCCGGCGCAGCAGGGTGAATCCCCCGCACCGCACGATAATCCGGCCGACGAGTTGCGCGCCGCCGCCGATCGACTGGGCATCGACCTGACCGATCTGAGCCCGGAGACCCTGCGCCGCGCTCTCGACACCGCCGAATACCAGAATCTGCGCCGCGCCGCGGTGATCGAGGCACTGCGCGATGCCGCTCATCGCTACAACGCCGAACACGCGGATATCCCGTACCGGCCGCAGTCGATCAGCGACCACAATCCGCTGGGCCGGTTCCTGAAGGAAGTGATCATCGCCCAGGGCGACGATCCCGGCATGCTGAACTGGCGCGGCGTGAACAACGGCGCCGAATCCGGCCGCGACTTCGACGTGCTGAACGTCGAGAATCCCGATGAACGCATCGAATACGATCCGGAGGACGAGTCCGGCCGCGACCAGGGCCTGAAGGTCTATTTCGAGAATTCGCTGCGGCGCGACCAGATTCGTGACGAGCGTGCGACCTGGGCCGATCTACTCGCCGCCGAACTGTCGCGGCTGGAACCGGATCAGCTCGACGCCGCCCTGAACGAATTGCGCGACGGGGTCCACGAACGCGCGGGCGAGATCCGCGATTTCGCCGACCAGGTCCGCGAGTTCCGGAAACACTTCCCCGCCCACGATGTTCGCGAACTGCCGCCCCCGCGGCCGGGCGAACCGGGGCGCCTGGTGATCCTGGACGTGCACGGCGATCACGAACAGACACTGGCCGGCGCGCTGGATCGCTTCCCGGGCCTCGCCGCCCGCCTGAACAGCGGTGAGGTGCGGGCGGAGAAGTGGACCGTGGTCGTCGACGCGGACAACCGCGCACACGTCCGCCATCTCGGCGACCTCGACGCCCACGCGATCTCGGTGGACGTGGAGGGACGCCATGTGAACGGGCTGCTCGTCCGCGACGCCGACGGCGGCTGGCGTGTCGCCCAGCACCCGGCCGAACCCGGTCCGGTCGCGCCGCACGCACGGACCCCGGATGAGATCCGCGCCGTCCGTGACGATCTCGCGCGTGAGCTGGGCTTGGACCCCGGGCAGATCACGCCGGACCTCATCGCGCGCGAACTGCGCGCCAACGATCTGCGGGCGCTGCAGATCGAGGCGCTGCTCGATCACGCCCGCACCAGTGACGCGATCGAGTCCTTCCATGATCTGGCCAACGCGCGTGATCGGCTCGCGCAGACCACCGGCGTCGACGATGCGCGGCACGCGACCCCCGAACAGGTCGGCGAGCGGATCGCAGACCCCCGCACCCGCGGCGCGCTGCGTAAGCAGCAGGTCGAGATGCTGGTCACGTACTACGACAAACTGTCCGGCTATCTGAAGGGCCGTGGTGAGGATCGGGGTCGGCTCGTCGGGGCGCGTGACGATCTGGTGCGCGCACTGGGCGGTGACCCCTCCGACGTCCATCCGAGCAAGTACTCCAAGGAGCTGGAGCACACGCCCGATCCGCTGGGCATCGACCCCGGTGCACTGGCCTCGCTCATCCACGACCGGGCCGGGAACCGGGGGCTCCGGGACGCGGTCACCGATTTCGTTCGCGCCCTGAGTGATACGGACCCGTTCACGAACGGGCTGCGCTTCGATCCCGCGACCGATCCGCGGGTGTTCGAGGGTGACGTGCCGATGCACGACCCCGAGGCGCTGCAGCATCTGCGCGCGGTCGTCGGTGACGGCCGGCGGCTGTTCGACGCCCCCGATCCGGACGAGCAGGTTCCGCCCGGTTCGCGGCCGAATCGCGATTGGGCCCGGTTGCTCGGGCACGATCTCACCGCTGCCACCCCGGAGCAGTACGTGCGGGCCTACGAGGCCTACCGCGACGGCAAGATCGAGAAGCACGAGCGGCTCGACGCCACCCAGCGCGACGAGGTGCACCGCCGGCTGCGCGAGGAGGTGCGGCGCCGGGCCGTCGACCTGCGTGCGCTTTCGGAGCTGAACGACCGCTATCACCGGGCAGTGGCCGATCTGCCACAGAATCGGCGGGCGGCCATCGATCGCCTGTCCCGGGATTGGGCATCGGCCTGGACCGGGCGCGAGCGCGCCCGTGAGTACATCACCGAACATGCCCACGAACTCAGGATCTCGGCCGAGGAATTGCTGTCCGACGAGCTGAAAGACAGTTCGGCACTGGACGATCTGTTCGACGACCTCGGCGCCCGGACCCTCCGCGGCGAGAATCGCGCGGACTTCGGGCGGCGTTTCGAGGAGTTCACCGCCCAGCACGAGGCGCTGCTCGCCGCCACCCGCAGATTTCACGACAACGACGTCCGCGTCGCCGACCTGGACACCGAACTGCGCGCCGCGGTGGAGCGCGATGTGGAGCTGTCCCGCGACGACGGCGACGACGGCGACGACGGAGAGGGCACGGCCGCCGCGCCGCCGCAGGGACCGCCGAAGCGGCCACCGCGGGCGCCGGGCGGTGCGGCCGAGCCACCGAAGCCCGACGCCGGCGGCTCGGACGGCGCCGGGGCGAAACCCGATGGCGGAGAGCGTGGTGAGGCCGGCCCGGATGACACCGGTGGACCCCCGGCCGACCCGGCCGGTTCCGGTGCGCCACCACGTGCCGAGACCCCCGCCGAATGGGGACTGCGCATGCGCGCGGAGAACGCCAGCTGGTCCGCGCGCATGGCGGCCCGGCACGCCATCCGGATGCGCGAACTGGCCGACGAGATGGTCGCGCGTGATCCCGACGGCCCCGACGGCTCGATGGCGTGGGACGCGCGGATGGCCGCCGACCGGGCCGAATGGGAAGCGCGTTTCGCCGCGCAGCGCGCCGACTGGCTGTGGGATCTGGTCGGCGACGATCGCGGACCGGCGGGTGCGGCACCGGTGAAACCCGGTGCGGGCGAGCCGAATCGAGACGCCGGTTCCGGCACAGAGACTCCCGAGCGGGTTGCCGGTGCAGAGGGCTCCGCCGGCAAGTCCGAGGGCGATGATCCGGGCGCGGATTCCGTGGGCGGGGACGATGGTTCGGGCGGATCGCCCGCGAAGCCGGGTGGTGACAGTGGCCGGCCCGGTGATTCGGGGACCGAGGCCGGTGCGGAACCCGCCGCCGATGGCAACGATGGCGGAGCCCCGGCCCGCCGGACCTGGCATCAGGACGGTCCGCAGCAGGAGCACCGGCCGGTTACCCGTGCCCTGCGAAAGGCGTTGCGAGATCTGGCCGATGCGGGTGCCGACCGGGTCCGCGCCTGGACGCGAGTGACCGCCCGGGCGCATGCGCTCGGACTCCGGCCGGACCTGATCCGCCGCGAGATGCTGCGCGAGGCGATCGCCCGCGCCGCCGCGGCCACCGACGCCGCCCCCGCGGCCCGCGCCGCACTGCATGATCTGCTCGCCGATCTCGACAACGGCGCGGCCCGGCTGGAACTCGACCACCGGGCCGAGCGCCTGGGCGTCTCGTTGCCATCGGACCATCAGGTCGCCGATGCGGTCCGGGACCGGCTGGCGCCACCGGCGCAGCGCCGCGCCGAACTGTCCATCGAACTGGACGACCGGCGCACCGTCGATCGGCCGCGCCTGGAGCGCCTGGCCCGCGAATTCGGTGTGGACCCGGAAGGACTGTCGCGGCCGGAGCTGCAGCGCGCGGTGCGCGACGCCGTGAACAACCATCGCGAGCCGATTCCCGAGCGACAGCGGCGTGCGACCGTGCAGCTGGTGGACCGCTATCGCGCGGCGGCGGCGAACGAATCCACTCGCCGGGCCGCCGCCCAGCATGCGGCCGAGCGCGAATTGATGCAGCTGCGAGCGGGTTTCGACGACCGTGGCCCGCGCATCTCGGGAGTTTCCTATCGGCGACTGCGATTCGACGCACCCGGTCGTCTGCGGGCCGACGGCGCGGTGGGCGAACGGGGCCGCTGGGTCGGTGTCGGCGCGCATGGCGATCCGGAGATCCGGATGCCCGCGCGGGAACGGGTCCGGCACGCGACCGAGGGGTTCGATGCCGTCTACTTCGGGGTCGAACTGGATCACCACGGCCGGATCTGGGTGAGCGAACATCATCCCGACGTCGCGGAAGCGCCTGCCGCGCGGCCGGTTCCGGCACGCCGCCCGGGCGATTGGGTGGCCGGCGACGAGCGCGAACACGAACCGGCCACCCGTGCGCTGCGCCGGCAACTGCGCGATCTCGGGGAGGAAATCGGCCGCCGCGACGAACAGGTCGAGAAGAATGTCGCGAAAATCGTCCAGCTCGCCGAACATCTGGGAATCGACGACGCGTGGCGGATGCGCCCGCGCGAGCTGGCCGGTGCGGTGCGCGATCTCATCGTGGCGCGCCGTGCCCGGGCGGACGAACTGTGGAACCGCGCCGATATCCCGCGTGCGGACCTGAAGACGTTCTTCGAGGACCGGCGTGCCGAGGAAGCCCGGGCCGAGGAGGCCGAAGCCCTCGGAAAGGCCCTGCTGGGCTTGTTGCGAGTGCACGACCAGACCCTGGTGGCATCTCGGGACCGGGTCGCCGCCGACGCGGCGCTGCTCGCCGCTCGCGACGCGCTGGCCGGTCACGAGGGCCGCCCACTGGGATCCGACGGACGTCCGGCGGATCCGAAAGCGGCAGTGGCGCGGCTGATTCCGGGTCGTGACGGCGCACCGGACCGGCTCGTCGTGGTGGCGCCGGGCGCGAATCCGGACCGGGTACTCGATCCGGCCGTCCGCCACGCGCTGCTCGGCGCCGACGGCGAGTTCGTCTTCCGGCGGGCGCATGTCGACGTCGACGGCAGGGTCAGGCTCGTCGACATGCACGAGCCGCCCGCGGAACTGGACCACGCGGCACACCGTCGGCCGGAAATCGAGGCGCCGCGCCCGGCCCCCGATCCGGCACGGCCCGCGCCCGACACCGCGCCGCCGCCGGTATCGAATCCGCAGGCCGCGCTCGACGCGAAGGTCCGCGAACGTGCCCATGTGGCAGCCGATCTGGAATTCTGGCGCACCAAGGTCGACCACCGCGCCGAGCCGTTCGGCGATCCGGATCTGTCTCGCAACCACTGGTCGGAGACGTTGCGGCAGTTGCGCGGCGACAACACTCGCTACATCAGTGACAGCGCGGGTCTCGACGGCCTCGACCTCGCCAGGCGCGAGCGACTCCTGCCCGAGCAGGAACACGAGCAGACCGAGCTCGTCGACAAACTGGCCGCCGCACTGGACCGCTTCTTCCATTTCGAGGACCGTCTCGACGCGATCGATCGTGAGATCCACGAGCTGGAGCGCCAGGGCGCCCGCCACGACGCCTCGCTCGCCGAGGAGGTCCGCGATGAACTGGGCCGGGTGGCCGATGAGCACCGGGCCGCGGTCCAGCGGGTGAAACCGTTGCGGCGCGGCAGAGATGAGCTGTCGCGTCTCCTCGACGATCCCGCGCGGCGCACTCCGGAGAAGCTGCGCCGGCTCGCCGATGCCGAGGACGCGGTACTCCGCGCCGAGCACGAGATCGATCGTTTCAACGACGAGCGGGTCGCGCTCACCGGCGCGTGGCCCGATGCCGTCGCGGATCACTGGCATGCGATGACCGGCGATGACGGGCCGCCGGCGCTGCATCGACTGAGTGAGAACGTGTGGGTGGACCGCGGTCGCGCATCCGCCGACGACGCGACAGGAGGGCGCCCGGCCCGCATCGTCGTCGTGGCCGGCCGGGCCGGGTTCGACCATCCGGATGTGGCAGTGCGGGCCGAGGATCCGAACGGACCGCGGCACCCGGGCGACGATCGTTTCGACGCTCCGCTACTCGACGCGCTCGCAGTGCATCACGAACTCGCCGAGTTGCTGAAGGACCCCGCTACGGTCATCGATCGGCTGATGGTGACCGGTGAACTGGTCGGCGGAGATCGCGACGGCGCCGGCCAGATCCGGCCGCACGTGGACGCCCTGGCTCCGGTGGAGATCCACCGCACGGAACTGCCCGCGCGCGAGGCCGGGCGGATGGGCGGCGACACGCTGCCCTTCACCGGCGACACCATGGTGCGCTGGCGCGGCGCCGACGGCCGCTGGCACGATCCCCGCGAGGGACAGGCCCGTGGCTTCCGCGCCCATCATCCCGATCTGCCGCCCGGCACCGAACTCGACAAGTTCTGGCAGCAGGAGGTCGACGGCTGGCGGCTGCCGCCCAAGGGCTGGGCGGCCTTCGGCGGCTCGGACAACTCGCACATCCCGTACCGGCAGCGAGAGGAGAAGATGCCGGACGGATTCAGCGGCACCCTGGGCGCCGAACCGTTCCAGAACATGGTGGAGCCGTTGGTGATCAAGCTGCTCACCGACCACTGGCCGGAGCTGAGCTACGAGCAGATCCTGACCTTGAGCGAGGCCGGCCGCGCCGAACTGTGGTGGCATCAGGGGCCCGGACCGAAGCCGGAGCCGCCGCCGGGCTGGGACGAGGAAGCCCATCACGGTATGCCGCTCGACGGCGCGCTGTACACCATCGGCAAGCGGTGGGTGCAGCTCTACGATATGGCGCGCAAACATCCGTGGGTGCTCGGTCCGCTGCAGCGCCGGCCGGAGATCGGCGAGTGGGTGCGCGCGCACACCAACCGGTTGCCGGACGGGCCGTTCGACCCCGATCATCCGGTGCTGCGCAAAATCCCGATCGTGCGGACGTTCCGCGGTTGGAAGGGCTGGCGCGCCGGGCCGCGAATCGATCTGCAGCCACCGCATCGGCCGTGGTCGGCCGCCGAGCACGTGCCACCGCGCGATCGGGTGGAGTGGTCCACGCCGCGGCAGGATCGCGATATCGCTCGCTGGGCCGCCGTGCAGCGCTGGGCGGATCGGGTGATCGGCGAATTCGCCCACGACACCGGCGATTCCGATGTGCACCGGATCGTCGACGCGCTGACCCGGGCACGGGATCCACTGCTGGATTCCGGAGATCCCGGAGGTGCGCGACTGGAAGCGCTGAATCTGGCCCGGCATCCGGACGGCACTCCGCTCACCCGCGAGCAGCTGACCGATCGCATCCAGCTGGTCAAGGACCATCTGATGCGCAACGAGATGTGGGTACGCGATCACGCCGATCCGACCGGCCGGCTGGTCGAGAAGACCTACGACCCGCTGGCGCATGTGGCCGATGCCTGGTTGCGGCTCACCGGAATCGGCGACGGCGACGGCCGGACCAGCCCGTACAACGAGGACCTCCTGCTCCTCGACGACGCCTACGTCGAGGCGAAGTACCTCGCCGATCACGACGACGCCACCTGGCACGATGCCGATCTCGAAGCGGCCCGGCACGGCTACGACTGGGATACCAACCGACGGCGGCTGAGCGGGCACCTGGTGATCCGCGACGGGCAGGTGCTGCATCCCGGCGAGCTGCCGCCCGATGCGCCCGAACACGACGGCGACAAGACATTGCGGATGTCGCGGATCCCGTATGCCGCCGACTCCGCGGCACCGGACCCCTCGTGGCTGTCGCCGCGCGAGCGGTGGGCCGCCGAGATCCTCGACGCGACCGATGTGCGGCAACGGTTCCCGGGACTGCCGCGTGATCCGGTGGCGGCGCTGAAGCAGCTGGCGCTGCGCGGTGCGGGCGTGCGGCGTGCGCTGCCCGCCCCCGGCGCGCGCGATCCGCTGCTGGATCTGCTGCTGCGCGCGGGCCGGGTGGAACAGCTCGCCGACGCCGGCGACCCGGGAGATCGCTTGTTCTGGGCGGATCGGCTGGGCGAGCCCGACCGTGCGGTGGAGCCGGGCCGACTGCCCGACACGCTGCGGCGGCTGCGTGGTGACGTGCACCGGCGGCTCGGGGAACTGGACGAGGGCGGGCCCGGGGAACTGCGCGGCGGTACGAATACCGTTCGCCCCGCACTCGATGGTGCCGACGGACGGCAGGGCGCGGACCGGAGCGGTGCGGACCCCGCTGGTGTGGGCCGGGCCGGTGGGGACGAGGCCGGTGCGGGTCCGCTGCGCCGGCTGGGACCGCTGGAACAGCGCGAATTGACAACGGGCCGAAGCGAAGTCGAGCGGCTGGCGACCGAGCGTGCCCGGCTCACCGACGACATGGCGCGGTTGCGGGCCGAACGGGACGCGGCGACCGGCAGTGAACGCGCTCGTGCCGCCCATGCCTACGAGCAGGCGCGTGAGCGCGTCTTCGCCCTCACCGATCGCATCACCGATGCGGCGGGCCCCGACATCCTGGCGGCCCACGGTGCGCGCCCGGTGACGAACCGGGTCGGTATCGTCGCCGGCGATCATCCCGTGGTGATCGTCGTCGGTCTGCGGTCCGACGGCGCCGGCGGCTCGCCGCACGACGCCGCACTTCTGGCCGCCGCCGAGGCCCATCCAGAAGTGGCCGAGGCACTGGCACATCCGAATGTGGAGATCCGCTACCTCCGCCTCGCCGTCGACTCGCGGGGCCGGGCCTTCGTGGCGGCACTGGAGTCGCCGACCCGGGCACCGCACCCCGCGCAACCGGAACAGCAACCGGCAACCGGCCGCGACCGGCCACCGGCCGAGACCGCCGCGCACGACTCGTGCGGACGCGCGACGGAAGGCCCCCGCGGCGGGCCGAATCGGCCCGAGGGCGCCGACGCGGGTGGCCGCGACGAGTCCGGTGCAGCCGCCGGGCCGGAGGACGGCGGCACCGATTCGGGATTCGGGGACCGGGAGCGGGCGGGTTCGGGCCGCCGACCGCGCAAGACCTACATCACACCGGTCCCGCACGTCCCGCACGACGCCGAATTCGATTGGCCGGACTACGTACCCGAACGCAAAGATATCGATCTTCCCCCGCCGCCGATTCCGCCACATGAGCCTCCGCCGCACAACCCGGGGCCGCACAACCCGGGGCCGCACAAGCCTGGTGAAGACTGTCATGGTCATGGTCATGGTCATGGCCACGGCCACCATGGTCCCGGTCATGGCTCCGGCGGGCACCAGCAGTCCGGTCACGGGCACGAGGGGGCGCCCGGGCGGCCGGGTGCGCACGGCTCACACGATCGTCCCGCGGCGCCCGACCGGCCGGTGTCGGGCCGGCCGGAGCTGCCGGTGGACGGACCGGACCCGAGGCCGAATATCCCGGTCCCGCCGTGGCTTTCGCGCGCCGGAAGCGTCCTCGCCCCGGATCGGGGCCTCGGCGCGGAGCCCGTCCCGGATCCCTTCGGCCACGCCATACCGGACGCCGGTGATCCGCTTCTGTCGCAACGGATTCCGGCCCGGCCTCCGATCGGCCACGACCCGGAGACCGGTGCGAATCCGGCGCCGAATCACAGCGACGGGAACGGCCGTCGCCCCGGCGATCAGCAGCGTCCGGTGGACCGTCCGTTCTCCCTCGGCGCGCCGAGGGGACATCCTCCCGATCCAGGTGTCCCACCACCACATCCCGACGCGCGGCCGCGGAACGAGATCCCCCGGAACGGATTCCCGCCGATGGCGCCACCGGTGCCGAACGGCGGGCACCCCGCCGCCGGAACTCGTCCCGCCCGCCACCGGGCACATCCGGTCGCCCCGGTCCCGCCGCCTCGCATCCTGGTGCAGGAATTCGGCGGATTCCGTTGTGCTGAGGTCGATCCGCTGACGGGCTCGCTGCACGAGGTTGCCGAGCCGACAGCCCCGTTCAGCGGTGTGTACAGCGATCTGGACGGGGTGGAGGTCGTCTTCTTCCGCACCGGCGGCCGGCTGTTCGTGCGCGTGGGCGGCCAGTTGATCGATGCCGACGATCTGGCGATAATCGTGCACTGGCAGCGCGCCGGGCGGCGGTACACCGAGTTGACCGTGACCCGGGCGGGACCGGCGGTGTGCGGCGTGCGCTACCGCCGGCGCATACCGCAACTCGACCTCGGCTTGTGGATCCGCGATGTGCTCGACAATCCCGCACACCGAACGCAGATCTTCGCCGAAGCTCCGGGGGTACCGTGAAATAGCGTCCACCACAACGAGTTACCACTCATCGCCACTACGAGAGTGTCCGCAGCCGGCCCGTCCACCGGAGAGTGTGGACGTGAACGAGGAGAACCCCGCGACGTGACCACTCCTGACGATCGCAACCCCACCCCGAGTCCGGACAGTGATGTGGACACCCCCGGCGCGCCCGGACCGGATGCCGACCCGCCCGTCCCCGCAGGCGAGGAGCCGGATGTCGGGTTCACCCTCGGTGACGGGATCCCCGTGCCCGGCGCGGCCGTGGTGGATCCGGAGGCGCGGGCCCGGGAGCTGGCCCATTCCATCGCCCGCGAACTGGCCGCGTCCGCGCCCGAGGGGTGGCACCAGCTGACCGCGGTATTCGCCGTCACCGTCGTCGTCGGCGGCGGCGAGGTGGTGTACACCGACGATCAAGAACGCGTACTGCGCACCGAACCCTCCGAGTCGGTACTGAATCTGGTGCGCGAACATCGCGATCTCGCGGGGGCGCTCGAGGGTGGGCCCTGGTGGCGCCTGCTCGTTCAGCTCGACCGGGAAGGCCATCTCCAGGTCGACTACGACTACGGTGACGAACCCTTCCCCGATGATCAGCTGTTGCCGCCGGAGGCGTATCTGGCCGATCTGCAGGCATATCCGCGCGAGCGGGTGCCTGTCTGGCTGGGAGCCTACGTCGGACACGGCGACCGCCAGTCCCGTCCGCCCGCCGAGGCGGCCCGGCAACTGCGGGCCGATCGGGCCGCCGGCGTCGTGCCCGACGTGTCGGACGACGACTTTCCCGATCTGCCCACGCTGTGGAGCCGATGGGCGGTGATGGCGGCCGCCTTCGTCGCGGCCGGTTCGCGCTGGGGCCCCCGGGTACTGCCGTCGCTGGGCTGGTTCGAGGGTTCCCGGCGCGGAGGGAGCACGCTGTATCTGCTGCCGGGCGGCCGCGCCGTACTCTCCGGCGGAGTGTGGGAGGCGCCGGCGCTCGATGCCGCCTACAACGGTGACGCACCGCTGCCGCGGCTGTATGCCGGTGCGCCGGAATGGGTGTCGAACTCGGTGCTGAATCCGCGCTTCGGTGACGGCTTGCTGTCGTTCTGCTACTGGTGGGAGGACGGCCGGTGGTACCGCGCCGAATCACCGCCGGCCGATGAGCTCAGCGATGCCCTGCCCGGGGTGTGGACCTCGGCGACGGTGGCACAGGTGATCTGTGGTCTGGTCGACGGCGACACCGGCGACGATCTGCGCGCCGCGGTGGACACGCTGGTGGCGGCCGCGGAGGCGAATGTGGTCACGCGCGAAACCCTGGTCAGCGTCTTCGGTGACGACGGCATTTTCGACATCGACGGTGCCTTCAACCAGATCAGCATGGCCGGCGCCACGTTCACCGGTCCCGCGCCACTGCCCGAGAGCGATGCCCTCGAACGGGTGCGCCGTCATATCGCCGAGCACGACATCGACACGGACGGATATCCGCTGGAGCGATTGCGCGCGGATCGGGTCTCGGTGGGCTGGATGGTGTACGTGCCCGCCGAACCGGACGAGGTCGCGGTCGGTCGCGCGATCTTCTACGTCGCCGATGACGGCGTGCTGGAACAGTCCTCGTCGTCGGTCGCGCCGTCGGTGTACGCCGGCGGGTTCGAACAGCGCTTCCGGGAACGGCGCGGCGCACTGCGGGCGGGGTGACAGTCGCCGCCGGTGTTTCATCCCGCGTTCAACCGACGTTGCCGCCGGTGTTGCTCGCACGTCGCAGCATGTTCGAAAGATGATGCGGGACTTGCTGTTCCGGCCCACGGCCGAGGGGATGGCGGCGCGGGTCCCACTGTTGCCGAATTCGAGGAGCGCGACCGATGGCCCCCGATCCGACTACGACTGTCGCCACAGGTAATCCGTTTCCGGCACTGAGCGACTACACGAAGACCCACACGTCCGGTAAGGACGCGTTGAAGTTCGAGCCGGAAGCGGCGCTGGGAGTGGCCGCCGCGGCGGAGAGCACGATCGCGGCGCTGAAGACGTTGCAGCTCTACACCGATGACCTCACCGCCGGTAAGCCGGTGTCGAATCTCGCGTCGGGGACCGCGCTGGGAACGAAGTTCGGTTCCGAGGCCACCGATCTGAAGACGATCTTCGAGGATCACAAGACCATACTCGGCCAGATGATCGATACCTTCATCCAGGCCGGTAAGGCCTACGGCAAGGTGGACGGCTTCAACTCCGAACTGCTGGACAATGTCAGCGGCAAACCGGATTTCATGTGGGACGCCGACGGCTTGGACCCCATCGGAAGCTCGCCGAAGATGCCGGCCACCACCGACGATATGAAGCACCCGGTCGACGCGATGGTCAACAAGGCCGGACTGCAGTCGTTCCAGCCGACGACCATCAGCCCCGAGGCGCCCGACTATATGAGCTGGTTCGACCTGTTCCAGGTCGGCAACTACATCCGGGTCAACAAGGTGGCCGAGAACCTCGCCGACCACGCGGGTACCTGGTGGTGGATGGCGACCGAGGTGAACAAGGTCTACTCGGATCTGCTGAACAAGATCGATGCGGTGACCGTCGACAAGTGGAGTGGGCCGGGCAAGGAAAGTGCGGTGGCGGCGGTGCAGGCCTACGGCAAGAGCATCCCGGGCCTGTCCAATGCGATCAAAGGCACCGGCGATCTGCTGCTCTACAGCTCGGGCTGGCTGAACAGAACGCAATATGCCATGCCGCCGAACAATGATGCCGATGCCAAGACCCAGCAGGACTGGATCCAGAGCACGCGCGAAATGTTCCGCAAGACCTACGTGTACGGAATGAATCAATCCGCGACGCACGTGCCGGTGATCCCCGCGGCCGCATCGGCATTCGGTCAGCTCCCGGCGAATCCGTTCAACCCCACGGGCCAGCACCCGCCCGGTGACCAGCACCCGCCCGGTAGCCAGAATCCGCCGGGTAGCCAGAATCCGCCGGGTAGCCGGACCCCGCCGGGCAGTCCGGCTCCGCCCGGTAGCTCGGCCCCGACGGGATCGACGTCACCGTCCGCCGAACAGAAGGCCGCGCAGGAGAAGGCGGTGCGGCAGCAGAAGGAGGCGCTGGCCCAGCAGCAGAAGCAGGCCGCCGAATACGAGAAGCAGCAGAAGGAGCAACAGCAACAACAGCAGAAACACCAGCAGGAGCAGCAGAAGCAGCAGGAGCAGTACCAGAAGGAGCAGCAGAAGCAGCAGGTCGCGGCGCAACAACAGCAGGAGCAGCAGCAGATCTCCTCGGCTGTGCAACAGCTGATGGCGGCCGCGCAGCAGGGTGTGCAGCAGTTGATGCAGGCATTCCAGCAGGTGTCGCAGACCTTGACCCAGCAGCAGGCGCAGGATGCGTTGACCAAGGCCGGAGTGGGCGATATTCCGGGTGTGGGTGACGCGCTGGATCCACTGTCGGCTCCGGGCGGTGCCGGTGGTGGTGCGGGCGGCGGTGGCGGCGGTCTGCCGGGTGGCGGCGGGGCCGGGGTGCCCGGAATGCCGCGGCTCAGTCGCGATCTCGCGCAGGCTTCCACGTTGTTCCCGCGAGCGAGCACGCTCGGTACCGCGCCCAGTGCTCATGCCGTCGACTCCGCGACCGGCCGGGCCGGCGCCGCGCCGATGGCGGGCAGTCCCGGATCGCCGGGTGCCGCGGGTACGGGTGCGCAGAACCAGCAGGGCAAGGAGCACAAGCGGCCCGCCTATCTGGATTCGGTCGAACACCTCGAGGACGCGCTCGGCGACGCGCCGGTGGTCGTGAAGCCGGTCGTCGAGAAATGACCCGCAGCTGGAGCTTCACCGACCTCGAATTCGTCGTCATGTGGCGGCATCTCGCCGACGAGGGCCCGCCGCGCCCGTTCGTCTACACCACCGACATCCCGCTGGAGGACGACTTCCAACGGGAATGCGCGCGGTTGCGGGATCGGATGCTCGCGCGGCCCGACCGGACCCTGTTCGCCGCGGTGCGCGATTGCACCCAGCCCGATATCGCCGTCCCGGTGTGGGGATTCGACGGTCACGATCCCCATCGGGGTGCGGGCGTGGTCCGGATGCTGGCCGCGCGACGGGAGGACCGCGGCTATCTGCTGACCCAGCTGCCCGGCCGGACCCTGTTGCACGCGGGGGGATTCACGATGGCGCAGTGCGATCCGTTGCGGCTGGCCGATGCGATCGCGGAAGCGCTGCCGCCGGTCGACACCGGCGGCTCGGGCCATATCGTGTTGCCCCCGGATCCGGAGTCGAAGACGGGTGCGCTGGAGGCACACTACGTGTCGGCGGCGACCGCCGGCGGCGCCCCGCAGCTCTGGGACAGCTACGACGAACCCGAGTTCGCCGCCGGGCAGCGCTTCCTCGATATCGTTCCGGAGCGCTCCGGAACCATCGAAATCGCCCAGGGCTTTTCGCGTTTCGGCCCGCGCGGGCGCACTATCCGCCGGTTGAGCTGGCGCGATATTCCTTCCGGCGGACGCTATGTGATCCAGCCGGGACCGCCGCGCGCGGCCGTCGGCGTCGACCGGCAGGGCCTGATCGCCGCGATCAATGCCGAGATCATCACCGTCGTCCGCGCGATCAAGGACGAGCGGGTCTGACCCGCATCCGACCGACTACCGAGGAGCACGATGTCCACCGCGACGACAAGATCCGGATCGATAGCGGTCGAGACCACCGAACAAGGTCTGCCGCTGCGGATTTCGATCGAGCCGGCCGAATTGCGCCGTGATCCGGCCGAACTGGCCGCCGAACTGCTGCGCCTGTGCTCGCGTGCGGCCGACCGCGCCGGCCTGGCCCGACGGCGGCAACTGGCCGCGGCCGGGGTGAGCGGCGATCTGCTCGCCCTGACCGGACTGCCCACCGCGGAACAGGTCGAGCGACAGGAACTGATCGACGAGCAGGAGTACGACACGGAGCCACAGAGCTGGCTGAGGTCGGTGTAGTGGTGACTCGCCACAGCGAAGACCACAGTGGACCCGCGGGGGAGCAGAGAGTGGATGTGCCCGATCCGACCGGTGTTTCGGTGATGGACGAGCTGGTCGCCCGCACCGAGCGGCAACTGGAGCGCATGCGCGATCTGGGCGACCGCATGGCAGAGGTGCGTGCTCGCGAGAGTTCGCCGGACGGCGCGGTCACGGTGGAGGTCGACGGTAACGGCGCCTTGCTCGATCTCGTCTTCTCGCCACTGGTGAATCGGTTGACCCCAGCGGAATTCGAGCAGGTGGTAGTGTCCACCGCGCAGCGCGCCGCCGCCCGGGCGTTCGCGCGACGCGGTGCCCTGATCACCGCGTTCAACGAGGACAACGGTGCCGGCCCGCGGCCGGAATCACAGGAGCCGCCGCACCACGAATCCCCACACCCCCCGAGGCGGATGACGCGTAACTCGGTCGATGCCGCACACCGCGAGATTCACCGACGTGTAACGCGTTCTTAAGCTGCACGCGTGCCAATGCATTCCGCGGCCTGTTGCAATGTCTCGGGTAGATGTTCGATCCGCTGGATTCGCCACGCGAATCGGCTTACCGGGCAGGGGCTTTCAGATGGATGAGTTGGTAGCGGTACCGGAGGCTATCCGTCGATACGGCGACACGGCGGCCACGATGGCCACCGAAACGCTGTCCGCCGGGAGGGTGAATCAGGCGGTCACCATCGCCGCGGCCATCCCGATCTTCGGTCTGATCGGCCAGGACTTCCTCGCCACATACGCGGTGGCGCAAGCGAATCACCTCGGTTCGGTGGTGGAGCTGGCGACAGTGCACGCCGGGACCGCGGTGACCGCGCATCAGAGTGCCGCCACCTACTCGGCGGCCGACGAGGACAATGCCGACGTGCTCGGCGGAATCGGTCGCGCGTGATGGATCCGGGCCTGGACCGGTCGATCGTCGATCTGCTGCGGCAGAGCGCGATGGGATCGATCGTGGACCGTCCGGTCGCCGATGTCCTGCGGGAGATGGGACTGCCGGGCCTGCCGCAGTTGCCGCCGGCGCCGCCGCTGCCGCAGTTGCCGCCGCTCCCGGTCCTCGATCTGCACGCGCTGACCAAGCCGATTACGGATCTGGCCAGCAGTTTCGGCACCGGCAACCTCGGCGCGGGTCCGGGACAGGACCCTACGCAGGTGCTCTCCCAGGTATCGGCGGTGCTGCAGACCGTGGTTCAGCTGGGTTCCACGGCGATGCAGATGGCGATGACGCTGTGGCAGGGGGCGGGCGCGTTGTCGGCGGCGAGTAAATCCGCCCAGGCCGCCGCCGACGGCGCCGCGGTCACCGGTCAGGGCGCGCAGATGTCGGTGGGCACCGCGGCCGCGGCGGGCAGTGTCTTCACCGGCAATGCGTTGATGACGGGTATCACCTCCAAATATCTGACCACCCTCGCGGCGGCGGCGCCGTTCATCGTGACGCCGCCGGGGCAGGTGTTCGTGCTCGCGATGTCGGCGCAGACGCTGGCGGAGGCCCTCGGTGTGGTCACCAGGACGCGGGTCGAGCTGGGTGCGCACAGCGCGAAGATGGCCCACACCGGGCACAAGGTGAAGATCACCGATGTGCCGCACGGTGTTTCGAAGCTTCCGGCGAGCAAGATGGCGGTGCCGCACAGTTCGCCGGCCCCGGTCGCCCGCGCGACGCCGGCGCTCAGCGGCGATGCGCCATCGAGCCTGTCGCTCGCGACCACGGCGTCGAACGGCGCCGGATCCGGTGGCAGTGCCGTGCAATACATTTCGCAGGCGTTGCAGATGGTGCAGTCGCTGTCGGGTGTGGGCGGGATCGGTGCGCAGGCCGCGGCCTCGCTCACCGGCCACACCGCGAAGCCGATCGCCACCTCGGCTCCGGCGGGCGCTGCTCCCGCGTCCGCTCCCGCCGGTGGCGCTTCCGGCGGGGTCGGCGGTGCGCCGGCGGCCGGGGCGCCCGAGATGTCGTCGCCGCTACAGGCCGCGCGTACCCCGTCGATCATGACCGAGGCGGCCGCCACGGCGAGCGCCGAGACCGCGGTCGCCTCCTCCGGTGCGGGCAGCCCGGGCATGATGCCGATGACACCGGGTGCGGGTGCGGCCGGAATGGCTCGCGCCGCTTCCGATTCCAGCAGTGCGACCGACGCGGTGGGCGGCCGGCTCGTCAACGCCGCACACGGAAACGATGTCGTGGGCGATATCGCCGGAGTCTCGCTACCCGTGGTCGGCGCCGCCGACGCGGTCACCACCACACCGGACACCGAACCGCCGGACAAGGCCCTCACTCTCTAGGAGTTCGCGATGGAATTCGATCCCGTTGTCGCGGCACGCACCGCCGCCGATCTCGATGCGCTCGCCGACCGTCTGGAGGCGGGCCTGCGCGCCGACACTCCGGCGCTGGCGGTCGCCGCCCCCGGTGTCGACGAGGTGTCGCGCCGCTCGGCCGCGACCCTCACCGAAGTCGGCGCCTCGTTCGACTCGTCCGGCGGTCTGGGCGTGCAGGAGCTGCGCAAACTGGCCGCCACCCTGCGGGCGCAGGCGCACGGGCTGACACAGATGGACGCCGACAACGCCGCTGACCTCGGCGCCTCGGCCTGATCGGGCGCGACGATATGGTCGAACCGCCGGGTGACGGATTCACCGGTGTGGTCTGGGAGGCCAGGCCGACCGAACGGCTGGCGCGCGAGTTGACCACCGGCCCGGGGTCGGTGCCGATGGCCGAGGCCGCCGCCGCCTGGAGCCGGCTGGCGGCGAATTTCGGTGCCGCCGTTGTGGATTACGACCGGATCGTCTCCGAGATCCGGGGACACTGGCAGTCCGATCGCAGTGACGAGGTCGTGGAACGCATTGCGCGGATGCGGGATTGGCTGCTGGACGCGGCGACCGCGGCCGGGCGCAATGCCACCCACGCGGGTGAACAGGCCGCGGCCTACGAGGTGGCCCGGCTGGCGATGCCGCACGTCGCCGAGATCGCGGCGCTGGATCAGGCCATGCACGCCGTCCAGGCGGTGGGCGCGGCCCTGGGCGCGCCGATGGTCGGCGTCGCCGCCGATATCAGCGCCGATCAGGATGTCGCCAAATCCGGTGCGGCCCGAGTGATGCGCACCTACGAGGCCGCCACCGAACCGCTGGCCGTGCCGTGGCGGCAGATCGGGCCGCCGGTTCTGGCCACCGCCGATGCGCTGGCCGGTGAGCAGGCAGCCGCGACCGCCGAATCGGCCGCGCCGATGCCGGTGCCGCCCGGTATGCCCGCGATGTCGAACCTGGCAGCCTTCTCCGCGCCCCGCGCACTCACCGGGACTCGGATGCGGACGGTGGTGCGGGTGGCGCCTGCCGCGGAGTTCACCGCCGCGCCGGCCGCGATGGACCGGACCGGGGTCACGACCGGACAGGCGGTGCCCGCCGCGGCCGGACCGGCCGCCGCCACGCAGAACGAGGAAGAGCACACCCCTCGCGCCGGTGTGGTGGAGGGGCCCGCGGTCGCCGAATTCGAGATCGATGCCGGATTGGCCGCCGCGCCACCGGTTCTCGGTGGTGTCGAGAAGGCCGGAGAGCTATGGCGACCCTGACCAACGACGCCGTTCTGGCCGTCTCGGAACTACTCGGTGTACAGACACTGCCGCTGGTGCTCGAGGTGGGTCCGCGGCAGGATTCGATCGACGCCTTCACCGCCGCGCGGGCGGATGCGCTGCGCGGATTGCGCGGTGCCGGGCTCGTGGACAGCTACGACGATGTCGAGCCGGATCTCGGTACGGCGCTGTCGATTCTGGCCCAGCCGGAGCGTGAACTGGCGGCGCGGATCGTCACCGAATCCGGAACCCGGCGAGTCTGTGTCGCACGGCGCGGGATGGGGCACGCGGTCGGTGTCCGGATCGGCGACGAGATCGAGGTCCATACGATCTGGGCCGATGAGAGCGGCGCCGCCCTGGCTCGCCCGATCCTGGACGCGCTCGGCCCCGCCGAACCGGCGGATATCGTGAGTTTCAGTGCCGCCGCCGACGAGTTGTCCGGCCGCATGGACGCGGCCGCGCGGCCGGCCGAGTTCGCCGAGGCGCTGCACGGCCTGGCTGTGGCGGAGCGGGCGGCGATCGAATTCGGCTTGGCGATGTCGCAGTGTCACGCGCACGCCGAGATCGTCGCCTACGCCCACGCCGACGGCATCACCACCAGATCCTCCGGCGCCGTGGCGGTGTACGACACCGCCCGGGGCCGGATCGCGGCCAGCCCGGGTGCCGCACCGGACCTGCGGGTCTGGTCCACCTTCACGCCGGGATCCGACCACCGTGTCGCACAAGCGATTACGGCACTGGTCGGCACCTTGCCCGGGGGAAGGTGGATGCCCTAACCCGCGATGTGTCCAGTGCCTGCACCGGCGGATATCTCGGCCCGTGTCAGTGACCACCTATGACCGATGACGACCGACCACCCGTATCAGTTCGAAACACAGAGAGGGGCATCCCATGTCCGAAACCGCGAGAGTAAGTAATGATGCACAGTCCACCAGTACCGCGCAGACCGATATGGGTAACTCGGTCGATCAGATCCGCGCGACCATCTCCCGCGTGACCGAGGCCGTCGACTCCGCCAAGCGCGGCTGGCAGGGCTCCGCGTTCGACGCGTGCAACAAGGCCGCCGGTGACTGGGACGAAGAGGCCGCGCGGCTGAACAAGATCCTGGACGAGCTGACCGCGGAAGTCGGTCACGGTAACAAGACCTACACCGGCCTGGAGGGCGAGAACGAGAACGAGTTCCGCACCCTCATCTCGCAGACCGGCGGAATGACCAACCTGGGCGCCTGAGGCGAGCCGGCACCACACGAAAGGCGTTGACATGCTTTACGAGAGAACAGTTCTGCAGGAGCTCTCCGACCTGCTGGACGGCTTCCATAAGGATCTGCGTTCCGAGGCCGAGAACTTGCAGAACTGCGCGGCCAAGCTCGCCCAGTCCTGGGAGGGCAACGCCGGTCTCGAGGCGTTTCAGAACTCGAAGAAGAAGTGGGACCAGGAGTTCGGCGATATCAACGACGAGTCCGCGCCGGACACCACGATGGGCAAGATCGCCCGGCTGTCCAAGGCGGTCCAGCAGGCGATGAACAACGCGTCGGCGGCCGACAAGGTCGTTTCGCAGGGCTTCGGCGGCTAGTCCGCGAGCCGAGCACTACAGCGGGGCCCGTCCGATGTCCCAGATCGGACGGGCCCTTCGCTGCATTCGGAACGCCGCCGACGGGGGTCCGTGGTAGCCGAGGGTTCGGCAGCGAAGCGATCCGGATCGGGGGCGTGCCGGTCGTGCGGTACGGCGCGGGTCGGTGGTTCGAGCGGCGGCCCGGTGTCGCTCACGCCGGAACGGCCGGGTGCGCGCCCACGTAGCGCAGTTCCTCCGGTGTGGCCACCATGTACACGCTGGTCTCCCCGGACTCGGTGCGCACGGTGACCAGGTTGGCGGTCCCCTGATCCTCGATCAGGGTGATGTCGGGTTCGAATCCGTCGGCCACCGGCCCGTGCTGGCGCAGCACCATCACGGTGGCGTCGGAGTGGTGCCCACTCGGGACGATCCCGTCGAAGACCACCAAGGTCGCGAACCGATACGAACTGGCCTGTTGCGAACCGGCCGACCAGGTGGCCAGGGTCAGTGCCTGCGGCATATCGACGTACCCGACCATCGGCCGCCACGCGTCGTGCCGATTCGTATGCACCACGACGCTCGCGCCGAGGGCGATGGCGCGCAGGATGACCTGTTTGGCGACCAGCGGGGAACCGATGACCTCGACGCGCCGTACATGGCGGCTCACCAGCGGCAGCGCCACGCCCTGCCCGGAGCTGTCGGCGCCGATCAGCTGCCCGCAGCCGGCGATCGGCATCGGCACCTGAGCGAGTGCGTCCCGCGGCCCGAGGTAGCTGTCCAGCGGCAGCGCGGCCACCCCGGTACCCAGCGGGAGGCTGAAGAGCAGTGCGCGTCGCTGCTTTCCGGGCAGCGGAATCAAACCCGCCGAGCGGACCCGGCACGGGGTGTCGCGGGTCGCGAAACGGGCGGTGGCGGTCACCGCGATCGCGCCGGCGGCAGCGGTACCGGCATCCGGCACCCGCTGCAGCCGGACGGTGATCGTGGAGGTCACCGTCGGCGTCGACCACACCTCGGCCACGCCGCGCGATCCCAGTGCCTCCGGCGTCATCCGGTAGGTGGTGTGGTGAAAGCCGTTGTGTGTCAGGCTGTCCGTCGTTTCCGCGAACTCCTCCGGCGCGGCGCCCAGGGTGAGCTGGGCGACCGCCTGATTCATCTCCGTCGCCGAGAGTGCGACGGCCGAAAGTCCGCGTGCGGCAAGCCGATTCGCTACCCGCCGGGTCGCCACGACGGCCGAGCGCAGGGTGCCCTCCGCACCGCCGCCGCGCCGATCCACCGCCGCGGCGTTGGCCAGCGGATCCAGACGCAACACCACCCAGACCGTGCGGTGCGCTACGGCGGGCAGCGGTCCCAGGATGCTCTCGTAGGCTCGGGCGACCGCACCGGTTCCGGCGCTGCGCGAGCCGGTGCTGATGACATCGATGGCGGCCAGCCGGATATCGAACTGGTCGAGACACCGCGCGATCTCCGCGAGCGGGAGCATATCGTCGCCGAGCAGTCCGCTGGGGCTCAGCCGGGTCACCGTCCGCGGCTGCGCGTCGATACGCAACATGGTGATCAGCCGATCACCGTCCCACCGCATTCCGTAACTTCCGCCTTCGGCCAGTGGAACATTGAACGGCGAATGTTGAACGGCGGAAGAACGATGACGAAACAATTGCCAGCGAAATGTCATTCCGCGCGCCAGGGATTGTGCGAGAGAAGTGCCGCGAATCGGAGTCAGCGCCACGATTGTCAGCACCGTCGCAACCGCCACCGGGACCCACCACAGTGACGTGAAAACCCTTGCCGCGAACGCGCTCACAGCCGCTGTGACCAGCACTGGAAGCACCGAACGGAGAGGGAAGAGGTGAAAGAGCCAGTATTCCGTGGAGCGTAATTCCGGTGCGTTCCGCGGAGTTTCGGAAGCGCTGGATCCGGCATTGTCGGGCACTGGGACTTCAGCTCCGCGCGCGGTGGAGTTCATGCGCACATAATGGACCGAACTCGCCGGACTTCGCTAGTCTGTCGAAAGCGTGGCCATATATGGTCGGCGCGGTCGGACAGGGTAATCGGAATTCGGAGGCGGTTGTGCCGGCGCAGTTGACCACCCGTGCCCAAGTCAACGGCTACCGGTTCCTGCTCAAGCGTTACGAACACGCGCTGGTGCGGCGCGACATCCGGATGCTGCACGACCCCATGCGGACCCAGTTCCGCTCCCTGATCGTCGGCGCCGTCCTGGGACTGCTCGGCGTGGCGGGTGCCGCCATCCTGGCGTTCCTGCATCCACAGGGCGCGGTCGGTGACTCGAAGATCGTGATGGGCAAGGATTCCGGCGCCCTGTACGTCCTCGGGGACGGCACCTTGCATCCGGTCCTGAACCTCGCCTCCGCCCGCCTGATCACCGGCGACGCCGCATCGCCGACGTCGGTCAAGGACAGCAAACTGACCCAGCCGCGCGGTCCGCTGCTGGGGATTGCGGGTGCGCCCGGCGCGCTGCCCGGATCGAGCGATACCCAGCGTTCCACGTGGACGATGTGCGACAACCTCACCCCGCCCTCGGCGGGACCGGCCGCGATCCAGGGTCCGCTCACGACAGTGATCGCGGGTGCGCTGGACAATCCGGCCGGCGGCGCCCATGCCGTGCCGGTGCGCGCGGATCAAGCGCTGCTGGCCACCCACGGCGGCAAGACCTTCCTGATCTACGACGGCAAACGCGCCGAGATCGACCCGGGCGATGCGGTGCTCGCCCGCTCGCTCGGACCCCGCGATCAGCGGCCGCGCCCGATCGGTGGCGCATTGCTCGACGCCATCGAACCCGTACCGCCGCTGACGGTTCCGGAGATAGACCGGCACGGCGCCCCCGGTCCCGGCAGGCTGGCCGATATCCCCGTCGGCGGTGTGATCCGCGTACACGGGGTGGATGCCGACGAGCTGTATGTCGTACTCGCCGACGGTGTGCAGCGGGTGACACCGTTCGCCGCCGGGCTCATCCGAGACGCCAATTCGCAAGGGATGAACGAGATCACGACCGTGCCGCCGGATCGCATCGCCGGTATGCCGGTGCTGCACCGGTTGCCGATCGACGATTTCCCGCAACAGGTCCCGGCCGTCCTGACCCCCGATGTCGATCCGGTGGTCTGCCTGTCGTGGACTCGCGCCCGCGACGACGCCCGCGCGACGGTGAGTGTGCTCGCCGGCCGCGCGCTCCCGCTGCCCTCGGATGCGGAGCCGGTCGTACCGGCGACCGCGGACGGTAACGGTGACCGGATCGACGGTGTCTATCTGCGCCCGGGGACCGGTGAATTCGTGCGGTCGGTCGGCGCCGAACCCGGTGCCGTGAGCAATGGCCCTCTGTTCTTCGTCAGCGACAACGGGATTCGATACGGCATCCCGGATACCGACACCGCCAAGGTACTGGGCCTGCCGAAGCTCGCGAAGCCGGCGCCGAAACCGATCGTGGAGGCGCTGTCGGCGGGACCGGCGCTGTCCCGGCAGGATGCGCTGATGAGCCACGACAGTCTGCCGCAGTGCCCGGACTCCGGTGCCGGAGCCACCGCCTGTGCCCGGCCGATCCCGCCGCCGGGGAAGAACAACTGAGCCGCGAACCGGCCGCCGCCGCGCGGCCGGTGCCGTGTCGTGGTGCGGTTCAGCGCAATCCGCCGAGCACACCCTCCAGCGCCTTGGCCATGTCGGCGCCCTCGATCCGCATCAGCACGCTCTCGTCGATCGCCGTCAGATCGATGGAATCATCTGTGGCCAGCCGGAATTCGCGTTCCTCCTCGGCGGCCTCGATGACGTTGCGGATGAAACGACCGTTTCCGGCCAGATCGACCCCACGCCGTTGCTCACCGCTCTGGTCCACCACGTCGCGCGCGTAGAGCTCACCGCAGGCGGCCTGCAGGAGGACCAGCGCGTCCTCGGCGACCTCCGAATCTCGTTTGCTCGCAATGAACTGGCCGATCCGGCCGAGCTCCTCGGGAGTGTAGGACTCGAACTTGACCCGCTTGGCGAAGCGGGATGCGAGACCGTCGTTGGAGGCCAGGAAGCGGTCGATCTCCCCGTCGTACCCGGCGATGATCACGATCAGCCGATCGCGGTCGTTCTCCATCCGCGCCAGCAGTGTGTCCACCGCCTCGCGCCCGAACGCGTCACCGCCGGACAGGCCGGTCTGGATGAGGGTGTACGCCTCGTCGACGAACAGCACGCCGTCCATCGCGGAATCGATCAATTTATTTGTTTTTATCGCGGTGCTTCCCAAATGTTCACCGACGAAATCCGAACGCTTTACCTCGACCAGCCGATCGGTTTTCAACAAACCCAACCCGCAGTAAATTTTTGCCACCACGCGGGCAATCGTCGTCTTACCGGTTCCTGGCGGGCCGGTGAACGCAAGGTGTTGTCCGCGCGGCGCGCTGGACATTCCTTTCTCGGCGCGGATTTTCGCCAATTGCGCGGTGGCCTGGAGTTTCGCGACCTGAGTTTTCACCGCGGCGAGGCCGATCTGCTCGTCCAGTTCCGCGCGCGCCACCTCGAGCAGGCGCTTGGCCCGATCGCCACGTTCCTCGTCCTCGACCTGCTCGGCGGTCGGTGCCGAGGACGGGTCCCAGCGGTCGGCGCGGGCGTCGATGAGCTCCTTGCCGGTGACCGTCAGACGGTACTTGCGATCCCGCATGGCCTGCGTATTCGCCTCGAAGGTGGGTGCCTCGGAGAACACCTTCTCGAACAGCGCCTGGGCCTCGTCCTCGCGGCCCATCTCGCGCAGGCACAGTCCGCGGCAGAACCGGGCGGTGGTCGCCGCGGCCGGGATCGGACCGCTCTCCGCGGCCTCCATCCGGCGGATCGCCTCACCGAACAACCCGAGCTGGGCGCAGGCGGTACCCACCATCACGTGCGCGCCCGCGGCCAGATACGGGTCCTGCCACTCCGCCGAACCCGCCAGCACCGTCATCACATCCGGCCAGCGCTGCGTGGTGTAGTGCAGCAGACCGCGAACGTACTGGCAGATGCGGTCGTCGAGGTCCTGATCCGGCTGCGACAGCAGACCCGCGCGGTGCCGGGCCAGATCGTCGAGAACCTGTTCGGCCTCGTCGTAATCTCCCGCGGAGATCAGCTGCGCGGCCTGGGCCAGCCAGATCTCGGTATAGCCCGCCAGCGGATAGTCGATGTACTGCCCCACCACGAAGCGTCCGGCCAGCTGCCGCGGCGCCAGGCCGAGCCGGCGCTGTTCGCGGAACAGCGTGGAGCCGCTGGTCTTGTACAGATTGAATACCACCTCGGGGGTGATCTCCCCGGCGGCGGCCCGGCCCAGCCAGGCGTCACACATGCCCGGATCCCATTCGGTGGCGCGCTGGAAAGCGAGCTTCGCGTATTCGAGATCGGGCGTGGATTCCTGGCCGTCGATAGCGATACCCAATGACAATACGCCGGCATCGAAGGCGCGTTGTGCTTGGCGGTTGCCGGTCATACGGACAGTCCCCTAAACGCGTAAATGTGCTAATTCTCGCTCAGCATACCGGCTGCCGTGACAGCCGATCTCGGTTAAGTTTGGAACGTCGCAATACAGCGACGAAAATCGTAGGGAGTTCTGTAATCCGTGACCGAGTCGTCGAGCAGCGGCGTGGGGGCCGTTGACCCGGAATTGTGCCGAGTGTCGGTGATCGGCGGAAATACTCAACTCGATGTGGGCCTGCCCGCGACCGTCCCGGTCGCGGCGTACATCACCGATCTGGTCGAGTTGATCGATTCGCGCAATCCCGACCTGACCGAACACGACGAGGGCGCACCCGTGCGCGCTCAGCACTGGACGTTGGCGCGCATCGGCCGCGACCCGATCCCGCCGCACCAATCGCTCACCGACGCCGAGGTTTTCGACGGTGAGTTGCTGGTGTTGCGCTCGGTGACCGCCAAGGAGGCGCCGGCGCTGTTCGACGATGTGATCGACGCGGTCTCGCGGCTCACCGCCGAGTCGGCGAATGCCTGGTCGCCGGTGGCGGCGCGGCGAATGGGCCTGGGCGCCGGGCTGATCGCGGTGATCATCGCGGTGGCGGTACTGGTAGCCGGCAAGGAAACCGGCATCCTGAACGGATTCATCGCCCTGGGTGCGGGCCTGCTCGCCGCGGGCGCCGCGGTGATCGTCGCACGGCGCTTCCCGGCCGAACGGGTGACCGCGATCGTGTTGTCGCTGTACGCGATCGCGCTCCTGGGGTCGAGTGCCGGGCTGCTCACACCGGGCTGGGTGGGTTCGCCGCATCTGCTGTTCTCCGCGGTGGCCGCGCTGGTGGTCGCGCTGGCGCTGTACTCGGCGACCCGGGCGGGATCACTCGTGGTCGCGGCGGTAGTCACCACCGCCGCGATCCTCGCGGTGGCCGCTGCGGTACGGATGCTGTGGGACTTCGACATTCCGAAGATCGCGGTGGGCGCGTTGATCGGCGGCCTGGTGCTGATCACGATGGCCCCGCGGGCCGCCGTCGCCGCGGCGCGGCTGCCGGTGCCACCGGTGCCGACCGCGGGCGCCGCCATCGATCCGACCGATCACGAACCCCGGCCCACCATCGCCGATATCGGTGTCATCGGCGCGACCGCGCTGCCCTCGGCGGCCGGACTGGAACGCCGGGCCCGTGCGGCCAACCACTACCAATCCGGAGTTCTCATCGGCTCCGCGCTCGCCGCCGGGGGCGGCGCGATCCTGGGCGCCGACCCGCTGGGAGACGCGACCTGGCAGGGACTGCTACTGGCCGCCATCACCGCGGTGGTGCTGTGCCTGCGGGGCCGGGCCTACGCCGACCGCACCCAGGCCGCGACGATGATCGCGGGCGGCACTGCGGTGGCACTGGTGGTGGCGGCCGGAGCCGCTGTCTCCCATGAGAATTGGCGGGCCGCGGGCGCGGGTCTGCTCCTGATCGTGGCCGCCGCGGTCCCGGCCTTCGGCGTGCTCGGTCCCCGCGCGGACGTCTCCCCGGTGGTGCGACGGGCCATCGAGATCTTCGAATATCTGCTGATCGTCGCCATCGTCCCGCTGTCGCTGTGGCTGATGGACGTGTATTCGGCCGCGCGGAACATCTGATCGGGCGGTGAGGGTGTTGCGCTACGGAAGGGCGGCGCGCTGGCTGCGCGTGAGCGCCGCCGGGACGGTCCTCGGGGTGACGGTGTTCGGCGCCGGGCCCGCGGTGATGTGCGGCGCCGGGCCCGCCGCGGCGGTCGCCCCACCGGCGATCGACAACGGCGCCCTCGGGCAGGCGCTGGCCGTCAACGCGAAGAACGGGCCGCCGGACGAGACCGAGAAGCGCGCGCTCTGCGCCGAGCCGTATCTCACCGGCGCGATACCGCGGGATCCGCCACTGCCGCAACGGATTCTCGATCTGGATCGGGCGTGGAAATTCAGTCGCGGCGCCGGTCAGAAGGTCGCTGTCATCGACACCGGGGTGAACCGCCACCCTCGGTTGCCGGATCTGCTGCCCGGCGGCGATTTCGTCACCGCCGGCGACGGCACCGAGGACTGTGACGGCCACGGCACCCTGGTGGCCGGATTGATCGCCGCCCGCCCCGGTCCCGCGGACGCGTTCTCCGGGGTGGCCCCGGAGGCGCAGATCCTGGCCATCCGGCAGTTGAGCCTGCAGTACGAGGCCAAGAATCGCCGCGGCGACGATACCGGCAAAGTCGCCGCCGGCGGTTACGGTGACGTGCTGACCATGGCCGCCGCCGTGGTGCGCGCCGTCGATATGGGCGCCACGGTCATCAATATCTCCGAAGTATCGTGCAGCCCAGCGGGTTCCGGCACCGCGGACGGGGCGTTGGGCGCCGCGGTCGAATACGCGGCCGATCGCAATGTGGTCGTGGTCGCCGCGGCCGGCAATCTCGACCAGGCGGCCTGTTCGACCCAGAACGAGACCAGCGGCTGGAACGGGGTGTCCACCGTCATCAGCCCGGCGTGGTTCTCGCCGTACGTCCTGTCGGTCGCCTCCACCGATCCGGACGGTGGCACCTCACCGTTCTCGATCCACGGCCCGTGGGTGGGAGTCGCCGCACCCGGGCGCGGCATCATCTCGCTGGACAGCAAACCGGGCGGCGCGGGTCTGGTCGATACCGAACACGGTGACGAGGGACCGCTGACCATCGACGGCACCAGCTTCTCGGCCGCTTTCGTCTCAGGACTGGCGGCGCTGGTGCGCAGTAGATTTCCCGATCTGACCGCGGCGCAGGTGATCGACCGGATCGAGCGGACCGCGCACAATCCCGGCGCCGGGCGCGACGACCGGGTCGGCTTCGGCCTGATCGATCCGCTGGCCGCGCTCACCGCGCAACTGCCGCCGGCGGCCGGCGGGAGTGCCGCGCTCCCACGGGCCATCGCACCGCCAGCGCCCGATCGGGTCCCCGATCCGGTGCCGCGCCGGGTGGCGATGATCGGTTCGGTCACGCTGCTCGCGTTGCTCGTCATCGGCTGGGCCGCCGCTCTGCCGTACCGGCGCAGGCGGGCCGACGGCGGGGCGGACGATCCGGTCGCCGGATTCGTCGGGGCGTCCGAAACCGCCGCGCCGGACAAGGTTTCCACATCTTCGGGCCCCGCCGGGACCGACTCGCCTGGAGGAGAGTAGGGCTATGTCCACCGACGGCTTCGTACGCCGACCGCGTATCGCCCCGCCTCGCGCACCGGGCGGCGAGGTGGCCCTCACCGCCCCGCCGGAGATCCCGCGCCCGGTGCCGCCCGCTCTGTTGATGCGGCTGATGCCCGTGGTCATGGTCGTCGCGGTGGTGGGCATGATCGCGATGATGGTGATGATGGGGCGCAACCTGCTCGCCAACCCCTTCATGTTGATGTTCCCGATGATGATGCTGATGTCGATGGTCGGCATGATGGCGGGCATGCGTGGTGGCGGCGGCCCCAAACGCGCCGCCGAGCTGAACGAGGAACGCAAGGACTACTTCCGCTACCTCGACCAGGTCCGCCGCGAGGTCCGCAGAACCGGCGGAGCGCAGCTGCAGTCGCTGATCTGGAGTCATCCCGAACCCGCCGATCTGCGCGCGGTGGCCGGTACCCGGCGGATGTGGGAGCGCCGCCCCAACGATCCCGATTTCGGGCATGTGCGCGTCGGCATCGGCAGCCACCGGCTCGCCACCAAACTGGCCCGTCCGGAAACCGGTCCGCTCGAGGATCTGGAGCCGGTGTCGACGGTGGCGCTGCGCCGCTTCGTCCGCACCCATTCGGTGGTGCACGGCCTGCCCACGGCGCTGTCGCTGCGAGCGTTTCCGGCGATCAACATCGAGGGCAAGCCGGCCGCGACCCGCATGCTGGTGCGCGCGATGCTGATGGAGTACGTGACCTTCCACGGTCCCGACCACACCGCTGTCGCGATCATCTGCGCCGATCCGGACACCGAGGCCTGGTCGTGGGCGAAATGGCTGCCGCACCTGCAACATCCGGTCGATCGGGACGGGATGGGCGCGGCCCGCATGATGTATCGGTCGCTGGCCGAACTGGAGACCTCGATGTCGGCCGAACTGCTCGAGCGCGGCCGGTTCATGCGCAACGCGCAGCCCACCGCCGGCCGGATCCACCTGCTGGTGATCATCGACGACGGATTCGTCAGCGGCACCGAGCGGATCGTCAGCGACGCCGGCCTGGATTCGGTGACCGTCCTCGACCTGACCGCACCCCAGACCGGTCTGGCGGTGCGCCGCGGTCTGCAGCTGGTGGTCGCCGACGGTACCGTCGCCGCGAAATCGGCTGCGGGCGTCGAGCAGTTCGCGACCTCCGACCAGGTGACGATCGCGGAGGCGCAGACCCTGTCGCGGGCCCTGGCGCGCTATCGCGTGGCCACGGCCGCCCAGATCGTGAGCCTCGGTGACGAATCGCGCGCGGTACCCGGTCTGATGGAACTGCTGAAGATTCCCGACGCCGCGCAGATCGACGCGGGTACGGTGTGGCGCCACCGCAACGACCGGGAGCGGCTGCGGGTGCCCATCGGCATCACCCCGGACGGCACGCCGGTCGAGATCGATATCAAGGAGTCCGCCGAGAACGGCATGGGTCCGCACGGACTGTGCATCGGCGCCACGGGTTCGGGTAAGTCGGAGTTCCTGCGCACTCTGGTGCTGTCGATGGTGACAACCCATTCCCCCGATCAGCTGAACATGGTGCTGGTCGACTTCAAGGGTGGCGCCACCTTCCTCGGACTCGAGTCGCTGGCGCATGTGGCCGCGGTGATCACCAACCTCGAGGAGGAGATCGCCCTCGTCGACCGCATGAAGGACGCGCTGTCGGGCGAGATGACCCGGCGCCAGGAGCTGCTGCGCTCGGCCGGCAACTTCGCCAATGTCACCGAATACGAGCGGGCACGCGCCGCGGGCGCGGCCCTCGATCCGCTGCCGGCGCTGTTCATCATCGTCGACGAGTTCTCCGAACTGCTCTCGCAGAAACCGGATTTCGCGGATCTGTTCGTCATGATCGGCCGGCTGGGCCGATCGCTGCGCGTCCATCTGTTGCTGGCTTCGCAGCGGCTCGAGGAGAACAAGCTGCGCGGTCTGGACTCGCATCTGTCCTACCGCATCGGCCTGCGTACCTTCTCCGCCAACGAATCTCGGGCGGTGCTCGGCATCACCGACGCCTACCACCTGCCCAGCGTGCCGGGTTCGGGCTATCTCAAAAGCGATGCCGACGATCCGCTCCGGTTCAACGCCTGCTACGTCTCCGGCGCCTACGAATCACCCGGCGTGACCGTGCCGGGCAGCGGCGGCGGCACCCAGCGCCGGATCGGACAGGACCCGGTGGTGTTCACCGCCGCACCGGTCGAGGCCCGCGCACCCGGCAACGCCACCGACGCGGCGCCGGCACGCGGACCCCTGGCTCGCCCCGAACTTCCGCCACCGCCCGGTTCGCCCGAGGCGGAGCTGGAGCGCTCGCCCGGCGCCGCCGAGGCAGTGCCCAAGACACTGCTCAATGTGGTCGTGGATCGGCTGCGCGGGCACGGCCGTCCCGCCCACGAGGTGTGGCTGCCGCCGCTGGACGAATCGCCGTCGGTGGATATGCTGCTGCCCGACCCGGACTGGCGTTCGCCGGCGAATCGGCACGGCCGGCTGTGGTGGCCGGTCGGCGTGATCGACAAGCCCTACGAGCAGCGGCGTGATGTGCTGATCGTGGATCTGTCCGCGGGACAGGGCAATCTGGCCGTGGTCGGCGGCCCGCAGTCGGGTAAGTCCACCACCTTGCGCTCGATCATCATGGCCGCCGCGGCCACTCACACCCCGGAGCAGGTGCAGTTCTACTGCCTGGACTTCGGTGGCGGCACCCTGGCCGGTCTGTCCGACATCCCGCATGTGGGTTCGGTCGCGGGGCGCATGGATATCGACCGGGTGCGCCGCACCCTCGCCGAGATGCTGACCCTGTTGCATCAGCGCGAGGAGCGCTTCCGCGAACTCGGTATCGAATCCATCCACGAGTTCCGCCGCCGCAAGGCCGACCTGGCGACACTGAGCCCCGCCGAGCGGGCGGCGAATCCGCTGTCCGAGGACCTGTTCGGCGATGTCTTCCTCGTCGTCGACGGTTGGGCGACGATCCGCTCCGAATTCGATGTACTGGAACCGGCATTCAACGCCCTCGCCGCCCAGGGCCTGTCCTACGGCATCCACCTGATGATCGCCGCCACCCGCTGGGGCGAGATCCGCGCGGGGATCAAGGATCTCGTCGGCACCAGGCTGGAGCTTCGCCTCGGTGACCCCAGCGATTCCGAAATGGACCGGCGCACCGCGGTACTGGTGCCGGTGGGCCGCCCCGGTCGCGGTCTGACCCCGGAGAAGCTGCACATGCTGGTCGCACTGCCGCGGCTGGATTCCGACTCCGATCCGGCGACGCTGTCCGACGGTATCGCCCTGGCCCGCGCCCAGTTCGCGGAACTCTACGGCGATCGCCGCGCTCCGGCCGTGCGCATGTTGCCGCTGCGGGTGCCCCGCGAACAGGTGCTCGCCGAGGCCGCCCGACAGGGGATCGAGAGCAGCGCCACTCGCGTGGTCGTGGGTCTCGGTGAGAACGAATTGGCCCCCCTGGTACTGGATTTCGACGCCCAGCCGCATCTGATGGCCTTCGCCGACGTCGAGTGCGGCAAGACGACGCTGCTGCGCAATATCGTGCTGGGCGTCACCGAGAACTCGGACGCCGACCGGGCGCGGATCATCCTGATCGACTATCGGCGCACCATGCTCGGCGTGCTGGAGGGTAAGCAACTGGCCGGTTATTCGACCTCGGGCCAGACCTCGTTCGACATGATCCGGGAGGTCGCGGCCTATCTCCGGCAACGGATTCCGGGTTCGGACATCACTCCGCAGCAGCTGCGCGACCGCAGCTGGTGGACCGGACCGGAGATCTACATCGTGGTCGACGACTACGACATGGTCGTCACCGGTGCGGGCAATCCGCTGGAACCGCTGCTGGAGTTCATTCCGCAGGCCCGCGATATCGGTCTGCACCTGGTGATCGCGCGCCGCTCCGGCGGTGCCTCGCGAGCGCTCTACGACAAGGTGCTGGGCATGATGAAGGATCTGTCGGTGGACGCGCTGCTGATGTCGGCGCCCAAGGACGAAGGCAAGATCATCGGCGATGTCCGTTCGGCCAAACTGGCGCCCGGCCGCGGCACCCTGGTCTCGCGCGCGCGAGAGAACGAGATGGTGCAGATCGGCTACCTGCCGCCGGTGTGACCGGCGCGGGGTGCGGCCAGCGCGGGTAGCCAGCTGTCACTGCGCCGTTCGAACAGCGCGCCCGACGGTCCGCTCGCCTGCGGGCCCGCGAACCGCACCAGCCGGAAACCGTTGGCGCGGTAGTACTCGTGCAGGCCGGTGTTGGCAGTCCACGCGTCCAGTCGTACCCAGTCGCGGGAGCGGGCGCGGGCCAGCGCGGCCGCGTGGGCGAGCAGCGCCGCGCCGACGCGGCAACCCGCGAACCGCAGGTCGACGATCATGTAGTGCACGATGACCGCATCGGCGATCTCACCCGGTGACCACAGCCCGGGGTCCGCGCGATCGTTGACGGTGACGGTTCCCGCGGGTTCGCCGTCGACCTCGGCGATCCAGGTCTCGCCGGCCGCGACCGACCGGCAGACCGCGCGAGCAAACCGTTCGATCGGCAGCCCACGACCCTGCCGTGTCCATTGATCCGAGCCTTGTGCCGCAAGCCAGGCCGTGCGTTGGAGCCGTAGTCGGCAGATGGTGCCGATATCGGCCGTGCGGGCCTGGCGGATGCGGATGGTCATGGTGAGCCGGGTACCAGTGAGTTACCGAAGGAGTGGAAGTTGCCCGGGGGCTGCGGTGCGTTCAGGGTCTTGCGGATGAGTTCGGTGCCCTCGTCGTCACCGAGTTCGTAGGCCAGCCGGTTACGCGAGGCCAGCGACCGCTGCCGGCTCACCCGCATGATCCGGCTGCTGCTCGCGCCGATGCGCAGATGATCCAGCAGGAGGGTTCCGGCGCCCACTCCCAGCACCGCGGCCTCGTCGGCGCCGGCCGGGCGGGCCACGACGGTATCGCGATGGGCCGTCTCCGGATAGCCGCGCGCGGCCAGTCGGCGCGTGGTGCCCTCCGGAATATCGTGCGGTGAATCGATGCCGGTGAGTTCGGCCAGGTCGCGCGGGTAGTAGCTGACCTCCCACGACCACGGTTCGTGGTCCAGGTACTGCACCACGGTGCGCGAGACCACCCAGGAATCTTTCGGCACCCCGAGCCAGTGCGCCACATCCGTATCGGCCGGTTCCATCCGCGCACTGAACTGCTTGGACGGTTCGCGTCCGGCCGCCCGCCCGATCTCGGAGAAGATGTCGTGCGCGGACTGTGGGCGATCCCGGCGAATATGGTGGGTCACCACCGATTCCAGCACCTCCTGGCTGCGCACGATGGTGCCGCGCGAAGTTGCTGTGTACAGCAGGTTTTCGGTGACGAGGACCTGAATGGCGTTGCGGGCGGTCGTGATCGAGACCTGCATCTGGTCGGCGAGCTCGGCGTGGCTGGGCAGCCGATCGCCCGGGGCGTACGTGCCGTTGCGGATCGCCTCCCGAAGGAGGTCGGCGATGCGTTGGTACCTCGGACCGGCGGCCATCTCGCTCCTCGGTTGTACCTTCAAGAGGAAGAAATTTTACCCCGCCGCCTGAGGGGCGAGTGTGACCCTTGACACACACATTCAGAGGTTTATTGTAATGAACGTCCTGACCATGTGGTTGTACAGCGACGACGGCGAGGCAACGTGGCTGGTGTGGAGACGTCCCCGATGGTGGTCGTGGCTTTGCCCGACACGCCGGAAAGTGCAATGGCCGTCGAGTTCCTGACGACCGATCTGCTGCCGAGTTCGGATCTGTTGTTACGCGCGTGCCGGGGGCACCGCGTGATCGGCGGTCCGATCCTGTGGTTCGCGCGTGACCTGGCCGTGCTGTTCGAACGCCAGTTGGGCCGCGGCGGCTCCGCACCGGACCCGGATTCCGCGTTGATCGTCGAAATCGGCAGGCGCCGAATGGAACTGGTGATGGCGATCGACGACTGGATCGTCGGCACGGTGCCGCAGCGCCGCTCCGGTGCCACCCTCCACACCGAGACGATCGGCGCGGTCATCGACCGGCTGGCCGAGGCGTCGGTGCGCGCCCATCACGCCCTCGTGACGCTCGATGCGAACGATGAAGTCCTGCACGGCGCTTGGCATCATCTGGCCGAATTGGCCGACGGCTACGACGATCTCGTCCGCGATGTCCTCGCTGGGCGACGCCGCCTTCCCAGCTGGTGAGCCGTGCTCAGTGCGTGATCGTGCGGCATGATCCCGTGATCCGGGGTGACCGGGCCTGCTGCTGCCGGGCTCGCATCGGCAGGCCCGGCGACAGATGGGTCACTCGCACGGGCCAGCGCTCGCCGCGTATATCGGTATGCCGAATCGTGTTCCAGCCGAACGGCATCAGGTGGACGAGCTCGCCCCGCTCCTCGAGGCGCTCGGTCACCTCGGAAAGCACATCGAGAGCGTCGGCCAGGCCGGTCAGTACGTCAAGGCGGGCCCCGTCGGAATCGCCGGTTCGCGTCCACCGGGCGATGCCATCGACCACGATGTAACCCGCATCGGTACGGTTGGCGATCGTCTTGATGATCTCCACCGCGGTCGACGCCACCGCGGCATCGCCCGGTTCCACTGCGATCTTCAGAACCAGGCTGTCCATGAACAGATTCCGGTTGCCGACGGCCAGTGGATCGAGCGCGACGGCACACGGTCCTGCTGTGGTGACCTCGTACTCGAAGACGAGACAGCGACTGCTGATGATTCGCATGGCTACTCCGATCTCAGTGCAATGGCGCGGTCAGCTCGAGATGGATGCCATCGGGATCGACGAACGACAGAATAGCGATGCCGAGGTCGGTCAGTTCGGTGACCCGGCCGTGCTCGACCCCGGCTTCGGTCAGACGTGTCGCGGCGGACTCCAACTCGTCGACCGAGGCGACCGTGAAGCTCAGGTGGTCCAGTCCGACCCGCTCGGAGTCGAAGCGATCCGCCGGGGCCGCGACAGGGCGCAGGCCGAACAGCATACCGTTGGTCTGAAAGACGACCCCGCCGTACAAGCGCGCCGGATCGGTGCGCACCTCGGGATCATCCGGGCTGCCGGGAGATTCGACGGCGATGGTGAAGCCGAGAATGTCGCGGTAGAAGGTGCGCGAGCGGTCCAGGTCGGTCACGGTGAGCCGGATGTGATGGATGCCGGCGGTGTCGAGAACGGTCATGCCGGAACCATATGGCCGAGTTCTGCCGATGTTGAGTGTCGTATCCGACGACTTTAGTACTGTTTGCGACATGGATGTAACGGTCGTCGTCGTCGACGGTGTCGGGGATCTCGGTCTGGCTTCGGTACTCGAGGTGTTCAACACCGCGAACGGGCTGGTCGATGACCTGGAGGTGGATCCCGAGCCGTGGCATGTGCACACGGTCGGCGTCGGCACCAGCGTCCGGTCCGGACACGGTCATCTCGTCCCGACAGTGCCGTTGTCGCGGGCGCCCACCGATATCGGTGCGATCATTCTGCCCGCCGTACTGGCCGCCGATGCCGATGCCGTGCTCGATCTGGTCGACACGCCCGCCAACCAACCTGTGCTGGAGAGCATTTCGCGGGCCGCTGCGAACGGTAGCCAGCTGTCGGCCGCATGCACCGGCACCTTCTTCCTGGCGGAGGCGGGTGCGCTGGACGGAATCTGCGCAACCACCAGCTGGTGGCTGGCTCCGGCTTTTCGCCGTCGCTATCCGAAGGTCGATCTCGACGAAGGACGCATTCTGTGCCGGTCGGGTCACATCGTCACGGCCGGCGCGGCCTTGGCACACCTGGACCTCGCGTTGTCGATTGTGGCCACACGTAGCCCGGCGCAGGCCGAACGAACCGCGCGAATGCTACTGGCAGGAAGCGGCGGGACTCAGCGTGAGTTCATCGTCCCGCAGGTGGTCGCGCGCGGGAATCCCCTGGTGGCCGCCTTCGAACGGTGGGTGCGAGACCACATCGCCCAGCAGTTTCACATCGCGGACGTCGCGCGGGAACTCGGCGTCACCGTGCGCAGTCTGCAGCGTGCGACGCATGCCGAAATCGGAATGTCGCCGCGGGATTTCGTCAACGAGATCCGCCTGGAACGAGCCACTCGGTTGCTGCGCACGACGACCTTGACGATCGACACCGTGGCCGCGCGGGTCGGCTACTTGAATGCGGGTACGCTGCGTGGGCTCTACCGTCGCCGCCGCGGTCGCACCATCGCGGAGGTACGGTCCTCGCCGTTGTCCTGGGAGGATTCCGCGACCCGTACCCGGTCGCCCGCCACGACGACGGCCGCACGCTGATCCGCTAAGCGCCGAATCGGCGATGATCGGTCGCGAAATCGTCGGCGACCGTGGCCGCCAGTTCCACCAGGGCCCGCTTGGTGTTCTTGTGCAGGCGGGCGAGGTCGATCTCGGCGCCCTCGGCCAGGTGTGGATCGTAGGGAATGACGTGCACGGCGCGGCAGCGCGCCAGGAAGTACTCGCGCAGATGCTGGATCGCCACATTCGGCGATCCCTCCCGCGGCAGGTTGATCACCACGACGGCATTGCGCACCAGGTGATCATGGCCGTGCAGGGACAGCCAATCCAGGGTCGCCGCCGCGCTCCGCGCGCCGTCGATGGCCGATGAGGAGATCAGCACCAGTGAATGGGCCAGATCCAGGACGCCCGCCATCGCCGAATGCATCAGTCCGGTACCGCAGTCGGTCAGGATGATGTTGTAGAAGCGCTGCAGCACCCGCAGCACCTGCCGGTACTCGTCCTCGCTGAAGGATTCCGACGCGGCCGGATCCCGTTCACTGGCAAGTACTTCCAACCTGCTGGTGGCCTGCGAGGTGTGCCGGCGCACGTCACCGTAACTGGTGATCTGCTGGTCCAGCAGCAGATCCCGCACGGTCGAACGGGTCTGCAGCGGAACCCGCTGCGACAGCGTGCCGAAGTCGGGGTTGGCGTCCACCGCGATCACCCGGTCGCCGCGGATGGACGCGAAGATCGAGCCGATCCCCATGGTGGTCGTCGTCTTGCCGACACCGCCCTTGAGCGACAGCGTCGCGATCCGGTAATCGCCGCGCACCGGTTGCCGAATCCGTGCCACCAGTTCCTGCAGGCGCAGTTCCTCCGCCGACATCCCCGGATTGATGGCGCCACCGGACATGTGGTGTACCGCGCGCCGCCAGCCCGAACCGGGCGCCTTCTTCGCCCGCCGCATCGGCACATCCGCGAGTGAGGGGGTCTGGCCGGTCGGCGGATGCTGCTGCTGATACTGCTGTGCCTGCGGATTCTGATACCGCGCCTGCTGGTACTGCTCGGCCGGACCGTACTGCTGCCCCTGGGCATAAGGATTGGGCTGCGCGTACTGCTGCGGCTGGGAGTACTGATCCGGCCGGGGCTGCGGCGCGTGCCACTGCTGCTGATCGGCACCGGGCGCGCGCGGTGGTTGCGCCGGCCCCTGCCACTGCGCATCGGGTTGCGGCGGTGCCGCATACGGTGCGGGAGCCGGACGTGGATCCGCCGGGCGGCCGCCCGCGTGCGGCATCGGCGTCTGCTCGGGGGCGATCGGCAGCTCGCCGGTCCGCGGCTGTGGGACGCGCGGCTGTGAAACACCCTGGGGAGCCGCGGTCCGGGGCAGGGACCCGGAATGCGGTGCGTGCGGATCGAATTCGGCGGTGGGAGGCCGGGACACCGACTCCGGTGCCGGACCGGGCCGCGCGGCCTCGACCGACGGCGCCGGTCGCTCCGGCGGAGCCGAGGCCGGGCGCGTCGCATCCGGCCGCACCGGCGCGGGCCCGTGCGGTGGCGGCGTCGCGGCGGTCTCCGGGACCTCGGCAGTGGGGAAACCGGCGCCGCCGACCGATGCCGGGCCGAAATCACTGTCCGGCATAGGTGAGGCGGCGACCGGGGCGGCAGTCGACTGCTGCGGCCCGGCAGCGGATTCGACCGGTGCGGGGGTGGGGCCGGATTCGCCGCGGGTCAGCCAATCCGGCGCGTTCTCCGACGCCCCGGACGTGTCGGCAGGTCCGTGGGACTCGACCGGCAGGGCCCGCGGCTGCCCGCTGTCGGGCGCCGCGGCAGGGCTGTCGGCCGGTGCGGCCCCGGACGATCCGGTGCCGTAGCCGTCCGGAACCCCCAAACGCGGTGGCGGTCCGGACCTTTCGGCCGAGGACGCCGCCGCCTGCGACCAATCGGGAAGCGGCGGCGGGGTGGGCGCGGGCTGCTGGGGCGGGGTGGGCTGGTGCGGTGACGGCGGCAGGTCGGTCCGGCGGGTCACCCGCACGGTCATCTCCGCATCCGCGTTGTCCGCGACCGGTGCCGACGGCGGCTGCGGGGCGGGCGGAATCGGTGGCCGCGCCGCGGACTGCGGCGGCTGGGCCGGTGGTGGCTGGGGCGCCGGATGACCCGAGTTCGGCGGCGGCGCGGGGTGGTACGGCTGCTCCACCACCGGAGGCGGGGAGTACGGCTGCGGTGGCGCGGGCCGGTACTCGGCGGGCGCGCCGGCCTGCCACGCCATCGGGCCGGATGCGGCGGCACCGTTGTCCGGGAAGCCACTGCCCCCGACGTCGTGGTGCCGAGCGGGCTCCGGTGCCGGCGCGGGCCGATCATCGTGCGGTACGGCCGATTCGGGCGGACCCCACGCCGAGTGTTCGGCCGGCGCGGGCGCGGACGTCTCCTCGGCCTTGTCCTTGCGCCGGGACTTGCGCTTCTTCTTGTCGGACTCCGCCCGATCCTCGGATTTGCGGGAGAACAGCCGTCGCGGGCCGTTGTCCTCCGGGATCAGCTCCTGATGCGGCAGATTCTGGACCGGTGCCTCGTATCCGGTCTGCGTGACATCGCTCTCCGACAGCCACGGCGGCAGCATGGGGAGATCGTTGTTGTTACGACTCACGGCTGTGCCTCATCGAGGTTCGCGAGGATCGTGGTGATCGGATTCGAGGGCGCTGCGTCCACAATTCGCTCGCTGCGCACACTCACGGGCGTCCCCCTGGGATCTGCTGTACCGACTTCCTGGACAGCCGGTAGTTTACGCGAGGGCGATCGGCCACGACGGGCGTCCTTACCCCCAGCCCGGAAAACGGTCGGCCCCGCCGCCGCGGGTCCCGCCGGTGGCTGTGGTTGCCCCTGAGTTGCGAGGTCGGGAGCGTATCGAAATGGCAATTACCGCGGACGACGGTCCGGACGCCGCCCGGTTGGACGAACTGCCGATCCGGCCCGTGCATCGCACACTCGTCGCCCTGGTCGGCATGGGCCTGTTCTTCGATCTGTACGAGCTGTTCCTGGCCGGAACCATCACCGGCGTCCTGAAGCAGCAGCTGGATCTGTCTACCTACCAGTTGAGCGGGATCCTCGCCTCGGCGTTCGTGGGCCAGTTCCTCGGCGCTCTGGTCATCGGCCGGCTGTCGGATGTCTTCGGGCGCCGCCGGATGTTCATGATCAATATCGGGATGTACGCGGGGTTCACGCTGCTCGGCGCGTTCAGTCCCGATGTCTGGTTCCTGATGGCGACCCGTGTCCTCGCCGGACTCGGTATCGGCGCGGAGATGACGGTCTCCGACACCTATCTGTCGGAGGTGATGCCGCCGCAGGTCCGCGGCCGGATGATCTCCATCGCCTACACCATCGGCTTCTGCGCGGTACCGGCCGTCGGATTCCTGGCCCGGTGGCTGGTGCCGCTGGAACCGTTCGGCACCGACGGCTGGCGTTGGCTGTTCGTGATCGGCGGACTCGGGGCGGCGCTGGTCTTCGTCGCCCGCCGCCACATGCCCGAATCGCCGCAGTGGCGGGCTCAGCACGAGGAAGCCGCCGGGCCGCGTCCGGAACCACCGGCGAAGGCGCCGTTCGGCGATATCCTGCGCGGCGCGAACCGGGGCCGCACCCTGCTGTTCTCCGCGGTGATGATCCTGCAGGTCTTCGGTTACTACGGGTTCGGCACGCTGGCGGTGCTGGTGCTGCAGCACAAGGGGTTCACGGTGGTGAACTCGCTGGGCTATCTGACCGTCACGTATCTGGGTTATCCGCTCGGATCGCTACTGGCGATCCCGCTGATCGAACGGATCGAGCGCAAATATCTGGTGCTGGCCTCGGCCGGCCTGATGGCAATCTTCGGCCTGATCTTCGGATTCGCGACCACCGTGCCGCTGATCCTGGCCTCCGGTGGACTGTTCACCCTGACCAGTAATGTCTTCTCGAATGCGCTGCACACCTATCTCCCCGAGTCGTTCCCCACGACGGTGCGCGGCACCGCCTCCGGAACCACCTACTCGCTGTCGAAACTGAGCACCGCGATCCAGCCGTTCCTGCTGCTACCGCTGCTGGACCGGCACGGACCGGGTGCGGTGTTCACGGTGATCACGGTGGCACTGGTACTGATGGTCGGACTCATCGCCGCCTGGGGGCCGTTGACCGGACGCGGGCCGCTCGCGGCTCGATGAACCGCCGCCGACCGCGCGAAAACCGGCCTCACGACAGACGTCGTATCGGGGGGAGGGCGGCATGGTAGGTCCGCCGGAACTGTGCGGCAAGGGGCCCATTTGGCCGGATCGTGGGCGCACGGGTAAGCTTGGTCGGCGGTGCATCTACCCGATGTCTGCGCATGTCCGCATGTGACCTACGTCGAGTATGGCACCAGGTCGACTGGAGTGCACCGGTAACTTCATTGACAAGCTAGCCGAAGAGTTGAGGCCATTCAGGGTTTCAGCGTAAGCGGGATCGCGGAGGATATGGCGAAGAAAGACGGGGCCATCGAGGTCGAGGGTCGAGTTATCGAGCCGCTGCCCAATGCGATGTTCCGCATCGAGCTGGAGAACGGTCACAAGGTTCTCGCGCACATCAGCGGCAAGATGCGTCAGCACTACATTCGCATCCTGCCCGAGGACCGTGTGGTCGTGGAGCTGTCGCCCTACGACCTGTCGCGCGGTCGCATCGTCTACCGCTACAAGTGAGTTTTCCGGGGCACGTCCCCGGGAAGGAGTTCGGAGGCCTCGGCGTCCGGACTCCGGTGAGGTTTCGGGGTTGCGACCTCGGGATCTGCGACAAAAGACTTCCCCGGTCATACGACTGGGGAACACCTGTGTTCGCGCCCTGTGTGTGAACCACAACCAGATTGGACGGACGTGAAGGTTCAGCCCAGCGTCAAGAAGATCTGCGAGAAGTGCAAGGTGATCCGCCGTAACGGCCGGGTCATGGTGATCTGCGACAACCTGCGTCACAAGCAGCGCCAGGGCTGATCCTGGGCTGTGCCCCGACGCAGGGGCTCACCAGCCAAGCACCGAACGCAGTTCGGATTGGCACATCGAGAGAAGACCTCCCAGCGCCAGTCGCCCGTCGGCGAGCCCGCGGTTCGGAAACGAACTCCCGGGCGGACGAGTGACCTACCCCCGGAACGGAGGCCGGGGCCCCATTCGAGGGGACGGACAGGGAGCAGACCTCCGCAACAGTTAAGGAAGCTGCCACATGGCACGTCTGATGGGCGTCGACCTCCCGCGCGAGAAGCGCATGGAGATCGCACTGACCTACATTTTCGGGATCGGGCGCACCCGCGCTCACGAGATCCTCGCCGCCACCGGTGTGAACCCCGACCTGCGGTCGAAGGATCTCACCGACGACGACGTCACCCGGTTGCGCGATTACATCGAGGCGTCGGAGTTCAAGGTCGAAGGTGACCTCCGCCGTGAGGTTCAGGCCGACATCCGCCGCAAGATCGAGATCGGCTGCTACCAGGGCATCCGCCATCGCCGCCACCTGCCGGTGCGCGGACAGCGGACCAAGACCAATGCGCGCACGCGCAAGGGTCCGAAGAAGACCGTCGCCGGCAAGAAGAAGTAGGGATAGCTGAATGCCTCCTAAGAGTCGGGCCTCCGGCCCCAAGAAGTCCCAGAAGGCGCGTCGCCGGGATAAGAAGAACGTCCCCCACGGCCACGCGCACATCAAGTCCACGTTCAACAACACGATCGTCTCGATCACCGACCCCGAGGGCAACGTGATCTCGTGGGCGTCGTCGGGCCACGTCGGCTTCAAGGGTTCGCGTAAGTCGACCCCGTTCGCCGCGCAGCTCGCCGCCGAGAACGCCGCCCGCAAGGCGCAGGAGAACGGCGTCAAGAAGGTCGACGTGTTCGTCAAGGGTCCGGGTTCGGGCCGTGAGACCGCGATCCGCTCGCTGCAGGCCGCCGGCCTCGAGGTGGGCACGATCTCCGACGTCACCCCGCAGCCGCACAACGGCTGCCGTCCGCCCAAGCGGCGTCGCGTCTAGCGGGAAAGGATTTAGCGAAAAATGGCTCGTTATACAGGCCCCATCACCCGCAAGTCGCGTCGTCTGCGTGTCGACCTCGTCGGAGGCGACCAGGCGTTCGAGCGTCGTCCCTATCCGCCCGGCCAGCACGGCCGCGCGCGGATCAAGGAGAGCGAGTACCTGCTCCAGCTGCAGGAGAAGCAGAAGGCCCGCTTCACCTACGGCGTCATGGAGAAGCAGTTCCGCCGCTACTACGAAGAGGCGAACCGTCGCAAGGGTAAGACCGGCGACAACATGCTGCAGCTGCTCGAGTCGCGTCTGGACAACGTCGTGTACCGCGCCGGTCTGGCCCGTACCCGCCGCCAGGCCCGCCAGCTGGTCTCGCACGGTCACTTCACCGTGAACAACCGCAAGGTGAACGTCCCCAGCTTCCAGGTTTCTCAGTACGACATCATCGATGTCAAGGAGAAGTCGCTGCCGACGCTGCCGTTCCAGGTCGCCCGTGAGACCCAGGGCGATCGCCCGATCCCGGGCTGGCTGCAGGTCGTTCCGAACCGGCTGCGGATCCTGGTCCACCAGCTTCCGGAACGCGCGCAGATCGATGTGCCGCTGAACGAACAGCTCATCGTCGAGTACTACTCGAAGTAAGCCGTTCGTGCTGCTGGTGGATGAGCGCCCGACGTGCTCATCCACACCCCAGTTCGTGGGCGTCAAATAGCGGGCGCCCCTGAAGGAGGAGATCCTCATGCTGATTTCACAGCGACCCACACTGGCCGAAGAGGTACTGGCCGAGAACCGCTCGAAGTTCACCATCGAACCCCTCGAGCCGGGCTTCGGTTACACCCTCGGCAATTCGCTGCGCCGTACCCTGCTGTCCTCGATTCCGGGGGCCGCGGTGACCAGCATCCGCATCGACGGCGTGCTGCACGAGTTCACCACCGTCCCGGGTGTGAAGGAAGACGTCACCGACATCATCCTGAACCTCAAGGGCCTGGTCGTGTCGTCCGAAGAGGACGAGCCGGTCACCATGTACGTGCGCAAGCAGGGCCCGGGCACCGTCACCGCCGGTGACATCGTTCCCCCGGCCGGTGTGACCGTGCACAACCCGGATATGCACATCGCCACCCTGAACGACAAGGGCAAGCTGGAGATCGAGCTCGTCGTCGAGCGCGGTCGCGGTTACGTCCCGGCCGTGCAGAACAAGGCCTCGGGTGCGGAAATCGGCCGGATCCCGGTGGATTCGATCTACTCGCCGGTGCTGAAGGTGACCTACAAGGTCGAGGCCACCCGTGTCGAGCAGCGCACCGACTTCGACCGGCTCATCCTGGACGTCGAGACCAAGAACTCGATCTCCCCGCGGGATGCGCTGGCGTCGGCCGGTAAGACCCTGGTCGAGCTGTTCGGCCTGGCGCGTGAGCTCAACGTGGAGGCCGAGGGTATCGAGATCGGGCCCAGCCCGGCCGAGGCGGATCACATCGCTTCGTTCGCGCTGCCGATCGAGGACCTGGACCTCACCGTGCGTTCGTACAACTGCCTCAAGCGCGAGGGTGTGCACACCGTCGGCGAGCTGGTTGCGCGTACCGAATCGGATCTGCTGGATATCCGTAACTTCGGCCAGAAGTCCATCGACGAGGTGAAGGTCAAGCTGCATTCGCTCGGCCTGTCGTTGAAGGACAGCCCGGCCTCCTTCGATCCGTCCAGCGTCGTCGGTTACGACGCCGCCACCGGAACCTGGAGTGACAGCGGCTCCTTCAGCGATGCAGACAACGGCGAGCAGGACTACGCCGAGACCGAACAGCTCTAGGCCTTCAAAGGACGCAGCGCTGTGTCCTAACCGAGGGCCTTCCCTAAGGAGAACAACCAATGCCCAAGCCCAAGAAGGGTGCTCGCTTCGGCGGGTCGGCGTCGCACCAGAAGGCGATCTTCGCCAATCTGGCCACGGCGCTCTTCGAGCACGGTCGGATCACGACCACCGAGGCCAAGGCCAAGGCGCTGCGCCCCTACGCCGAGAAGCTGGTCACCAAGGCCAAGGCCGGTACGCTGGCCGACCGTCGCGAGGTGCTCAAGGTCATCCGCAACAAAGATGTCCTGCACGAGCTCTTCGCGAACATCGGACCGTCGTTCGAGGGTCGCGAGGGTGGCTACACCCGCATCATCAAGACCGTCCCCCGCAAGGGTGACAACGCGCCGATGGCGATCATCGAGCTGGTCCGGGAGAAGACCGTGACCAACGAGGCCGATCGTGCTCGCCGGGTTGCCGCTCAGCAGGCCAAGACCGAGGCTGCCGAGGAGAAGGCCACCGAGGCCGCCGAGTCCGCCGAGTCCGCCGAGTCCGGGGCCGACGAGGCTGTCGAGGCGAAGGCCGAGGAGTCCGCCGAGGCTCCGGCCGAAGACAAGGCGGAATGAGTTGGTCCCCGCCCCGTGCGGGGACCTCTTCATCTGCTTCGGGAGTTCACGAGAGAGCCCGCCGTCCCCTCCGGGTCGGCGGGCTTCGCTCATGGTAGCCAGGAGATCGCTGTGACCGTGGAGGATCCGGGAGCAACCTCGGTTGCGGTTCGGGTACGGCTCGATATCGCCTACGACGGCACGGACTTCACCGGCTGGGCGCGCCAGCCCGGTCTGCGCACGGTGCAGGGAGTGCTCGAGGAGTCGCTGAGCAAGGTCCTGCGGGAGCCGATTCAACTGACGGTGGCGGGCCGCACCGATGCCGGAGTCCACGCCGAGGGCCAGGTCGCTCACTTCGATACCGTCGCCGAACTCGATTACCCGACATTGCTGCACCGCCTGGCGCGGTTCCTGCCGAAGGATGTACGGGTCACCGGCATCCGTCCGGTGCCGCCGGAGTTCGACGCGCGGTTCTCCGCGATCCGCCGCCACTACGCCTACCGTCTCACCACCGCCCCCTACGGCGCACTGCCGCTGCAGGCCCGCGGCGTGGTCGCCTGCCGCCCCGGCGTCGATATCGACGCCATGCGCGCGGCCTCGGGAAAACTGTTGGGGCTCCACGATTTCGCCGCGTTCTGCCGCCGCCGTGAGGGCGCGACGACGGTGCGTGAACTGCAGCGCTTCGATTGGGTCGTGACCCCGCTCGACACCTCCGCCACCGCAGCGGTATCCGAGGATTCGGGCCGGCTGCTCACCGCCTACGTCAGCGCGGACGCCTTCTGCTGGTCCATGGTCCGGAGCCTGGTCGGCGCGGTACTGGCCGTGGGGGAGGGGCGCCGCACGCCCGAGTGGGTGGAAACCCTTCTCGCGCAACGATCCCGCGCCAGTTCGGTGACCGTGGCTCCCGCCCACGGACTGAGCCTGATCGCCGTCGACTACCCCGCCGACGCGGGCCTCGCCGCCCGCAACGCCGAAACCCGCGAGATGCGTACCATCCCGAACGCGGAAGGCTGCTGCGGAGGCTGACGACGCCGGCCGATGCGATCGGGCCGCTCGGAAGATCGTCGCGTGCCGCCGGAATACTCGTCCGGGGCGAGCCGTTCGGATCGAATATGACTCAGGGTGTGCGAAGCACGGGAATCGGGAAGTTCGGTGTCTGGCGGTACTACGCCGGGTTCGAGCCGGGGCAGGCGCGGGAACTGGAGGGGCTGGGATACAGCACCTTGTGGCTGGGAGGGTCGCCACCGGCGGAACTTCCGGCGGTGGAGTCGCTGCTGGAGGAGACCGAGAATCTGACCGTCGGCACCAGCATCGTCAATATCTGGTCGGCGCCGGCCGACCGGGTGGCGGAATCGTTTCACCGCATCGACCGGCGTTTTCCAGGGCGATTCATCCTCGGCTTCGGTGCCGGACATCCGGAACAGGACTCGGATTTCCGCAAACCCTACGACGCGCTCGTCGAGTACGTCGACGTCCTCGACGCCAACGGCGTTCCGAAGCGGCAACTCGCGCTCGCCGCCCTCGGACCGCGGGTGTTGAAGTTGTCGGCCGACCGCACCGCCGGCGCGCTGCCGTATCTGGTGACCGCCGAGCACACTCGGCAGGCCCGCGAAATCCTCGGCCCGGATGCGCTGCTCGTCCCCGAACACAAGATCTCGTTCAACACCGATCCGGTCCAGGCGCGGCTGACCGCCCGCCCGCGCACCGAGTTCTATCTGAACCTGCAGAACTACGTCGCGAATCTGCGCCGCCTGGGCTTCTCCGACGCGGATCTGACGCCGCCCGGCAGCGATCGGCTGATCGACGCGCTGGCCCTGCACGGTAGCGCCGACCAGATCGCGGACGCACTGGTCGAACATCTGAAGGCCGGTGCGGATCAGGTCGCGATCCAGGTGACCGACGAGGATCACATCGGGGTGCTGCGCGCCCTGGCTCCGGCGCTGGCCGCACGCGTCTGACGCCTCGCCCGGCGCGGGATCGAACGCTCGCGCCGGGCCGCCTCCGGGGCTGCCCCGAGGCTCAGGAGCGGACCAGCCGCGCGATGGCGTCGGTGGCCTCTTTGATCTTGGCGTCGGCCTCGGGGCCGCCCTGAACGGCGGCGTCGACCACGCAGTGGCTGATGTGGTCCTCGAGCAGCCCCATCGCGACCGCCTGCAACGCTTTGGTCATGGCCGAGACCTGGGTGAGGATGTCGATGCAGTACTTTTCCTCTTCGACCATGCGCTGCAGGCCGCGGGCCTGGCCCTCGATGCGGCGCAGCCGCTTGAGGTAGTCGTCCTTGGCGGTGATGTAGCCGTGGGTGGCGTGATCGTGCCCGTGGTCGGCCGCTTCGACGGTTCCGGCCGTGCTGATCTGATCCTCGGTCACCGGCTGTTCCTCACTCCCACCCAATGTACTTCAATACCCCCCTAGGGTACAGTATCGGGTTCCCGTTGTCAGGGGAGGTGCGCCCGCGCCGGGCGACTGCGCCCGATGGGACGCGGTACGCCAGAATCAGCATATGAGTTCGGTTCCCCGCCCCGCACTCGCCATCATCGGCGGCAGCGGTTTCTACGATTTCTTCGGCGACGACGCGACCACGCTCGAGGTCGAGACGCCCTACGGTGCCCCGAGCGCCCCGATCACGGTCGGCGAGGTCGAAGGACGTCAGGTGGCGTTCCTGCCGCGCCACGGGCGCAAACACGAGTACTCGCCGCACACCGTGCCGTACCAGGCCAATATGTGGGCGCTCCGTTCGATCGGAGTCCGGCGGATCTTCGCGCCCTGTGCGGTGGGCAGCCTGCGCGCCGACTGGGGACCGGGAACCGTGGCAGTCCCCGATCAGCTGGTGGACCGGACCTCGGGCCGTGCGCAGACCTATTTCGACAACGGCGGCGTCCACGTCTCGTTCGCCGACCCCTACTGCGACGAATTGCGCGCGGCCGCGACCGCCGCGGCGGTGCCCGAACTGGATATGCGGTCCTCGGGCACCATGGTCGTGGTGCAGGGCCCCCGCTTCTCCACGCGCGCCGAGAGCCGCTGGTTCGCCGGGCAGGGGTGGGAACTGGTGAACATGACCGGCTATCCGGAAGCGGTCCTCGCCCGCGAACTCGAGATGTGCTACGCGGCCATCGCCCTGGTCACCGACCTGGACGCCGGACTGGAAGCCGGAGAGGGGGTCAGCGCCGCCGCCGTCTTCGCGGAGTTCGAGCGAAATCTGGTGCCGTTCAAGAAATTGGTGCGTCACGCGGTGGCCACCGTGGACGGTGCCCAGACCTGTGAGCGTTGCACCGTGCACACCGGCGTGGCGCTGCCGTTCGAATTGCCCTGATGCGCTAGGGATCTCGTAGATCGATCCGGGCGAGGGCGAAATGCGGGACTCCGCTCCCGTCCGGGCCGTAGGGCAGCGGTGAGACCTCGACGTCGGCCGTCAGCCAGCTGCCGTCGGTAGCCGCCAGTCGCAGCCCCGGCAGCGATACCGATGTCCTACCCGCGCGGATCGCGTTGCGTGCCTCGATGATTCGTGTCCGTTCCGCCGGATGCGGCAGTTCGCGTTCATCGGTGCCGCCGGTCCAGTCGAGGCCGGGCACCGGCGCGCTGATCCAGCGGATCACCCGCACCCGCTGAGTGTCCAGCACGGCCAGGTACATCCCCGGGTTGCGGCTGACCAGGGTGTCGACCGTGACCGCCTCGAACGACTTCGGCCGGGGTGCCACACTGTCGGTGATATCGGCCAGAACGCCGCGCCACAGATGAGGGTCGGCGGTGGAGTTGCGAGTGGCCATCAACAGCGTGCGCAGTCCGTCCGGGGTGCGCACGCACAGCTCGCCGGACCAGCGTGAACCCGGCTCGGCACGGGCCACCGTCGCGGTGAGATCCAGCGAATCGTCGAAGCGTTCCACATGTTCGAAGGATTCGGCGCCCACCCAGACCGTGCGCTGACGGTCGAATGCCGGGCCCAGCCCGGCCGGGCGCACCTCGGTCCGCCGGGTCCGCGCGTCGAGCAGATGCGCGGCCACCGGCGGAGGTGCGGGTGCTCGCCCCGGGCCGACCCACATCTGCACCGCGTGGACCCGGTCGTCCGGCCCGGTCACGGCGATCGCGCAGGCGTGATGGCCGGACCAGGCGTACCGGGATTTCGGCAGCTGCCGTTCCACGGTCTCACCGCCGGCCGCGGCAGCGGTCAGGATCGGCATCAAACGAGCGGGTACGGTGCGCGCCAACGATTTCCACCGCCGCGGCACGGTATCGACGGCGATGACCGACCAGGTGGCGGGGACGTCCAGTGTCTCGATCAGCAACCAGTGCCCGAGAATCACGAGTGCGTCCCCTCCTGGTCGTTGCGCGGTACCGTCCGGTCGGTGATAGCCGTCGAATATGGTGCCGGATACCTGTTCGCCGGGGTGCACAGGGGTCGGGGCGGCGCCGCGGTGGCAACTAGGCTGACGGTATGAGCGATCCGCTGCGGCTCGAGGTCATCGTCGCCAGCGTGCGGCCCGAACGGTTCGCGCCGGTCGTGGCGGACTGGTTTCTGCGCACCGCGCGCGCCGACGCCGGTCTCGACGTCGGTGTCATCGACCTCGCGCACACCGGGCTGCCCGCCGATCTGACGGTCGATCCGCAGGTCGAGGCGTTCCGGACGCGGATCGGCGCGGCCGACGGATTCATCGCCGTCACCTCCGAGTACAACCATGGTTATCCGGCCTCGCTGAAAACCGCACTCGACAGTGTGAAGCGCGAATGGCGGGCCAAGCCCATCGGATTCGTCGGCTACGGGGGATTGTCCGGCGGCCTGCGAGCCGTCGAGCAGTTGCGGCAGGTGGTCGCGGAGCTCCATATGGTCTCGATTCGCGAATCGGTGAGTTTCCACGAGGCCAAGCGCGCGTTCGATGCCGAGGGCAATACCGCCGACGGCGCCGCGACCGATGCCGCCCAGCGCCTGTTACGGCAATGGGCCTGGTGGGCACGACATCTGCGCGCGGCCCGCGCGGCCGATCCCTATCCGGGCTGAGCCCGGGATCGGCGGGTCAGCGGCGGGCGTGCGTGGCCGGCTGCTCCTGCTGTGGCGCCGGCCGGCGGCCGCGCGGATTGCCGATATAGGTGGTTTCCCGCGGAATCGACACCAGCGTCAGATCGACCTGCGTGGTTCCGGTCCGCAGCACCACGTGATTACCGATCGCGCCGGGCTGGTGCACGGACAGATCCGGCTTGGTCGCCGGCCATCCCATCGGATCGCCGGTGACGTAGATGGTGGTGACACCGGCGTGCGGGGCGGGCGCGAGCACACCGTCGACCACCGCGGCGGTGAATCCGGCATCGCTCTGATGGGTTTCCACCGCGATGGTCAGCCGCTCGGGATTGCCGATGGTGGTCACCAGCTGTTCCCACGCGTGCGGACGATCGGTGCGGACGAGAATGCGCTCGCCGACGGCCAGCGCGCGGAACACCAGCTGCTGCGCCAGATACAGCTCGCCCGCCACGTACACGGTCGAAATACCTTGGCCGACAAGGCGAACCGCGACACCGTTTCCCTCTTCGTCGGATCCGATCAGCTGACCGCAGCCGGACGAGGGCAGATGCAGGACGCCGACCACATCGATCGGGTACTGGCTCATCGGGACGGTGTCGTCCACGCCGGGGATCGCGATCGGCAGATGTGCGAGCAGGCTCTGCCGATGGCGGCCGCTCAGTGACACCATGCCCTTGCGTGCCGTCTTCTCCGGCAGTTCGCGCGCGGTGAGGCGCCAGGCGGCGCCGATGTTCACCGTCTCGGCCGAACTGCCCGGCCGCAGCCGCACGGCCACGGTGGTCCCACGGGAGGGGGCCACCCACAGCTGGGCGAGCAGATCCGAACCCAACTGCGTGGGATCGACCGCGGCGCCGATGTTGACGCTGTTGCCCAGTTCGGCATAACGCCACCGATGCGTCAGTGCCCGCGGATCGACGCCGGCGCTGATCTGCCATACGGCTTTGCGGATCTCGGGGGCGGTCAGCACGCGCGAGGCGCAGTCGGCGTCCTCGAGTGCCCGGACGATGCGCTGGGTGGCGATGGTGACCGCCCGGCCCGCGCCCTCGGCGCCGCCGCCGCGCCGCGCCGCGGCATCCGGACAGGCCAAGGCATCGAAACTGATTGCGAGCCATACGGTTCGGTGAGCGGTCGCGGGCAGCGGTCCGAGCAGGGATTCGTAGATCGGGCCTGCGGGAGTGCCCGAGCGGCTGCGGTGACCGTGGCTGATGATGTCGATACCGGACAGCAGGATGTCGTGCTGACTCAGGCATTGCGCCAGCTCCGGCAGCGGCAGCAGATGCGAGGCGTGCACGGTGTTGCGGTCGATGCGGGTCAGACCGCCCCTGGGCGGCAGCACCTCGACCACGGCGACGACCCGGCTGCCCTCCCAGTACAGACCGAGCGAACGGCCGTCCGGTCCGCGGAAGTCGACGGTGTCACCGAGGTCGTAGTCCTGTCGGGTGGAATAACGCCACAGGGTGGCGACCCAGGAGGCGATGGTTCGCTTGCCGATCGGAATCAGCAGCAGTAACCCGGCCACGATCGCGGCACCCAGCGCGTACCACCCCGGCAGGCCCACCACGAGAACGACGACCCCCACGATCAGTCCCAATACCTGTGCGGCCAGCAGGTTCGGCAGTGAGATACGTCCGAGGAGTGGGCGGCTGTGGTTCCCGCTGGATTCGGCCATGGTCGTCCCCCAAGTACCCGGTGTCGGCCGATTCCTCGATGGCCGAGCTGAACTTCAGTCCTGCTGAACTGTACTGTGTTGGGCGAACGCGAGCACTGTTCGGGGGAGGACTCATGCCTTCAAAGCCCACTACGCGCTGGCAGGTCAGCGGTTATCGCTTCCTGGTCCGGCGAATGGAGCACGCCTTGGTGCGCCGGGACGTGCGGATGCTGCACGACCCGATGCGCTCGCAATCGCGAGCCTACGCGGCCGGGCTGGTACTGGGCATCGTCGCGCTGGCCGGATGTGGCGTGCTGGCGCTGCTGCGTCCACAGGGCTCCATCGGGGACAACAAGATCCTGCTCGGCAAGGATTCCGGCGCCGTCTACGCGGTGATCGACGGAGTCGTGCACCCGTCTCTGAATCTGGCGTCGGCGCGGCTGGCCGTCGGTGAACCCGCGAAAGCGGTGTCCATCAAGGAATCCGAGCTGTCGAAGAAGCCCCGCGGCGCGCTGATCGGTATTCCGGGCGCACCGTCCTCACTCAATTTCGACAGCAGCGGTCACGGCCGATCCTGGTCGATCTGCGACGAGCTGAAGAACGACGGCAGCCGGGATCTGACCACCACCGTGCTCGCCGGCGACCCGCAGCTGGGCAGCAAGGCCACCACGATGGCCGAGGGCCGGGCGCTGCTGGTGCAGGGGCGCGACGCGGCCTACCTGATCTACGAGAATCAGCGGGCCCGGGTCGATATGAACGATCCGAAAGTCACCGAGGCGCTGGGTATTCGAGGTATGACGCCGCGCCCGATCAGCGCCGGTCTGCTCAATGCCATTCCCGAGGTGCTGCCGATCGTGCCGCCGAAGATCACCGATCCGGGCGGTACCCCGAACTACTCGCTGAGCAACCACCGGATCGGCGATGTGGTGCATGTCGATACCAAGGACCAGTCCTATGTGGTGTTGCGCGAAGGCCTGCAGGCGATTTCGCCGCTGACCGCTGATATCGTCCGCAACTCCAACCCGACCGCCTCGGAGAATCCCGAGATCAGCCAGTTCGAGAGCACTCAGGCCCCGGTCTCGAACGAGCTTCCGGTGCAGAAGTATCCGGCGAAGCCGCCGACCATCGTGGATCCGAAGGATCAGCCGATCGATTGCATGTCGTGGAAGCCGGTCTCCGGCGCCGCGGACAAGGCGGACGGCAGTAAGCGGGCGGAATTGGCGGTGCTGACCGGACATTCGCTGCCTATTCCGGGCGATGCGCAGACCACCCCGCTGGCGCAGGCCGATGCCTCGGGCCCGAACGTGGACGCCTTCTACTCCACCCCGGGTTCCGGATTCTTCGTGCAGACCACCGGAATCGAGGCCGACAGTCAGCGTCGCGACAGCATGTTCTTCGTCGCCGACACCGGTGTGCGCTATGGCATCAAGGATGCCGCCGCGCAGAAGGCGCTGGGTATGGACGCGGAGAAGGCCAAGCCCGAACTCGCTCCGTACCAGATCGTAGGTCTGCTGGCCGCGGGTCCGACGCTGGGCCGCCAGGAGGCGATGGTCGCCCACGACGGTGTCGCGCCGGACCCGAACCCGGCCAAGCAGCTGGTGCAGTCGAAACAGGATCAGTCCGCCCAGCAGTCGCAGAACTGATCCCGCCGGTCATCCGGTGGTGCTCGTCTCCGGTATGACGCTCGCGCCGGTGCCGAAGCGAATTCCCTTGGCCTCCTTACCGATCAGGGTCAGAAAGGCGACGACGATCAGCACCGGCACGATCGTGACGGCCAGCGCGAACGGATAGCCGTGGCTTTCGGCCAGCCGCTCCTGGATGGGCAGATTGAGTGAGGCCAGCAGATTGCCGAGCTGATAGGTGACACCCGGATAGAAGCCACGGATCGAGTCCGGCGACAGTTCCGTCAGGTGCGCCGGGATCACGCCCCAGGCGCCCTGGACCATCAACTGCATCAGGAACGAGCCCAGGCACAGCATTGCGGCGGTCGTCGAATACGCGAACAGCGGGACGATCGGCAGGCCGAGCAGGGCGCAGAACACGATGGTGTAGCGCCGTCCGTACTTCTGCGACAGGCTGCCGAACACCAGGCCGCCGATGATGGCGCCGATGTTGTACACCACCGCAATCCATTTCGCGGTCGCCGAGGACAGTCCCGCGCCACCGTTCTCGACCGCGGACAGGAACGTCGGGTAGACGTCCTGCGTACCGTGGCTCATCCAGTTGAACGCGGTCATCAGCAGTACCAGATACGCGAAGCGGCGGATGACGACCGGATTCATGATCACATCGCGGAACGAGGTCTGGGTGAGCCGCATATGTTCCCGGCTGCTCTCCCACGCCTCCGATTCCCCGACCCGGGTGCGGATGACCAGGATGATCAACGCCGGGATCACCGACAGCGCGAACAACCAGCGCCAGGACAGCCCGAGCCAGTTCATCACCAGCAGGGAGGCCAGCGAGGCGAGCAGATAGCCGAAGGAGTAGCCCTCCTGCAGGAGCCCGGAGAAGAAGCCCCGCCGTTCGGCCGGAATCTTCTCCATCGCCAGGGCCGCGCCGAGTCCCCATTCGCCACCCATGCCGATGCCGTACAGCAGCCGAAGTATCAGCAGCACAGTGAAATTCGGCGCGAAGGCGCACAGGAATCCGACCACCGAGTAGAAGGCGACATCCACCATCAGCGGTATGCGCCGACCGACCCGATCGGCCCAGATCCCGAACAGTAGGGCGCCCACCGGTCGCATGATGAGGGTCGCCGTCGTGATGAAGGCGACGTCGGACTTCGGCATATCGAAGGTGACGGCGATATCGGCGTAGACGAAGACGACCAGAAAGAAATCGAAGGCATCCATCGTCCAGCCCAGCTGAGCGGCGATGAACGAATTTCTTTGGTCCGGCGTGAGACGTTGCCTGCCGGCGACTGTCATAGCTGTTCCTGCCCCTCGTGTGACTCACGGCGGAGGTTCGATCACATGTCCTCCGCTGTCAGAAATACTGAGTCATTCCCAGGAGCTGCGTGTCGATCTTGGATGGATTGCCCCGCCGAGACCAGGGCATTTATCGCATATAGGACGAAACGGCCGGGCCTGCGCGCGATGAATCCGGGGTCCGAGTCTCGTCGCAAGAGTATGGACACCATGCAGACGATCAATCTCGCGGAACTGTACGACCTCGACCCGCTGAACTGGTCCGCGGTTGTGGACGGACTGAACGCCGGATTCCCGCAGGCGCCCGGCAGCGGAGGACCCGACCGGCACACCTGTTGGTTGGCGACCGTCGATCCCGACGGCAGCCCGCATCTGACCGCAGTGGGCGCGCTCTGGGTCGACGGAGCCTTCTGGTTCGAGACGGGCCCGCGAACTCGCAAGGCGCGCAACCTGTCTCGTGATCCGCGCTGCACGCTCGCCGTGGCGTTGGATACCTTCGATCTGAGCGTCGCCGGCACCGCCGAACGGGTCGCCGATCCGGCCACGGTCGCCGAACGGGCGGCCGACTGGGCCGCCGGGGGCTGGCCCTGCCGCGTCGACGATTCCGGTGCCGCGCTGACCGCCGCCTTCAGCGCGCCGTCGGCGGGCCCGCCGCCGTGGCACGTCTATCGCATCGCGGTGAAGGCCGCGACGGCCCTGGCCACCGTCGAACCCGGCGGTGCCACCCGCTGGACGTTCGACGGTAGCCGGTGAGGGCTTCGCGTCACTGATCCCCGCGGTCACCGAAGCGGCGCCGCAACGGATACGAGGCCAGAAATCCGAGCACGACCAGCACTCCGATCGCGCCCGAACCGATCAATGCCACGTTCCGGGAGGTGTGATCGGGCGCCGGAGGCGTGGTCGGCACCGGCAGCTGCCAGCTCCGGGCGGCGCCGGGACGTTTGGGCGGCAAGGCGTTCGGCACCTGAGCCGTGAGCGCGGCGACCGGGTCGACCGCGCCGTAACCGACATACGGATTCCAGCCCTCGGCCGGTGCGTGGGCGGTCGCCTCGATGCGCTTGACGACCTCGAGCGCGCTGAGTTCCGGGTACCGGGCGCGGACGAGAGCGGCCACTCCCGCCACATACGGTGCGGCGAAACTGGTTCCGGAGACCGGCTCGGCCTTGCCCTGCTGATCCAGTTTGGCGACGGCCGTGCCCTTACTGCGCGGATCGTCCCAGTGCGGATCGAGCGAGGTCAGATTCTCGCCCGGCGCCGCCACCCCGAGCCAGGGCCCGGGAACGGTGAACTTCGAGGGCTGGCCGTTGTCGTCGATGGAACCCACCGACAGCACGTAGTCGTCCCAGCGCGCGGGCGAGACGTTCAGATTGACCTTGCTCCACGGATCCGCCGACGGATCCAGCGGATCGATGACCGGGTTGGTGCCCTTGCACTTGTCGTTGTTGGCGGCCGCGGTCACCACCACCACGTTCTTCTCGACGGCGGCGTAGTGGACCGCGGCGCCGAGATCGTCGTCGGGAATGGGCCCGGATTGGCATGCCACCTCGGACATGTTGATCACCGTGGCGCCCATGTCCGCGGCCCGCCGTACCGCCTGCGCCAGGGTGTGGGTGGTGCCGTAGCCGTCGGGCATGGCATCGGGTCCCTTGTCGCGGCCGGCGCCCTTCTTCTGGAAGTAACCCGAGGTCTGGCGGATGCTCATCACCTGCGCATCGGGGGCGACACCCGAAAAACCTTGTCCCGGTACCTGTGTCGCCGCGATGATGCCGGCGACGAAAGTGCCGTGGGCATCGCAGTCGTCGGTGCCGTCGGTGGTGGAGACGTAGTCGCCGGCCGCGATCAGTCCGGGCAGCCGGGGATGGCGCATCACACCGGTATCGATAACCGCGACCAATTGGCCACCGCCACGAGAGAACTGCCAGGCCTTGTCCAGTTCCAGACTGCGCTGTGCGGTCGGAACGGTCGGCCCGTCACCACCGGTGCTGGTGCTGGCGCACGGTGAATTCGCCGGCTGCTCGGTGGGATCGGGAGGTGCGGGGTTGCCGCCCGCCGGTAGTGCGCCGGGATTGACCACGGGCTTGTCCGCGACCGCGGCGCCGGTGCCGACGGAGGCGCTCAAACCCACCACCGCGACCACCGTCGTGACTCGAAGTATCTTGCGCCCGAACGATTTCGGCTTCATGTGCGGCTCAGAGCGATCGCACGAGCGTGTACAACTCGGCCACCCAGAACACCAGCGGCAGCACGGCCGCCACGAACCCGTATTCCAGCAGCTCCACCGCGCGGCGCATCGGCGGTGTCGCCGACTGGTTCGGCACGATCGTGCCCAGCACCAGGGCGGCGATCAGCATCACCATGGCCGCGCCGAACACCGCGAGCGGCTGCTCGACGACGAAGGCCGCGCCGACCGTCATGATCAGCAGAATGGCCGCACCGCCGGACAACAGTGCCACCGCCAGTTCGGCGCTGACGTAGGTGCGACTGCGGAACATCAGCACCGCCGCGCAGACCAGAGCCAGGGCGATACCCGGCCAGTACGGACTGTCCGCCGTCGGGTCGGTGGATACGAGCGCGCCGATCGCGGTCACGAGCGTGGTCGCGCCGACGAGACCGGCCAGATACATCCGGGCCCGTTCGGATTTCGTGCGCAGGACGTCCATGGTCGGCAGCGCGCGGTGGTCGTCGGGGTCGTCCTCGGTCGGGTCGATCGGCGTTCCGGGCGAAGGCACCGGCGGCAGCGGCAGTTTCGCGAGCAGCATCGACACCCGCGGGGCGAGCGAGAGCGCGCCCAGGGCCAACGCGGCGGCGACCGCGCCGATGGCCTTGACCGGCTGCGACGTGAGCAGGCCGACGAGCGCGGCGGGAATCGCGAACACGGAAAGCGTTGTGGCGCCGATGAACAGCGCCAGGCCGACCCCGCTGACCCGCCAGGCCAGCACCGCGGTCGCGCCGAGGAGTACCGAACCGAGCAGCAGGTTCGCCCAGCCGTAGTGGTCCGGCACGATCAACATGCCCGCGGCGAACGCGCTCGGCAACGCGCAACCGCCGAGCACTATCGCCGAGGCGGTGTCGCCGTACATCCGACTCATCACGGTGCCGGCCACCACCAGCAGGATGGTGAGCGCCGCGGCGATCGCCCCGGTGATCCAGCCCGCCATCGCATCCGGCGCGGCGAGCAGACCGGTGCAGCCGGCGAGCATGGTCAGCACCGCGATGATCGATCCGGTGATCCGCGCGACCCGCGGGGACCAGCTGCGGAAGTGGTCGGCGTCGGCGATCGCGACGTTGTACATGATGTCGTCGAACAGTGGGCTCGGCGCCACGTGGTCGGCGCTTTCGAGCATGAGCAGTTCGCCGTCGCGCACGCCCTGTTCACCGAGACTCAAGGAGTTGGAGAACGGCGGCTGTCCGATGCGCGCGAGCACCCATTCGGCCGGCTGGAACTGCTCGCCGCTGTTGTCGAAATCGTTGGTGCGACTGTGCTGCGCGACCATGTCGACCACACTGGGAATCACCAGCGCGACCGGTACATCGGCCGGGATGGCCATGTCGACCTGCGTGTGCTTCGCCAGAATTGTCACTCGCGCCAGATCGGGCGCCCGTACGATTCCGCGGCTCGAATCCTCTTCGATATGGTCCAGTCGCGCGTGCGTCACGCTTCCCCCAACTCCGTCTCTACCTGGTGTTTCAGCATGCGCTCCGGTTTGCGGTCGCGCGGCCGGTCCGTGCAGAATGCTGGTCGAACTGTACGACATGTCGGCCGCTGCCTCTACACTGAGTCCGCAGCACAGCCGCCGAAGGGGGATCTTCCGTCGATGAGCACAGTCAGGTTTCAGAGGCGTGCGCGCCGGGAGGTTCCACGGTCGCCGGGCGGGGAGGTAACCCTGCAGCCGCCGCCGGAAATCCCCCGCGCCATACCTGGCAGTCTGCTCGGGAAACTGATGCCGGTTGTGATGGTCGTCGGCATGGTCGGGATGATGGCGATCATGTTCACCCGCGGTGGGGGCATCGCCTCCAACCCGATGAGCATGATGTTCCCGATGATGATGGTCTTCTCCATGGTCGGCATGTTCGCCGGGCAGGGAGGTAAGGGCCAGAAGTCCGCCGAGGCCAACGAGGATCGCAAGGATTATCTGCGCTATCTCGATCAGGTCCGAAAGGATGTCGACGACACCGCTTCTCAGCAGCGCGCGGCGGTGGAGTGGAGCCATCCGGAACCCGGTCTGGTCTGGATGCTCGCCGGTACCAGCCGGATGTGGGAGCGCCGTCCGGGTGACAAGGACTTCTGCCACGCCCGCATCGGCCTGGGCGGTCAGCGCCTGGCCACCCGTTTGGTGTCACCGGAGACGGGCCCGGTCGAGGAACTGGAGCCGATCGCGGCCGTCTCGCTGCGCCGCTTCGTCCGTACCCACTCCACGGTGCCGGATCTGCCGACCGCGATCGCGGTGAAGGGCTTCGCGACCATTCAGCTCAACGGCGATCGCGCCGAAGCTCGCGATATGACGCGCGCGATGTTGTTGCAGCTGTGCATGTTCCAGGCCCCCGACCAGGTTCTGGTCGCGATGGTCTGCGGGGCCGATACGGCCCGCGACTGGGAATGGACCAAATGGCTGCCGCACACCCAGCATCCCGACTCTCAGGACGGCGTGGGTACCGAGCGGATGGTCTACGGCTCGATCCGCGAATTGACCGAGGGACTGAACCCGTTGTTGCACAACCGGGTTCGCTATTCACGTAACCAGCCGGCCAACCAGAATCTGGTTCATATCGTCATCATCGTCGACGGCGGCCTGCTCGAGGCCGAAGAGGATTCGCTGCGGGAATCCGGCTACGAGGGGGTGACCATCATCGATCTGTGCGGTTACGCTCCGCGCCTGGCGGTTTCGCGTGGCATCCAGATGGTGGTGGAGAACGGTGAATGCGTCGGCCGCGGCGCCACCGGCAATATGGAGCGCTTCGCCCTGATCGATCGGATCAGCGCGCGCCAAGCCGAGCAGGTCGCCCGCCGGATCGCCCCGTTCCGGGTGGCGGCGGTGCAGCGCGGCGGCGAAGCGGTCGTCGAGGAGAGTGCCGAGGTCATCAGCTCGTGGGCCCAGCTCATGGGCCTGGGCGATATCGGTACCTTCAATCCGGAGAACGGCTGGAAGCCGCGTTACGGCCGCGACCGGCTGCGGGTTCCGTTCGGCCTCGGCGCCGACGGCCTGCCCGTCTACCTCGATATCAAGGAGGCCGCCGAGAGCGGTATGGGTCCGCACGGCCTGTGCATCGGCGCCACCGGCTCCGGTAAGTCGGAATTCCTTCGCACCCTGGTGCTTTCGCTGCTGGCCACGCATTCGCCCGATCAGCTGAATCTGGTGCTGGTCGACTTCAAGGGTGGTGCGACCTTCCTGGGTCTGGACGGGGTGCCGCATGTCGCGGCGGTCATCACCAACCTGGAGGAGGAAGCCGACCTCGTCGACCGCATGAAGGACGCCCTGGCCGGTGAGATGAATCGGCGCCAGGAAGTGCTGCGGCAAGCCGGTAACTTCGCCAACGTCTCCGAATACGAGAAGGCGCGGGCCGCCGGTGCCGATCTCGACCCCCTGCCCGCGCTGTTCGTGGTGCTGGACGAATTCTCCGAATTGCTCAGTCAGCACCCCGATTTCGCGGAACTGTTCGTCATGATCGGCCGACTGGGCCGCTCGCTGCATGTCCACCTGCTGCTCGCCTCGCAGCGCCTGGAGGAGGGCAAGCTCAAGGGCCTGGAATCCCATCTGTCCTACCGCATCGGCCTGAAGACCTTCTCCGCCAACGAGTCCCGGCAGGTCCTCGGTGTGCCCGATGCCTACAATCTGCCGAACAGCCCCGGTGGCGGTTATCTGAAGTCGGACTCCGGCGAGATCCAGCGTTTCCAGGCGTCCTACGTCTCGGGCCCCTATGTCGGTGGCGGCGCGCAGCGTGAGGTCACCCAGGCCGGCATCGTCGGCGGTGAGATCGATATCAACGCCCGGCCGTTCATGGCCGGTCATGTCGCGTTCCGCCGCAGCGACCATGTTCCGCTGGCGCCGGAGCCGAGTGCGGCCGAGGACGTGCAGCAGGAGGAAGGCGCGGAGAAGATCTCCAACGTCGGCATGCTGGTCTCCCGTATCCAGGGTCACGGCCGCACCGCGCACGAGATCTGGCTGCCGCCGCTGGATGACGCGCCCACGCTCGACCAGCTCATCCCGCGGTCGATCCTCACCGGTGAGTACGGCGCGGTGGCGAGCCTGCGCACCGCGATCGGCATCGTCGACCGGCCCTACGACCAGCGCCGCGATCCGTTGATCGTCGACTTGTCCGGCGCCCGCGGCAATGTCGCCATCGTCGGCGGTCCGCAGTCCGGTAAGTCCACCGCACTGCGCTCGCTGATCATGGGGATGGCACTGACCCACACCGCGGAGCAGGTCCAGTTCTACTGCCTCGACTTCGGTGGCGGCACGCTGACCGGTCTCGAGGGTCTGCCGCACGTCGGCTCGGTCGCGGGCCGGTTGGATGTCGACAAGGTCCGTCGCACCATCTCCGAGATCACCACCATCGTCCGGCAGCGCGAAATGCGTTTCCGCCAGCTGGGAATCGAGTCGATGGCCGACTTCCGGCGGCTGCGCGGCACCGATCCGTCGAGCAGTCCCGCGGCGGCCGGCGCGCACGAGGACGCCTTCGGTGACGTCTTCGTGGTGGTGGACGGCTTCGGCTCCATCCGCCAGGATTTCGACACCCTGGAGCAGCCGATCATGAACCTTGCGACACAGGGTCTTTCGTACGGTGTGCACATCGTCATCGCGCTGAACCGCTGGGCGGAGGCCCGCCCCGCCCTCAAGGATCAGATCGGTACCCGGATCGAGCTGCGCCTCGGTGACCCGATGGATTCCGACCTGGGCCGCAAGGTCGCCGCGATGGTGCCGCAGGGCCGTCCGGGGCGCGGTATGACACCGGATGCCAAGCACATGCTGACGGCATTGCCGCGCGTGGACGGGGATTCGAATCCGGAGACGCTGGGTGGCGGCGTGGTCGACGCCGTACAGCGCGTGGCCGCCTCGACACCGGGCCGCCCGGCGCCGCGCGTGCGCATGCTGCCCGAGGTGCTCAACCGCGAGGAGCTGCTGCACAACTTTCTCGGTGGCTGGCCGGGCCCGGTGGACCCGTACACGCGCAATGTGCAGATTCCGATCGGCCTCAACGAGGCCGAGCTCGCTCCGGTCTTCCTGAACATGGCCGAACAGCCGCACGTGTTGATCTTCGGTGATACCGAATGCGGTAAAACCAATGTGCTGCGCAACATCATTCACAACATCGTCGCCTCCAATACCCCGGAGAACGCGAAGCTGATCATCGGCGACTACCGGCGGACACTGCTGGGCGTGGTGGAGGGCCGGCATGTGGCCGGTTACGCGCCGTCGGCAGAGATGCTCGATACGATGATGCGCGATCTGGTCGGCGTCCTGCGAGCGCGGATGCCCGGCCCCGATATCACCCAGCAGCAGCTGCGGGACCGCTCCTGGTGGTCGGGCCCGGAAGTCTACGTGATCGTCGACGACTACGACCTGGTGTCGACCCCGTCGGGTAACCCGCTGTCGATCCTGACCGAATATCTGGCGCAGGCCAAGGACATCGGCTTCCATCTGATCATCGCTCGCCGCTCGGGTGGCGCCTCGCGGGCGCTGTACGAGCCGCTGATCGGGCGGATGAAGGATATCGGCACCATCGGCCTGATGATGAGTGGTAACCGCGACGAGGGTGCGTTGCTCGGCAATGTCCGGCTCAGCGAGATGCCGCCCGGCCGTGGCACGTTGGTCGCCCGCTCGGGAAACACTCTGATCCAGACCGCTTGGACCCCGGCCCCGTCATGACCGGTTCCGGCGCCTGTGTCGAATCCGCTGTGGCCGAGGTCATCACCCCCGGCTACAGCGGAAGTCCGGAAGGCGCTGGCAATTCCGCCCGGAAGATGGCACGCTCAGAATCCGGACAGCGTGCAAGTCTGATGCGTGACATCCAGCCGGATCGTCGCCCCAGGTACCACCGGCCGGTCAGTGCGCGAATGCTCGGGGGCGCGATGCTCATCGCTGAGCAGCACCGACTACCGGCGCCCGGACTGTTCAACACGAGAGGGGGAGGTGCGAGACATCCATACCGCAGGCAGTACAGCCATGCGATTCGACTGTCGAACTGCGCCGATGCGCGGGATATGACGATGGAACCGAGGACGCGCCAGGCGCGTCCAAACCCAGTAGTAGGAACAAGACCTTTCCTCGCCGCATCCTGCGGTGACCGATAGAAGGAGCCCAGATGCCCTTTCACGCCGATCATGAGCAACTGGCCAGCTTTGTCCGCGAGATGCAGGAAAAGCACGACGCCATCGGCAAGATGATCACCAACTCGCACAATCACGCGACCACACTGCAGGGTCCTGCGTTCCAGGGTGGCGCCGGTAAGGCCTTCCAGGCCACCTTCGAGCAGTTCTTGACCTCGGCCAACAAGATGAACGAGGCGCTGATGCAGAACTCGCAGAACCTCAAGTCCGCCGGCGAGAAGTACGCGGAGATGGAAGAGAGCAACTTGGGCACGCTGTCGAAGTCCTCCGACAGCCTGAACTGGGCCTGATCATCCCTTCGCTCAGTCCGTCAATTCATTCGTAAGAGACCCCAAGGAGAGAACAATGGGTGACTTCGGTCAGATTTCCTACGACTTCGGAACCATCGACGATGCCGGTACCGGTATCAAGTCGGAGGCGATGAACATCACCGCCGCGCTCGAGGAGATGGAGAAGAAGTTCCAGGACTTCATCACCTCGCACTGGACCGGCAGTGATGCCGCCCATGCGTTCCAGAGCGTGCAGCAGAACTGGCGTCAGCAGTCCGACGAGCTCAGCGCCTCACTGGCTCAGCTCGGTACCCACACCGTCAGCGCCGGTGAGCAGATGCAGGGCGCCGATGTCCTTGCCGCCAAGCTGATCTCGGGCTGAACGAGGCGTGACACAGTCGGCTTCGGCCGATACGCCGACGGCCGCACACCACGATCGAGTGTGCGGCCGTTGGCATTTCGTCGGAAACGGTGCTGCCATACGCTGATCTACCAGCTGTTCGCGAGGACGGCGTACTGCGCGGCTCCCCGTTGCTGCGCATCCTTGATCTGGGAGCTGGATAATCGTGCGACGTACCGGCCGTATCGCACGAAGCATCGGAATCGATCATCGGTCACGAAGGAGAACTCCTTCGGATTCTGGTCGCAGAAGGCATCAGGGACATCCCGGGGCGGGTCGACCGGAGCTTTCGCGCGCCGCCGCATTTCCTCGAACATGACCTGTGCGCCGGCGGCGTCACGAGAGCGCCACAGCATCGTCGTGTTGGAAACGACCGCCGCCGCGTCGATCCTTCCGATATCCATCAGGGATCTGCCCTCAGGATTGGTGAAGTTGTGCGCCGAATGAGCCGTGAAGAATCCCGCGACCGACAGGTTCGGCCCGAAGACTCCCTTGGGCGCAAAAGCCCGGCGCAGCATGCCGTCCGGGTCGTAGGGCAGATGCAGGATCTCCTTCTTCGACAACGGCGGCAGACTTCGCAACATCGGTACCTGGACGTCGTAGACGTGCTGGAGAAACGATGTCAGATCGGCCAATTCCGGCTGCGGTACGCGGACGAAGAGTTCCAGCATGTAGTTGCCCACGGCCAACCTCGAGCCGATTGTCCTGATTCCCGGGCGCCAATGTGACAGGGCGTTCGGGTATCTGTCCAGCTGAACCGGCTGATTCTGATCCTTGGCTATCGCGAAGTCGGCATCCTCGAACGACCGGGTGGCGGCGGTCGCCGCCTTCTCGTCGGGGAACTGGTAGACGGTGATATTGACGGCTTTGTCTCCGTCCGCCGGCCGATCGTCTTCGACCTGGCGCTTGTTCATCTGGATTCCGTAGAGCATGCCGTTCTGTTCGAGCGCAGAAATGAACGGTCCGGCGATTTCGGCGCTGAGCTTGTCCTTCGGCTCGTTGATCGAAGCGCCCACGTTGTAGGTGAGGCTGGGATCTATTTCATCGCCGTTGGCAATCTTGTCGGCCAGGCGCATGATCGCCAATTCCCGCCCGAAGTAGAGCGACGGGATGTATTTGTACAGAATATCGCCGGGGTCCGGTGAATAGTTTCCGATATCCAGCGTCCGGACATCGATCTCGGCGGCCGTGGGGGTGCCGCTGACGCTCGAACCGCAGGAAGAGGCCGACAGTGCTACCGCGGCGGTGACGGATACGCAGGCGATTACTCGGAGAATTCTCATCGGTCCGCCTACTTGCTGTTCGCCAAGATCGAATACTGGGCGGATATGCGCTGCTGCGCATCGCGCAACTGTTGTGACCACACGATCGCCGTGTATCGGTCGTGGCGGACATGACAGTAGAATCGAACGTTGGTTTCCGGGCCCTTGTACTTCAGGCACACGGCATTCGGCAGATTCTTGGGCGAGTCCACCGGGTGCATGAATTTCGTCGGGTGGGTGCGATTCTCCAGAATTCTCTGGGCGGCCGCTCTGTCCTTCGCTCGGGCCAGTTCGCCGGCCCCGAAAGCGACACGGTCCACACCGTTCTCGCGGTACAGGGCTTCGATCTCTTTGGGCTGATCGGCCAACTGCATGGCACCGTGCAGGTCGAAGGTGCCGGGGACGTTCTCGAAGGAATCTCCCTCGGGCCGCGGAAGGGCCAGTCCGCGAACATTGTCCGGATCCACCGGGACCTTCATGAGCTGATCGACGGGGGTGGGGCTGAACTTTCGCATCCGGTCGATGGTGGCGCCGATGGACTTCTCGGCCAGGTCGGTCAAGGACGGCAGATCCGAGATGCCGAGCTGGGAGTTCTCGTAATTGTCGACGATCGTGACGATCACATACCTGTCGGTGGCCGTCCAGGTCGCCAGTCGTTGTTGCGCCGGCTGCCATCGGGCGACGGTATCCGGATATTTCGCCAAGGTGGTCGGATCGATCTGGCCGTCGTCGTAGAACTGTGTCTTCGACAGTTCGCCGGCCGCATTGCGAGCCGAGTCGGCATCGCCGAACAGGAGTACCGAACTCGCCAGTTCGTATGAGAGCGAATAGGACTCGTTCGAACTGCCCATGGTGGTGAAGCCACCCACGTAGTTCTTGACCGCGTCGTTGAAGTTCTCCTCGTGGAGCCATCGAAACATCGAGCTGAGGTGGAACTGTGGTCCCACATCGAGGAATGCGTGGGTGCCGGAGCTGCTTCCCACCGTGAGTTTCGGATCGACCTCGTAGGGCAGCGGCAATACGCTCGCCAGCCGGTTCGCCTCCATGAACCGTGCGACGTACATATTCTTCGGCAGACCCAGGTCCACCGGTTTGTCCTTGTACGCGCCGATATCGAGTTGTGTGAGATCGACGGCGGGATCGGTGACTTCGGCAGCGTCGGAATCACTTCCGCAGGCGACCGACGTGGCCACAGCCGCGGTCAGACCGATCGCGGCGATGATTCTGGCCGCAGCAGCCAATGGTTTCAATGCTCCCCCTCTGCGAATCTAGCGGACCACCGGCGTCGATCGGCCGCGAGACGAGCGCTATCGCTGGATCGTGAAAAGTCCTACCTCACCTGGTTGTGGAGGACCGGTGCCAGCTTCTCGAGCAAGGTGTGCTCCGAGCTGGGCGACCAGTTCCGCATTGCCGAGACGGCAACCGGGTCGTCGAGGGGGATCACCGTCGCTCGCGCGCTGTTGATGCTGTAAGGCAGTCCCAGGAGTCCGCCGCCGCCGGCGTTCGGGTCACTGCGGACCGCGAGAATGTAGCTGTCGGCGGGAGTGTGCAGATCCTGATAGGCATCGGTGATCGGCCGGGGTGAGGGCTCGTCGCCGTTGCGCGGATACTGCAGGTTGTAGACGAATCCCAAGTTCTCCAGGAACTTCGTCTGATCGGTGCCGCCCAGATACACGCCGAACGTCTTCTCCGCGGTGACGTCCAGCATGGTGATCGTCTTACCCGCGAAGGCCGGATTCGCTTCCCGCGCTTGCTGTACCGAGGTATAGGACGCCGGCGCGGTGGCAGTGGTGCTCGCCGCCTTGGAGGCCGTGGTCGTCGGGTGGGTTCCGCCCGAGTGTCCCTGGCTTGCCCAGACTCCGATGCCGACGGCCAGTGCCACCGCGACGACTGCCCCGATGCCGCCGAGCAGAATCGGCCTGCGGTTGCTGGGCTTCGGCTCGAGCAGCCGGGAGATGTCGTTGTCGCTGTGCCGGCCGGTGTGGGCCTGGTGCGGGATCTGGTTGCGCGGGTCGGTCGGGGGGCGCGGGTCGAAGACCTGGATGGGGTAGGTCGGTGAGGTAGCGGTGCGAACCGGGCTGTGGCCGGGGGTGAGCGCGTTGGCGGCGGCGTCGGTGAGCTCGCGGCAGCTGGTGAAGCGATCGGCCGGATTCTTGGCGAGTGCGCGAGCGAAGACGTGATCGATCGCCTGCGGCAGGCCGGGATTGACCGCCGTCGCCCGGGGTGGGGGCTCGTACAGGTGCCCCATCATGACCATCGCCGGTTGGGTTGCGGGGTAAGGGTTCTGACCGGTGATCAGCTTGTAGAGCGCGCAGCCCAGACTGTAGATATCGGCACGACTGTCGACCGCCATACCCTGCAGTTGTTCCGGTGGCGCGTAGGCGATGGTCGCCACGAAGCTACCGGTCTGAGTGAGTTCACTGGCGTCGTCGGTGGATTTGGCCACGCCGAAGTCGGTGAGCAGTACGCGTTCCTCGTCGTCGCCCTCCTGGGCCGACAGCAGGAAGTTCGCGGGCTTCACATCACGGTGCAGCAGTCCGCGCCGATGCGCGTAGTCCAGACCTTTACCGACCTCGGTGACGATGCGCAGTGCGCGCAGCGGTGTCATCGAGTGGGGATCGCGGGCCAGTTCCGCCGAGGCATCGGTGCCGTCGACGTACTGCATGGCGATCCACAACTGGCCGTGTTCTTCGCCGCGGTTGTAGACCGAGACGATATTCGGATGATCCAGGCCGGCCGCGAGATTGGCCTCCCGCTCGAAGCGGCCGCGGAACTCGGCATTGGACGACAGCTCACCGCTGAGCACCTTGATGGCGTCCATCCGCGGGAGGCTGGGGTGTTTGGCGAGATAGACCGTGCCCATTCCGCCGGCGCCCAGCACCCGGACGACCCGATACCCACCGATGATGGTGCCGGGACTCATCACCATCAGTAACAAACTCCTGGTCGTTCGGTGGGTCGCGTACTGTCGCGGAGCTTACTGGACTGCGCCGTGGCGGGTCGAGTCACGGCTGCCACTGGCTGTTGGCGAACAACGCGTACTGCGCGGCCGCTCGTTGATGGACGTCGACCAGCTGATTCGAGGTCACGTAACCGACGTAATTGCGGTAGACGACGAGGCAGCTGTACCGCTTCGGACCGTTGAGGCTACTGCCCTTCGTGCTGTTCTCCACGCAGGTCGAATCCGGGATCTTCGGCACCGCATCGACGGCCGGGCCACCGCCCTCGAAGGTGATCCGGTCGGTGAGAGCCTTCTTCGCGGAGGTGGCATCGGCGGTGCGGACGACCAGCGCATCGGAGGTCTTGGCGAATTCCTCCGCCTCGAGCGCGGCCGCGCTCTGCGCCGCGATCTTGCGGTCGGACATGTAGTGCAGAATGCCGTTCGGGCCGAAGACGCCGTTGTCGTCATCGAACTGTGGTCGCCCGGTCTGCGAGGTGTTCAGCGCGCGGCTGAGCAGATAGTGGGGATCCCACGGCAGGGTGAGCGTCTCCTCGGGCGACAGCGGCGGCAACTGATCGAGGACGGGGAACTCGGTATCGAGAGTCCGCTCGGTCAGGCCGGTGAGGCTGCCCAATTCGGCGCTCGGCGTGAGGGCCAGGACCGAGACGACCCAGGGGCCGTGGGCGAGGAACGATCGCAGCGATGCCGTGCCGGGTTGCCAATGCGCGTGCGCCTCGGGGTATTTCGATACCTTGACCGGCTGATTCTTATCCTTGTAGGTATCGAAGTCGGTGTTGTAGAGGTCGGTAGCGGCCTTGGCCGCCGCGGCCGGATCCTCGAACTGCATCACCGACAGAGCCACGATCGTGGCATTGGGTTTACTCGGCTTCGGCCAGCCGAGGAAGCCCCAGTTCGCGTCCTTGTCACTACCGGCGGTCGAGAAGCCGTACACCATCTTGTTGCGTTTGGCCGCATCCGACATCCGGTCGTTGTCGCCGAGCGCGTCGGGAACGAATCCGGCGGCGAATGTGGACGACTTTCCCTGAACCGTCAGATGCGGGTCGATCCGGTCGGGCGTGACCACATTGTCGGCCAGGCGCATACCCGCGGCCGCGGGCGCGTTCACGAAACCCGGCCGGAAATCGACGTGGATATCGAGCGGGACGACGTCGTAGTTGCCGACATCGACGGTCCGGACATCGACCTCCGACGGGCCGGCCCAGCCGCCCACCGTCGAACCGCATCCGGTGGTGGCCACGAGTCCGGTGAGGCAGGACGCGGCCGCGGCGAAACGGAGAAGTCGCTTGTTCATTTCCGGTCCGCCTTCACGAAAACGGCATACTGGGCCGAAATCCGCTGCTGCGCGTCGAGTAGCTGTTCGCCCCAAGCCATCGCGGCGTAGCGGTCGTGATACACCGAGCAGTAGAAGCGGACGGCCAGCTTCTGATTGCCCTTGTACTCGCGGCATTTCGCGAGCGGCAGATTCCTCGGCGCGGCGGCTGTCTTGAAGTGTTTGGACGGGTCCCCCAGCTGATCCCGGACATCTTGGGCGGCGGCGGTATCCCTGGCGCGATACACATGTGTGCCGTATTCGGCATACCGGTCGACACCGTCGGATTCGAACCACGTGTGGGTGTCACCGGGATCGGAATCGAAGGCGAGGCCGGAGTATCCGGAATAGACGCCGGGCGGATTGAGCCACTCGCCTTCGGCCTCCTGTGGGCGGATCATGGTGCGGCCCAGCATCCCGTCGGTATCCATCGGCTGGTCCATCAGCTGATCCGGCGGGGTGAGGTGATACTTCGCGACCGATGGCACCACCTTGTCGAGGCTGCGCGTCGCCCGGCTCACCAGATCCGGGAGATCGACCTTGCCGAACCAGCTCTTGGCCTGGTCGTAGACCGATATGTACACGACCAGCCGCCCGGTCGGGACCCAGACGTTGATGGCCTGTTTGGTCGGAACCCAATGCGCGTGCGCCTGGGGATAATTGGGGATCGCGACCGCTTGGGTCTGCGGATCGCGGCCGAAGTCGCGTCGTTCCAGGGCGGTGGCGACCTCGGTGGCCCGCTGTTCGGTGGGGAGGATCATCGCCGAGTTCACCAGCTCGATCCCCAGATTATCCGGGTCGTTGCGGCCGTAGTTCACGAAGCCGCTGATCAGGTCCGGTGCGTCTTCGGGGAAGTGGCTGACGTCGGTGAAATCCTTGAGCACCGACGACTTGGGTTCGATGAAGACCAGGGTGTCGAGCATGCCGGTATGGACGAAGGCCGGATCGATATCCATCGGCAACGGCATGAAGCTGCCCAGCCGCCCGGCCTCCATGAGCGCCGCCTGACCCGGATTCCGGGGTTTGCCCATATCGCGCGGGTTCGCATCGTAACGGCCGACATCGAGCGCGCCGAGATCCACCGACGGCTCGGGAGCGGGCGGGGGACTCGGATCCGAACCGCATCCCGTCGCGCTGAGCGCGACAGCGGCCACGGCAGCCGCCAGCAAACGCACGGATCCTCGCATTGTTCCCCTCCCACTGGCTCCGCGCCGGTGAGCACGCATAGGCGCTCCGTCGACGCTGCGAAGAAGATAGCACCCACCTCCGACGGGTGGTTCCCAATAGCGGCGTCGGCCGCTCGGTGGGCTATCCCGGCCGGCGCGTCACGCGCCGGTGCGCAGGTCTCCGACGAACTTCTCGCACACCGGCGCCAGCGGCGGCCAGTTACCGGTGGGGTACTGGCAGCCGACACTGATCTGCAGACCCGAGTCCACCAGCACCTGCCAGCGCACCGTCGTGCCGTCGCTCGGATATTCCTCGTACGACAGCCCCGGCCGTCCGCCGAAGATGACGTCGCGCTGCAGCGGTCCGACGGTGCCGGGCGGCCGCTTGCCGATCTGCGTTTCCAGCGTGGCGGCGACCCCATCGATACCCGAGCCCGCGGCCAGCGGTTTCTGCACCAGCGAAATGCGTGCGCGCACACCGTCGTCCGGCGACAGATCGACTCGGGCGTCGGTGCGGTTGGTGATGTGCCACCCGGCCGGGACCTGCGCCTGCACCCGGCCGAACATCTCGGCCGGCGGCGCGGGACGGGCGACCGGTGAACTCGCCGCGGCACGGGTGGTGGAACCGGACGCGGTGGTCGTGTCTTCTCCGGATCGGGTGAACACCACCGCGACCGCCACTCCGATGACGATGACCGCGATGACCGCGGCCGCGGCGAGGTAGATCGGATTGCGCCGCTGCGGTGGTGGCGCGATCGCGGCGGCATGGTCGTGCAGCGACCCCACCCACGGTGTCTGCGGTGCGATCTGCCCGGGATGCGGTCCCGGCGGTGTCGCGGAACCGCCGCGGATCAGATCCACACCCGACATCGCCCGCAGGTCGACACCGAATCCGTAACGGCGGGTGAGTTCGTCACGCATCGCGCCCAGCAGTGCGGTGTCCGAAATCCCCACGACCACGAAGTAGGTGGGTTTGCGGCCGCCGAGCAGGCGGTCGATGACATCGATCACCGGTTCCACACCGCGTCCCTCGCCGATATCGGCGGATCCGACGGTCGGTTCGTGCTCGCAGGCCTCGATCCAGCTTTCGGTTCCCGAACGGCCGGCCAGCGTCACCGTCGTGGTGAGCGGGCTCAGTTCGACGACCGCGATCCGTTGCTGCTGTGAGGTGCTCGCCGACGCACCGGCCACGCGCAGCGCCAATGGTTCGACGGCGATCTCGCCGACCGAGCGGCGGGCCCCGGCTTCCAGGGCGGCCCGGCGGCGCGTCCCCCACTCCGACGGGCCCACCACCGTCAGCCGATCACACGGGGTGGGCAGGTGCAGGTTCGTCAGGACCGTGCCGAAGACCGCGGCGAAGGCATCGGCGAGGGTCGGCAGCATCGGCACGAAGGCGAGGCGATCGGCCTCGGCCAGCCGGACCACCGACACCGCCGGGTAGGGCGGCTGAAGTGGCTCTCCCACAACGAGACTCGCGCCGTCGCTGGCCGGCACCACCGAGGGGGCGCCGTCCCAGTGGGTGGATTCGCTGCGGGCCCACAGCCGACTGTCGGTGAGGATCAGATCGACCGTGGACATCAGTCGGGAATCCGATTTCTCATGGTGGACGGCACGGCCTCCCCTTCCAGGCTGGGTCTCGCGGCATAGTACTCCAGCACGGTTACTCCCTCACCTCGCGCCGGGGATGTTCAGAAACTGTTGGCCAGCAACGCATACGCCGCGCCGACGCGCTGGTCGATATCGTCGCGGCTGTTGGCGTTGACCACCTCGACGTACCGGCGGTAGGGCACGTAGCAGCGGAATGTGCTGTCCTTCTGCGTATCGCCCATACTGTTCAACGCCAGGCATTTCGCACCCGGCACGCCGCGGGGCGCATCCGCCGGATCGTATTGCCGGCCCGAACTCGCGATCATCCCGTTGATCAGGCGGACCCCGGCGTCCGCGTCGCGGACGCGCAGCACCGAACTGTTGTCCGCGACGGCGATCGCGTCCATGCCGGTGTCGTCGATCAGGCGTTCGCGGGTCGTCTCGTCGGAGGAGATGTGGACGAAGGCCGGCGCGGAGTACACCGCGAATCGATCAGGATCGGGAGTCCGGTCCGAGCGGTCCCGCACGATCGCGCGCGCCAGCAGGCCGTCGGCGTCGATCGGGAGCGAATCGAGTCCGCTCTGCGGCGTCGGCTGGAAGTGGTCCAGGGCCGGCACCTGCGCATCGAGCGTCTTCTGCACCCAGGCCAGCAGATCCGCCTCCTCGGGGCGGGGGCGCTCCACGAACAGCGAGATCACGAATTGCTTGTAGGCCATGAAGGTTCCGACGGTCGGCACACCGGGCCGGTAGTGGATATAGGCATCCGGATACTTCGGTAGGGCCAGCTTGCGATTGAGATCCGGTGCGACCGCGAAGTCGACATCCTCGAGTTCTCGCGCCGCCTGCCGGGCCCCGGCCTCGTCGGGAAAACGCATCACCAGATCGGTAACCGAGGTGGTATCCGCAGCACTGTCCATGGAGCTGGGTTTGTCGGAGCCCGCGGCGACATACGCGACGACCATCTTGTTGCGGTCGAGGACCGGTTTGGACACCGCGGCCAGCAGGTGGCGGGTGGCATCGGAGCTGTCGGCGACGACCCGCCCACCCGCGCCGATCACCAGTGCGGGATCGATGCGAACGCTCGGCACCACGGCCTCCGACATCCGCATCCCCTCGAGTAGCGGTCCCTTGCCGTTCGCGGTGCTGTCGTAGCTGTGCCGATCCACCGCGTAGGGGCCGACATCGAGTGCGCGAACGTCGATCTCGGCGGCGGTCGGAGTCCCCTGCACCCCGCATCCGGTGAGCACGCCCAGGAGGGCGGCACAACCGAAAATCAGAGATCCGCGAAATGTTCGGCCCATGGCCTGCCCCCGTTCTGCCGGTGTTCGCGCCCGGCACTCGGGTATCGAAATTACCGGAAGGGACCCGTGCGCGGGGACTCATGCACGACGATTGCCTTAACCTGGTCCCTGTGGTGACCGCTGGGCTGATACTCCTCGGAGGCCGATTCCGTTGATCGATCGGCAGGTCGAGGTCGTCGCCGGTAACCATGTCGTGGTGCGTGTCGCCGCGGCGGTGGTCGTGGTCGCGCATCGAGGGCGCGGACCCGTCCGGCCGGAGGCACCCGCCATGCGGGCCGCCGAGGCGCTGGCACAACTGGTCGCCGAGGCCACCGACCACGCTCCGAACGGCCCCGGCCGGCTGATCGCGCGGGAGGCGACCCGCTGGCTGATGCAGGAAGCCGAACAGGTCGACGGCAGCCCGATCGATCTGGGCATCCTGTCGAGTTCCGATACCGGCGGAGTGGCGATCTTCCTGCACGGCGCGGTCACCGCGGTCGTGGCGGGCGGGCGGGGCGTGGAGTTCTACCGCGGTGTGGACGCGGCCTTCACCGTCGATCGCTTCACCGAACCGCCGGCGCGCGCCGTGGCCATCTTCATCGACGACGAGCGGGGCCGGATTCCGGAACTGCCCGAACGCGGAATCGGCTCTCTGGTGGAGGGTGTGGCTCCGGCGGCCGGAGCGGTGGTCTGGTTCGAGCGGGAGCAGACCCGCGCGCGCGATCGCCAGGACAGCCGCCCGCCCGGCGCCCGGCATCGAGCCGAGCCGCCGTCCACCTCTCGCGCGGACGCGCAGCACACGGAGCCGCCGCGACCACCGTCGACCCGCCCGGATCGAATGCCGGAAACCGGTGAGCGGCAACCGGTATCGCGGCCCGAACCGGCTCCCGAACCCGTCGAGGATCCCCGGCTGGCACAGACGCAATTGCGCGGCACCAACCCGGCCCCCGAGCCCGATCCCGCTCTGGAACGCCGGATGGAGGCGACAGCCCGCGCCACCTCGCTCACCGTGCGGGTCACCGGATTCAAATGCGCCCGTGCGCATCCCAGTGATCCGCGCTCGGCGTTCTGCACGGTCTGCGGTATGCCGGTCGATCAGACCCAGCACGCGGCGGAGGTGGTCCGGCCTCCGCTGGGCATGTTGGTCCTCGACGACGGTATGACCTATCTGCTCGCCGCCGATGTGGTGATCGGCCGCGACCCGGAGAATTCCGAGGCCGCCGCGCGGGGCCTGGCTCCGGTCAAGATCGAGGACTCCTCGGGTGGAATGTCGCGCGCGCATGCCGAGATCCGGTTGGTGAACTGGGATATCACGGTCGTCGATCGTGGGTCCACCAACGGCACTCGCGCCCGGTTGCCCGGCTATCGCGATTGGATCCGGTTGCAGCCCAATCAGCCGATGGTGCTGGTCCAAGGGGCGGAGATCATGCTGGGCAATCGGGTGCTCCGGGTGGAACCGGCCGCACCGCCGCCGTTCGGCTGAGCGACCGTAGCGACGCGGCCGGAGGTGGCAGCCCGCGTAACCACGGAGGCCGCCGCGGAGGTCGCCATGGGCAGAGCGACCGTAGCGACGCGGCCGGAGGTGGCAGCCCGCGTAACCACGGAGGCCGCCGCGGAGGTCGCCATGGGCAGAGCGACCGTAGCGACGCGGCCGGAGGCGGCAGCCCGCGTAACCACGGAGGCCGCCGCGGAGGTCGCCATGGGCAGAGCGACCGTAGCGACGCGGCCGGAGGTGGCAGCCTCAGGCGTACCGCGCCTCGCAGACCTGTTGGGTGCCGAGCACACCCGCCCGGAACGCGTCGACCCGCGAGAATCCGCTGGGCACCGTCTTACCCTCGACATCGCTCGCGGCCAGACCGTCGCTGAGCAACCCGGAGACCGCCTTGTCGAGATCTCCGGGCGACAGCGCGATATCGCCCTGACCCGCGTCGCGATGCGGATCGGCGAGTTTCGCCGTGATCACCCCCGACAGGCATGCCGCCCGCAGACCGGTCTTGGCGCCCGTCAACTGCTGGCGCGCGTTGCGCTGCACCGCGAGCGCGTAACGGGAGACGAACACCACGTAGGCGTTGTAGTCCCCGCCGACATGGGTCGGAAAGCCTTCCTGCTCGTCGGTATTCGCCGCCCCGCGCCGGACGAGTGCGGGAATGTCGGTGCCGATGGTGTTGGTGGCGGGGCAGTAGGTGACGGGCACGGTGTCGGCCCCGTTACTGCAGTGCATGAGGGCGCCGTGATAGTCGTAGGTCGGCTCCGACGGGACCGGCATGATCGCCGCCATCGCCTTGCTCAACTCCTTGAGGCTGTCCTTGGTGATGGCCAGTTCCCCACGATTGGCGTCGTCGCCGAACGACTGTGGCAGATTCTTGCGGCGCCGGTCGATGTCCTTCATATCGATCGCCTTGCAGCCCTTGGGGCCGTCGGTGAACCCGATCTGCACCGCGGTGACGCGTTCGAAGGCCGAGCCGTGCACCGATTCGGGATCCTCCGGATTGGCATCGCGGATGGCGACGGTCGCGGCCAGGACATTGTTGAGCCCGTCGGAGGTGTTGATCGTGAAATGCTTCGCCTTGTCCTCGGCGACGTGCCGCATGAAGGCCCCGGCGAAACAGTCGGCCTGCTGCTCCTTCACGATCACCGGATCCTTACCGGACACCATGTGCGACATCGTCTGGATGGCATGGCCGTACTCGTGGGCCAGCACCATCACCACCGCCATCTTGCCGAAACTGTCCTGCATCATCGGCAACAGCACCTCACGATCCCAACCGACCGAATTGTCCAGGCGGCAGTAGGCGGCGTTGACCAGGTGATAGGTGGTGTCTTTACAGAACTGACTCTCCTGTGAGCGGGGCGCCTTCGCGCTCCAGGAATAGAACTTGGTGACCGGGGTGAACTGTCCGTCGAATTCGTTGTGATACTCGCCCTGCCAGTAGGTCTGGATATCGTCGATCGCGTTGAGCGCCAACGTGTCCATCGCCCCCTTGTCGCCGCCGGTGGCGGTGAGCGCGGAGTCGGCGGCGCCGGCGCGGGGACCGCTGGGCCCGCTGGTGGTGGGCAACCCCGCCACCTGGAAGGGGTCGTCGTAGATGGATACGGCGTGACCGCCGGTGGTCATGGTGCAACCGGTGAGCAGACCCACCGCCAGCACCAGTGTGGCGAGTGCAGCCGCCACCGGGCGTTTCGCCATGTCCCCTCCCTCCCCGGGCCGATACTCGATCAGGTGCCTGTGCCGCACGGGCTCTCGGGGGCACGTTCGACCCCCGCCGATGTCGCGGCCATCGCATAGTATCCGGCACTATGTCATTACCGGGGGCGCAGAAGATCACCGTGCGCCATGAGGGAACCGATCGGATCTTCGAGAACACTCAGCAGGTGACGCTGGGCCGCGCGCCCGAAGTTACCGTGTTCGTCGACAGTCCGCTGGTCTCTCGTGTGCACGCGAAACTTGTTTGGCAGGGGGGCGCCTGGGTGCTCTCCGACAACGGCAGTACCAACGGGGTGTTCGTGGACGCGCAGCGGATCACCCGTCCCGTATCGGTGGACCGGCCCATGCTGGTCCGGCTCGGTGACGCGATCACCGGACCGCTCGTGCACCTGGTGCCCGAGGCGCAGTTCCGGCCGCCGGCGCCGCCCACCCGGGCGCAGCCATCGGGCCGGGGCTCGAATCCGCCGGGGCGGGACAATCCGGGGCGTGGGGGCGCCCCGGAGCAGCGCCGTCAGCCCCCGAGGCCGTCCGGCCAGCAGCGCAGGCCGGCGCCGCCCCAACCGCCGTCGCGACCTGATCACCGGCCGAATCAACGCCCTTCGCAACCGATTCCGAATGCCGGTCCGGGATCGGGTGGTGCCCCGAACGTGAATATGACCACCAAGGCGGACACCTCGGCGTTGCCACCGGTGCGCGCCCGGGCCTCGACCGCGCCCATCGCGCGTGCCGACCGGATTCCGGCCGGTGGGCTCACCATCGGCCGCACCAGCGACAACCAGATCGTCGTCAACGATCCACTGGCCTCACGCCGGCACGCGCGGCTGGTCAAAAGCGGTGAGGGCCTGGTCCTCGAGGATGTCGGTTCGGCCAACGGCACCTTCGTCAACGGCCGTCGCGAGCAGCGGGTGGCGCTGCGCGAACGCGATATCGTCACCATCGGTAACGTCGACTTCGTCGTGCAGGAAGGTGCGCTCAAGCACCGTAAGAAGCCGGTCACCGAACAGGGGCTGAGCGTGCACGGCGTCGGGTTCGTCGTCGAGGGCAACAAACAACTGCTCGTCGATGTCAACATGCAGGCCAATCGCGGCACCCTGACCGCACTCATCGGACCGTCCGGCGCGGGTAAGTCGACGCTGTCGAAACTCATTGCGGGAACGACGCATCCGTCGGCCGGCGTGGTCACCTTCGAAGGCCGCAATCTGCACGCCGAGTACGAGGCCATGCGCAGTCGTATCGGCATGGTTCCGCAGGACGATGTGCTGCACCGCCAGCTGACGGTGCGCCAGGCTTTGGGGTTCGCCGCCGAACTGCGACTGCCGCCGGACTCCTCCAAGGCCGATCGGCAGCAGGTGATCGACGGGGTCCTCAAAGAACTCTCGCTGACCGAACATGCCGATACCCGGGTCGATCGGCTGTCGGGTGGTCAGCGCAAACGCGCGTCGGTGGCATTGGAACTGCTCACCGGCCCCGCGCTGCTGCTGCTCGACGAACCGACCTCCGGCCTGGATCCCGCGCTCGACCGCCAGGTGATGACCATGCTGCGGGAACTGGCCGACGCCGGGCGCACGGTCATCGTGGTCACCCACTCGGTGGCCTGTCTGGACATGTGTGATCAGGTGCTGCTGCTGGCGCCGGGCGGTAAGACCGCGTTCTGCGGGCATCCGGCCGGTGTCGGCGACTTCCTCGGCACCAGCGACTGGGCGGAGATCTTCGCCCGGGTGGCCTCCGATCCGGACCGGGCGTTCGCGAACTATCGCTCCCGGCAGGCGGCGGTACCACCGGCGCCGCCACCGGTCGCGCCGCGCGGGGTCGTGGGGCAGCCCCCGAAGTCCAGTGCGTGGAAACAGCTCTCGACCCTGTCGCGCCGGCAGGTCCGCCTGATTCTGGCCGACCGTGGGTATCTTGCCTTCCTCGTGGTGCTGCCCTTCGTGCTGGGTGTGTTGTGCCTGGTCGTGCCCGGGAAGAACGGTTTCGCGGCAGCTCCGCCGATTCCGTTGCCCGACGGTAGTTTCGGCCCGCCACCGACCGGAGGCAGCGAATCACAGCAGTTGCTGGTGGTGCTGATTCTCGGCGCCTGCTTCATGGGCTCCACGCTGACCGTGCGTGACCTCGTCGGTGAGCGGCCCATCTTCTTCCGGGAGCGTGCCGTCGGATTGCTGCCGTCGGCTTATCTGCTGGCGAAGGTCATGGTTTTCGGTGTCGCGGCGCTGCTCCAGTCGGCGGTGCTGGTGGCGATCGTGCTGGCCGGTAAGAAGCCGCCGGGGTCGGGTGCGCTGGTTCCCGCCGGCAGTATCGAGCTCTATCTGGATATCGCGCTCACGGCGGTGACCTGTGTGGTCGTCGGACTGCTGTTGTCGACGGTGGCCAAATCCAACGAACAGGTCATGCCGCTGCTGGTGGTCATGATCATGTGTCAGCTGGTGATGGCAGGCGGCATGATCCCGGTCACGAATCGAGTGGTGCTGGAACAGCTTTCCTACGTGTTCCCCTCGCGCTGGGGATTCGCCAGCGGTGCGTCCACGATCGACCTGAGAACGCTGTTCGTCAACGCGCAACCCGATGCGATCTGGCAGCACAGCGCCGGATTCTGGTTGCTCGACGCGGGCATGCTGATCGTGCTCACCGCCCTGCTGTCGACCCTGACGTGGTGGCGTCTGAGACTGAAGAAGTCGGCCGCATGAGCGGGGCCGAACCCCCGTGTCGGGCGGGGCTGTTCGAACTAATGGGACCTGCCCCGAGCGTGCCGGCGCGACAGCAGGCACACTGATGCATGTGACGGCTCGAATTGGGGCGATACATCTCGGTTGGGATGTGGTGTCCGTGGCCGCCGGCGGCGGCGGGACACCGATCCGCCCGGTCCAGGTGGAAGGCACATACACGCCGCCCGCTTATCTGCTGGCGGACAAATCCGGGCGCTTGCACACCGCGGGCGCGGACCGGCAACGACCCGATCTGGGGATCGCTGTGTCCGATGTCCGCGACATCCTCGGTCACCAGCAGATCCGCATCGCGGGCGCGACCTGGCCCGCGGAACTGGTGTTCCGGGCCCGGCTCTACAACCCGCTGGCGGCCATCGGCAGCCGGCTGCGCGGCAAACCCGATGTGGTCGCGCTGCCCTTCCCGGACGACTGGGCCGACGAGAAGGTCGAGGAGTACTGCCGGCTGGTCGAGGAGATGGATGTCGTCACCGATCCGCTTCCGGAATCGGTAGCGCTGTCCGGCTACGTCCGCGCCCTGGGGCTGGTGCGGCCGCCCGAGCGTGGCCGGCGTGGCGTCGGCGCGACCGGCGTCTATTCCGATGGCCGGGTCTGCCTGGTGGTGGCGGTCGACGGTGACGACGAACAACCCACCGAATCCGTCGGTGTGCCGATCTCCCCGGATTCGATACGGGACGCGCACTCCGCGGACAATGTCGTGATCGAGGTCATGGCCGCCGCCCGGGCCATCGGTGCTGACACCTCGACGGTGCTGCTCACCGGCAATGTGTGCTTCAACGACGCGCTGCGGCTGGCGTTCCAGAACCATCTGGGTCATCGGCTGCGGGTCGCCGACCATCCGATGCACGCACTGGTGCTCGGTGCCGCGCATCTGCTGGTCACCGACAGTGAATACGCCGACGTGGAGCAGGCCCCCGAGCCCGTCCGCCCGCCGCAGCCACCACCCGCCCAGCCGCCGCTCGCGGCCCGTCCCGAGGACGCCGGCCGGCATGCCCGGCCCGGGGAGGGCGCACCTGCCGATCCTCGCCGGCAGCCCCGGCCCCCCGAGGGCCGCCATTCCGGCTCCGGTGCCGCCCCTCACTCGGGGCAGCAGCCGCGGGTTCCCGGCGCGGGGGATCCGCCGGCCGATCAGGGAAGCAGGTTCACCCGCCCCCCGGAACTGCCGGCCGATGAGCAGCGCACCACCGTGATGGGACGGCGACCGGATTCGACTCCGGCCGCACCCCGGCCCGGTGAGCCATCGGCCGGCGCGGACGGCGGGCACGACGAGGACGCCCACAAGGGCACGGTTTGGAACAAGGTCAAGGACAATCTGTTCGGCGCGCCGGCCATCGCGGGTGCGGTCGCCCTCGCGGCGGTCGGCATCTACGCCGACAATGCCGATCTCGGCCGATCGGGTGCCGAATCGGCCGCATCGGGTGTGGTCGGAGTGGCCGATACGATCGCGATCGCGCCGTCGGCCTGGGCGGACGGCGCGGCGCCGAGGTGCGCGATGACCGCGAACACCGGCGGCGCATCCGGACGGGTCGCGCAGCCGGCCGCCGACAGCGGCTGTGCGCATCTCGCGATCGACAACCTGCGTTATCTGGTGCCGAACGTGCCCGGCAGCATCGACTCGGGCCCGCCGATGCACATCTGATCGCGACGAGGGCGATTACCGGGGGTCGATGCGGCACTGGTATCGTTCCTCTTCGGCGTGCGGTACGTCGCGGATTCTTCCGTGTCGTCCCATGAGCCCCGGGTCTCCACCGGCCGCCGGGATCACTCGACCGCTCGCCAGGCCGGCAGAAGCATCAACGACAGACAGGGAAGCACTGTGCCTACGTACAGCCCGAAGGCGGGTGACGTGACCCGGCAGTGGTACGTCATCGACGCCACTGACGTAGTGCTCGGCCGCCTTGCCGTGCAGGCAGCGAATCTGCTGCGTGGCAAGACCAAGCCGACCTACGCTCCGAACGTCGACGGTGGCGATTTCGTCATCATCATCAACGCCGACAAGATCGCGATCGCCGGTAACAAGGCCGATCGCAAGTTCATCCACACCCACTCCGGGTTCCCGGGCGGTCTGAAGACCCGGTCTGTCCGTCAGGTGATGGAGACCCATCCCGAGCGTGTGGTGGAGCGTGCCATCAAGGGCATGATCCCGAAGAACAAGCTGGGCAACCAGATCGCGCGCAAGCTGAAGGTCTACGCCGGCCCGGCGCATCCGCACGCGGCCCAGCAGCCCATTCCGTTCGAGATCAAGCAGGTGGCCCAGTGACCGCTCCTGAGGAATTCAACGAGGAATACGTCGAAGAGGCCGCTGTGGAGGTCGTCGACGAAGGTGCCGGCTACGAGGCCGAGTACACCGAGTCCGAGACCTTCGCCGCTCCGGTCCTGATCGACCGTCCGGTGCAGACCGTCGGCCGCCGCAAGGAGGCCGTGGTTCGCGTGCGCCTGGTGCCGGGCTCCGGTCAGTTCGTGCTGAACGGCCGCACCATCGAGGACTACTTCCCGAACAAGGTGCACCAGCAGCTGGTGAAGTCCCCGCTGGTCACCGTCGAGCGCACCGAGACCTTCGACGTGCACGCCCGCCTGGTCGGCGGCGGCCCGTCGGGTCAGGCCGGCGCGCTGCGCCTGGCCATCGCCCGTGCGCTGATCGAGGTCACCCCGGACGATCGTCCCGCCCTGAAGCGGGCCGGCTTCCTGACTCGTGACCCGCGCGCCACCGAGCGTAAGAAGTACGGCCTCAAGAAGGCCCGCAAGGCTCCGCAGTACTCGAAGCGCTGATCTTGCAGCGCGCGGCCGCTCCGTCCGGCGCCACTCGGTGGCACCGGACGGAGTCCGGTCGCCGCGACACCGGTACGAGAGCAGGCGCCCACCTCGGGCGCCTGCTCTCGTGCTGTATCCATCGACGGTAGGCCGGGGCGGGCAGCCTGCGTGATCACGCCGGGTCCCGCGCATACCGCAATGCAACCCGAGGGGCGAGAGAGATGGCGCGTTTGTTCGGCACCGACGGAGTCCGCGGTCTGGCCAACGAATCACTGAGTCCGGAACTGGCACTGCATATCTCGGCTGCCGCGGCACAGGTGCTGGGCCGGGGCAGGCCGCGCGCGGTGGCGGTGGTCGGCCGGGATCCGCGCGCCAGCGGCGAAATGCTGGAAGCCGCGGTGACCGCGGGCCTGACCGCCGCCGGTATGAGCGTGCTGTCGGTCGGCGTGCTGCCGACTCCCGCGGTGGCCTATCTGACCGCCGCCTACGACGCCTGCCTGGGCGTCATGATCTCCGCCTCGCACAACGCGATGCCCGACAACGGCATCAAGATCTTCGCTGCCGGCGGCCACAAGCTCGATGACAGCGCCGAGGACAAGATCGAAGAACTGGTCCGCGCGCGCACCTTCGTCCGGCCCACCGGCGCGGGTATCGGGCGGGTGCTCAGCCTGTCCGGCGCGGACGGCCATGTCGACGACCACTACAGTCTCGCCGGAACCCACGAGCGCTATGTCGAACATCTGGTGGAGGCGACGGGCCGGGATCTGTCGGGCATCACCGTGGTCGTCGATTGCGCACACGGGGCGGCCTCGGATGTCGGCCCCGCCGCCTATCGTGAAGCCGGTGCGCGGGTGGTGGCGATCAACGCCGAACCGAACGGGCTCAACATCAACGAGCGGTGTGGATCCACCCATCTCGAGCAGATCCAGAGCGCGGTGCTCGAACACGGCGCCGACCTCGGCCTCGCACACGACGGCGACGCGGACCGCTGCCTGGCCGTCGATGCCACCGGATCCGTCGTCGACGGTGACGCCATCATGGCGATCCTGGCGCTGGCGATGCACGAGTCCGGTGAACTCGCGCAGGACACCCTGGTCGCGACCGTCATGAGCAATCTGGGCCTGCACATCGCGCTGCGCGACGCCGGAATCACGGTGCGTACCACGGCGGTCGGCGATCGCTACGTGCTCGAGGAATTGCGCCGCGGTGGCTACAGCCTGGGCGGCGAACAGTCCGGACATGTGGTGTTTCCCGCGTACGGAACCACCGGGGACGGTGTCCTGACCGGCCTCAAACTCATGGCGCGCATGGTGGAAACCGGTCGCGGTCTGGCCGATCTGGCGAGCGTGGTGACCACCGTGCCGCAGGTACTGGTGAATGTTCCGGTTACCGACAAGGCCGCGGTCGCGGCGTCACCGGAGGTGCGCGAGGCGGTAGCCGAGGCCGAGCGAGCGCTCGGTGACAACGGTCGAGTGCTGTTGCGTCCGAGCGGGACCGAGCAGCTCATCCGGGTCATGGTCGAGGCCACCGAACCGCACCGGGCCAAGCAACTCGCCGACGACCTCGCCAAGTGTGTCGCCTCGGTGTGATCGTCGATGCGAACGGTCCGGACGATGGACGGGGTGCGCGAGCAGCGTAGGGGTGCGGCAGTGCCGTGGTCTGCCCCGGCCGCCGACGCGGCGCGTCCGATCGGATCCGGAGATGTCCGCGCTGGTCGAGGCGGGTCGTAACCGGCGGGAACGGGGAGTGCCGGAGGGCGTTGAACGGCGTCGCGGCCCCGGCGGTCCCGGAGATCGGGGCGCGACTGTCGGTTCCGGGAAGTATTGTGGGACGCGAATCATGATGCGACAGCGAAGCTTGATTTCCGTGAGGGGGAACAGTGGACCCGCTGAAGCTGGACCAGAATCCGACGCTCGACAATTCCACGAGTTCGCGGCCGCCCGAGCCCGTCACCACGCCGGATGCGGTGATGAGGGTCGATCCCGCGGCCATGGCGACCTATACCGCCATCGCGAATTCCGTTTCCCAGCAGCTCGCTTCGGCGGCCACCGTCACGGCGAGCGCGGTCGATCCGCAACAACTCGCGGCCGATCTGGGGCTGGTGGGTGCCGATTTCGCCGCCAAGTTCGCGGCCGCGGTCTCCGAGCACGCGGAGGCACTGTCCACCGCGGGGAAGCTGGTGTCGGCGTACGGGCATACGCTCACCACCTACACCGCGGGTGTGCAGGGCTCCGATGAGGATTCGGCCGCCGCGATCGCACGGACGGAGCAGCGGATATGAGGCGCGCGACAGGTCTGCGGCGGCGACCGTCCGCCAATCGTGGCGAGAGCGCCACGCCCGCAGCGAGTTCCGATCCGAATGTGGATCCGCCGATCGTCGCCACTCTGATGCGGCCATTGCTGGCCCTGCGCGCATCGCTGGGAACCGGTGTCGCCACTCCCAACGCGACCATCAGCGGCGCCCTGTCCAACGCGTCCACCCAGGCCGCCGATACCGAGGGTCCGCACCGCGACGGTGTGCACGCGCTCGAGTCGACCTGGACGGGCCCCGGTTCGGACGCGACCGTTCCGGCGTTGCGCACCACTCAAACTCAGATCGGTGATATCTCCGACCGCGGGCCCGCCTATCTGGGCGTGCTGTCGGATGCCCACGCCACCAGTGCGCGCGCGGCCGGCCGGGTGGATCGCATCATCGCCGATTTCCGGCGTGATGCGCGCACCATCCTGGGCAACGCCAGCTCCGCACCCGATACCGACGCGGTCATCACCCGGGCCACGCAGGCGCTGCGGGATGCCATCACCACCGTCACCTCGGCGCGCACCGAGATGGACGATCACTCGCGCCGGCTCGACGAGATGGGCCCGCTGACCGTCACCACTCCGGCCGGGCTCAGCTCCCATCAATCCCTGAGCGATACTCCCGACCTGCCGAGCTCCTACGGTGCGACTCCCGGCCAATACGCCGCGGTCCCCGGGCAACCCGGGGTTCCGGGGCAGCCGATCGATCCTGCTCAGCTCGCCCAGCTCCAGCTGCAGCAACTGCTGATCCAGGCGGGGGTCGACGTCGGCACCTCCGCGATCAACGCCGGGGTGGATATCGGTACCCACCTGATCGACAAGATCGCCGAGGTCGGCACGCACACCATCGATACCGTGGCCTCCTCGGTGGACCAGGCCATTCCCCAGCTGATCAACCCGGACAACGCCAACGGGGACAAGACCAATCCGGCGGGTACTTCCGGAAATTCGCAGGGGAAGCTCTTCGATTTCGGCCCCGGTGTCGGCCACGCCACGCCCGGAACGACCGGCCCCGGTTCGATCATCCCGGGAGCGAGTCCGCCCGCACCCGACAAGGGGGATAAGGCGCAATCGGACAAAGCGGATTCGGCCTCGCCTGCTCCGGCTCCGGCGCCGATGCCGAAGCCGTCCATCCCGGTACCCGCGCCGCCGCCCGCGCCGGCACCGGAACCACCGGCACATCCTGGCGGTGTGGCAGGGGGTATGGCCTTGCCGCCACCGAACAGTGGCGGGCAGGAGCACAAACCTCGCGACGGTCAGCTCGGTGTCACCGTGCCGGCGGCCGAATCCACTGTTCCCGCCGCTGTGATCGGCGACTTCGGCGATGACACGGTCTGAGCAGCAGGATCCGCAGCAGGACAACCCATTCGACCTCGGCCTGCCGATGGTCCGCACCCCCGTGGGGAAGCAGGGCCGCAAGCGGGGGCAAGGTCGGCGGACTTCGCGCCGCCCGGCCACCGCCGTACCCCGCGGTGCCGCGGCGGTTCCCACACCGCCCCGGCCCGTTCCGGGGTCACCGGTCTATCCGGCCGGGGATTGGGAACAGTGGCTCGAACCGGCACAGCGGGCGCAGGCCGAGCCGATCGTCGAGCCCGAGCCACGGCGCATACCGGTCGGTGGTCCGCTCGAGGATCCCGAGTTGGTGGACAAAGCGACACTGGTCCCGAAGATCGTCGATCGCTCGGGCGGGAATCCGGGTCCGGCGCTGCGTCATCCGCGGCAGCGGCAGACAGGACCCCGGCGCGACCGTCGTCGTGGTGAAAAGCTTCTGGCCGCACTGACTGTGGTCGGCGTGGGCATCGTGGTCGTCTCGGTGGTACTGACCGTCATCCACACCGGCAACCGATCCCAACCGGCTCCCACGAGGCCCCCGATGGTGGCGGCCGTCCCGGTGCCCACCTCCGCGCCTACGGCGTCACCGTCGGCCTCCTCGGCGCCGTCCTCGCCGATCGCCACCGACGGCTGCGAACAGCAGCGCTCCGCGGAGGTGGTGTCCGGGACGGATCCGGGCGGCACCGCCACCGGGCCCGACGCCATCCTGGCGTTCGAACGCGCGTATTACGTGCAGCGCTCCGGCTATGCCGCGCACGCCGTTGTCGCCGACGATTCATCGGTGCCGCCGGCCGACCAGATCCAGCGCGGCATCAATCAGGTTCCGGTCGGGACCCGCTACTGCGTACAGATCACCCGCACCGGGGACGAGGGGCAGTGGGAGGTTCGGCTCACCCAGCAGAAGCCGGACGAACAACCGCATGATTTCACCCAGATCATCAGCACCCGTAGTGAATCGGGCCGCACCCTCATCACGGGTATCGCCCCGGGCTGACGGCGGAGGCCGGCGATCAGAACCGGGCGTGTACGAATCCGGTGAACGGCACCAGGAAGCCGCCGATCTCGCACGCGATCAACGCATACATGGCCAGCCGTAGCGGCAGCGCGACCTCGCCGCGGAATTGGTTGGTGGTGTCACGGCGGAGGCCGTGCAGGCAATAGGAGGCGATGGCGCCGGCGAAGAACGTGAGCACGATCAGGGCCGCGACGAGATTCACCGCGGTCGGCCAGTCCGACAGTTCGACGAATACCGCGAGCAGCAATGCGGCGAAGCTGTAGAGCAGGGCGGCCCGATGTGCGATATCGACATAGGGATGGGCCTGTCCCCGCTCGGACGTCCGCATGCCGTGGTACTTCCAGACTCCCAGCAACAGGGCCCAGACGAAGAGGAGTCCGGCGATCAGCAGGGTGATCCGGGTGTCCACTCCCAGCGGGATCTGATCCAACGGGTTCTCCTGTGCGGCATTCGATGCGGGCGGACGCCCGGGCGGGGATTTCGATCGGTCGTGGTCAGTTGTCGTCGGCCAACCGTCCGCCGGTCATCCGCCAGCGCCGGGTTGCCCGCACCGTGTCGAGCATGCGGCGGTCGTGGGTGACCAGTATCAGTGTGCCGTCGAACGTTTCGACCGCCTGCTCCAGCTGTTCGATCGCGGGCAGGTCCAGATGATTGGTCGGCTCGTCGAGGATCAGCAGATTGACCCCGCGTGCCTGTAGTAGCGCCAGAGCCGCGCGGGTGCGCTCTCCCGGTGACAGGGTGTCGTTGGGCCGCAGCACATGAGAGCCGCGAAGTCCGAATTTGGCCAGCAGGGTGCGCACTTCCGACTCGGGCTGGTCCGGAACCTGAGCGCCGAATGTGTCGGCGAGTGGAGCAGTTCCGCGAAACAGCCCGCGCACCTGGTCGACCTCACCGATCGCGACACCGGATCCCAGTGTGGCGGTGCCGGAGTCCGGGGCGACCTTGCCCAGCAGCAGCGACAACAGTGTGGACTTTCCGGAACCGTTAGGACCGGTGAGTACGATCCGATCACCCCAGTCGACCTGTGTCGTCACCGGCCCGAGGGTGAAGTCGCCACGCGAGAGCACAGCGTTCGACAGCGTCGCCACCACCGATCCGCTGCGCGGCGCGGATGCGATCGACATCCGCAACTCCCACTCCTTGCGCGGTTCCTCCACCACCTCGAGGCGTTCGATGCGCCGCTGGGTCTGGCGGACCTTCGACGCCTGCTTCTCGGTCGATTCGGCCCGCATCTTGCGACCGGCCTTGTCCGAATCCACCTTTCGCGGGTCGCGCGCCTTGCGCCGGACATTGCGCACGCCGTGTTCGAGCCAGTTGCGTTGCATCACCTGCCGCGCCTCCAGACCCGCCCGGGTGTCGGCGTACTCCTCATAGGCCTCCCGCGCGTGCCGGCGCGCGATCTCGCGCTCGGTCAGGTACGCGTCGTACCCGCCGTCGTAGACGCCCACCTGTTGCTGGGCCAGATCGAGTTCGACGATGCGATTCACGGTGCGCGCCAGGAACTCCCGATCGTGGCTGATCACCATCAGCGGCGTGCGCACTCCGGTGACGAAGTTCTCCAGCCGGGCCAGACCGTCGAGATCGAGATCGTTGGTCGGCTCGTCCAGTAGCAGGATGTCGAAACGCGACAGCAGCACCGATGCCAGGCCGGCACGCGCGGCCTGGCCACCGGACAGCGCGGTCATGGGGGTTTCGAGTCCCCGCGGAAGGCCGGCGGAGAGGCCGAGTTCGGCGGCTACCTCGTCGGCCCGTGATTCCAGATCGGCGCCGCCCAACGCCAGCCAGCGCTCCAGTGTCGCCGAATAGTCGTCGGCCACAGGGCCATCCGGTGCCGTCGCGAGACGTTCGGCGGCGGCATCCATCGCCAGTTGTGCCGCGGCCACACCGGTCCGGCGGGCCAGGAACCCGGCCACCGTCTCCTCTGGCAGGCGTTCGGGCTCCTGCGCCAGATAGCCGATCGTCGCGTCCGGTGGGCTCAGGGTGATCCGTCCCACCTGCGGCCTGCCCTCGGCCAGCATTCGCAGCAGCGTCGACTTACCGGCGCCGTTCATCCCGACCAGCCCGATCACATCGCCGGGAGCCAGCACCAGGTCCAAACCTTCGAACAGCACCCGATCCCCGTGTCGCGCCGACAGGTCGTGCGCATGCAGAGTCGTACTCACTCATACGAGTCTGCCGGGTTCGGGGTACCACCCTGAGCCCGGCCCGGTGGAAATCAGGGTGCGGATGGGTCTCGCGCCCGATGTGGGTGGGGACGCGTGGACGGCACAGTGGAATCACCGCGAACGACCGTCACCGAAGGAGAGCGTCATGACCGCCCCCACCCGCCGCCTCACCCGATCGACCTCAGACAAGTGGATCGGTGGTGTCTGCGGTGGCCTCGCCGACTATTTCGGCTGGAACGCCAACATCATTCGCCTGCTCTTCGTCCTGTCCTGCCTGCTGCCGGGCCCACAGTTCATCATCTACCTGGTCCTGTGGCTCATCATCCCGAAGCAGTAGAACGGAACGCTAGTTATCCACAGGCAACCGTCCCGGCGCACCTCGTCTCGGCTGAGTTATCCACAACCTGACCGGCAGGGGATGCGCCGCACGGTCCCCGGATGCCAGGATGGAACAAATTCCCGCACGTCCCTCGAGGAGCACGCACATGATCCATTCGGGCGATCTGCCGGGCCTGGACCTGCCGGAGGTCGACGCACACTCCGACCTCGGCGGCATCGGCGCCGTGGAGCTGAACCATCCGTCTCAGGACATCAACGGTGACGGCATTCTGGATACCGAGACCTTCCACGGTGACCATTCCATGGAGGTCTGGTCCGATATGGACCACGACGGCTTCGCCGACCACGTCAGCATCGTCGACGACGGCGGGGACTACTCGGCCTGGGAGTTCCACCACTACCCGGACGGGAGGACCGAGTGGGTCCAGGTGGACAAGGGCAAGATGGGCAAGTGATTCGGAGCCGATTGTCCGATTACCGCATCGACCAGTAGATTCGCTCGTACGGTGAGTCGGAGGAGCGCTGTGGGTAAGCAGGGGAACCTGAGGCGCTTCGCCTGCGTCGAAAAATAGAGATGGCACAGCCAGGTTGCTGTGGCGGGCCGATAACGGAGGGGAAGGTCGGATGGCTTCGGGTGGTCACATCAAGGTCGATACGGTCGCGTTGCAGCAGATGGCGACGAATCTCAAGGGCTCCGCTGGCGTTGTCGACGGGAAAGCCGCACTGCTGACCTCACACACCTTCGACGGCCCACAAGCCGGTCGCGAGTACACCGCCGACGGCAAGAAGGTGCACAACTCGCTGAGTCGTCTGACGACATGGCTGAAGAATTGGCAGACCGCCATCGCGAAAACTGGCGAAACGATGAGCACCAGCGCAACAAACTATGGAACGGTAGACGACTCCAGCGTCGAGAAGTTCACTGCGCAGGGTGTCAATCTGACCGTACCGCCGCCCCAGACCACAGATCGAGTCTGATGTGCGTCTCTTCTGGTGGAGTGGGAACAAATGACGCTGAACGTTTCAAGTGATGCGAGTGCGAACAAGATCCTGGACGCAGGTTCTTCCGGGTTGATGTATTTCGAGGAATACCTGCCGCGCTACGAAAGAGTGCATCAGGACCTCGGTTTCGGCAGGGGTTCGTTGCCCACCCGGGACACTATGTGCGACCTCTACGACACCGAGCGGGATATGGACATCGCCGCTCTGGAAAGCCTCGCGCAGGATGTCAGCAGAGTGGTGTCGGAAACATCCGGCGAATTGGATCTACAGAAAACCCAGCTCGGGGCCTTGCAATCGATTTGGCAAGGTGGTGCCGGAGACGACGCGCATACGTTGCTGGATCAGCAAGTTCGACGTGCCCAAACCGACTACGACCAGGTGAAGCAAGTGGCGTCGGGTCTCTCGGTTGCTCCCGAGGCGCTTCGGAGGGCGGTAACGCACAAGGCGGATACGGTCAAAGCTTTCTGGAAGGACGACGGGCCGGATATCGACAACACCAGTCGAAACAATATCGACTGGCTCACGATGGTCGCCGTCGAATACAAGAAGCCAGGAACCTACACGGCTTTCGTTCCATTGAGCGCTGCGCAGCAACAAGGTCCGCATGCCCTGGATTGGCTGGAGCACACATTTGTTCCGCACGTCGAAAAGACCGTAGACAGCTTCAAGCTGCTGTGTACGACGACGAAGGCTCAGGTCCAGAATGTCTACAGCGTGATCTCGACCGCGCTCGAGCGAATGGATGTCTCGGCTTATCCGATGCCCGCGGGTACTCAGCAGCCCAGTCCGTCACCCTCGCCGAGCCCGAGCCCGAGCCCCAGCCCCAGCCCGAGCCCCAGTCCGTCGACGCCGAGCAACACCGTTCCCTCGTCGGTATCGCCGACCACCACCACGGGGCTGGATGGCCTGGCGCAGCTCAGCCAGGTCGCCAGTCAGTTGTCGCCGGTCGCCAGCACGATCGGACAGTCGTTGAGTCAGGGCGTCACCGCCTTGTCGACGGCGATCCAGCAGGGTGTCGACGGTGTTGTGCAGCAGTTGCAGAGTTTGACGCAGCCTCACGACGCGAAGGGGACGGACGACGGTAAGCCGAAGGCCGAATTCGATATCGCCGGAAGGCATCTCACATTCGAGATGGGCCCGAACGGCGAGCTGAAGGTGATGATGTCCGACGGTGCGGGCGACAACAAAACCTACAGCATGAAGTTGGACGAGCACGGTAATCCGGTGATCAACACGGAGGATACAAAGACGGGCGACGGGGGAGACCCTGGACGCGCCGGTGATCCCGCAGGCGAAGAACACAAGCCCGCAGATCCCGGCCAGCAGCCGGGCGGCGGTGCGGGGAATGCGGGCGGCGGTGAGCGGAAACCGGATCAGCTGGCGCCGAAGCCGGACGACCCGAGGCCGAACGACCCGCAGCCGCAGAACTCCGGCGGCCAGCCGGGCAACAGCGGTGGCGGGCAGACGAATCCGGCCACTCCGCCGACAACACCACCGCCTCCGCCCCGTCGTCAGTCCGACACCGAGCACAAGCCACAGGTAGTCCCACCACCACAGGGCCCGCCATCCGACCCCAGCGGTTCCGGCGCCGAACTGGCCGAGGCCGGTCCGCTGTGATCCGTTCACCGTTGAGCACCTGGGAGAACTGAGATGGATCTGGAACGCCACCTCGAAGAACTCATGTACGAGCACGACCGCTGGATGCGAAACCTCAGGGCCGACTACGAAGATGCCACCAGCCGGCTCGTCGGCGGTGGCGCGGAGTTGGCCGCTCAAATCGAGCAAAGCATCGCCGACGCGGAACGCCAGGCCAATGCCGAGGCCGATGAACGCGCGCGGGAGGAAGAGGAGGCCCGCGAACAACGCGAGGCCATCGCCCGTTCCGCCGCGGCACGAATGGCCAACCAGTCCGTCGCCCCGATCGACGACGAAGACGAGGACGACGCGTTCTACCGCCGCAAGAGCTGGTTGGTCTGAGCAACCGAGGCACCGAGCCCGTCTTCGAATGTGGCGTGCGGTGGGGCCGGATCGGTCAGCGGTGGGGTTCCTCTCCACGATGACTCTCGATCGCTTGATACGCGCATGCACGAGAGCACACCCACCTGCCATCTGTGACGAATGAGGCCGAGACCAGTTTCCCTTTCGACGCATCGATCCTGTCCGGCTTCCCTCCGCTCGTCCGCATCACAATCTTGCCGCCTGTGAGAAAGCGCACGACACTTTCTATTTCGGTCCGAACCTCGCCGTTTCGCTATTGCTGCGCCAAAGATGTCAGCTGCTCCAGCGATGGAAGTTCGCCGTACTCGGCGTTGGGCTGGATCATTCCCGAGAGGCGGTCTTCAGGATGGTGACGGTTGTCCTGAAGTGCTCGGAGTGGCGGGATGTGCTGCCCGTACCCCTGGCTGAGTCGCAATTGCCAGAGACCGGCTGCGGCTTGCGCTGTCTCGCCGGCCGCGCGAAGCGGGAGGTAGTCGGCCGCGTCGTTGTCGACCGATGCCCAGAGATAGCCGATGTGCCGGCCGTCCTTCACTATCGGAAGGAAGCGAACAGCGCCGGATGTGGTTGTCGCATAGCGGCGTAGAGGTGCGCTGACCAGCGGCCCCCAACCCTGCGAGCGGTCGACCGGCGTGCCGTCGGGGTACATGCCGTCCTGCACCAGCGGGTTCGGCGGGGGTGGTCCTCCGGGATTCACCAGTTCGTAGAGTGCGGTCAAGCTGTCGGCGCGTCGGACCCGGCTGTTCGATGAAATTCCGCCGCCCTCCGGATGTTCCGGTGCGCCGATCCACTGCTGTACCGCTCGCTGGGCCGGGAGCCCGTCGGCATACGCGGCGGCCAAGCGGTCGGCCCACGTGTCGATGGCGGTCCACGACGGGTCGGACAGTGGATCGCCGCCCGACATCTTGCGGATGAAACCGGCGGAATTGTGCGTCTCCGATGCCCAGAGGCAACCTAGGAATTCACCCTGTCGCGTGACAGTCACATAGATGACCGGTTGCCTGGTCCAACCGTCGTATGTTGCTCGGGGTGCGATCGGCGCACCCGGTCCGCCGGGCGGACCGTAGCCGGGCGGACCGGCGGTCGGTCGATCATTCGTCGGCGGCAGCGGAGGCTCGTAGGGACCGGATGGCCCCTGCGGCGACGCAGTCGCGGGATACGCATTCCACGGCTCTGCCGGCCAGGACGGGTCGGTCATCTGTCGGTCATTCCTCTCACAATGCCCTCGATCCTAGATGCGATCGGTGCCCGCATCGCCGTCGTCGATCTCGGACTTCCGGTAGTGTTCGCGAATTTCCCCCGGCTGAAGCATGTTCTCCGGAGTGTTGGGACCGAAACCTTTTGTGAACTTGGGATTGTTGTCTGTAATGCGCTCGTCCGTCGGCACCGTGTCCCGCGCACGGACATCGGCGGCCACCTCACGGTCGAGCTCATGGAGCTGCTCCACTGTGATGCCCATGCGCGTCGCGATCTTTTCGTCGATCTTGCGCTGTTCCTCGGGGCTTGCCGACTGTAGCCATGGTTGATCGGTCATGATGGCTCCGATTCAGAAGTAGGCGGATATCGCGTCGTCGAATTCGGGCGCCGAGGCGTCGACATCGTCCACGGGCCGGTAGTCGCGGCTTTGGACGTGGTCGAGAAATTCCTGGGGAATATCGAGCGAGTAGTGGCGAAGGTAGTGGACCGAGTCGAGGCGCCAGATCCACGCGCCATCCGATAGGAGCGTCGGACCGCTTCGGATCCACTCGCGACCGTCGACGAGGTCTACGACGTCTTCGAGGACATCGAAGACCGGAGTGCAGGCCTCCATGTAATCGGCCACTCTCTGGCGATCGCCTATTATGCGCATAGTGTATGAATCCGACAATCTAGGCAACTCGACTTTTGGTGTGGAATACATCTCCCGGTATATGCCCAATGGCTTTATCTCTCGCATTATGTGCCTCAGTCGTCGTATCGGGCGTCGGCCGCTTCTTTCGGTGTCGCAGAGGGTAAGCGCCACCACCAATGGCTATCGGGTATTCCGGGGGGAATCATGCTGGCCGGTAGTGGTTCTATGCTGGTCGCCAACTCTTCGAAGATCTCGTCGATCTCGTCGATAAATTCTCGATCTTCGTCGTCCAAGACTAGATCGATACCTTTGAAATTGTCCTGCAAGAACTGGATAGCGGAGCGGTACAGGCACGGTGTGCGCCATCCATCGGTGATAGCGCGGGAAGTTCTGTCGAATACCTCGAACAGGAAATTCTTGAACGTGGCCGCGTTGGCCTGCACTAGCTGGGACACCTGGTGTCTATAACTGAATATCTGACCATCGGAAAGCTGACTGTCGCGAGGTATCTGCGATTCCGCTCCTGTGAGCATGACCATAGCTCGAACGAAATAGGTGATACGGCGTGTGTTCTTCACTCCATCGCTCTGGAAGATCTGATCGGAGACTTCCAGGTCGCGGATGACCTGAGTAATGCATTCGGTTGTGGACGGAAATTCGTCGCTCATTACTTCACAGCCTTCGGCTCGCCGTAGGACGCCATCCGCGCACTACCGTCCGCTGCAACTTTCACGATGGCTTCCATCTTGGTGTTTTCGTCTCCGTCTATGATACTGCGGTGATATACAAGTTTAACGGTGCCGTCGGATTCCGTCTCTCTGGCGACCAGAGTTCCAGTTCGTACAGTTTGGGCCGCACTCGCATGGTATGCCTCTATGGTCGAAAGCCCGTCGCGCTCGACTATCGGTAATTCCTCGATGTGTTTTGCCGCGTGATAGGCGGCGCCGGCTGCTTCCTGGAAGCCGAGCTTTTCGATCTGTCGCACCGAGTCCTGTAGGCCATCGCCCATCGCATCTGGTTCGATGGTGGCAGCGTGAAACCCGAGTTCAGCTACTTCCTGCATATCGGCCGACAGGTCCGACGCAACGTCCGACAAATTGAACATGCGTGCCGCATATGCCTTGCCGGACTCGTTGGCTGGCTTTTCCGAAAGATCGATTTGCCGCTGAAATTCTGTGAATTTGGCTCGGGCATACTCATATCGGTCGACGAATGATATGGGATCTCCCGGCGTGCTGGAATCTGCGACAAACCGCGCTACTCGGGCAGGTAGATCCCCAGCTTGCCTCGGAAATCTGGTATTGGCGATTACACCGGCTAGGCGTACGCGCTCGGGGTGGTTGCTCGGCAGATCTCCGTGCACTGTGGTGGGATCGATTCCGGACTCACGGAGAAAGAGATCGGAATCGAGCACACGCTGGTGGGTCTTTTCGGAAAGTGTCGGGTAGTCCGGATCTTCGCCGGGGCGATGCTCGTTGCCGCCCGAATCCTCCGGCGGCGGCCCACTGTCCATGATGTCCCATTCATCAAGGCGACCGTCGGTGGTCGACCTGATGGACTCCCCATCGCTCGTCGGTTCATGGTGTGTTGGCTCAGGCGCCTGGGTGGGTTCGCCGGGATGGAAGGTAACCCAGTGCCCACCGTCGTGGACAACTGCGGGCGAATCGGGGGACTGCCGCACGCCGACCGTGTCGGACGGTGCGCGTACCGGCGCACCCAGCTCATTGGCGAGTTGCTGGGCCCAGCCGATTTCGTTTCCGGCGTGGCAGGAGACCAGCCGAACCGGGGTGCCGGGTTCGTAGTGGGGATTGTTGCGAATGGCCTCGGCGACGCGTTCTGGACTGGTCTCGTTCTCGTGGCCTGGGGTCGGGCGACCGAAGCGGTTTCCGTGGACGATGACGTCGTGTTCGCCTTCGTTGCGGAGGTTTTCGTAGACACGGCGGGTCTGTGGGTCGTCGCCGATTGCGGTTCGGTCGGTGCCGTGCGCAACCGGATGCTCGGGATCGGCGGGGTGCGCCGGCTGCTCGTCCGTGTGGTCGGCATCCGGCTGCTCGTGGTCGCCAGGGTGCTCCACGGGGTTGTCGCCCACGTGCGGCGGAGTCTCGTAGAGGTAGATGCGTGTGCGCCCGAACAAACCAGCGTTGGGGTCGTGGACGACGCCGCGAACCTCGAAGGTCGTATTTCGGTCGAAGAGGACTTCCTGTTCTCCAGGGCGCAGAGAGTGGCCGGAAATGTCACGGCCGGTACTGGAGTGGACGACGAACTCGACATTGCCGGTGAAGATGCGTCTGGGATCGCGTGACGTGCTGGTGAAGGCGGCTTCTGTCACGGTCTCGCCAGGTACGTACCTCGCGATCTCTTCGGGCGTCAGCGAGGTGCCGCGCCAGACGGTACCGGTGTGAGGCGGCAAATTGTCGAGAGCAGCCGAAATATCCTGGGCTAGTTGATGTTGTGCCGGGTCGAGATCGATGCCACCGCGCAGGCGGGTGTTCAGGTCGGTGTAGAGGTGGGCGTCCGGGTCGGTGTAGGCACGCAGTGCACGCCGTTGATCGCCCGTGGTTTCGTCGACTCGACGCGGATCCGCCTCGTTCGATGAACGATGTTCGGAACGCTCGGCTTCGGTTCGGCTCGGCTGTTCCTCTCGGTGTGCCGGCTCCGATGGTGAGCGCCCGGCCTCGTGATGAGCATCATTCCGGTTCGCGGGGTGATCATTTCGCGACGGCGTCTCGCCGTCGTGCCGCGCGGGTGGTTCCCGATGTGACTGTCCGGTGCTTGCCGGAGTTGTATCACTGTCCCGTCCATGTGGCTCGGGGCCGAGTCGCGCCGCGGAGTTCGGGTGAGCGGGTTCTATACCGCGTGTCGGTTGCTCGTCGATCGGGCTGGTCGTTCGCGGGGCCGCCGAGGGCGCAGACGCTGATGAATCGGATGCGTGCGATGCAGGTGGTTCGCCGTTGCGGACTGCCGGCGATTCGTGAGGCTGCCCGGCCGGAGTGGTCTCTGCGGGGGCCCGCCCGACTGGGTGCGTCGTCGTCGGACCGGGGGTGCGCGGTTGTTCGGTACGGCCGGGCTGCGGAGTGGTGTGCGGTGGATGACCGGTTGCCGACGGGTGTGGTGCTCTGTTGCCGGGGGTGGCAGGCGTGCCGGAATCGGGGTTTTCCGGCCGAACCAGCCTATGTGCAGGCGCGCTATCGGTGCCGCGTTCCGACGATTCGCGGCGACCAGCGGGATTCGTATCGGCGCGGTTCGTTTCCCGGCCTGGCGAATTCGAGTGGTTCGAGTGCTCCGTAGCTGATGCCGGCGAATGTTGTGGCTGGGAATGGGGGACGACTTCGGCGTGGATCTCGTATACCGGACGGCCGTTCGCCCAGCCGGTTTGCGTCACATCGAGAATTCGATACTGCGTCTGGCGGGGCAGTATCAGTTCACGCTGGTCCGGGTACGCACTCTCACGTCCCATCCAGAGCCCGTGCGTCCCGGCCGGAAGATCGAGTCGCACACGGTATTCGAACGGTTTGCCGTCCACGACAGTAGGGTTGGCGCCGAGCGAGGTCGACATATATCCCTGCTCGGTTTGCGTGGCGCCGATCAGCGCCCGAGGGTCGCGTCCCCCGAGAGGACGCCCGTCCGCGGCGGTGAGGAAAGAGACGTCGTGCACGCCGCGGATTGCACTGACGGGCTCCGGAAGTGGGTGGTTCAGTGCGTTGTCGATCGCCGTGATTCGGCGACGGAAGGCGTCGACAGTCGGTGGCTCACCGAAGTAGCTGTGCAGCTGCTGGTTTCGCTCGTAGTTGCCCCACATCTCGCGTAGTCGCGCATTGACATCTGGTGCGCTGAGGGTGTGATGCATCCACGCCCGCTGCGCGTCGGTGGCGTGCGGGTTGCGCCACATCTGCTCTAGTTCCGCGCGCGTTCCGGGCATTCTGCCGCCGTTCAAGGGCGCCAGTGCATGAACGCCATTGCTTTCGTTGTGCAGATGCTGAAAGTACTGTCCGACGCTGCCGATCGGATCCGGTGCGCGAAGAAAACCGTTCGGCAGCGATTGAACGGTGTAGGCGTGAACAGCTTGGCGCAGATGTTCCGGAAGGCCCGCGTATACGTGGCCGAGTTGGTGCTCACCGTACTGTTCGCCCGCGATATCGCTGGCGAAGTGACGATAGCCGTCTCTGCCCAGGTAGCCCTCATCTCTGGGTGCAGAGTGACTGTGCTGCTGATCGTGGCCACCGGCCGGGTGCGCTGGGGGATGGCCGTTCGGAGACGGATGCGTTGCGCCAACGTTCGGATCGGGGACTGGATTCGGATGCCGGGGCGGGTGACTCGCAGGATGCGAGGGATTGGGTTCCGGCCGCGTTCCTGTCGGCCGAGCCGACGGTGCGGCGTCTCTCGGGGGTGCGGCGGGATGCCGGCGCGGGGTGGGGTCCGGATGGGGCCGCCCCGTGTTCTCCGGGCGTGTCCGGGGACCGTGCTCCGGGCGGGGGGTGGTCGGCTCGCCCGGTCGGTGGTTCGGACGGGGGTTTTCCGGGTGGGTTCGGTTGGGCCGGGGGGTTTCCGGGCGTGGGGTTTCCGCGCGTGGGGTTTCGGGGCGTCGAGTTTCCGGGTGCGGGCGGTTCGGGTGAGGCGATCCCGTGTTCGGCCGATCGGTCGGCCGGTGGGCTTCGGGACGGGGTGCCGGGTGCGGGTGATTGCCGGCCGGGTCGTTCGCGCCGCGTCGCATGAACTCCGGTGGGCGCATCGAATTCGCCATGAAGTTCGGGTCGTGGTGGGCCCAGCGCGGTGGGGTGGCCGGTTCGGGCTCACGGCGCGGTGCGGTGGTCTCCGGACGGCGGGGTTGGTGTTCGGGATCGGTGGTGTGGTCGCGTGGGGTGGAGGCGTTTTCGTTCGGGCGGTCCGACGGGTGCGATGCCGGTCGGTCGGCGGCCGGATCGTGGGAATTCGGTCGTTCGGCCTCGTGCGCCGGCACGGTTTCCCGGGCCGGTGCGTGTGCTGCGGCCGGTGAGTTTTCCTGTGGGGCCGTGGCTTCCGGTGTTTCGGCGTGGTGGTCCTCCCAGCGGCGCACTTCCACGTCGTGCGGACTCTCGCCCGGTGGATGGGCGCGAGCCGCCGAGATCTCTTCCATGGTGGGCTGGTAGCGGTCGAGATGCGGGCTGTAGCCGCCGGCGTAGAACGGGTCGGGAAGGATGATCTGCCCGTTGTTGTCCCGGGCGACGTACTTGTGCACCGCGGGGTCGAAGCCGGGACGGTCCGGCGGCTGGGTGGGCGGATTGTGTTCGGGCGCGGGAGTTTCCGCCGGGGGTGTGGTGGCGGCTTCGCCGTGGGGGTGCGAACTCGGTTGATCCGGTTGCGGGCCCTCGGGGCGCGGTGCGGTGCCGGCCGGGTTGCCGTCGCGCGGCCCGGCTGCCGGACGGTCGGTGTGCGGCGCTGGGGCATCCGACCGAGGCCCCGGCGGGTCGGTGTGAGTTGTACTGGCCGGCGGGGCTTCCGGTGCGTGCGTGCTGTCGGCCGGTCGAGCGGAATCGGTGACCGGGGGGCGCTCCGGCGTCGTGGGCCGGCCTTCGTTCGCCCGTGGCGTGTTGTCGCTGCGCGGGGCCGGGCGCGGTTGCTCACCGTTCGGGGTGGGACGGGGGGTGGGCGCCGGGCGCGCCGGTTCCGGTCGCGCGGTGTTGTCGGGGGAGGCGCGGCCGGTGTCCGGGCGTGTGGGGGTCTCGGCCCCGCGCGGCGGAGTCCGGCCGTCCACAGCGGGGGTCTCAGGCTGGGAGGGACTGTGATTCGGCGTGCTGGACTTGTGCGTGCCTTCGCCTCCGGACGAGCCGAGGGAACCCATCGAGCCCATCGAGGGCGTTCCGGACGATGGTGTCGCGGCGGATGTGTCGGTGGTGGCCGCGTGGGTCGTCGCCGGTGCGGTGTCCGTCGGTGCTCTGGTGTCGCCGGCGGCGGATGAGCTCGGGTGGTCCGCCGAACCGCCCTGTGCCGGTACGGATTGCGCGTCGGTGGGGTGATTCGGCTGTCCGGCGGGGGCCTCCGGCGCGGAGGCCGGCGGCTGGGTGGGCGCGTCGGGATGCTGTGCGGGCCCGGGTGTGCCGGCGTCGGGCTGATGCGATGCCGGCTGATCGCTGTGCGCGGGCGGCGGGGTGCCGTTCGACGCCGGTTCGTGCGGCGTCGTTCCGGTGTCGGCCGGGCCGTCGGGAGTGGCGTTGCCCGGTTCGGTGTGTGCGGGGGTGTCGTAGTCCCAGTTCAGGCTCGAACCGCTGGGGGGCGACGGTTGCTCGGGGGTGGTCGGGTGAGCGGCCGACGGTTGGTCGTGCCCGCTGGGCGTGCCGGTGGAGTCGGGTGTGTTGTGCTCGGGCACCGAGCGGTCGGCGGGTGGAGTCGTGTCATGGTGTGGCGCAGCGGATTCCGGAGAGTGGCTACCGGATTCGGGTTGGCTGTCGCCGGTGTGAGCCGGGTTCGCGGGCGTGCTGTCGTGCGGAGGGGTGGCGCTGGTGCCGTCGGTATGGGCGGGATTCGCCGGAGCGCTCTCGTGCGGTGAGGACGGCGCCGAGCCGGAGCTGGGTGGCGTCGTATCGTGCTGTGCCGGTGGAGGGTTGTCGCCGGTGTGCGAATTGCTCGGGGTCTCGTGGGTGCCGCTCGGTTGCGTGGGAGCCGAATTCGAGGGTGAGTTCGGGTTGGGGCGGTCGTTGTCCGACGCGTTGGAGTCGCCGTTCTCGTGGCCCGCGGTGTTGGTATGTCCCTCTCGTACCTGGCCGACCGCGCCCTGTGCGGCGCCCGCGATCGACGAGGTCGCGAGCGTGGTGGGATCGACTTCGAATTTGCCGCCGAAGGGAACGCTCGCGGCGGTGCCGGCGACCGAGCCGACCGCACCGCCGACCGCATCGCTGGCCGTGCGGGCCGCGAATTTGCCCGCTGTCGATTCGGCTCGGTCCACCAAACCCTTCGCGAGTCCGTCGGAGCCGAGTTTGGCGCCCACGGCGCCACCTACCGCGCCCGAAACGCTCTCGGCGACCAGTCCTTTCACTTCTTCGCCGGTGAATCCGCCGCGCTTGCCCTGCGCCATCTGCAGCAGGCTGGCACCGGCGTCGACACCGGCGCTCTGTGCGACACCGATGATCGCGGCTTTGGCGAGAGCCCGGGTGGAGATCTTCTCGATCAGCCATTTGATGGCCTGCCGGATGGTGAGCCGGGTGGCGACCTGGGCGGCCGCTTCCTCCGCGGCCGCCACCGGTGCGCCGATTCCGGTGCAGGCGGTGGCGATCGCCTGGATCATCTGGATCGCGAATATCACCAGGGTCGCGATGATCACGTACTTCGTATGCTCGATATCGGTGGCGGTATCGCCGAGGTCCTTGCTCAGGCCCTTGGCCTCTTCGATGAGGCCAGGCCACAGCCCCTTCTCGCCCGCGACCTGATCCCAGAGCTCCTTGATCGCGTCGTGGGTCTGGCCGTCCACGGCGGCGAGGGCGGAATCGGTGACCGAACCCGCGTCCGTCTTGATCTCGGTCAGCGCCTCGGCGAGCTGATCCCATCCGTGCGCGAGCCGCCGCATCGCGGTCTCATCGCCCTTCGGCCAGTCACCCGCGCCGACAACGTATTTCGCCACCCACTGCAGTTCGGTGGGGATTTCGATACCCATGGGAGGTGCCGGTCAGAATTCGGTCTGAGCGATCGACCCGGCATTGGATTGATCCTGCTGCTGCAGGGTCTCGGCGGCCGACGCCATATTGCCCGCCATACTCGAGAGGATGGCGCCGAGATTGCCGCCGGTGGTGACGGCTTTCCCCGCGGGGTCGACGTAGCCCTTGGCGAACTTCTCGCCGATCTCGTCCGCCCCCCAGCATTCGCCCTCGGCCTCGACGATCTGCTTCAGGCTCTGCACGGCCGTGATCACCCGGTCCGAGACGTCGTTGTACTTCGGTTCGGTCGCCCGCAGTGCGGCGGGATCGACCTTGAACGTGCTCACCGGTTGTCCCCCTGGAGATATCCGCGATTGCGGTAGTAGTCGTCTTCGTCTTCGTCGTCGAAGGCCGGCGGCTCGGGCCGCTCGTCCGCCCCGGGGGCGGCCGGATCGGGAAGAAGTGTGCTCATCAGGTCTTTGAGGCTGGGCGCGCCCGGAACGATGTCGGACAGGTCGGGTACATCACCGGCGACGTCCTGGATCGGGGCGAAGGCGCGTTGCGACAGTTCGGCGGCCTGGCGGGCGGCGGCCTGGGCGGCTTCGGCCATCGACTTGCCGAGTTTGTCGGGAGTGGATCGCTTGAACGCTTCCGGAATCAGATGGACTTCCAGCACGACACCGGCGACGTTGGCGACCACCCGCACCAGACCGTCCGACGACCAGGCCTCGGCGGTCGTCTCCGCCAGTTGCCGCTGCACCTCTGCGAGTTCACGACGCTGCTGTTCGAACGTCTCCAGCAACGAGTCGACCTGCAGGCGTAGTGCCTCGTTGCGCGCCCGCGCCGCTTCCTGCTCGGCGTCGGCCATCTGTCCACCCCCTCCGTCGGGAAAATCCGGCTGTCAACATATCCGACGTGACGGCCCGCCGATCGGTTCCCTTCGACTCCGATCGACCCGGGAACGTCGCCGGGCCGGGCGCTGCGGATCAGCCGATCCGGACGGCTCCTATTTACGCAGCGCGCGGGCGACGTGAACCAGCTGGAGCGGTGACAACCGCTCGGGCTCGGGCTCTTCCGTCGCTTCCGGATCGACCACACGGGTGTGCGGGATATCGGCTTCCGGATCCGCGAAGGCCTCGTACTTCTTGTCGCCGAGAAGCTGGTAGCTGAGATAGCCGACCAGGAGGGCGCGGGTGATGCGCTCGGTCTTGGGCTCGTATTTGGCGGCGCCCAGCGCCGCCAGTGCCCGGCGGCCTTCGACGATGCCGTTGTGGGTGGCCTTGTCGACGGTGCGCAGCGAGCGCGGCCCGCCCCACGCGGCGGCCAGTTCCACGGCATCGCAATTGTTGGTGGACACATCGACCCCACCGGCCAGGATGAATGCCGGGGTGTCGATCTCCGGTGCCAGGCCCTCGGCGCTGGGCGCGGTGGGCGCGGGATAGAGCGCGGCGACGGCGGCCACCCTGCGCTGGGAGGCCGCGATGACGGCCGCGCCGGCACCCATGCCGTGCCCGGCCAGAGCCAGTTTGTCCGGATGCACGCTGATATCGCCGCCACCCAGGCGGACGCCGACGCAGATGTCGAGGGTGGTGAGCAGGTCGGTGGCCAGGTTCAGGTGCGAGGGCAGCGGGCCGCGTTCGGTGTCGGGCGCGGCCGCGACGAAACCCCAGGACGCGAGGTGTTCGAGCAGTCTGCGGTAGTTGCCCACACCGGCGAGCCAGCCGTGCGCGAAGGCGACCGCGGGCAGATTGTGGCCCGTTTCGGGGGTGTAGACCACGCCGGGCTGGCCGGCGATGCCGAGATTGCCGCGCTTGACCCGGTGCGGACCAGGGCTGGTCAGAATGCTCAGGAGCGATTTCACAGACACCGACACGAGGGTGAACTCTACCGATGCGCGCCCGGATTGCCGCACCGTCGGACCGCGGTACCCCGACAGGGCGCGCCACCAGTATTGATAGCAGTCCGATTCGCGTGTCCACGGCGCCCAAGTAGGCTGGGACACCATGTGCGGAATCGTTGGCTACGTCGGGTACCGGGACGCGCTCGGCGTCGTCGTGGACGCACTGCGCCGCATGGAGTACCGAGGCTACGACTCCGCGGGCGTGGCGATCCTGGACGGCGCGGGCACCATCGCGGTCGAGCGGAAGGCCGGTCGGCTGGCCAATCTGGAGGCCGAACTGACCGAGGCGGGCGCCGTCGCGTTCGGCGGGACCACGGGGATGGGCCACACCCGCTGGGCCACCCACGGTGCGCCGACCGATCGCAACGCCCACCCGCATCGTGACGTCACCGGCCGGGTCGCGGTGGTGCACAACGGGATCATCGAGAACTTCGCCCCGCTGCGGCGCGAACTCGAGGATGCCGGGGTCGAACTGCGCAGTGACACCGACACCGAGGTCGCGGTCCATCTGGTCGCGCGAGCCTATGCCGACGGCCCCACCGCGGGTGATTTCGTCGGCAGCGCCCTGGCGGTCCTGCAGCGGCTCGAGGGGGCGTTCACGCTGGTGTTCACCCATGCCGATCATCCCGGCACCATCGTCGCCGCGCGTCGTTCGACCCCGCTGGTGGTCGGCGTCGGCAAGGGCGAGATGTTCATCGCCTCCGATGTGACGGCCTTCATCGAGCACACCCGCGAAGCCGTGGAACTGGGCCAGGACCAGGCCGTCGTGATCACCGCCGACAGCTATGTGGTGACCGATTTCCACGGCGATACCGACAGTGTGCGGACTCGTCCGTTCACCATCGACTGGGATCTCGCCGCCGCCGAGAAGGGCGGTCACGACTACTTCATGTTGAAGGAGATCGAGGAGCAGCCCGCCGGCGTGGCGGAGACGCTGATGGGGCACTTCGACAACGGCCGCATCGTGCTCGACGAGCAGCGCCTGGCCGATCAGGAGTTGCGCGAGTTCGACAAGGTCTTCGTGGTGGCCTGCGGCAGCTCGTATCACGCCGGTCTGCTCGCGAAGTACGCGATCGAGCACTGGACGCGGGTACCGGTCGAGGTCGAGCTGGCCAGCGAATTCCGCTACCGCGACCCGGTTCTGGACCGGTCCACGCTGGTGGTGGCGATCTCCCAGTCTGGTGAGACGGCCGACACCCTCGAGGCTGTGCGCCACGCCAAGGAGCAGAAGGCGCGCGTGCTCGCGATCTGCAATACCAACGGCGCCCAGATTCCGCGGGAATCCGATGCCGTGGTCTACACCCGCACCGGCCCGGAGATCGGCGTCGCCTCCACCAAGGCGTTCCTGGCTCAGATCACCGCGAACTACCTGGTCGGCCTCGCCCTCGCGCAGGCTCGCGGCACCAAGTACCCGGACGAGGTGGCCCGCGAATTCGGCGAGCTGGAGGCGATGCCGAAACTGGTGTCGCGCGTGCTCGAGACCGCGCCTCAGGTGCGCGAGATCGCGCGCCGGTTCGCGCATCAGTCGACGGTGCTGTTCCTGGGCCGCCATGTCGGCTATCCGGTCGCGCTGGAGGGTGCGCTCAAGCTCAAGGAACTCGCCTACATGCACGCCGAGGGTTTCGCGGCCGGTGAGCTCAAGCACGGGCCGATCGCGCTGATCGAGGAGGGGCTGCCGGTCATCGTGGTGATGCCCTCCCCGAAGGGGCGCGCGGTACTGCATTCCAAGCTGCTCAGCAACATTCGCGAGATCCAGGCCCGCGGCGCACGGACCATCGTGATCGCGGAGGAGGGCGATGACACGGTGCGGCCGTTCGCCGATCATCTGATCGAGATCCCGGCCGCGCCAACGCTTTTCCAGCCGCTGCTGTCGACGGTGCCGCTGCAGATCTTCGCCGCGGAGGTGGCGCAGACGCGTGGCTACGATATCGACAAGCCGCGCAACCTCGCCAAGTCCGTCACGGTCGAGTAATCGCCGCCTCCGGTCGATCTCTCACCGCCACAAGCTCTTCGCCGGGAGCGACGATGGTCGCGGTGCGCCGTTCCAGCGCACCCGACCACACCGCCAGGGCGAGAGCGCTGGCGGCCAGGACCACTCCGACCCAACTCGGTGCGGTGTAGCCGAACCCCGCGGCGATGACCAGGCCGCCGAGCCACGCTGCCAGCGCGTTCCCGAGATTGAAGGCGCCGATGTTCAGAGCGGACGCCAGTGTCGGCGCCGCCGCGGCCTGATCGAGCACGCGCTTCTGCAGCGGCGGTACGGTCGCGAAGCCCAGCGCGCCGATCAGGACGACGGTGATCGCCGCCGCGATCTTGTTGTGCGCGGTGACGGTGAACAGCGACAACACCACCGCCAGGCCCGCGAGGGTGATGTACAGCATCGGCAGCAGATGCCGATCGGCATAGCGTCCGCCGACCAGGTTGCCGATCAGGAAGCCGAGGCCGAACAGCACCATGATCCAGGTGACCGATGTTTCGGCGTATCCGGTGACCTCGGTCATCATCGGCGCCAGATAGGTGATGGCGGCGAACACCCCGCCGAAACCGAGCACGGTCATCGCCATGGCCAGCAGGACCTGCGGGTTCCGCAGCACCGCCAGCTCACGGGTGAAGCGAGCGTCGCGCGGGGCGGGCTGATCCGGCACCAGTGCCAGCACTCCGGCGAAGGCGAGCGCGCCGACCGCGGCGACCAGCGCGAAGGCGAGCCGCCAGCCGAAGTGCTGGCCCAGCATGGTGCTCAGCGGTACGCCGACGACCGTCGCGACGGTCAGGCCGGTGAACATCATGGCGATCGCACCGGCCCGCCGATTCGGCGCCACAAGTGCTCCGGCCACCACGGCGCCGATGCCGAAGAAGGCGCCGTGGGCCAGCGAGGCGACGATGCGGCCGGTCAGCATCAGCCCGAAAGTCGGTGCGGCGGCGGACAGTACGTTGCCGCCGATCAGCAGGAGCAAGCTGATCAGCAGCATGCGTTTACGGGAGATACGGGTGCCCAGTCCGGTCATCACGGGTGCGCCGACCAGCACGCCGAGGGCGTATCCGGTGACCAGCCATCCGGCGGTGGGAATCGAGACCGCGTAACTGTCCGCGACCCCGGGCAGCAATCCGACCACGATGAATTCGGTGGTACCGATCGCGAAGGCGCCGAGGGTGAGGGCGAGGAGTGCGAGTGGCATGGGGTGAGGCCTCCACACAGAGTTGTACCAGGGCATTACAGGCGTCAACAATAATTGCAGACGCGGGATAATTGCAAGCGCTTGCTATTGCGGAAGCGGGTTATCCTGGTAACAGTCCCGCAAGACACAGGAGGGCCGATGACCGCAGACGCCGCGCTGACCGGGCTGGCGGACGGCTGGTACGCGCTGTCGGTGCTGCACGACCGCATCGAGGCGCGGATCGAGCGCGCACTGCAAACCGGACACGAACTGAGCGTGCGCGAGTACTCGCTGCTGACGGTGCTGAGCCGCCAGCACGATGGGCCGGGCGGTCATCTCCGGATGAACCAGGTCGCGGAGTCGGTCGCGCTGAGTCAGAGTGCGACGACACGCCTGGTGACCAGGCTCGAGGATCGTGGCCTGCTGCAGCGCTATCTGTGCCCCGATGATCGGCGCGGAATCTATACCGATGTCACGCCCGCCGGACTGGAATTACTGGACCGGGCGCGCCCCACCAACGACGCGGCGCTCTCGGAAGCGCTCGGCGAGGCCGCCGCCGATCCCGAACTCGCTCCGCTGGTTACCGCGGTCGAGGCGTTGAATCGGCAAGTAGCGCCGCGATAGCGGCGGCTATCGGACGGTGACGGTGCCGCGCATCTCGGGATGCAGCGGGCACAGATACCGATAGGTGCCCGCGACGGTGAAGGTGTGGCTCCATTCGCCGTCGGAGATGATCGGGCTGTTGATGCCCATCGCCGAATCGCCGATCCCCTGCACGGCATGCGGCACTTTATCGGAGAACTTCCAGGTCACGGTGTCGCCGACCTTCACCGTGATGTTCTCGGGCGAGAACTTCATCTTGTGGACGTCGACCGTGACCGCCGCGGGTTGGGTGGCGGTCGGCGTGGCCGCGACCGTCGTGGAGGGCGCGACGGTGGTCGTCGACGGCGTGGACCCGGTTGTGCCCGAACCGCATCCGGCGACCAGACCGGCGGTCGCCAGCGCTGCGACGATGAGGGCGAGGCGCGGTGCGCGGCGCAATGGGGTGCCGATCGACATGCGCACGAGCCTAGTCCCCGCGGCGGTGCCCGATCCGCCTGCCCGATCGCGCACCTGTCGTCGAAACGGCCGGATCCCTCTCGTCCGCCGCGATCGAGCCGTTCGATTCGGGCGTAATCTGCTGTGGATTCGCCCATCGTGAACGGATCGGCCGCAGAGGAGGATGCGAACCATGGCACCGGTACTGCGTGGGTACTACACCGCCGACGAGGTGCGTGCGGCGGAAGCCGGGCTCTTCGAACGAGTCGCCGAAGGAGTTCCGATGCGGCGCGCGGCCTACGGGCTCGCGAATGTGGTGGCCGGTGAACTGCGCGAACGGACCGGCGGCGTCGCCGGTCGCGCGGTGACACTGCTGGTCGGATCGGGCGACAACGGCGGGGACGCGCTGTGGGCGGGTGCGATGCTGCGACGGCGCGCGGTCGCGGTCACCGCGGTGCTGCTGTCGCCGGATCGGGCGCATCGGCGCGGACTGGCCGCACTGCGGCGGGCCGGCGGCCGGATCCACGACGCCGCAACCGGATCCGCGGCCGACCTGCTCGGGACACCGGATCTGATCATCGACGGCATAGTCGGTATCTCGGGGCGGGGATCGCTGCGTCCGCGGGCCGCCGAACTCGTCGCGGCGACCGAGGCCCCGATCGTGGCCGCCGACTTGCCCAGCGGGGTGGATCCCGATACCGGCGCGGTCGACGGACCGGCGGTGCGCGCGGCGGTGACGGTGACCTTCGGCGCCCGCAAGCCGGTCCACGCCCTGGCCGCGCCGTGGTGCGGCCGAATCGAGCTGGTGCCCATCGGGTTACATCTTCCGGATCCCGAACTGGCTGCGCTGGAACCGATCTCGATCGGCGCCGACTGGCCGGTGCCCGGATCGCGCGACGACAAGTACTCGCAAGGTGTGACCGGGATCTGCGCCGGCAGTGACGTCTATCCGGGTGCGGCCGTGCTGTCCACCGGCGCCGCGGTCGCCGCCACCTCGGGCATGGTCCGATACACCGGGACCGCCGCGGCGCAGGTGCTGGCTCGCTACCCGGAGGTGATCGCCGCCGACAGTGTGGCCGATACCGGTCGGGTGCAGGCCTGGGTGTTCGGGCCGGGCGCGGGAACCGGCACCGCGGCCCGCGACCGGCTCGCCGAGATCCTGGCGACGGATCTGCCCGTGCTCGTCGACGCGGACGGTCTGACGCTGCTGGCCGCCGAACCGCGACTGATCGCCGATCGGCGCGCACCGACCGTCTTGACCCCGCACGCGGGCGAATTCGCACGCCTCACCGGTCACGAACTCGGCCCCGACCGGGTGGCGGCGGTGCGTGCGCTGGCCGGCGAGTGGGGGGTGACGGTGTTGCTCAAGGGGCGGGCCACCCTGGTGGCGGCCCCGGACCGGCCGACCCTCGTCAACGAGGCGGGTGGTTCCTGGGCGGCGACCGCCGGTGCGGGGGATGTGCTGTCCGGCGTGATCGGCGCACTGCTGGCCGCCGGCCGCGAGCCGTGGTGGTCGGCGGCGGCCGGAGCACGCGTGCACGCCCTGGCCGCCAACCTCGCCGCGCATGCGAACGGCACTGTCGGAGCGCCGGTTTCGGCGTCACCGCTACTGCGGCACCTGCGGGCCGCCGTCCGGACCGTCCGCGAGCTTCCGGGGTGACGGCGGCGCCGCCGTCACCCGCCGCGAATCATTCGCCCTGTGCCGCCTTGGAAACCGGCTCCCATTCCCGCCAGGACGCCAGCCGCGACTCGTAGTCGGCGGTCGCGATCTGCAACGGAGCGGTACCCAGGAACAGCCGCAGCGGCGGCTGATCGGCGTCGACCAGGGCGAGGATCGCCGCCCGGGTGGCGGTCGGCTCGCCGGCCCGCTGCGCCGAACGGGTGCGGTTGCGTGCCTCCCGCACCTCGGCATAGGCCGGATTCTCCGTGCTGTGCACCGAGGAGGGGCCGGCCCAGTCGGTGCTGAACCCGCCCGGTTCGATCAGTGTGACGTGGATGCCGAAACCGGCGACCTCCGCGGCCAGCGACTGCGAGAACCCTTCCAGCGCCCATTTCGACGCGTGGTAGGCGCCCAGGTTGGGGAAGGCGCTGATCCCGCCGATGCTCGACACCTGGAGGATGTGCCCGCTGCCCTGTGCGCGCAGGATCGGCAGGGCTGCCTGGGTGACCCAGAGGGCGCCGAACACATTGGTCTCGAGCTGTGCGCGGATCTCGTCCTCGGTGAGTTCCTCGATCATGCCGAAATGGCCGTACCCCGCATTGTTGACGACGACGTCGAGACGCCCGAAGTGCTGTGCCGCCTCGGCGACAGCGGCGAAATCTCCGGCGCGATCGGTGACATCGAGTGGCAGCGGCAGGAACGTATCGGGATAGGCGGTGACCAGATCGTCGAGTGTGTCCAGTTTGCGGGCGGTACCGGCGACCCGATCGCCGCGTTCCAGGGCGGCCACCGCCCATTCGCGACCGAATCCGCGCGAGACGCCGGTGATGAACCAGACCTTGCTCATGAAAACCCCTTGCTCACGAAACTCTGCACACGGGAACCCTCTGGTCGAGGGTGGTGGCGGGCGTGGTCTGCCCGTGCCGACCACGCTAGTCAGCTGGAGTGCACTCCAAGCAACCGTTGATTTCGTCCGAATTCCGCCGGGCGCGCCGAGTGGCCCCGGCGCGCCGCGTGGCAGGATCGGTAGGCGTGAGTAGCGCTGATCCGCAGGTGGAGACCGTCGTCGATCTGGATGCCATCGCGCACAACGTGCGGATATTGCGCGCACACGCAGGCGATGCCGCGGTCATGGCAGTGGTCAAGGCCGACGCGTACAACCATGGCGCGGTCCAGGTCGGGCGGGCCGCGCTCGCCGCGGGCGCCACCGAACTCGGCGTCACCACGATCGACGAGGCGCTGGAATTGCGCGCCGCCGGGATCACCGCGCCGATTCTGAGCTGGCTCAACACCTCCGATGCCGACTATGCCGCCGCGATCGCCGCCGGGATCGAGATCGGTGTGTCGTCGACCGCGCATCTACGGGCGGTGGAGCGCGCCGCTCGTGCGACCGGCGCCAGCGCGATCGTGACGCTGAAGGTCGACACCGGTCTCAATCGCAACGGCGTCTCCGCGGGGGAGTATCCGGAGGTGCTGACACTGCTGGGCCGACTCGTCGCCGAGGGCGTGGTCCGCTTCCGCGCGATGTTCTCCCACCTCGCCCACGCCGATCAGCCCAGACATCCGGTCATCGATGTACAGCGCGATCGCTTCGTCGAGGCCATCGCCACCGCCAAGGATCACGGTCTGCAGCCCGAACTGGTCCACCTGGCCAACTCGGCGGCCACTCTCACCCGTCCAGATCTGGCGTTCGACATGGTCCGGCCCGGTATCTCGGTGTACGGGCTCAACCCCGTTCCGGATATCTCCGACGCCGACCTGCGCCCGGCCATGACCTTCCGGGCGCGGGTCGCCCTGGTCAAGCGGGTGGCGCAGGGGGAAGGCGTGTCCTACGGCCACGAGTGGATCGCCCCGCACGACACCACCGTGGCCCTGATTCCCGCCGGATACGCCGACGGTGTTCCCCGCGGTCTCGGTGGCCGCATCGCGCTGCGGATCGGGGATGCGGACTATCCGAATATCGGCCGGGTCTGCATGGATCAGCTGGTCGTGGATCTGGGCGAGAATCCGCACCGTGTCCGCGAGGGCGATCGCGCGGTGCTGTTCGGCGGCGCGCCCGGAGATCCGCACGCACAGCAATGGGCCGACCTGATGCACACCATCCACTACGAGATCGTGTGTTCCCCCCGCGGTCGAGTCGTGCGAGGCTATAGCGGACAGGCAGGGGTGGTGTGATGAAACCGGAACGGCCACAGCATTTTCGGGAGGGCCGGCGAACGCACTGGTCGGCACCGCTGCGCTCGCGGGTGTTCCGGGGCGGAGTTGCTTCGGCGAGTGTGCTGGCCGCGCTGGCGGGTGCGCAGGCCCTGCGGCGGATGGGCGCGGCGGTCGCGTGGCCCGCTCGCGGCGACGATCTGCGCGACGAGGATTTCACCCTGCTCGATCGCGACCCCGCGCGCCGGGTGCTGACCGAGGACGGCGTGCCGCTCGCGGCTCGTGTCGTCGGCGCCGAGAATGCCGATGCCACCGTCATTTTCGTCCACGGCTTCTGTAACAGCATGCAGTCGTTCCACTTTCAGCGCCGCGATCTCGCCGAGCTGTGGGGGCCGCGAGTGCGCATGGTTTTCTTCGATCTGCGAGGACACGGCAGTTCCGGCACCCCGAGCAGTGCCAGCTGCACGGTCTCGCAACTGGGCCGCGATCTGGTGCGGGTGATCGAGGAGTGCGCGCCGTCGGGACCGCTGGTGCTGGTCGGGCACTCCATGGGCGGGATGGCGATCCTGGCCGCCGCCGCGCAGTTCCCGCAGCTCTTCGAGAGCCGGCTGCTCGCCACCGCACTGCTGTCGACCACCGCGGCCGGGGTCACTCGCGCGGGCGCGGCGCAGCTGTTGCGCAGCCCCGCCATCGACGGGTTCCGCATGCTCGTGCACACCTCGCCGGCCCTGGTCCAGGCCGGGCGCGTGACGGCGCGCCAGGTGATCACCCCGGTTCTGCACGTCAGTTCGTTCCACGGCGACGTGAGTCCCACGCTGTCCCGGTTCACCACCTCGATGATCGATAGGACTCCGGTCGAGACCATCGTGAAATTCCTCGAAGCCCTGGAAGTGCACGACGAATCGGCCGCGGTGCCGATGCTCGCGCCGTGCCCGGCGCTGGTCGTCGGCGGCGGGCACGATCTGATCATCCCGTTCCGCAACTCCCGCGAACTCGCCGCCCGGCTGCCCGGAGCCGATCTGGTCCGGGTCACCGATGCCGCGCACATGGTGCATCTGCAGTATCCGGAACTGGTCAACGCCGCACTCGATCGGCTGTTGTTGCGCGCCGGGGTTTTCGGCGCGGCCCCGGCCGCATCCGGAACGAGCGACCGAGAGGTGAGCAATGGCTGATCAGCGTGATGCCACCCCGGCCACGGCCGACGATTCGCCGACGGCCCAGCGCCGGCAGCTGCCGACGGTCGCCGACACCGAGGCGCTCGGGCGTGAGCTGGCCGCCGATCTGCGGCCCGGTGACCTCGTGGTTCTCGACGGTCCACTGGGCGCTGGTAAGACCGCGCTGACCCGCGGTATCGCGGCCGGGCTGGGCGTCGAGGGCCGGGTCAGCTCGCCCACCTTCATCATCGCCCGGCAGCACCGTGCCGGCGCGCGCGCGGGTTCGATCCCGCTGGTGCACGTCGACGCGTATCGACTGGGCGGTGATCTGGACGAGCTGGACGCGCTCGACCTCGACGCCGATCTGCACGAGGCGGTCGTGGTCGTGGAGTGGGGGCTCGGGGTCGTGGAACATCTCGCGGATCGCCATCTGCGGGTGCGGTTGCGGAGGGAGCCGGAGTCGGAGATCCGCACCGCGATCTGGGAGTGGGTCGGGCCCTACTGACCGTCATCGGCGCGCTGTGATGCTCGCCACGGTGCCGCCCCCCGCGTGCGTACGGGCGAATACCCGGCAGTGCCGAATCGGTTCCGCCGTCCGCGTGCGAATGTCGTCGCCGTGCCGCCCCGCTATGGCAGTTGTTGCGGCACTTGATTGTTGGCGCGGGTCGTGAACCCGCCGCATCCGGACCTGGTGACATCGGTCGGCGGGCGGGTAGCCGGACGGTCGCGACATGCGGATACACCGGCGGCGCTGATGGCATACGGGAGGTGACCAACCGGTATCGTTGAGGCAATCATGCTTGTACTTGCTGTCGACACCGCGACGCCTGCCGTTACAGCAGGACTGGTGGAACTGGAGCAGGCCGCCACACAGCCGCAGGTCCGTACCCTTGCCTCCCGGGTGACCGTGGACGCACGTGCCCACAACGAGGTGCTCACGCCGCAGATCCTCGCCTGCCTCGAGGAGACCGGTCGTTCGCGAACCGATATCGCCGCGGTGGTGGTCGGCATCGGCCCGGGCCCGTTCACCGGGCTGCGGGTGGGGATGGCCACCGCCGCCGCCTTCGGCGATGCGCTCGGCCTGCCGGTGCACGGTGTCTGCAGTCTGGACGCCATCGCCGCGGAAGCGTGGCCGGAGGTGCCCGTCGGTCCGGAACCGGTGGCGGACGGCGAATCCGGCGCCGAACTGCTCGTGGTCACCGACGCCCGCCGCCGCGAGGTCTACTGGGCGCGGTACCGGCGCACCGGCCGCGTCGACGGACCCGGCGTGTGCAAGCCCGCCGATCTGGATTCCGGTGACGCCACCGCTATCGCCGGATCGCCCTCGCACGTCGATTTTTTCGATCTGCCGGTGCTTCCGGTGGAAACGCCGTCGGCCGCGGGACTGGTGCGCTGCGCCGCCCACGACATCCTCGCGCGCGCGACGCCGGAGCCGCTGGTTCCGTTGTATCTGCGCCGTCCCGATGCGGTCGAACGCAGCTATCAGGCGGTGCGATGAGTACCGCGTCGTCGTCGGCGGTCCGGATCGAGCCGATGGGCCCGGCCGACATCGCGCGCTGCGTCGAGCTGGAGCTGCTGTTGTTCCCGGAGGACGACCCCTGGCAGGACGTGGCCTTCCGCTCGGAGCTGGCCGGATCCCACAACCGCTATCTGGTCGCACGCGACGCCTCCGGCCGCATGCTCGGCTACGCCGGTATCGCCCTGCTCGGTAACGGAGAACATCCGGAAGCGGAGATCCACACCATCGGTGTCGATCCGCAGGTGCACCGCGGAGGTATCGGGACCGCTCTGCTGCGGGCCCTGCTGTCGGAGGCCGGTCAGCGTGGTGGTCCGGTCTTCCTCGAGGTGCGCACCGACAACGCACCGGCGATCGCGCTCTACGAGAAGCACGGCTTCCACATCATCGGCCTGCGCAAGAGCTACTACCAGCCCAGCGGTGCCGACGCGTTCACGATGCGCCGCCCCGCGATGACCGGATTCCCGCATCCGGGCACCGCGTTCGCACCGGATTCCGAGGTCGTCTCATGATCGTGCTGGGCATCGAAAGCTCCTGTGACGAAACCGGAGTCGGCATCGTTCGCCGACATCCGGACGGTACCTGTGAGCTGCTCGCCGACGAGGTGGCCTCCAGCGTCGATCAGCATGCGCGATTCGGGGGTGTGGTTCCCGAGATCGCCTCCCGCGCACATCTCGAGGCCATCGTGCCCGCCATGCGCCGCGCGCTGTCGACGGCGGGTATCGCGAAGCCGGACGCACTGGCCGTGACGATCGGACCGGGTCTGGCCGGAGCGCTGCTGGTGGGCGTGGCGGCGGCGAAAGCCTATGCGGCGGCCTGGGATATCCCGCTGTACGCGTTGAATCATCTGGGCGGACATGTCGCCGTGGACACCCTCGAACACGGTCCGATGCCGCCGTGTGTGGCATTGCTGGTCTCCGGTGGGCACACCCATCTGCTGCACGTCACCGATCTGGCCCAACCGATCGTCGAACTCGGCAGCACGGTCGACGATGCCGCCGGTGAGGCGTTCGACAAGGTGGCGCGGCTGCTCGGCCTCGGCTTCCCGGGCGGTCCGGCATTGGATGCCGCGGCTGCGCACGGCGATCCGGCCGCGATCGCGTTCCCGCGCGGTATGACCGGTTCGCGCGATCCGCGCTACGACTTCTCGTTCTCCGGACTCAAGACCGCCGTCGCCCGATATGTCGAGGCGGCGCAGCGGAACGGAACCGAACTGCCTATCCCGGATATCGCGGCCTCGTTCCAGGAGGCGGTCGCCGATGTGCTGACCATGAAGGCGGTGCGCGCGGTACAGGATGTCGGGGTGGACACGCTCGTGCTCGGCGGTGGCGCCACCGCGAATTCCCGGATCCGCTCGATGGCCGAACAGCGTTGTGCTGCGGCCGGTCTGACCTTGCGGGTGCCGAAGCCGCGGTTGTGTACCGACAACGGCGTCATGATCGCCACTCTCGGTGCCCATGTGATCGCGGGCGGCGCTACGCCCGCTCCGCTGACCGTCGCCACCGATCCCGGACTGTCGGTGTCCACCAGCTATATCGCCTGAACCGGATCGCGGCCACTCAGTCCTCGGGCTGCACCGTGGTGGTGGACTGCGCCGGGGTGGTCGGCTCGGCGGGCGAAACCCGTTCGGAATCGGCCGAACCCGAACTCGAACGGGGGAGTACCGGTACACGGGAGTGGCCGGGGGTGGTGGGCTTGGTCGGCGCTGCCTCGGGCGTCCGGTTCTGTGCCTCGGGCGAGTCGGGTTGTTCCGGTGTGCTCGTTCCCAGCAGCGGGCCCAGCAGATGCGGCAGGTTCGGCAACGGAATCTGCGGCAGATTCGGATCGGGTCGCAGCGTCGGCCCGCTCGTGGTGGGTGTGACCGTCGGCGGCTGATCGGTACTGCTGGTCGGTGCCGAGCCCGGTGTGGTACCGGGCGCGGGGCTACCCGGTGTCGTTGTGCCGGTGACGGTCCCGGCGGGCAGCCGATCGGTCCGGCTTCCCGGAATGCTCGTCGGAGTGCTCGCCGGACCCTGGCTCGGAGTGGGCGCGACGGTGGTGAGCTGGGCGGTATTTGTCGTTCCCGCCGGTGTCACATCCTGATGGGCCGTTGGCACCAATTCCTTGACGCCGTAACCGACCACCAGCCCCACCACCACGATGGCGCCGGCCAGCGTGCCGATCAGTTTGGTGAACGTACCGGCCGAGCCGTCGCTGCCCAGGGTGATCGGGGAGAAGGGCGAGGGCTGGACGGAATCGGCGACCAGCGCAGCGCCTTTCGCGGTCGCGGACTCCGGTTCCGGTACCGACAGCACCGGGATGTCGAGCAGTGACTCGAGTCCGTCGACCACCGCGGTGATATTGGCACCACCGCCGATCACGGTGACGGCCGCGGGGGATTTCGGCGCCCGGGCGAAGACCGCGCGAGCGTAATCGGCCGCCTCCTGCAGCAGACCGGCGATCAGTTCCCCGAAATCGGCCCGCGTCAGCTTCAGTGGCTGTCCGGCGACGTGATCGATGGTCACGGCCGGTGCGATGGACAGGTGCTCCTTGGCGGCGCGGCTCCGGTTGATCAGCATCTGCCGGTTGGGGCGGGTGCCGCGACGGGAGAAATGGCAGTCCAGCAGATGGTGGTAGATCAGTTCGTCCACGGCGGCACCGCTGATCGCGTCGGTGCGCTCGGACCGCAGCACGGTGTCGTCGGCGAGATCGGCCACCGTGACGGTCATTCCGGAGGCGCCCAGATCGATGACCGCCACCGTCTCGTAGCGATCGAGCAGACCGGTGTGGCGCAGATAGGTGAGGGCCGCGGTGCTCTCGGGGATGAGTTGCACATCACGGCGTTCCCGCCCGATCGCGGCACGAATCGCCATGGCCTGCTCGCGATCCCGGTAGGCGACCGCGATGGCCCCGGGCGGCACCGGCTGGGATTGCGGCACCAGAGCGCCGGGAGTATGCGTGCCGACGCGGTGCAGGTAGTCGCGAGGCATCTGCGTGGTCATCAATTCGATCGACGAGGCCACCAGATCACCGGGGTCGGAATGTGCCACATCCGCCGAGACGACGCGATAGTCGAACGTCTGGGCGCCGTTGGGCGCGGTGGTGACGACGGCCGAGCAGACGACCTCGTTCCCCGCGGAGATACCGAGGGATGTTCGCATGTTCACCTCCCTTCTCGAGCTGGTCGAGCGCGGACGGTCCTGGTGTGCCGACCGTCTCGAACGGACATCACGGGCATTCGCTGTGTGGCGAAGGCTCCGCGCGCGGATCGGATCGGTGATCCGCCGCCGGGGTGCGTTCCCGGATGGGGTGCGTTCCCGGCAGGGGAGTCGGTCCCATCAGTTGCGATCCGTTTCGGGTCGGGACCGGCCGTCGATCACGTGCGGTCTGGTTCTCGTCTCAGGCGTGCGCGAGGTCGTCGCGCGGTGGGTGAAGCGGTTGTGGTGCTGTTCGGCGGATCGCGTGACGGTCACGGCCGATGGCAATGCTGAAGGCATGACCGATCACGGAACCGTCTTACATATTGTCACATTCCGTTATCCGAACGTTACAGATTTTTCCGATCAATTGCCACGGCTTCGGGTGTGTCGCCGTGTCAGCACTGCCCACCCTTGAGCGCTGGCACTCTCGTGTATAGAGTGCTAGTCGGCACTGGTTGTGCTCAGGTGCCATCGACTTCTGGGCAGGTGTCCCGGCACCCGCGACGACGGGGCTATGCCACAGGGTCGGCAAGACCGAAACCGTGAGTCCGGGGAACGGCCCCGGACGACCGAATCCCCTGAAAGTGGAGGGCTCAACGTGGCGAGCGTGAACATCAAGCCGCTCGAGGACAAGATCCTCGTCCAGGCCAACGAGGCCGAGACGACGACCGCCTCCGGCCTGGTCATCCCCGACACGGCGAAGGAGAAGCCCCAGGAGGGCACCGTCGTCGCAGTCGGACCCGGCCGGTGGGACGAGGACGGCGAGAAGCGCATTCCGCTGGACGTCAAGGAAGGCGACGTCGTCATCTACAGCAAGTACGGCGGCACCGAGATCAAGTACAACGGCGAGGAGTACCTGATCCTGTCGGCGCGCGATCTGCTGGCCGTCGTCGACAAGTGACGATCGACCGATGATCCACGCGGTCGTCGCACCGTAACGACCACTGCCCCGGTGCCCACGCGTGGGCGTCGGGGCAGTGGCCGTCAAGGGCCGGCGCGGGGTCGTCGCGAGGCTCGTCCACCACTCCCACCCCAAGGACATCCCAACCATGGCAAAGCAGATCGAGTTCGACGAGAAGGCTCGTCGGGCAATGGAACGCGGCGTCGACAAGCTGGCCGACGCCGTCAAGGTCACCCTCGGCCCCCGTGGCCGGCACGTGGTGCTCGCCAAGGCGTTCGGCGGCCCGACCGTCACCAACGACGGTGTCACCATCGCGCGTGACATCGACCTCGAGGATCCGTTCGAGAACCTCGGCGCCCAGCTCGTCAAGAGCGTCGCCACCAAGACGAACGACGTCGCCGGCGACGGCACCACCACCGCGACCGTGCTCGCGCAGGCGCTGATCAAGGGCGGACTGAAGAACCTCGCCGCGGGTGCCAACCCCATCGGCCTCGGCGTCGGTATGAGCAAGGCCGCCGACGTCGTCTCCGAGGCGCTGCTGGCGGCCGCCACACCGGTCTCCGGTGAGAAGGCCATCGCCCAGGTCGCCACCGTCTCCTCGCGTGACGAGGAGATCGGCGAGATGGTCGGCAAGGCGCTCACCACCGTCGGCAAGGACGGCGTGGTCACCGTCGAGGAGTCCTCGCTGGTCAGCACCGACCTGGAGATCACCGAGGGCGTGCAGTTCGACAAGGGCTACCTGTCGGGCTACTTCGTCACCGACCACGACAAGCAGGAAGCGGTCCTCGAGGACGTCCAGGTGCTGCTGCACCGGGACAAGATCTCCTCGCTGCCGGACTTCCTGCCGTTGCTGGAGAAGATCGCCGAAGCCGGTAAGCCGGTGCTGATCATCGCCGAGGACGTCGAGGGTGAGGCGCTGTCCACCCTGGTCGTCAACGCCATCCGCAAGACCCTCAAGGTCGTCGCGGTCAAGGCGCCCTTCTTCGGTGACCGGCGCAAGGCGTTCCTCGACGACCTCGCGGTCGTCACCGGTGGCACCGTCATCAACCCCGACCTGGGCATCAGCCTGCGCGAGGCCGGACTGGACCTGCTGGGCCAGGCCCGCCGGGTGGTCGTGACCAAGGACGAGACCACCATCGTCGACGGTGCCGGCACCCAGGAGGCCATCGACGCCCGCGTCGCGCAGCTGCGTGGCGAGATCGAGGCCACCGACTCCGACTGGGACCGCGAGAAGCTCGAGGAGCGGCTGGCCAAGCTGTCCGGCGGCGTCGCGGTGATCAAGGTCGGCGCGGCCACCGAGACCGCGCTCAAGGAGCGCAAGTACCGGGTCGAGGACGCGGTCAGCGCGGCCAAGGCCGCGGTCGAGGAAGGTATCGTCTCCGGCGGTGGCACCGCGCTCGTCAAGGCGGCCACCAAGCTCGTCGAACTGCGTGATTCGCTGACCGGCGATCAGGCGGTCGGCGTCGAGGTCGTGCGGCAGGCGCTGCAGGCGCCGCTGTACTGGATCGCCACCAACGCCGGTATCGACGGCGCGGTCGTGGTGAACAAGGTCAGCGAAGGTAAGGACGGCTTCAACGCCGCCACCCTGACCTACGGCGACCTGATCACCGACGGCGTCGTGGACCCGGTCAAGGTGACCCGTTCCGCAGTGCTGAACGCCACCTCCGTGGCCCGCATGGTGCTCACCACCGAGAGTGCCGTGGTCGACAAGCCGGTCGAGGAAGAAGCCGACGACCACCACGGTCACGCGCACTGAGGTATCGGCCGCGGCTCCGCCGCGGCGGGTTGTGGCCCGCTAGGGCTCAGCGCGGGCGACCACACGGTCGAAAGACGACGGCCCGTTCATGTTTCATTCGAAACGTGAACGGGCCGTTCGTATTCGGTGATCGTGGCCGCGGCGCGGATGCTGCGGCGTGTGTCCCCGCGCTACTCGCCACAGCGGGTGCGTGGACCACAGCGGCCGCGGTTCAGCCGATGGCGGTCGGATCCGCCTCGTCGCGCGGATGGGGGCGAGGGTGGCGGGCGGCGGGTGCGCTGCCGTCGGCAATCGCGGCCAGCAGGCCGGCACGCAGGGCGGCGGGCGGCTGGACCGCCGACGCCGAGGCGAACAGGCTCAGAGCTTCTCTTGTCAGTTGCACTTCCGTGTCGAAGTCCGCGCGCAGTACCGGATCCCCGGAATCCAGGAGGTCCTGCACCGCACGCTGGTCCTCGTCGCCGATCGATCCGAGCGCGACCGTATGCGCGAGATCGATCTGGCTCTCGTTCATCTCAGGTCACTCCCAAACTCTTTTTCAGTCGTGTCAATCCGTCCCGAATGCGGGACTTGACGGTCGGTAACCCTACGCCGAGGTAGGCAGCCACCTCGGCGTACGTCCGGCCGCCGAAATACGCCAGCGTGATGGCCTCTCGCTGCGTATCGGTCAGGGTGGCAAGGCTGTCGCGCACGGCCTGTTGGTCGAGCCGGCGACCGACTTCCTCGGTGACTTCGTCGAATTCGTTGCCCAGGGTGCTCGCGCCGTAGGTGACCTCGCGTTGCGCGTGGGCTTGCTCGGCACGGACGCGGTCGACGGCGCGACGATGCGCGAGCGTCATCAACCAGGTCACGGCCGTGCCCTTGGTGGAGTCGAAATTGGCTGCGGTGCGCCAGATCTGGAGATAGACCTCCTGGGTCGTCTCCTCCGCGTAACCGGAATCGTGCAGTACACGCAGTACCAATCCGAATACGCGGGCGCAGGTGCGGTCGTACAGCTCGGCGAATGCCTGCTGGTCGGCCTGGCCGCAGCGCTCGAGAAGGGCGGCTAGTTCGAAACTTTCGGCTGCGCGTGCCGTGATCGCAGAGTCCACACTCGGTGTGGCCACCCGACCGTCCCTGATGGATCCTTGGAACGAGTCGCCCTCTGCGGCCGGCGGCCGCGTTGTCACAACGCTCCATACTGTGTCATCGGCCACTACCGTAGCGTGCCGCTATGACCTCCTTTCGGGTGGGGTGCGTCAAGCAAGGCACCTGTGGCCCAATCGATTTCGCGCGAAATTCGACACGCCGGGCGGTGTGCGGAGACACGCCGTGACACGCCGATGGCATTACGAATCGCTGAGGCTTGGGTGCGGCTGCTGGCAAAACATGCGGCAGGCGGATCGGGGTGGCCGAAGACCTGCGGCTGTACCGGTGTCGCCGGCCCTGTTCAGTGGCCGGTTGTTTGCTAGGTATTCGGCGCCCCGGCGGATTCGGATTGGACGGGTGCGACCGAATTTCGCGGGCGCCGCTCAGACGGCCAAGCGGCGGCGATTGCGCCGCGCGTGGAGCTCGCGTTCGGTCTCCGACATGCCGCCCCAGATGCCGTACGGCTCGCTGACCTTCAGGGCGTGGCTGCGGCACTGCATCAGAACCGGGCAGGTGCGGCAGATCTCCTTGGCGCGCAGCTCTCGCTGGGTGCGCGCGCGCCCGCGTTCGCCGTCGGGATGGAAGAAGACGGAGGAGTCCACACCGCGACACGAGCCGCGCATCTGCCAATCCCAGATGTCGGCATTGGGACCGGGGAGGTGGGTGGGCATGGGCATGGTGAACTCCTATGGTGCGAGCTCGTCGGCGTTGTCGAGCGGTGCTTGGCAGCAGCGGTCTGTCCGGACCCTGGGCGGGGGCGGCAGTGACCTCGCCGAGATCGGGCTCGGACCGTATCGCCGATCTCCGGCGATCGCAGTACGCGGTCGCCGCAATTTCACACGGCGCCGACGACGGCGATGAAGTACGTTAGGTCGCGCGGTGAAATTACGTCAATAGTTACCCCGTCGGTGATCGCAATTCCGGCAGATCTCAGATTTAACCTGCATGGTGTTTACTTTCTGCCTCGGGAAAGCGATACTGTCCGGTTGGCTGTGTTTCGCCAGCATTGCGACATGTCTGTCATTCTCCATGTTTTCCCAGCTAGTGGCGTATTTAGCGGAAGAAATGACATGTAATGCTTGCCAATGCTGGGAGGTGTGATATGTGATCCGGCACACTGTCCGCTGTGGCGCCGGAGAAGCTCGGATGGCCGTGTCGGGGCGCGTAGGTTAATAATCCGAAAAGGATCCGAATTTCTGTTCGGCGCGCTGATGGTTAGCTCGCCGCAGATTTACGAGATCGAAACACAGCGCGGTCCCTTTTTCGCTGAGAAATAGCTTGTGCTGCGTGCCGTGCCCGGTCGGTATCCGGATAAGGTGCGCTGGTGTTGGATTCGTCCCCGCGGGTGGAGTGGTTGCTGGACCCGCGGCATGCGCTCTTGGCCGAGGCAGCCTTCGGCTCCCGTCCCGATATCGGTATCCCGGACCTCCCGCCCGGCACCGACCCCGCCGCGATGTGGTTGCGCGCGGTCGTCCTCGGTGGTCGTGGATGGTATTCCGCGGCGCGCGCCGAACTGCTCGACGCGGCACGGCGCACCCGCGATCCGGTACTGGCCTCATTGCTCGCGTCGACCGAAGCGTCGCTGCTGCGCCAGCTCGGCTGGCATGCGCGCGCCGCGGTCGTGGACGGGCGGGCATTGGCGCTGGTCATGGGCGTATCGGCGGGAGACGATGCCGGCTCGATGCGCGGTGAGGCGGTGTGCGACGCGCTGATCGGGCTGGCCGCCGATGCGCTCGGAACCGGTCAGCCGCAGGTTTCCGCGCGGTTGCTGCGGCGGTGCCGAGCCGAGATCGACCGGCTTCCCGACAGTTCGCGGTCACTGGTGCGCTGGCACTGGGTCAGCGCCGAAACCGCCCTCGCCGCCCCGGGCGCCGGGCTGGTGGCCGAGCCGGCGATGGCCCATGCCGAGGCGGCCGTCGCCGCGGCCGGGGAGCTGCGGTCGATCCGGCATCAGGTGAAATCCCGGTTACTGGTTGCCGCCGCGGCGGCCGGCGCCGGTGACATCGATCGCAGCCGGACTGTTGCCGGACAAGTGGATTCGGACTGCGCGGCCTACGGCTTACTGCCGCTGCGCTGGGCCGCCGCGATGTTGCGCTCCGGCGTGTGCGAACCGCGCGTCGCGGGGCGTGCGGCGCTGGATGCGGACGAGTACGCGCGGATTCTGGCTGGTCGCGGGGGACTGCTGCGGATCTGAGTCGATTTCGTGTGAGCAGTGATCCCCCATGTTGTCCGACTCACATAGCCGAGCCGCTATTGTTGTTTCCGTTCCGCCTACCGGCGGAAGCACTTGCCGAATCCGGCCGTGCCACTTGTAACGCCAGGAATATCTCTGACGATGACGCACTCGGGCGAGGAGTTGGACGCCGCCGTAGCTGCCGCAGCTCAGGGCGACCGTTCGGCTTTAGCTCAGGTACTGGAAATCATCCGCCCGTTGGTAGTGCGCTATTGCCGTGCGCGGATCGGCTCTGCGGAGCGTGGGCAGCTCTCCGCGGACGACGTGGCGCAGGAGGTCTGCTTGGCTGTGATGACCGCCCTGCCGCGTTATCAGGACCAGGGGCGGCCGTTCATGGCTTTCGTGTACGGAATCGCTTCACACAAGGTTGCCGATGCACATCGCAACGCCGCCCGTAACAAGGCGGACGCGATGGCCGAAGTACCAGATGTCATATCCACCGACCAGGGGCCGGAGCAGCGCGCTCTCGAATCCGAAACGAGCCGGCAGATGAACAGTCTGCTGGCGACACTTCCGGAGAAGCATCGAGAGATCCTGATCCTCCGCTTGGTCATGGGTTTGTCAGCAGAAGAAACTGCTGTCGCCGTGGGCAGTACGGCGGGAGCTATACGAGTGGCTCAGCATCGGGCGCTCGCGAAACTGAAGTCACAAGTGGCGAGGGCAGGTGAAATGTATGGCTAGGGATGGCGAGCGCGGTCGGGGCGACTGGAAAGCGCGACTTGGATCGCCGAACAGCGGTCCCTATGCCGAGGCGTCCGGAGCGTCCGGTGATACCGGGCCGGTGGACATCGCCGCGGTTCGCCGCGACGATGCGCTGATCGACGCCATTGCCGGTGATGGTCCCGTCGCAACCGACAGTGCGGAGGAGTACCAACTCGCGAGCCTGCTCGCCAATTGGCGAGCGGATATCGTCGAGACTCCGATGCCGGCCGGTCCCGATCTCGACGCCGTGGTAGCGGCCGTCAATCAGGAGATCGGTGCGCGCGAGGCAAGGGTCAACGCCAACCGGCGCGGCAGGTTGCGATTGGTTCGTCCGTTGATGGGCGCCGCGGCTGCGGTCGCGGTCATCGCGGGCGGTACCACGGCATTCTCCTACGGCGCACAGCCGGGAGATCCGTTGTGGCGGGTGAAGGAGGTCGTGTTCAGCCAGCAGGCGCAGACCACGATCGCCCAGCGCGCCGACGACGATATGAGCAAGGCGCAGACACTGATCGATCAGGGTCATCCGGAACAGGCCAAGGCGCTGCTGGAGAGCGCGTCCACCAATACGACCCAGGTCGACGACCACGGGCGTAAGCAGGATCTGCAGGTGCGCTGGCAGCATCTGCTCGATCAACTCCGCACGAAGGCGCCCGAGGTGGCCTCCGCGCTGGAGTCGCTCGAACCGAAGCCGTCGGCGACGCCCACCACACCTCCCGTGGTGGCACCATCGATTCCGGGCCGCACGGTTGAACCGGGCCGGCAGGAGACCACCGGTTCCAAGCCGTCGACACCGGGTCCGGAGATCATGCGCAGCCAGACCGCGCCGGGTACGAACGAGAACGGTTCCGGCCCTGGGATTCCGGGCTCCGAGACCGGTGCCAAGCCGCCGACTCAGCAGCAACAGCCGCCGACGACAGCCGAGCCGCCGATCACCGCCCCGCCGACGCAGCAGCAGCCGCCCAGCGAGGATTTGCCGACGCACGAGCAGCCGCCGACGATTCAGCCCACCGCCGCCCCGCCGACCACCGTCGGTGGGGGGCCGGTGGTGCCGCCGACGCATCAGCAGCAGCAGACCATCGCTCCGCCGGTGTATCCGACGGGTCCGGCGGTTCCGACCGTCGCGCCTCCGGCCGGTGGTGGGATGCTGCCCGGCGGCATCAAGTAGGAGCTGAGTTCCGAAACAGGAGAGCCGATCGCCGAATTCTGGCGGTCGGATTCTTTTTGTCTGCTGACGATCAGCACTCTCGGGCGCAGCAGAGACTCCGGCGGTGCCGAATTTCACACACGAGCCAGCCGCGTGCCACCGCTGCAGCGGGCACCGCGTGCCGTGACGACTCAGGCGTCGAATCCGTCGAATCCGTCGCCGTGCAGGGCCTCGTTCATCGAGGCATCCGCGTAACCGCGGCAGTAGTCCCACGTGACGTAGGCTTCCGGCGTCGGATCGTAGGCTGGCTCGTGCGGGCGGACCGTGCCGTCGACCAGCAGTTGCAGCAGGTTGGCGCGCAGCATGTCCCAATCGTGGTAGTGGTCCTGCCTGCAGTCCTCGCAGCTCACCACGAGACCGCGGATACCACGGTGGGACAACAATGCCTCGTAGACCGCGAGATCGGCGAGATCTTCCTCGACCGCGAGGCGCTCATGGGGATCCAGCGGCTCCCCAGGCTCAATGGCATCGAGCGCGGCCGACGGGTCGGAGGGGTCTCCGGCGAAGGGGTCCGGCGGCAGGCCAGGTGGTAGATGGTCACGCACATTCCCACGGTACGCAGAACCACCCCCTCCGCGCCAGCGCTGAAGGTATTTCGACACGCTTGTGGCGGCGTTTCGACGGATCATCCTACGGATCCGCACACCGGTTCGCCGACCGGGTGGCGCGCCGTACTCGCCGTGGGGCGCGGCCGGTTCCGGTGTCCGGTGACTGCCGTGGACGTGCCTGATCGCGACCGTGGCGAGGCCCGGCCGCGAGTGTGTCGGAGGCGACGAGGTCCACGCAGTGGGGGGCCGATACCATGGATACACCGGCGCCGGATAGCACACTTCGGCTCCACCATCCATCAGTTGTTCTCGATTCGGTACCGAGGTTCCGGGATCTCCGGACCGCCGTACCGCATCGGTGCTTTCGAGGTCCAGGAGGGGTCGATCAGATGAGTAGTCCCGTGATGGGCGAAGCCGTCCGCCCGCATACGGGTGGCGACGATCCGAACAAGATCGCCATGCTCGGCCTCACGTTCGACGACGTGCTGCTGCTGCCGGCCGCCTCCGATCTGATCCCCAGTTCGGTCGAGACCTCCAGCCGGCTGACCCGTGAGATCACCTTGCGGACGCCACTGGTGAGTTCTGCGATGGATACCGTCACCGAGGCCCGGATGGCGATCGCCATGGCCCGGGCCGGCGGTATGGGCGTGCTGCACCGGAATCTGGCGGCCGCCGATCAGGCCGCTCAGGTGGAGACGGTCAAGCGGTCCGAGGCCGGAATGGTGACCGATCCGGTCACCTGTCGCCCGAGCGACACCCTCGCCGAGGTCGACGCGATGTGCGCGCGGTTCCGGATCTCGGGTCTGCCGGTCGTGGACGAGACCGGTGCGCTGGTCGGCATCATCACCAATCGCGATATGCGCTTCGAGGTCGATCAGAACCGCCGGGTCGCCGACGTGATGACCAAGGCCCCGCTGATCACCGCTCAGGAGGGCGTCACGGCCGAGGCCGCGCTCGGCCTGTTGCGCCGCCACAAGATCGAGAAGTTGCCGATCGTCGACGGTAACGGGCGGCTGCGCGGCCTGATCACCGTCAAGGACTTCGTCAAGACCGATCAGTACCCGAACGCCACCAAGGACCGCGACGGCCGGCTGCTGGTCGGCGCCGCCGTGGGTGTCGGCGAGGATTCGTGGTCGCGCGCGATGAGCCTGGCCGATGCCGGGGTCGATGTGCTGATCGTCGATACCGCGCATGGCCACCAGGCACAGGTGCTGCAGATGGTCGCCAAGGTCAAGAACGAGGTCGGGGACCGGATCCAGGTCGTCGGCGGCAATATCGCGACCCGCGAGGGTGCGGCGGCGCTGGTCGAGGCCGGCGCGGACGCGGTCAAGGTCGGTGTGGGACCGGGTTCGATCTGTACCACCCGGGTGGTCGCCGGTGTCGGCGCGCCGCAGATCACCGCGATCCTCGAGGCGGTGGCCGCGTGCCGGGCCGCCGATGTGCCGGTGATCGCCGACGGCGGCATCCAGTTCTCCGGTGACGTCGCCAAGGCCATCGCCGCCGGCGCGTCGACGGTCATGCTCGGCTCGCTGCTGGCCGGAACCGCCGAATCGCCGGGTGAGCTGATCCTGGTGGGCGGCAAGCAGTTCAAGAGCTACCGCGGCATGGGTTCGCTGGGCGCCATGCAGGGGCGCGGGCAGGGTAAGTCCTACTCCAAGGACCGCTACTTCCAGGACGACGTACTGGCCGAGGACAAGCTGGTGCCCGAGGGCATCGAGGGCCGGGTGCCGTTCCGCGGTCCGGTGAACCAGGTGATCCACCAGTTGGTCGGCGGTCTGCGGGCGGCCATGGGGTACACCGGTTCCCAGTCGATCGCCGATCTGCAGCAGGCGCAGTTCGTGCAGATCACCGCGGCGGGTCTCAAGGAGAGCCACCCGCACGACATCACCATGACGGTCGAGGCGCCGAACTACACCGGCCGTGGCAAGTAACGGTCCGCTGATTCCGTAAACCCTTCCGCGGCAAGAACTGTCGCCGGCGTCCCGACGGGAACGCCGCTCGGACCGGATGCGGGTGCGGATGCGACCCGGCGCATCCGCCCACCCGGGGTCGCCGCATGCGCCACGCGCGGACCGCCCCGGGCGTATGGCGTACGCCGAGAACTGGGAGGATAGGGGTGCGTCGGCGTGCGATCGCCGGGACGACGGCGGGTACCGAGCACCACGGCGCGGCAGTACCCACTGCGGCAGTACACACTAAGGAGAGACATCAAGTGCGCGACATGGTCGAGATCGGAATGGGTCGGACCGCCCGGCGTACCTACGAGCTGGACGATGTCGACATCGTCCCGTCGCGGCGCACCCGGTCGTCGAAGCAGGTGTCGCTGGCATGGCAGCTGGATGCCTACCGATTCGACATCCCCTTGGTTGCGCATCCGACCGACGCGCTGGTGTCGCCGGAGTTCGCCATCGAACTGGGCCGTCTCGGCGGACTGGGCGTCATCAACGGTGAGGGTCTGTGGGCGCGCCACGCCGATGTGAGCGCTCGGATCGAGCAGTTGGTCGAGGTGGCCGAGCACAAGGGTTCCGAGGCGGCGGTCGAACTGCTGCAGGAGCTGCACGCCGCACCGATGCAGCCCGATCTGCTCGCCGCCGCGGTCGCCCAGGTCCGGGCCGCCGGAGTGACCGTCGCGGTCCGTGTGAGCCCGCAGAACGCGCGGGCGCTGACCCCGAGTCTGGTGCAGGCCGGAGTCGACCTGCTGGTGGTGCACGGCACCATCATCTCCGCCGAGCATGTCGCCGGTGCGGTGGCCGCACAGGACGACGGGTCGCCGGTGGAGCCGCTCAACCTCAAGACCTTCATCGCCGAACTCGATGTGCCGGTCGTCGCGGGTGGGGTGAGCGATCACCGCACCGCGCTGCATCTGATGCGCACCGGCGCCGCCGGAGTGATCGTCGGCTACGGCTCGATGCCCGGCGCCACCACCACCGGTGAGGTGCTCGGTATCGGGGTGCCGATGGCCACCGCGATCGCCGATGCCGCTGCCGCCCGGCGCGACTATCTGGACGAGACCGGCGGTCGCTACGTCCACGTGATCGCCGACGGCGATATCGTCACCTCCGGTCAGCTGGCCAAGGCCATCGCCTGCGGTGCGGATGCGGCCATGCTGGGAGTGCCGCTGGCGCTGGCGCAGCAGGCTCCCGGTCGCGGCTGGTACTGGCCCTCGGCGGCGGCACATCCGTCGGTGCCCCGGGGCGCGATGCTGCAATTCGCCGAGCCCGATGAGCAGCCGTCACTGGAGAAGGTGCTCTACGGACCGTCCAACGATCCCTGGGGCTCGGTGAATCTCGTTGGCGGCCTGCGTCGTTCGATGGCCAAAGCCGGCTACTGCGACCTCAAGGAATTCCAGAAGGTCGGCCTGAGCGTGCGCGCCTGACCCGGATCAGTTGGTCCGGGTCAGCACATCACCGCGCAGGAAATCGCGGATCACCGCGTTGACCTGCGCGGGATGGGTCATATTGACCGCCTGCCGGGCGCCCTCGATCTCGAGGAATCGCGATCGGTGCAGCCGCCGCGCCATTTCCAGGACGTGCGGCCGCGGAACACCTGCCCGCGCGGGATGGATGACCAGTGCGGGACACGTGATTTCGGTCAGCCGGTCCAGAATCGAGTCACGTGCCAGCAGGCATCCGGCGGCGACCTCCAGTTCGTGCGGATCGCGCGCGAGCCAGCGCTCGGTCCAGACTTCGCGGTGCCCGGCGTCGTCGCCGATCAGCCAGCGCGCCAGGTGTTCTGCCAGTGCGTGCCGGATATTCGGCTTTCGCCAGTGGTCGAGGAAGCGGCGTGAGGTCTCGAGTTCTTCCCGGGTCGGACTGTGCGCCTCTGTTGAGATGAGGATCAGCGCGGCCACCCGCTCGGGAGCGAGCAGCGCGGTGCGCATAGCGCTGAATCCGCCCTGGGAGGTGCCGCCGACCACGGCACGCTCGATGCCGAGCTGATCGAGCACGGTCAGCGCGTCGCGCGCGGCGGTCCAGTACGTGAACGGCAGCCCTTCGTCGCGGGTGCGGCCGTGTCCGCGCGCGTCCCAAGTGACGATGCGAAACTCCGGTGACAATGCGGCCGCCTGCGAGGCGAACATCGTTCGGTCCATGAAGAATTCGTGCCCCAGTAGGACCACCGGACCACGACCGCCGGTGTCCTCGTAATGGATCTCGGCATCGATCGCATGGGCGAATGGCACGAGCACGAGGATAGCTGGCGTCGCCACCCGTTGCTCCGGCTTCGGCTCCGGCGAGGGCGGACATGCGGTGTGCCAGGTGTTTTCCGGGCGTTGCGCGCGGCTGTCCGCCGCGGCGACCCCGATGATCGCGGCGTCGCGGTATCGGAACACGTTGCAGGATAGTTCGTTTCGCAATATTGCGTTCTGCGGTCGACGCGGTACCGAGGGCGGGAGCGCGGGGGTGCCGCGGCGCCGTCACAGGTGGCGTTTTCCCGCCGCCGAGGGACGCCGATGGGCGCACCGGCAGCTCCGATCGGGCCGATCCCGGGGGGCACTCCGAGACGTCTGCGAGTGGGGTCGGTCACCGCCGCGGGTATCGAACTCGCCCGGCCTCGAGGTGCGCGAATGCGCTCACTAAACTGGGCGGGTGGCAGAAACCCAGCGACCAGTCCTCGTCGTCGACTTCGGGGCGCAATACGCGCAGTTGATCGCGCGGCGCGTGCGCGAAACCAGCGTCTACTCCGAGGTGGTACCGCATACCACGACCGTGGAGGAGATCGCCGAGCGCCGGCCGCTCGCGGTGATCCTGTCCGGCGGTCCGGCCAGTGTGTACGCCGAGGGCGCACCGCGGCTGGATCCCCGCCTGTTCGATCTCGATATCCCGGTCTTCGGCATCTGCTACGGATTCCAGGCCATGGCACAGGCCCTCGGGGGGACCGTCGCCCACACCGGCACCCGCGAATACGGCCGCACCGAGTTGAATATCGACGGCGGTGTCCTGCACGGCGGACTGCCCACCGTGCAACCGGTGTGGATGAGCCACGGCGACGCGGTGACCGACGCTCCGGCGGGTTTCGAGGTCACCGGCACGACCGCCGGTGCGCCGGTGGCGGCCTTCGAGAGCCGGGAGCGGCGACTGGCGGGTGTGCAGTATCACCCGGAGGTGCTGCACTCCCCGCACGGTCAGCAGGTGCTGAGCCGCTTCCTGCACGAACTGGCGGGAATTCCCGCGTCCTGGACTCCGGCCAATATCGCCGACGCGCTCGTCGAACAAGTACGCGAGCAGATCGGTGACGGGCACGCGATCTGCGGCCTGTCCGGCGGCGTGGACTCCGCGGTGGCGGCAGCGCTGGTCCAGCGTGCCATCGGTGACCGGCTGACCTGTGTCTTCGTCGATCACGGTCTGCTGCGCGCCGGCGAGCGTGAGCAGGTGCAGCGCGATTTCGTGGCGGCCACCGGAGCCAAGCTGGTGACCGTCGACGCGGTCGACAAATTCCTCGGGGAGTTGAAGGGGGTCACCGATCCGGAGGAGAAGCGCAAGATCATCGGCCGGGAGTTCATCCGGTCCTTCGAGGACGCGGTCGCCGAGGTCGTGAAGGCCACCGGCGCCGAGACCGGTTCCGACGGGTCGGCTCTCGCGGTCGAATATCTGGTGCAGGGCACGCTGTACCCGGATGTGGTGGAATCCGGTGGTGGTTCCGGTACCGCCAACATCAAGAGCCACCACAATGTCGGCGGGCTGCCCGAGGATCTGGAATTCGAGCTGGTCGAGCCGCTGCGGTTGCTGTTCAAGGATGAGGTGCGCGCGGTCGGCCGCGAGGTCGGGCTGCCGGAGGAGATCGTTGGGCGCCAGCCGTTCCCGGGCCCGGGGCTGGCGATCCGGATCATCGGCGAGGTCACCCCGGACCGGCTGGACACCCTGCGTCAGGCCGATGCGATCGCCCGGGAGGAGCTGACCGCGGCCGGGCTCGACGCGCAGATCTGGCAGTGCCCGGTGGTCCTGCTGGCCGATGTGCGCAGTGTCGGTGTGCAGGGGGACGGCCGTACCTACGGTCATCCGATCGTGCTGCGCCCGGTGTCCAGCGAGGATGCCATGACCGCGGACTGGACCCGGCTGCCCTACGAGGTCCTCGAGCGGATCTCCACCCGGATCACCAACGAGGTCGCCGAGATCAACCGGGTCGTCCTGGATGTGACGAGCAAGCCGCCGGGCACCATCGAATGGGAATGAGCCCGCTGCCTCGGTGACGAGTCGCGACGACGAGGGGCCCGCCGAATGCCGGCGGGCCCCTCGTCGTTCGAACGGCTCGTCTACTTCTTGTTCCGGCGCGGCGAGACCACCAGGGCGACGCCGACGACGATCGCCGCTCCCACCACGATCCAGCCCACCGGGATCGCGGTGTGGATCGGCCAGGACGTGGGTCCGATGAAGGCCCAGACGCTCACCAGCAGGGCGAGTGCCCCGGCCAGCAGCAGGGAGAACGACGGTCCGCGACGGGTTTCGGCCCCCGTGTCGGCCTGAGTGTTGTCAGCCACGTTTCACCTCCGCGTTTCCGGCGTGGACATCGACATCGAGAGTGAGGACCGGCCCCTCGGCCGGGCCGGTGAGGCCCTGTGGGCACTGCACATCGCCCATGGTGGCGTTGCAACTGGTGTGCAGGCGCATCGTTTCCGGCACCAGCACCCGGAAATCGCCCATCTGTACCCGCACGTGGACCGTGCGATTCTCGGTCAGCGGCAGTTGGCGCAGGTCCAACGTGCCCGAACCCATCGTGATCGCGTAATCGGAGGCCAGCTCGGTGGCCGCCGTCGGGGTCCAGACGTGCTCGCCCATCGCGCCGCGGTCGAATTCGACGGGACCGACCATCGAGGCCAGGATCACGAAACCCGCCAGTGGGGCCAGTACCACCATCAGGCCGTATCCGCGTCGCAGGAAGGCGCCGATGATCAGGCCGATACCGACCACCGCCAGCGCCACCGCCGCGATCCTGGCCGGGGTCATCCAGTCCGCGCCGGCGGCGGCCAGCGCGCCGGCGGCGGCCGCGGCCAGCACCGCCAGTCCGATCACCACCGGGGTGAGCCGGGAACGGGGTCGTGGTGTGGGCAGCACCGCGACCGGGCGTTGCGGGGCGGAGGCGGGCAGATCCCACGCCAGCGGCGCTACGCCGAGCGGATCCCAGCCGGATGGGGTCGCGGCGAAATGCGCCGGATCCGGTGTCCTGCGGGCGGTGCCGGTGACCGGGTCCGGTGTCGGGGTGGGCCGATCGAGCGGTGCGGTGCCGAGGCCGAGGCCGTCGCCGCTGTCCGGGTGCGTGGGATCGTCTTCGGCCGCTGCGGTTTCCGTGTCGGGCGCCTCCGGCTCGGCGCGCGGAGTCGCCGGCCGGGTGAGTGCGGCGGTGGGGCGATCGTCGCCCGCCGGTTCGGCGGCGGTCGCCGAATCCGGTTCGGCCGCCGCGTGTTCGGGGGAATCGCCGGCCGCGGGGGCGTGCGGTACCTCGGTCGTCGCGGCTACCGATAGCTCTGTGGCGGTATCGGGCTCCGCCGTGGCGGTATCGGGCTCTGCCGCATCGGCTTTCGGGCCGGTATCGGGTGCGGCTGTCGACGTGGACGCGGTGGCGGGTGTCTCGGTCGCCGGCGGCTCTGTCGGGGTCGCCACCGGGACCCCGGTTCCGGCGGGAGAGTGCGGATCCGGTTCGTAGTGATCGGGCAGGGTGGTGAACGGACCGTATTGGCTGCCGTTCCAGGGCTGAGTTCCGCTCCACGGTGATCCGCCGGGGAAACTCGCCCCCGGATAACCCGTGGCCGCGATACCGCCCTCGGAGGTGAGCGGATACGAACCGTCGAGCGGCGGCTCCGGCTGCCGCATGTACAGCAGCCACCAGCCGGCCACCATCAGCGCGAAGCTGATCACCCCGGAACCGCCGAGCCCGACTCCCACGGGACCCATGGTGGTGACCGCGATCGCCAGCGCCACGATCAGCACGATGGTCTTGGTCGGCGACTGCGAACTGCGGCCGCGGTTGATCAGACCCTCCGCGGGCGATACCGGATCACCCGCCGCCGGCAGCAGCAACCAGGCCGCCAGATACAACACGATGCCCGCACCACCGAAGATCGTCGACACCACGAACGCGACCCGGATCAGCACCGGGTCCACGCCGTAGCGCCGGCCGAATCCCGCCGCCACACCGGCGACCGGGCTCTGTCCGGGCAGTCGCATCGGACGCGTCCGCCACAGGTGCTGGAGCTGTTCACTGAATCCCGTCCGGCTCGTGCCGCCGGCCCCGCCGCTCGCTGTGGTCATAGCTCAATAGTGGCGGTGAGCAGCGTCGGATGACATCGGGGTTCACCCTGAAAACGAACCTGAACTACACCTGGACCGGATCGCCCGGGATGGTGCCCGCCCCGCTGTCACCGGGATCGGCAGCTCGACGCGGGCATGCCCGATCCGCGGACCGCGCGATATCACCGAGATCGGAATTCCGGGTATTTCCCGATGGTCGGTTGTCGGTGCGACGTGCCAGTATCGAAGGCATGTACCCCACCATGCCCGCCTTCGACGCGCGTTCGGGGTTCGATGCTCGCGCGGGGTTCGAACCGCGCGCCGGTCTCGGGCCGGACGGTCGCGGCGCGGAGCCGGTCCCGGCGCAACCGCGGCTGCTGCGGCGGTCCGGTGGCCGGGTCGTCGGCGGGGTGGCCGGTGGTATCGCCGACCATCTGGGGGTCGACGTCTTCAAGGTCCGGATGGCGTTCGTATTGCTGTCGGCCTTGATGGGGGCGGGCATCGTCGCGTACGGGATGCTCTGGCTGTTCACCTCCTCCGGTGCGGACGGGCCGCCACCCACCGCGTCGGAGCGGCGGCAAGCGGTGGGCCTGGTCCTGCTCGGGCTGGCGCTGTCGGTATCGATGGCGTGGTTGTTCAACGGGACCGCGGCCCGGGTGGTGGCGCCGATCATCGTCGTGGCGATCGGTGCGGCGCTGGTGTGGCGCGAATTCGATGCCGAGGGACCGCGTTCGGTCCTCGGCCTGCCGGCGCGGCCGTCGGTGCTCACCTGGACGCGAATTCTGGCCGGGGCGACGTTGATCGTGGTCGGACTGGGCGTGGTGGTCCTGGCGCGCATCAATCTGAGTTCGCTGGGTTCGGCGCTGATCGCGGTCGCGGTCACCCTCATCGGAGTGGGCCTGCTGACGGTGCCGCTGTGGCTGCGCATGATGCGTGCCCTCAACGCCGAACGGTCGGCCCGCATCCGCAACGAGGAACGGGAAGAGATCGCCTCTCATCTGCACGATTCGGTCCTGCAGACATTGGCGCTGATCCAGCGTCAGGCCGACGATCCGCAGGAGGTCGCCCGGCTGGCTCGCAGTCAGGAACGGGAACTGCGGAAGTGGTTGTTCGAGGACTCCGTGCCCGCGCAGTCGAGTCTCGCCGCCGCGCTGCGCACCATCGCCGGTGAGGTGGAGGATCAATACAGCGTGCAGGTCACACCGGTGACCGTCGGCGATGTCTCGATGGATCCCGGCGATACCGGATTCGGTCTGCCGAAGGAACATTTCACCGCACTGCTCGGCGCCACCCGGGAAGCGTTGGTCAATGCCGCCAAACATGCCGGCGTGCCGACCATCGACGTCTTCGCCGAGGTGGAGCCGCATCAGGTCGGCATCTTCGTCCGCGATCGCGGCTCCGGATTCGATCCGGCCGCGGTGCCCAACGATCGGCAGGGCCTGGCGAAGTCGATCCATGCCCGCATCGAGCGGCGGGGCGGCACCGTCGAGGTGCAGACCGCGCCGGGGCGCGGCACCGAGGTACGGATCACGATGCCCCGCACCGATTCCGAGGGGCAGCAGGAATTCTCTGCGGAGTCCGATGGGGCCGGAGGTTCCGACGCCGAGATGTCCGATGTGCCGGATCCGGCCGCATCCTCCACGCAGCCGCGCACCGCGGCCGCCGATACCGGCTCCGGACCCGGGGCGCGGTAGCCGTCCGCGCGTGTGGCGCACGGATGTGGTTGTCCCCACCTGCCCGTTCGGGCTTCCGGCACCATGGCATGCGATGTGGTACCGATGAGGTGGTGCTGCCGCGCCCGGTTGCGGGTCGGCTCGAGGTGAGGAGAACTGTGACGATCCGGGTTTTTCTGGTCGACGACCACGCCGTATTCCGGTCCGGGGTACGGGCCGAGTTGAGCCGTGAAGCCGATATGGATGTGATCGGGGAGGCGGGTACCGTCGCCGAGGCTGTGGCCGGGATCGATTCCGCCCGTCCCGATGTGGTGCTGCTGGACGTGCACATGCCCGACGGCGGTGGTGTCGCGGTGCTGCAGGGCATCGAGGACCGGCGGGGTGCTCCGGGGGCGCCGGGCGGTAACGGGCCGGTGTGTCTGGCGCTGAGCGTTTCCGATGCGGCCGAGGATGTGATCGCGGTGATTCGCGCGGGTGCGCGCGGCTACGTCACCAAGACCATCTCCGGTTCCGAACTGGCCGAGGGGATTCGACGGGTTGCCGGTGGGGATGCGGTGTTCAGTCCGCGGCTGGCGGGATTCGTCCTGGATTCGTTCACCGGCCGGTCTCCGGCGCCGGAGCCACCGCTCGATCCGGAACTGGATTCGCTGACCCCGCGCGAACTCGAGGTGCTGCGCCTGCTGGCCCGCGGCTACACCTATCGCGAAATCGCCGAGAGCTTGTTCATTTCGGTGAAAACCGTCGAGACACATGCCTCGAACGTGCTGCGCAAGACACAGCAGTCCAATCGCAACGCGCTGACCCGGTGGGCCCACCGCCGCCGCATCGACTGACGTCGCGGGTATTGCGCCCGGCGACTCACATCGCGGCGACCAGGATGACGATCAGGATGAGCAGTCCGATCAGCAGTCCGACCGCGATCGCCAGCGGCGCCGCATTCGGGCCGAATGTGGTGAAGTCGATGTCGACCAGCTTCGACTTCCCCAGTCTCGGTTGTGCCGCAGCGGCATTGGGCGCGGCGACTCGCTGTGGCCGCGGCAGCGGCGCGGAATGCGGACTGCGCAATCCGGCGGCGGAGTTGCGGGCCGCCCAGGCCGGGATGGTGCCGTCCTCGGTGCGGATCGGAGCGCCGAGAATATAGGGCCCGGTGCCGGGACCGAATGCGGCGGTGAGGATTTCCTCACGCGCCTCGGCCATGGTGGGGCGTCGTTGCGGCGCCGGTTCCATCATATGCAGCAGCACCTCGGTGAGCGGCCCGCTGCGGGTGGGCGGGATGATCTGTGCCATCGCCGCGCGGGTCACGATCACATCGTTGTCGTCGTCGAATCCGTACGGCGGCTGTCCCTCGATCGCGGTGTACAGCGTTGCGCCGAGCGAGAATACGTCACTGGCCGGACCGGGCTGGGCCCCGCGCGCCACCTCCGGCGGCAGATACGAAGGGGTGCCGGTGATCACGTCCTCGGGTTCGTCGAATGCCTCACCGGCGCTCGAGATGCCGAAGTCGCTGAGTTTGGCCATCCCCACCTCGGCGCCGCGATCGGCGACGAGGATATTGCCCGGTTTGATATCGCGGTGCACGATGCCGGCGGCATGGGCGGTCGCCAGCGCGTCGGCCACCTGCGCGCCGATCTGGGCGACCTCGACGGGGGAGAGGGTGTCGGCCAGCGCCAGCGCCTTGGCGACGCTGCGCGAGGGCAGGTACTCCATGACCAGCCACGGCTCACCGGCCTCGAGCACCACGTCGTAGACGGCGATGGCGTGCTCGTGCGAGAGCTTGGCCGCGACCCGGCCCTCGTGCACGATCCGATTGCGTACCTCGGTCGCCTCGGCCTCACTGAGCCCGGCGGTGGTGAGCACCTGTTTGATGGCGACCTCGCGGTTGAGCAGCCGGTCGGTGGCCAGCCATACCGCGCCCATACCGCCGCCTCCGAGTTTGGACTGCAGGCGGTAACGGCCGGCGACGAGGTAGTCGGGGCCGACGATGGGGCGGGCGCGTTCGGTCACGGCGCGAGGATAGCCGAAAACCAGGACGACCGGCCTGCTTCGGGCTGCGGTTGGCCACCGTCACAGCCGGCCGGGTCAGTCACCGGTGTGCCCGCCGTAGGTGGCGATCTTGTATTCGGTGGCCGCCAAAGACAGTGTGAGCTCCCTGATTTGGCGTTTGATCGTCTCCCGATGTTCCAGCAGCATGTCGAGCCGGTCGTCGACGGTGTGCGCACCGGCGTCGACCAGCTCGACATAGCGTTGCAGGTCCGTGATCGGCATTCCGCTCAGGCGCATCCGAGTCAGGAAGACCAATCGCCGCACGGCTTCGGTGGAGTAGATCCGGCGATCGCTCGCGTCGCGATCGACCGCGACCAGGCCCAGCTTCTCGTAATAACGCAGCGTGGCCGGTGAGACGCCGAGAAATTCGGCCACTTCGGCAATCGGGCGCGGGGCCGTGTGGTCGGCCTCGTCGGGGTCGGCGACCAGGAGATGCAGCGCATCGACGGTGGAGCCGGCCCCGGCCTCTACCGATCGCAGGGCGCGGTCCATGAGGCGTTCGGTGGTTGTCGCCATCCGACCAGGCTAGACGCTGCGGACCGTGGGGACCGCGTCGGGGAAATCCGCCCGGCGCGCGAGCTCGGCGAAACGTTCGGCGTAGGCGATACCGCGTTCGTGCGCGGCCCGGATGGTCGCGACGGCCTCCGCGCCCAGCGGCAGCCGCAGCGGCAGCTCGGCGCCGTCGGCGAGGCCGTCGGTGACCACATCGGTGATGATCTGCGCCGCGCGCGCCGGATCGCCCTCCTGGTGACCGTCGGACGTGGTCATATCCCGGCGCACCGCGGCCAGGGACCCGTGATATTCCGGTGCCGGATCGGCAAGGCGCAGTGAATCGGCGTTGAAGGCGGTGCGAAAACGGCTGGGCTGCACCAGCATCACGCGGATACCGAAGGGCGCCACCTCGCCGGCCAGAGCCTCGGACCAGCCCTCGAGGGCGAATTTCGTTGCGCAGTAGGCGCCGACGCCCGGAAATGCTCGCACGCCGCCCTGGCTGCTCATGTTGACGACCGCGCCGCGTCCGGCCGCGCGCATGGTGGGCAGAACGGCTTTGGTCAGTGCCACCGCGCCGAAGAAGTTGAGGTCGAACAGATCTCGCAGTTCCGCCTCGGGCAGTTCCTCGGTGGCGCCCACCACTCCGACGCCCGCATTGTTGACCAGCACATCGATCGATCCGGCGCGGTCGAGGGCCGCGGCGACGACGCGATCCGCGGCCTCGGTGTGGCGGGCGTCGTGCGGGAGCACGATGAGTCGGCGTCCGGCGCCGGGAATCAGATCGTCGAGCGAATCGGGCCGGCGCACCAGCGCCACGACCGTTTCGCCGGCGCCGAGGAGGTGTTCGGTCAGTGCCCGCCCGAGTCCGCGGGACGCTCCGGTGATCATCCATGTCATAGCCATGGCGCCGACGTTAGAAGTTGAAGCGCGCTTGAACGCAAGCCCCGGGCCGGGCACATCCGCGCGGTGACGGAACAGTCGCACTGGGGCTGATGTGGCGGGTGGGCCGGAGCGGCTTGACGGAGACCGGTCGGAAGGTTCTACTTTGGGTCGTATCGAACGTATATTCGATTAAGATCGATAGCTGGAACGGTGCTGAAGGTTCGCGGACGGAGATGGGTGGTCGGCGAGATGGGTTCGGCGGCAGATACGCGGGCCGTGCAGCTGGCGGAGCTGCGGCGGCGGATTGCCGCGATTCCGGCTCGCGGGGTCGAGGTCGTGGAACGTCCGCCCGTGGTCGCCGAACCGCGAGCGGAGCTGCTTCCCGTACCGCCCGCTCTGGCCGGCATCCTGCCCGATGGCGGGGTGCCGAAGGGGTCTGTGGTGGCGTACTCGGGCGCGGGTTCGCTCCTGACCGGACTGCTGGCCGCGGTGACCGGCGGTGGTGGTTACGCCGCGGCGATCGGACTGCCTCGGCTCGGATTGCTGGCCGCCGCGGAGATGGGCGCCGATCTGGGGCGGCTGGCCGTGGTGACCGATCCGGGACCGGATCCGGTGGAGGTCGCCGCGGTGTTGCTGGATGGTTTGGATCTGGTGGTGGTCGGCCTGGCAGGTATTTCCGTGCCGCCCAGCCGGACTCGGATCCTCGCCGCCCGCGCCCGCAGTAAAGGGTCCACCCTGGTGGTGACCGACGGGAAGTGGAGCGGTCCGACATTGCGGATCGACAGCAAGGTCACGGGTTATTCGGGGCTGGGCCGGGGGCGCGGCCGCCTGTGTTCGGTACATCTGGATGTGCGCGTCCACGCGCGCTCGGCACAGGTGCGCACCGGCCGCCTGGATCTGTGCCCGCACAACGGGCGCGTCGAATGGGTCGCACCGGAAACGGATTCGCGGCAGGTGGCGGTCGCGCCGGCGGTGGGGATCGGCCGCGATGTCGCGTCCTGAGCACGGTGCCGGTGTCCGGATGGTGCCGCGATGAAGCGGCCCGGATTCCGGGTGCTGGCGGTGTGGTGCCCGGATTGGCCGGCCGTCGCCGCGGCGGCCGTGGCCGATCTCTCACCGCTGCGCCCGGTGGTGGTGCTGCACGCGAATCGGGTGGTGGCCTGTTCGGCGGTGGCTCGCGAAGCCGGGGTCCGGCGTGGGCTGACCAGGCGCGAAGCGCAGGCGCGATGCCCGGATCTGCATGTGGCGCAGTCGGATCCGGACCGGGATGCGCGCTTGTTCGAGCCGGTGGCGACGGCGGTGGACGCGACGGTGCCGGGGGTGGAGGTATTACGCCCGGGGCTGCTGGTACTCGGCGCGCGCGGCGCCGCCCGATATTTCGGTTCCGAGGAACAGGCCGCGGAACATCTGGTCGACGCGGTCGCCGCGACCGGTGTGGAGTGCCGGATCGGCATCGCCGACGAACTGTCGGCCGCGGTGATCGCGGCCCGCCACGCGCAGATCGTCGAACCCGGTACGGCCGCGAAGTTCCTGGCGCCGCTTCCGGTGGGCGAATTGGCGGTCGAGCCGAGCTTGGCGCCGCCGGAACGCGCCGAGTTGGTGGATCTCCTGCATCGCTTGGGTTTACGCAGGATCGGTGACTTCGCCGCTCTCACCCCCGCCGAGGTCGCCTCCAGATTCGGCGCCGATGCGATCCGCGCGCACCGCTGCGCCCGTGCCGAACCGGAACGCCCGCCGTCGGCGGCCCCGCCCGCCGCGGATCTGGTGGTGGAGTACCGCTGTGATCCGCCGATCGAGCGGGTCGATGCCGCCGCCTTCGCCGGGCGTATGCTCGCCACCCGGCTGCACGAACGTCTGGCGGCGGCATCGGTGGCCTGTACCCGGCTCGCGGTGCACGCCGAAACCGCGGCCGGGGAACAACTGTCGAGAATCTGGCGCTGTGCGCAACCGCTGACCCCGGAGACCACCGCGGATCGAGTGCGCTGGCAGCTCGACGGATGGTTGACCCATCGTGCCGTGCGAAGCGGAAAGCGCGGGCGGACAGGCGCTTCCGAGGCGCCGCCGTCGGCGCCGATCACGCTGCTGCGCTTGGAACCGGTCGAGGTGGTGACGGCCGGTGCGCTGCAATTGGGCCTCTGGGGCGGAGTCGGTGAGGAGGAACAGCGGGCCCGGCGCGCCCTGGTCCGGGTGCAGGGTCTGCTGGGTGGTGAGGCGGTGCGGATCGGTGTTCTCAGTGGTGGCCGTGGCCCCGCCGAACGCGTCACCCTCGTCACCTTCGGCGAGGAGGCGGTGCCCGCCGCCGATCCCGCCCGGCCCTGGCCCGGCCACCTGCCGCAACCGGCCCCCGCGGTACTGCTGCTCAACCGGCCCGAGGTCCGGCTGGAATCAGCCGACGGCCTTCCGATCTGGCTCACCGAACGGGGTATGTTCACCGCCGATCCGGACGTCCTGCACTGGGGCAGCAGATCGTGGCGGATCGCCGGCTGGGCGGGTCCGTGGCTGCTGGACGAACGATGGTGGGCCACCGGCGATTCCGGTGGTGCGGTCCGCGCGCAGATCCTTCTCGACGCCGAGGAGCGCGCGCTACTGCTGATCGGTTACGAGCGCGCCTGGCATGTGGAGGGTCTCTACGAATGACGGCCCGGCTCAGCGCCGGTGCAGCAGCCGGTAGAGATTCAGGTCGTAGCCCCAGCCGAACGATTTCGGGGTGAAGATCCGCGGATCGTCCGGATTCCACAGCCGGGCGCGGATGCGAGCGAAGGTGGGCCGGCGCCAGTCGTAGGGCATACCCAGGGCCTTGCCCTGAGGTGCGGGTACGCGATCGTCGGGCTCGGTCATGGCGGAGGGTCCCTTCGGTCCAGGCGGTATCCGGTTGTGCTCCTCCGACGATACGGACTCCGCCCGGGTGGGGCTCCCGCACTATGGAACGCCCCACAACCTGCGGCGACGCCACCGGCGGCGACGTATCCTGGCTGATCGTGGAGTCGAATGTCATCCGGGTGCCCCTGGCGGGTGTGCAGATCGCCTACCGCGATTCGGGTATCGCGCCGGTATCGCATCCGTTCTCGGAGGTGCCGGTGCTGCTGGTGCACGGGATGGGTGGCGACGGACACACCTGGGATCGGTTCGCCACCGCGCTGATCCGGTCGGGCCGGCGGGTGATCATCCCCGACCTGCGCGGCCACGGCCGCAGCGGGCGCACCGCCACCTATCCGTTCGACGATTTCGGCGCGGATCTGCTGCGCCTGTGTGAGCGGCTGGAACTGAGCACCGTGGATCTGGTCGGTCATTCGCTGGGCGGCTACGCCTGCTCGTGGGCGGCGATCGAGCGGCCGGAGCTGGTGCGCAAGCTGGTGCTCGAGGAGCAGCCGCTGCCCCTGCGTTCCGGCGACGAGCAATTCAACCCGACCCGGCGGCTGCCGTCCGTTCCGGAACTGTGGCATGCCACCACCAGTGTGATCCGGCACCCCCGCGCGGTCCTGGCCTTCGACCGGTCCATGACCGCACCGGCGCTGGAGCAGTTTCGCAAACCCCATCCGGAGTGGTGGGAGGGATTGACGGGAATCACCGCACCCACCCTGATGTTGCGCGGTGGTCCGGGCGGCATGGTCGATCCGGAGAAGCTGGAGATGTTCCGCGCCCGGGTGCCGGACTGCCGGGTCCAGAGCTTCAGCTGCGGGCACAGCATCCACCGCGACCGGTACCGGGAGTTCGCGGCCGTGGTGCTGCCGTTCCTGGGGCAGTGAGCGACTTCACCGGCCTGCCGTGCTCGACGGCCGCGGCCGATATTCCGTTGCCGGGCAGTGCGACCAGGGTGAGCGGCTGGTTGTGCGTCGAACAGCCCGGGGCCTGGGGGCGCGATGTGATCGGCGATGCGGTGCTCGGCGAGGAGCTCACCGCCGAACTGTCCGCGCGCACCGCGGCCGCCCGGGTGCGGCCCACCTTGATCCGGCGACCCGGACGCGGCGAATTCACCGGTGTGCGAACGGTTCTGCTCGTCTCCACCCGGCCGGACGGCTCCTGGTGTGAACGGTTGTCGATCACGGATCCGAAGCAGCTGCTCGATATCGATCTGCACCTGCTGAACGGTCCGGCGCCGGGAATCGGTGCGGCCGTGCGGGGTCCGCTGACCCTGGTGTGCGCGCACGGAAAACGCGACCAGTGCTGTGCCCGGCTCGGCCGCCCGATCGCCGCCCGGCTGGCGGCGGAGTATCCGGAGCTGGTCTGGGAGTGTTCACATACCGGTGGTCATCGCTTCGCGCCCGCGATGGTGATCCTGCCGTCGGGTCTGACCTACGGCCGGGTCGACGGCGAATCGGCGATGCGGGCCGTGGATTCCGCGCTCCGGAATGCGGTGTCGCTGGACGGGTTCCGTGGCCGCAGCTGTAGTTCGCCGGTCGAGCAGGTGGCCGAGATCGCGGTGCGGCAACGGATTCCGGCCGATCTCGATCAGCTCACCGCCACCGAGGTCACCGATGTGATTCCGGGGCGGGATCCGGCCACCGCCGCCGGTGCCGCGCGGGTGACCCACAGCGACGGGCGTCGCTGGCTGGTCACCGCGCGGTCGATCGGCTACCCGCCGCGTCAGGCGAGCTGCGGGGCGGATCCGAAACCGGCGAAGGCGATCGTCGCGGACGAGGTTCGCGCGATCGAGTGACGCCGGGAGTCACCAGTAGGTGCCGGGAACCAGCCGGGCGGCGCGGCGCAGTGTCGACCGTGTGACGCGACCGGCGGTCGAGGGGGTGTGCTGCGGCTTCGGCCGCGGCGCCGGTACTTCCGGAGCGGACTCGTTGTCGGCCGGAGCTCGCTCACCCTTGGCGGCGGGGGAGTCCGGCAGCGCCCGGTAGTACCGGTGCATCACGCGATCCTTGATTCCGGGCGCGAACAGCGTTCCGTATTCGGCCAGGGTGCCCACCGGGACATCGATCCGCCGGGGCCGGTCGGTCAGTGCGCGCACGATGGTGGCCGCCGCCCACTCCGGGGATTCCGAGGGGCCCTGCTTACCGCTGGGCGTGATCATCGGCGTCCGCACCAGCGGCATGTGGATAGTGGTGAAAGTGATGTTGTCGGACAGCATTTCGGCCGCCGTGACCTCGGCGAACTTATCCAGTGCGGCCTTGCTGGCGAGATAGGCGGCGAATCGGGGGGTGGCGACCTGCACGCCCGCACTCGAAATGTTCACGATGTGACCGGATTTGCGCTCCCGCATCTGCGGCAGCAGGGCCAGGGTCATCCGCACCGCGCCGAAGTAGTTGACCGCCATGGTGCGTTCGAAATCGTGCAGCCGGTCGGTGGAACGGTGCACCGCGCGGCGGATGGACCGTCCGGCATTGTTGACCAGCATGTCGACATGGCCGTGGGTGTCGAGAATGGCCTTCACGGTGTGGTCGACCGAGTCGGAATCGGTGACATCGCACTGGTAGGCGTAGGCCTGTCCGCCCGCGGCGGTGATCTCCTCGACCACGGCGTTCAGTTCCTCACCGCGCCGGGCGAGCAGCAGCACCACCGCGCCCTTGGCGGCCACCGCGCCGGCCGCGGCCCGTCCGATTCCCGAGGAGGCGCCGGTGATGACGACATGTTTGCCGGCCAGATCCCGGCGGGCCCGCCGACGGGCCAGATAGCCGTGTTCGGCCGCGTGGTTATCCGACATCGCTGCTCCCTTGCAGGTTTATTTCCCCCGAACTTACTCCAAAGTAAGATAGCCTGCCAAGGGGCCGGACCACATTCGTACGACAGTCTGCCTACCTCTCGAGATGTAGGTAGCGCGCCCTGTTCATCCCACGGGCCGATAGCGGCCGCGGTGTTCGGCGGCCATGCTGAGCAGTGCCCGGATATTCACGAGCCGAAGGAGATGACGGTGGGTCTGTGGAAAACGCTGCGTCAGCGGTCGGCGGCCAAGGACGAGAAGGCGAGCGCCGAGGCGCGCGCGAAGGCGATCGCGGCCGGCGCCTCCGAACAAGAGGCCGCGGCCGCGGGGGAGGAAGCCGCGCGGCGGAGCCGTCGCCGTCGCCGCATCCTGCTGTCGGGCGCCGGACACGGCTGATCGGGCTCAGGCGGTGAGCCGGTCGTCCTCGCTGACGAACAGGGTCGCGATCACGCTGATCACCGCCGTCGCCACCAGATAGCCGCAGGCCAGCCATGGGGTTTACCGCCTGCCGCGATCAGTGCCGTGACGATCATCGGGGTGATGCCCGAGGCGTAGACGCCCGAGACCTGGTACACGAACGACAATCCGGTGTACCGGACCTCGGGCGGATACAGCCCGGCGTACAAGGTGCCCTGCGCGCCGTAGAACAGCGCATGAATCGGAGGTCAGCGGGCGAGCCAGCCGAGTTTCGTCGGCAATCAGACGATCCGGTCGGGGCGTATTCTGCGGAGTCTGGAGTTGCCTACGGATTTCATTGCCACATCGGACGATTGGGGCGTGGCGAAGCCATCTCCGGAGTTCTCGTGATGGTCTCGAGTTCCGTTTCCGCCGACCGGAGCCAGAGGGATTGTCGCGGAACGTCTTACGGATGATTCATCGGGCTCGACACGCTGCCGGGCCAGGGGTGCGCTGGCACGATGATCGGATGGACGACGATCCGATCCTGTACATGAGACTGACCGTGGACGAAGTTCCGCTGCTGATGAAATGGTTGCGCGCGGATCCCGAGTTGAGTGACCGACTGGTGCTGAAAGCGAAGGTCCGCCAATCCGGCGGGGTGGCCGATGCCACGGTGCAGCTGTTGTCCGTCGCCTTGGGCTCCGGCGGAATCGGCGTGGTTCTCGCTCGTTCGCTCTCGGCCTGGCTCGCCCAGCGGAGCTCCGACGTCAAGCTGACGATTTCGGATCCGAACGGCCGGCGGGTCGAACTGGACGCGCACCGCGTCCGCGATGCGCCGCAGCTACTCGACCAGGTCGCCCGGATGCTGGACCAACCCGAACGGGGTGTCTGACCGCGTTCTTCGCATTCTCGGCGGTCTGCGGGCCCGCCGGGGACGCAGGCCACCGTGACCGGTCCCACCGCCGGGTGTTCGACGGGAATGTCGGACACGGGCGCTACGATCGATGTCGAAAGTATGTTCGATTCGACGAAAGCGTGCGCATGGGCTGGGGCAACGGTCCGCCGACGTGGGCGGAGATGGAGCGGGTGCTCTCCGGTCTGCCCGGTCGCGGGTCCGGGCCGCCGGGCGACGGTGGTGACAGTCCGGCGTGGTCGCATACCCGGGGTGAATACCGGGCGGGGGCACGGCCGCCGCAGCCGGGCCCGGCGGTGCCGTACGCGGAACTGCACGCGCATTCGGCCTACAGCTTTCTCGACGGTGCCTGTCAGCCGGAGGAACTGGTGGAGGAGGCGGTGCGGCTGGGGCTGGAGGCGCTGGCGCTCACCGATCACAACGGCTTCTACGGGGTGGTGCGTTTCGCCGAGGCCGCCGCCGAATGGGGGATGCCGACGGTGTTCGGCGCGGAATTGTCGCTGGGCGAGCACCGCGACACAGCGGTCCCGGCACCGCTGTTCGGGTCGATGGCCGATTCGCAACCGCGCACCGGGGAAGCGGATCCGTCCGGACCGCATCTGCTGGTGCTGGCCCGGGGGCAGGAGGGCTATCGGCGGCTGTCGCGGGAGATGTCGGCCGCGCACATGGTGGCCGGTGAGAAGGGGATTCTGCGCTACGACCTGGATCGGTTGTCGGCCGCCGCGGAGGGGCATTGGCATATCCTCACCGGCTGTCGCAAAGGTCATGTGCGCCGCGCGCTCGAACAGGGCGATGCCGAGGCGGAGGCGGCGCTGCGCGATCTGATGGACCGATTCGGCCGCGATCGGGTGAGTGTCGAACTCACCCGGCACGGGGTGCCCACCGACGATGAACGCAATGCCCGGCTGATCGCCCTGGCCGAGCGCCTGCGGGTGCCGGTGATCGCCACGACCGCAGCGCATTTCGCCGCTCCCGCGCAGGGCCGCCGGGCGATGGCGCTGGCGGCGATCCGGGCGCGGCGCAGCCTGGACGAGATCGACGGCTGGCTGCCGCCCACCGGTGGTGCGCATCTGCGATCGGGCGCGGAGATGCTGCGGTTGTTCGACGACTGCCCGCAGGCGGTGACCGGTGCCGCGGAACTGGCCCGCGAATGTGCCTTCGATCTGCGGCTGATCGCCCCGGAGCTGCCGCCGTTCGAGGTGCCGGCCGGGCACGACGAGAATTCCTGGTTGCGCCGGCTCACCCTCGACGGCGCGCTCGAGCGCTACGGTCCACCGGAACGAAATCCCAAGGCGTACCGGCAACTCGAACACGAACTGCGGATCATCACCGATCTGAAGTTTCCCGGTTACTTCCTGGTCGTGCACGATATCGTCGCCTTCTGCAAGAGCCACGACATCCTGTGCCAAGGCCGGGGTTCGGCGGCCAACTCCGCGGTCTGCTACGCGATCGGCATCACCAATGTGGATCCGGTCGCCAACGATCTGCTGTTCGAACGGTTCCTGGCGCCCGAGCGCGACGGTCCGCCCGATATCGATATCGATATCGAATCCGATCGTCGCGAGGAGGCGATCCAGCACGTCTACACCAAATACGGGCGGGAGTACGCCGCCCAGGTGGCCAATGTGATCACCTATCGCGGTAAGTCCGCGGTGCGCGATGCCGCTCGGGCACTGGGCTTCTCACCCGGTCAGCAGGATGCCTTCGGTAAACAGGTGAGCCGGTGGACCGGGGTATCGAGTGAAACGCATACCGATATCCCGGAGCGCGTCCTGGAACTGGCCGGTGAGATCGAAGGTCTGCCGCGGCATCTGGGTATCCATTCCGGCGGCATGGTGATCTGCGATCGCCCGATCGCCGACGTCTGCCCGGTGGAGTGGGCGCGAATGCCGGGTCGCAGCGTACTGCAGTGGGACAAGGACGATTGCGCCGCAGCGGGTTTGGTGAAGTTCGATCTGCTCGGCCTGGGCATGCTGTCGGCCCTGCACTACATGATCGATCTGGTGCGCGAGCACGAAGGCGCCGATATCGAACTGCACGCCATCGATCTCACCGAATCCGCCGTCTACGAGATGCTGTCGCGGGCGGATTCGGTGGGCGTCTTCCAGGTGGAGTCACGGGCCCAGATGGCGACGCTGCCGCGCCTGCGCCCGCGCGCCTTCTACGATTTGGTCGTCGAGGTCGCGCTGATCCGCCCCGGGCCCATCCAAGGTGGTTCGGTCCATCCGTATATCCGTCGCCGCAACGGCCGGGAAGAGGTGACGATCGATCATCCGGCGCTGGAGAGTTCCCTGGCCCGGACGCTCGGAATTCCGCTGTTCCAAGAGCAACTCATGCAGATGGCGGTCGATATCGCCGGATTCACCGCCGCCGAGGCGGATCAGCTGCGCCGGGCGATGGGTTCGAAACGTTCGACGCAGCGTATGGAACGCTTACGGGAACGGTTCTATCAGGGCATGCGCGATCTGCACGGCATCACCGGTGAGCTGGCCGATCGCATCTACGAGAAGATCTACGCCTTCGCCAATTTCGGTTTCCCGGAAAGTCATTCGCAGAGTTTCGCCGCCCTGGTGTTCTATTCGGCCTGGTTCAAACTGCATCATCCCGCCGCCTTCTGCGCGGGGCTGCTGAACGCGCAGCCGATGGGGTTCTATTCACCGCAGTCGCTGGTGGCCGATGCGCGACGGCACGGGGTGGTGGTGCTCGGGCCCGATATCAATCACAGCCTCGCCGGGGCGACGCTGGAGCGGCACGGCACCCGGGTGCGGCTGGGCCTGTCCGCGGTCCGGCATATCGGTGACGAGGTGGCCGAGCGGATCGTCGCGGCACGGTCGTCCGGCCCCTACACCTCGTTTCTGGATCTGACCGGACGGGTCGAGATGTCGGTGTCGCAGGCCGAAGCGCTGGCCACCGCGGGTGCGCTCGGCAGTATCGGCGCCGAATCCGGCCGTGGACTCGGCCGGCGGCAGGCGCTGTGGGCCGCGGGGGCGGCCGCGGGCGAGCGATCCGACCGGTTACCGGGAACCGGTGCGAGCACCGACGCGCCGATGCTCCCCGGTATGAGCGAATTGGAAACGGCCGCAGCCGATGTGTGGGCGACCGGGGTATCACCCGGCAGCTATCCGACCGAATTCCTGCGCGCCCGCTGGGACGAACTCGGTGTGGTTCCGGCGAATCAGCTGCTCGCCGTGCCCGACGGCTCGAAGGTGCTGGTGGGCGGTGCGGTGACGCATCGGCAGCGACCGGCCACCGCCTCCGGGGTCACCTTCGTCAATCTGGAAGACGAGACCGGCATGGTGAACGTGGTGTGCTCGGTGGGGCTGTGGCGTCGCTATCGCCGCATCGCGCAGGGGGCGCCCGCTCTGCTGATCCGCGGCCGGGTACAGAACGCGGAGGGAGTGGTGAGCATTGTGGCCGAACATCTGCAGCGGATGGATCTGCGCATGCCGTCGAAGTCTCGGGATTTCCGTTGAGCGGGGTGCGTTCTCCGATACGGGGTGCGGCTGTGCGCTCGTGCGTGACAGCCGCCCGAGCGCTGGTTATGTTCGAAAAGAGTTCGGAAACAGGGATTTCCGGTCGTTCACATCGAGCGATCGCATTCGGACGAGGGGGGCGGATATGAACAGGGCATCCACTGCCGGCGCGGCGGCGGTGAGTATCGCGGCGGCTGCGGAAGATATGGGGCAGAAGCGGTTTCGTTCGCACGGCCCGGACGGCGCCGAACCGGTGATCCCGCCCCGCTCGGTGCTCGGCACCTGGCGCGCGGTCGATCATCCGGACGCGCCGATCGATCGGCGCATCGCCGACCTGGCGGCGGCCTCGGAGTGGGTGCGCGGCGTCTGCGGCCGGCTCGGTGGGCCCGGACCGCGAGGTATCGGCCACGAGCCGGGACCGGCCGTATCGACCGGCGACGAGCTGCGCGTCTGCCTGCGTGCCGCGGCGCTGTGCGATATCGCGGAGCGCACTCTGCGCGATCTGTACGGCACGGTTTCGGCATTGTCGGACCTGGTCGCCGATGCGGAGGCCGCGGGCTGCTCGGTCGCCGAGAATTGGACGGTCACCGGGGGTCGGGAAGGTGTCGCCGGGGAGTGGGCCGAACTCGTCGCCGAGGCCGTGGCCACCGTGCGGCATACCGATCAGCGGGGCCACGAGGCGATCCGGGCCGCGGCCGCCGCACTGCTGGAGGTGGCGAACGTATTCGAGCGTGCCGGATCCGGGGCGGATCGGCCGCCGGGTCCGGGGCCGGGGCATGGTCAGGGTCGCCGCTCGCGGAGGGCCTAGGCTGCCAAGGAGTCGATCGCCCACATCGAGGAGCAGCCCGTGCCGACTGTGGTCCGCGCGACCATCAAACCCGGTAGCCGCAAAGGCCCGCTCGTCGAAACCGGTGACGACGGCACCCTGCTCCTGTACGTGCGCGCACCCGCGGTGGAGGGCAAAGCCAACAAGGCCGCGATCGAACTGCTGGCACACCACTACGGTGTCCCCACATCGGCGGTGCGGCTCACGGCCGGAGCCACCTCCCGCTTCAAACGCTTCGAGATCGACAACTGAGCCGCGAACCACCCACGGGAGCGGGCGATTACACCGCTCCCGGGAACCCGAGCTGGCGCCATGCCTCGTATACGGCGACCGCCGCGGCGTTGGACAGGTTCATCGACCGGCGGCCGGGCAGCATGGGTATGCGCAATTGCTCGGTGATGTGCGTATCGGCCAGCACCTCATCCGGCAGTCCGGTCGGTTCCGGCCCGAACAGCAGCACGTCTCCGGGGCGGTAGGCGATATCGGTGTTGTGGGTGGTGGCGTGCGTGGTGAAGGCGAACACCCGCTCGGGTCGCAGCGATTCCCATGCGGCCGTGAGGTTTTCGTGCACGGTGACGACCGCCAGATCGTGATAGTCCAGTCCGGCGCGGCGCAGTTTCGGTTCCGACAGATCGAATCCGAGGGGCTCGATCAGATGTAGCTCGCATCCCGTACCGGCCGCCAGACGGATCGCATTACCCGTATTGGGTGGGATACGCGGTTCGAAGAACACCAGCTTGAGCACACCGAGACGGTACCCGTCCACCCGACGGGGCACGCGTCGGAGCCCGGCCTCTGCTACCGTGACCGGCGGCCGTTCGTGACGGCCGATCCGTTCCATCGATGCCGCGATCGCCCGCGGGGTCGACCAGTTCGCGGGAGGTGGGTTGATGACTGTGTGTGAGGCCGCCGTGCGCGCTGGTACCGAATACCGCCTCCGGGGCATCGGCTCCTTCCGCGCGTCGGCCTGATCTCGTCCACGGTTCCGCCGAGCGCTCGCTCGCGCAACCGCGTCGACTCATCACCCGATCTCTATGAAACGGATTCGTAGCATTGACTATTCGAACCTGGACCACGCGTGCCGAAACCGCCGCGGACATTCCCGTCGTCCACGCAATCAATACCGCCGCGTTCGACCGGCCCGACGAGGCCGATCTCGTCGAGGCACTACGCGGCGATCCGGCCTGGATCGACGGCCTGTCGATCGTGGCGGCCGGACCCGACGACACCGTCGTCGGCTACGCGCTGCTGACTCGCTGCCATATCGGCGACGTCCCGGCCCTGTGCCTGGGACCGTGCGCCGTACTGCCGCAGTACCAGCGCACCGGTGCCGGGGCGGCGTCCGTTCGCGCCGCATTGCGGGCTGCGGCCGACCACGGGGAGCATTTCGTCACTGTGCTCGGCCACCCCGAGTACTACCCGCGGTTCGGCTTCCGGCGGGCAAGCCGGTACGGCATCGATCTGAGCATCGATGTTCCCGATGACGCGCTGATGGCTCTCACGCTCGACGCGGGCCATCCGCTTCCGGCGGGCCGTATCCACTACGCCGCTCCGTTCGGCGTCTGATCCTCGCCCGGTCGCGGCGGCCGCATCCAGTGGCCGTCGCGACCGCGCCGCCCCCGCTCCCGGCGGCGGGACGACCGGACATGCGAGAATCGCAGCCGTGACCGATGCGCCCGCCACGCACCCGCAGCAGCACTCCAGCCCGGTGAACCGCTTCTTCCAGGTTCACCTGCCGATGCTGCTGGTCGTCGTGGTGTTGCTGGTCGCGGTGGTCTTCGTAGCGCAGGACCGCTGGCGCCGCGGCGCGTTCTTCATCGGCGGAGCGACACTACTGGCCGCGGCGTTCCGGTTGTGCCTGCCGCCGGCCCGGGTCGGGCTGCTGGCGGTGCGGAGCAGGCCGTTCGATATCGGCGCCTACACGGTGCTGGGTGGCGCGATCATCGTGCTGGCCGCCACCATCAGCAGCCTCGGCGTCGGCTGAGGGCATCGAGCCCGGCCCGGGCTGCGGGGATCGAGCCCGGCCCGGGCTGCGGGGATCGCGGTGACTGCCGGCGAGGATCAGGCGCGGGCGTTCCGGGCGGCGCGAGCCAATTCCATCGTCTGCTCCAGCAGTTTGCCGATCGCCTCGGTCTCGGTGAGGAAACCGTCGTGGCCGTCGCGTGAGTGCACGACTTCCAGCCCCTTGCAGCCGGGCAGCAGATCGGCCAGTTCCTGCTGGGTTCGCAACGGGTACAACCGATCCGAATCCACACCGCCGACCAGGCACGGGACCGGGGTGGCGGCCAGTGCGGCCTCGATACCGCCGCGACCGCGGCCGACGTCGTGGCGGTTCATCGCCTCCGACAGCAGTACGTAGGTGGCCGCGTCGAAACGGGCGACCAGCTTGTCGGCCTGATGGTCGAGATAGCTCTGCACCGCATACCGTCCGCCGTCCCGAGGGTCTTCGTCACCCTGCGCGGAGTTCGCGAACCGGTGATCGAGCTCGAATTCGGTGCGATAGGTCAGATGCGCGATCCGGCGTGCGATACCCAGGCCGGCGCGCGGGCTGCGGCCGGTGCCGTGGTAATCGCCGCCCTGCCAGTCCGGATCGGCCTTGATCGCGGCGATCTGCGTGGTCTGGGTGCCGATCTGATCGGCGGTCGCCCGGGCGCCGACGGCCAAGACCAGCGCGGCGTCGACGCGATCGGGAGAGCCGACCATCCACTCGAGCACCCGCATACCACCCATGGATCCGCCGACGACCGCGGCGATGCGGGGGATGCCCAGCAGCTCGAGCAGTGTCACCTCGACGGTGACCTGATCGCGGATCGAGATCTCCGGAAACCGAGCGCCCCAAGGCTTTCCGTCCGCGGCGAGGGAGCCGGGCCCGGTACTGCCCTGACAACCGCCCAGCACATTCGTGGCGATGACACACCAGTGGTCGGTGTCCAGTGCGGCGCCGGGGCCGACCAGTCCGTCCCACCATCCGGGCAGCGCGTGCCGATCGTCGGGGTTGCCGCAGACGTGGGAATCGCCGGTGAGTGCGTGTTCGACCAGCACCACGTTGTCCAGTCCGGGGGACAGCTCACCCCAGCGCTGCACCGCGAGCTCGACGCCGGGTATCACCGCGCCGTTCTCCAGCCGGACGTCGCCGATGCCGATGGTTCCCAGGCTGCCGTCCGGCGGCGGTAGCAGTGTCGTTGCGCCGGGCCGCGACGTGTTCGATTCGATACTCACGGTCACCGCGCCGTCACCGCGCAGAGCCGCGCCGCACGTTCGACACGAATACCTCGAGAACACACATCCCCGATGTTAGCGACACCCCCCGGGCGCGCCGCCGCCTCCACACCCTTGCCGTCGGGCACGGTGAATTCACTCACTTGTTGCTCCTGATCGTCGCGCTTGCCCTCGGCTTTCGAGAGCCCGGTCAATCACCCGGAGCACCCCACCGCAACTGGAGGGTTGCCGGCCAGCGAGCCGGGGCTTGGCGCTGGCACTCATGACCTGCTGTGGATGGTAACAATCGGTCCGGACGGGTGCGAGGGTTGGGCTCAGCCGATCGGGGTGGCGGCCGCCGCGGGAAATGTGGCCGATGTGACGTGCGTATCACTCAATGGGGCGGCCCCTGTTTCTGAGACACAGCGCACCAGTACGCTTGTCTTGTTTAGCACCAGGCGTCTCGTGGACAACGCGGGGCGTATACGTTGTCTGTTGAACAGCTGGGGTCCGCTCACAAGCGTGCTCGCCTGGCCGTGCAATGGGAGCACACCTTCCTTAGGAGGACACGAAGATCCATGTCCAAGATCAAGGTTGAAGGGACCGTCGTCGAACTCGACGGCGACGAGATGACCCGGATCATCTGGCAGTTCATCAAGGACAAGCTGATCCATCCGTACCTCGATGTGAACCTCGAGTACTACGACCTGGGCATCGAATACCGCGACAAGACCGATGACCAGGTCACCATCGACGCGGCCAACGCCATCAAGAAGCACGGCGTCGGCGTCAAATGCGCCACCATCACCCCTGACGAAGCGCGGGTCGAGGAATTCGATCTCAAGAAGATGTGGCGTTCGCCGAACGGCACGATTCGTAACATCCTCGGCGGCACCATCTTCCGCGCGCCGATCATCATCTCCAACGTTCCGCGTCTGGTTCCGGGCTGGACCAAGCCGATCATCATCGGCCGTCACGCCTTCGGCGACCAGTACCGCGCCACGGACTTCAAGGTGCATCAGGCGGGCACCGTCACGATCCAGTTCACCCCGGAGGACGGCTCCGAGCCGATCGTCCACGAAGTGGTGAAGATGCCCACCGACGGCGGTGTCGTCATGGGTATGTACAACTTCAAGAAGTCCATCGAGGACTTCGCGCGGGCCTCGCTGAACTACGGCCTGCAGCAGAACTACCCGGTCTACATGTCGACCAAGAACACCATCCTGAAGGCCTACGACGGCATGTTCAAGGATACGTTCCAGGAGATCTTCGACACCGAGTTCAAGCAGGAGTTCGACGCCGCCGGCCTGACCTACGAGCACCGGCTGATCGACGATATGGTCGCCTCCGCCCTGAAGTGGGAGGGCGGCTACGTCTGGGCCTGCAAGAACTACGACGGCGATGTGCAGTCCGACACCGTGGCGCAGGGCTTCGGCTCGCTGGGCCTGATGACCTCGGTGCTGCTCACCCCGGACGGCCGCACCTGTGAGGCGGAGGCCGCGCACGGCACCGTGACCCGGCACTTCCGCCAGCACCAGCAGGGCAAGCCCACCTCCACCAACCCGATCGCCTCGATCTTCGCGTGGACCCGTGGCATCGCCCACCGCGGGAAGCTGGACAACACCCCCGAGGTCATCGGCTTCGCGCAGACTCTCGAGGATGTCGTCATCAAGACCGTGGAGAGCGGTCAGATGACCAAGGATCTGGCGCTGCTGGTCGGTGGCAACCAGGGCTACCTGACCACCGAGGAGTTCCTCGGCGTGCTCGACGCCAACTTGGCGCGCGAACTGAGCTGAGCGCCGTCGTCCGCCCGGAGCTTCCGGTGCGGGCGGTAGAGATATCCGGGCACCCGCCCCCACCGATTCGGTGGCCGCGGGTGCCCGAATTGCGTTCCGGACCGGTGCGCGTCCGGTCCGTGAGTCGAATCACCTCGATACCGGGTATCGGTCGGCGCCGGGCGCGCGTTGGCCAACCCTATGGTCGACTCAGCTCTCCTGCGCAGCGCAAGCCCTGCCGACGATCTCGCGCCCGCCGGGACGACAGGACGACAGGACTCGTCTCGGCCGGATCCGGTTCGCACCGGATGGCACATCCCGGCGATGCTCGCGTTGGCGCTCGGCGGCTTCGGCATCGGCACCACCGAATTCGTCACCATGGGCCTGCTGCCCGATATCGCCGCGGACCTGCGGGTATCGGAGCCCACCGCCGGACATGCCGTCTCGGCGTATGCGCTGGGTGTGGTGGTCGGCGCTCCGGTGATCGCGGCGTTGTGCGCCCGGATGCCGCGCAAGCGACTGCTGATCGCGTTGATGGTCGCCTTCACCGTCGGCAATATCGCCTCGGTGCTGGCGCCGGCGTTTCCGGCTCTGGTCGCGGCCCGGTTCGTCGCCGGCCTCCCGCACGGCGCCTATTTCGGCGTGGCCTCATTGGCGGCCGCCTCGCTGGCGCCGGTGGGACAGCGAGCCAAGGCGGTCGCCGCGGTGATGCTGGGTCTGAGCGCGGCCAATGTGGTGGGCGTCCCCGCGGCCACCTGGCTGGGGCAGGCGCTCGGCTGGCGTGACGCCTACGTGGTCGTCGCGGTCCTCGGAGTCGCGACGGTCTTCGCGATCAGCCGGTTCGTTCCCGATTTGCACGGGGTGCGGGTGACGGATCCGCGCACCGAACTGACCGCACTGCGCCGCCCGCAGGTGCTGCTGACCCTGCTGGTCGGCGCGGTCGGCTTCGGCGGCATGTTCGCGGTCTACACCTACATCACCTCCACGCTCACCGATGTGGCCGGAATGTCGCAGGGGTTCGTGCCGATCGTGCTGGCGTTGTTCGGGTTGGGCATGGTCGCCGGCAATATCGGCGGCGGCGTCCTAGCCGATCGCGGCGTGGACCGTTCGATCTTCGTGGCCCTCGTCGCGATGGTGGTGATCCTCGCCGGATTCGTCGCCGGCGCCCACAATCCGTTCACCGCCGCGATCGGCGCCTTCCTGGTCGGCGCGTCCGGGGCCGCGCTGGCACCGGGCCTGCAGACCCGCCTGATGGATGTCGCCCACGATGCCCAAACCCTGGCCGCCGCGCTCAACCACGGCGCGCTGAATATCGCCAATGCGGCGGGCGCCTGGCTGGGTGGTCTCGTCATCGCCGCCGGCCTCGGATACACGGCCCCGGCCGTCGTCGGCGCGGGTCTCGCCGTCGCGGGTGTCGTGCTGTTCACCGTCACCGTGTGGTCGGCGCGGCGTGCGTTCCCGCACCGCGGGGCCGCTACTTCCTCGCGGTGAGAAGGCGCCTCGGCGGGTCACTACGATGACGTCGTGCCGTATACCGCTGTCCGGACGGTGACACCACCGCTGCCGAGATCATGAGTGCCGGTGAGGTTTCCGTCACCGAATTCGATACCGACTTCGGCGGCCTGTATCGCGCTACTCCTCGGGCCGTCCATCGACAGCCGTCCGCATTCCCGTCCGCTCTGCTCGGTTCCGGCCGGCCGTTGACGCTGCGCGGTTCCGGGCACTCCTGTGCCGGTCAGACGGTCACCGATGACGAACTGCTGGTCACCTACGCGCCCGACACCGCGACCCGGGAAATCCGGGATCTGGGTGACGGACTGGTCGAGGTGCCGGCGGGTGCCAGCTGGCTCGGACTCGAGCGCTATCTGAATCGGCGCGGGCGGGCGTTTCCGGTGCTGCCGGATCATCTGCATATGTCGGTGGGTGGCACATTGTCCGTCGGTGGCGCCGGATCCCAGTCGATCCGATCCGGCTGGCAGATCGATCATGTGGAGCGCATTGCGCTGATCGACGGAACCGGAAGCAGCCGTTGGTGTTCCCGGACCGAACATCGCGAACTGTTCCGGTTCGCGCTCGGGGGGCTGGGTACGGTCGGATTGATCGACCGGGTGGTGCTGCGGACAGTCGGACACGACCTCCGCCTGCACGAGCATCGGGTCGATCATCCGAGTCTCGGCGCGCTCGCCGAGCACACCGCACGAGTCGCGAACCGCGACGACGTCGACACCTACTCGGGAATGGCCGCCCACGGCCGAATCCGATCGGTCAGCGGTCGGCGAGGTCCCGGCCCGGCCCGGCCGTGTGAGGGTGAGGACTGCACCGTTGTCACGCAGTCGCCGGTGTGGGAGGCCGATCCGCGTGCCGCGTGGCGGCCGCTCGTCGACAGAGCGCGGATGTGGGCAGACTACGTGGTACCGGCCGAACACTGCGTGGCGATGGTCGAAACCGTTGCGGCACAGCTTGATCGAGTACCCTTCGACCATCCCTCGACCAGGGTGTACGTCCTGGTCATACGGCGGCCCGTCGATGCCGTTCCCTTCGCATTCGCACCCGTCCTGCCGGCACCGGTCTCGGTCGGGGTCGGGTTGTACGCCACCGTCGATCGTCATCCGGACGCGATAGCCGATGCGCGGGAGACATTTCGCGACCTGCAGCGCCGCTGTTGTGGGTTGGGTGGCCGCCCGTATCTGTACGGAGTGAGCGACCTCGACGATGCGAAAGCGGCCGGTCTCTACGGTGACGATCTGAACCGGCTGGCCGAACTGCGTTCCGCCTTGCGGCTCGAACACGTCAACGCGCATCTTCCGATGGTGAGAGCGGCCGGGCAGATCTGAGTTCGGCCGAGCCCGAGGTGTTCTCCCACGTCGGCGTGCCGTAGACGTTCAGTTTGTCGATGCCGCGCTCGGCTGAGAAGCCCAGTCCCAGTCCCGAATAGCGCCAAGTCGCGCCGCAGGAACGCGCGGCATGTGCCATGGCGTCCACCGCCCGGGTGGTGCCGTGGTGCCGTCCCGCCAGTTGGCGGGCCAACTCGGCGAGGTAGTCAGACCTTTTCGTCATCAACGTGACAGTGCACGAAGCGTTTTCGTTGTCACGCCGGGTACGGCAGACGAAGTAATCGAAATTGTGCAGGTCTGCCGCATCCACGCCACACCGGGTGAACTCCGACAGCGTCTCCCACCCGGGTTCGCCGAAATGGCGGACCAATTTCATTGGTACCGCCACATTTCGGTGGCGCGCCCGGAGATAGATCTTGTGCGCCACGCGTGCGTGTGCGTCGACCTCTATTGCGACTCCGGCGGTACGGAAAAGATCGTCGTTCTCCGGTATCGGACTCAATCCCTCGAAGCCAGGCCATCGTCGGCTCACGGTCTCGATGACATCGGACCGCACGGTGGGGCTGCAGTACACCTTGAGCCCGGCAATGTGATTTGGGTCGGTGGGGTGGTGCACGATTCCGAGCCACATGGCCAGACGCCGCCCCGGCTCGATGGCGGCTGGATCGGGGTACACCGTGGTGACGAAGGAGTGCAGAAGGTCGGTCACCGGATCGTTCCTGCCAGGCAGCCAGGCGACGAGTTCCGCGATCGCGGCCAGATATGCCTCCCGCCGAACGGCGAACTCCGGCTCCCAGGTGGTGGTTTCGGTGACGTACCGGAGCGCGGGCGAATATTGCCCCCGCCCACCTGTCACACTGGCTTCGAACGGAATTCCGGAAGGTGTGATTCCGCTCGACCGAATCCCGTCCGGGGTCCGCGCTTCCAATCGGCCGCCGCAGGCCCGAAGTAGTACCGAGCGAAGGGAATCCGGCGTGCAACCGGTCCCGATCCGCTCGGCGACATCGACCAGGAAGTCTCCGGCCGATCGGGCCGTCACGTCTGTTGTGTGTCGGTGCTCGGCGGGCGAGTGGAGGTCGTCGACGATGCGGCGACCGTCTGGGTCGGCTGCACCATGGCGTGCGGCTCCGCCTGCCCCGGCTGGTTCGCATCGCCCCCACCGGACGGCCGGAAGAAGCCGCCGAACTGGCCGAACGCCCCGTTGTTGTAGTTCGGGAGATCTTTCAGCTCGACGTGCCGCATCTGGCCGTCGGTGATGATGTAGTAGTTGTCGCTACCCTCGCGAACGATGACCGCACTGCGATCGGCCCACTGCACGATATCGCCGGTGTGCAGATTCGAACCGTCGACCGGTGTCGGCTGCCCGTAGGCGCTGCCGTAGGCGGCGACCGCATCGCTGCCGTTCGGATTGTTCAGCGCACTGTTCACCGCGGCGGCCACGCTCGCGGGAACCTTCTGCGGCGCACTGCCGTCCGGCAGCTTCATATCGACCATGGAATGATTCGTCGTCCCGGGCGGGGGCGTGCCGGCGGCTTGGCTGGCCGATACCGCCGATGCCGGGTTCGTATAGCCCGCCTGTTGTGCGGTGGCGCCGGTGTTGAATGCCGACGCCGCGTTGGGCATACCGGGAATCGATGGGTTGCCGTAACCGGCGCCGCTGCCTGTCCCCGTGCCGTTCTGGCCGAACTGTGAGGACGCGTTCTGATACCCGGCGGGGTTCATGAATCCCGCCATACCGGGGTTCGTCATCGGATTCATATATGTCGCGGGGTTCGCCATCGCGGCTGCCGGATTCGTTGCCGCACCGGTGGAACCGGTGGAGCCGGTCGTGCCCGTGTTCTGGCCGTTTCCGCCGGTGATGCCGTTCTCGATCTGCTGCCACGGGTTATCCGAATCGGACGAGCCCGTCCCGTCGGAGGTGCCGGTCTTATCGGTGCCGTCCGACGTGCCGTTCAGGTCGTCGGTGCCCCAGAGATCCGAAATGTCGGTGGCCTTGGCCCCGTCCTGCCCATCGGACAGGTCGCCGAAGATGTCGCTGTAGTCCTGCTGGTCGTCCAGGGGTGTCGCGGTTGTATCGACAGCGGGCGTGACCGGCGACGCCGGTGCTGCGGGGGCTGCGGGGGCTGCGGGTGCTGCCGGCGCTGCCGGTTTGGGGGGAGCTCCCGGGCCTGGGTCGTCGACTCCGTCGGCCTGCTTCTGAAACTTCATCGCCGTGTCGTCGTAAATTTTGTTCCACTTGTCGACGGCGGTTTGGATCTGGGCGACGTAGTACTTCTGCTCGGCTTCCGGCGTCAGCGTGAAGTCATCGGTAGACTTCGCGCGAGTGAATACCAGCTCTCCCGGGTCCGTGGAATTTGGTCCACCCGGGTGGGTGTATAACTTGTTGCCGTCCTGTCTGGCGCTGGTGCTCAAATCCACCTGAAGAGAAGTGTTCAGATCGTCTTTGACACTTTTGAGTTTAGAGGCGCATTCCAGAAGGTCCTTCTGGGTCGTCTTGGTAGTGAAATTGACATCCTTGTTTTTGTCTTTGAATGCGTCTTCGCGTGAGTCGAAGGTCTTCTTGAACGTGTCATACCTGTCGATGATATTCGACCAGCCGTCAGGCTTGTCGAGCTGGTGTTGCTCCAGCATGGCATTGAAATCAGGTGCGTCCTTCGGGTTGCGAGAGCCGAGTGAGTCCATTCCGCTCTGCATCGTGTCCTGGGTATCCTGGATCAGCTCGAGCAGCGACGCGCTCCGCCCCCTGGGAACATACAGGAGCACTTCCTCGAAATGCTTCTTGCCATCGCTGGGTAGGAATCCCTGATCCTTATTGAACTTCGGCGGATCACTATTTTTCTGAGCGTCTTGGTTGGCTTTCTGTCCTTTTATGTACGTCATTGCGTCGTCGAACTTGTCGTCCGCCAACGCTTTGGCGAGCACCTGATAGTCGCCTTCTTTGCGTGGATCGTAGGCGTCGTTTTCTATATCAAGTGCGAGATCTTCTCGATCGTTCTTGCTGAGGCCGTGCCAGACTGTGTCGAATTGTTCCGGTGTCAGGCCGGCAAGATCTTTCAGGAACTCTTTGGATTGGTCCGCGGTGTAGCGGTCGTTGCCCCAATGATCGTGGGTACTCCGGATCTTCTCGATCAGCGCACCGGTATCCGCCGCGTCGGTCATCGGATACTCCTCTCTTCAGCGTGGAGCCCCGGGCTCACAGGGTAACTCGATATTCGTCGGCCGGTTTCGCCATCTCGCCCTCCCCGGCCGAACCTACGTCGACAGAACCGATTTCCGCCCTCCGCAACATGACCTGGAGTTGCGGATGTGCCGCGATCTGATCGTGGGCGTAGAGCGCATCGCGAAGCATTTGGCGATCACCTCTCCCCGCGAGCAGTAGCGATATCAGTTCATCGGCTCGTCGCTCGAATGTCCGGCCGCGTTCGATATCTGTGTCCGACGTGGGGTGTGGGGAAGCGGTGGAGATCGCGGGAGCTACCACTGCTGGACGCGATACTGACGATGGCGCGAAGATGGCCGACGATGCCCCTGCGTCGTGGTGCTCGGCGGTGGGGGAGTTGTCCCAAGCGTCGGTCGGCACCTCGCGCCCGGCGCGAAGTGCCTCCAAGACCCGGTGCCGCCGGGCTCGGTGGGCGGAGGTCTCCGGAGCGGCGGTCGCTGCCGCCTGCCGTACCAGCTCATGGGCGGCGTGAGCCAATTGCACGCAGACAGTACGGATGTCGGAATCCGCGATTTCGGTTGCGCGTTGCCGCGCCGCTGAGGAGCCACCCATATCCAGCCGGTCCGACAGACCGGCGCCGGGGCCGGACAGGTCGACGGCGGTTTCGCTCGCTACCACCTGATCCGCGATGACGACCTCGTTACCGAGAGCGGCGCGCACGGAATCGTTCACACGCGCCGACGATGCGAGAGCGCGCAATCGGCCACGCTTGCTGCGGGATGCGTGATGACCGAATTCGGCGAGGAAACGGGCTGGGTCGGAACTGTTTTCGAACGTCGTAATGGCCGTCCGCCCCTCGGCATCCAGGATCGAATCCCAGTGCCAGGGGATCAGAACCTCCGAGGGCAGGAACAATCCGGCCGGTAGCCACCCGCGTCCCTCGGTGGAGGTCAGCGTGACGATGGCGCGTCGCCCGGATCGGACGACCCCGGTTGCCCACTCGACACCGGGCGCTGTATCCCCGACTGCGAAGAGCACGGCTGCCAGTAGTGTCCGGGCCAGCGTCAGATCGTCCTCGCCTTCGTCGCCGACTACCAGCGGCGGCAGGCCCTGCCGGTGTCCCCGGGCGGGCTGGGCCGAGACTGCGAGTGGTCCCCGGGGCAGCGGCCTCGGTGGCTCGGGAGGTGGACCCGCGGGGGCGGGACCTACCGGTCCCATCGGTGGTACGGCACCGGCGGTCGGCGTTTCGGGCTGGTCACCGATTCCGTATGCGGTGGCGAGCGGGGAAACCTCCACGGACGTGACGTGAACCGGCGCGGGTGCCGAACTGTCGTGGTGGTGTTCGAGGCTCGGCGGCGTATGCGAAATATCTTGTGATGTAGCGATATTCGGAGTTGCGAACGGCAGCCTGTTGTCGTGACCGGGCGGGGGTGTTGCGGCCAGGGGCGGGCCGGTCTCTCCGTCGGAGCGGGCGGTGCCGGCCGGGGGCACGGCAGTGTCCGGCGTGGCATCCGGCATCGGCTGCGACTCGGGAGAATTATCCGTTCTGTCTGGGATGCGCGGCGCGGTATCACCTGGTGCTCCGGGAGTGTGGGGGGCTACCGGACTCGGACCGCCGTGCGGGCCGGTGTTGGAAATCTGTTGGCCCCCGGAGAGTTCGGAGTGCTCCATGCGCTCGGCCGCGGCCCGCAGATCGTCGCGGGTTCGAATGGCCGAGGCCGCCTGTGCTTCGGCCTTGTCGTGGCGATCGCGGTAGTAGTCCCACAGCGCGCCGTGCATCGGATCTGCGATGGTGCCGTAGCCGTCCGGGAACTCTTTGAGCCAGCCCTCCGGAATCTCGCCCCATTTCCGCATGGCAGCGGCATATCTATCGAGTTGCTCGGCGTATACGCGCAGCTGATCCGGGTCGAAATCCAGATAATCTGCCATAACCGGCCAATCCTCCCGCCAACCATCCGGATCTCATTCTTCTGGGTTCCCAGTGGTGGGGGGCTTCGGTGCGTGCATCTCCGCCCGCCACTGCCGCGCCTTCTCGGCAAGTGGCACGTGCTGATGGTCCTCGTTCATGGTGATGTCGTACTGTCGGCGCGCGTTGGCGGTGCTCTCCCGGATGGCTGACATGATCTCGGCGACCAGCTCGTGATTGTCGAATCGATCGCAGGTGCCGGGTGCGAGGTACAGATCGGTCAGCTGGCCGTAGGCATTGACCTCGGGAATCACCGTGCCGCTCGGTGAGGGGCGGCGCGCGACCACGCCGTCGGCTCGCTCGCGCATTTCGGCGATGCGGTGTTTCAGTTCCCGCCCCATCGCCATCGCCACGCGCACATCGGGATGAAGTTCTCTCATCAATCCTCACGCTGCTTCCGGCACCTCGGCTGCCGGACCCCGAACCTCCCGGCTCGCCGAGTCGGGCCATGCACGGCTCGTCACCGACTGGTCGATAGTCAGTGTCTCAACTCGAGCCGCCGAGATGCCGCGATGTGATTTCCCATTGAGGGGAAGTGGTCGCTTGCCGCTGTGGCAACCCGCCGCCGCGGCGTCCGGCGTGGTTGAGTGATTCGGAGCACGCGGTAGCACTCGACCCGGAGGTCAGGGATGGATCCGCAGCAACAGTGGCCGGCCGACGGTGATCGGCGGCGGGCGGTGCTGGCCGCCGCGGCCCGAACCTCGGGGACCACGATCGTGCTCGTCGCCCTGTATTTTCTGCTGCCCTTTCATCATTTGGACGAACTGGGTCCGCTGCTCGGTCTGTGCGGCGGTCTGGTGCTGGTCGTCGTGCTCATCGTCTGGGAGGCCAAACGTATCCTCGCCGCGCGCTATCCGGGGCTGCGCGGGGCGGAGGCGATGACCGTGATCGCGGTGGCGTTCATCCTCATGTTCGCCACCATCTATGTGCTGATGTCGTCCGTCGCGCCGGACGGCTTCACGGCGCCGCTGACCCGGGTCGACGCTCTCTACTTCACCGTGACCGTTCTGGGCACGGTCGGTTTCGGTGATATCGCGGCGACCTCGCAGGCGGCGCGCGTCGTGGTGACCGTGCAGATCCTGGCCGACCTCGCGCTGATCGGCGCGGGGGTACGGGTTCTGATAGCCGCGGTGCAGCGCGGGCGGGCGGCGCAAGCGTCCAAGTGAGTTTCATGCATCTGTGTATGTAAGTGTAGGATTTCCGGAATGGCCAGATCTGTCGTCGGCAAGGCGCCGCGCCGCACGCAGGAACAGCGCAGCAGCGAGATGCGGGCTCGGCTGCTCGACGCGACGATCGAATGCCTGGTGGAATTCGGCTACGCCGGTACCACCACTCCTCGGGTGGCCGAGCGCGCCGGGGTCACCAGGGGTGCGCAGGTACATCATTTCGGCTCCAAGACCGACCTGGTGGTGGCCGCGATCTCGCATCTCGCGCAGCGGCGGACCGAGGCCGCGATGAAGGAGCTCGGCCGGTTGCGAGCGGGTGACGATCCGATCGGCGCGACGCTGGACGCGATGTGGGAACTGCATCAGGGGCCGCTGTTCATCGCCGCGATGGAGCTGTGGGTGGCCGGCCGCACCGACCCCGTACTGGCCGCCGAGGCCGAGAAGGTCGAACCGTTCGTCAACAACGCGGTCCTGATGGCGGTTTCGCAGATGGTGCCGGATGAGATGCGGCGCAAGGAAGTTCGCGATTTCGCCTACACCGCGATGGATACGCTGCGCGGAATTCTGGTGTCGAACTTCGTCTCTCCGGACCCGGATCGGGCCTATCGGCGCTGGCAGCGAGCATCGGCCCAGCTGCGGCTGGCGGCCCAGGCGGCGTTGCCGGGGTTGGGTATCGCCGAGCGGCACTGAGCCTGCATCGCAGAGCGCGGGGCGGCCGTTCGCGCGGCTGTCTCCGGTTGGTCTCGCTGCGCGTTCGGAATGCGCGGTCGCTGCCTCGTGATCGTCGATTCGTACCACTCGGCACCCCATCCTGTACGTATCAATACAAGCTGTTGAACTGCGCTTTCGTAAACAATCACGCCCATTTTCGTTGTCGCTCTTGCGTATTTACATACAGCTTCGTATGTTTGTTTCAGCCTGATCGGAACGGATCGGCCACTGCCGCCCGGTCCTACGAGGCGGTGCGGATGGGAGGAGTTCGATGACGAACAAGGTCTATGTCGTCGGCGTCGGAATGACGAAGTTCGAGAAGCCGGGGCGCCGCCAGGTCACCGAGGCCGACGGAACGACCCGGGCCTGGGATTACCCGGATATGGCCCGCGAGTCGGGAACCAACGCACTCGCCGACGCGGGTATCGACTATCGCGAGATACAGCAGGCCTATGTGGGCTATGTCTACGGGGAGTCCACCTCCGGACAGCGCGCGGTCTACGAGCTGGGAATGACCGGCATCCCGGTGGTCAACGTGAACAACAACTGTTCCACCGGGTCGACCGCGCTGTACCTCGCGGCCCAGGCGATCCGGGGCGGACTCGCGCAGTGCACACTGGCACTCGGCTTCGAGAAGATGCAGCCCGGCTCACTCGGTTCCACCTGGGACGACCGCGAACAGCCGATGGCCAAGCACATGATGGCCCTGGCCGAGATCTCCGAGGTGCTGTTCCCACCGGCTCCGTGGATGTTCGGCGCCGCCGGTCGTGAACACATGAAGCAATTCGGCACCACCGCGGAGCATTTCGCGAAGATCGGCTACAAGAACCACAAGCATTCGGTGAACAACCCGTATTCGCAGTTCCAAGACGCGTATTCGCTCGACGACATCCTGTCCTCGCGGATGATCTACGACCCGCTCACCAAACTGCAGTGCTCGCCGACCTCGGACGGCTCCGGAGCGGTCATTCTGGCCTCGGAGGATTTCGTCGACCGCCACGACCTGTCCGCCCGCGCGGTCGAGATCGTCGGGCAGGCGATGACCACCGACTTCGCCTCGACCTTCGACGGCACCGCCAAGAATCTCATCGGCTACGACATGAATGCGCAAGCCGCGCGACAGGTGTACGGACAGTCCGGGCTCGGCCCGCGGGACTTCCAGGTCATCGAGCTGCACGATTGCTTCTCCGCCAACGAACTGCTGCTCTACGAGGCGCTGGGGCTGTGCGGCGAGGGGGAAGCGGGCAGCCTCGTCGACGGCGATCAGACGACCTACGGCGGCACCTGGGTGGTCAACCCCTCCGGCGGATTGATCTCCAAGGGGCATCCGCTGGGCGCCACCGGTCTGGCGCAATGCAGCGAACTCACCTGGCAGTTGCGCGGCGAGGCGGACAAGCGCCAGGTCGACGGTGTCACCGCCGCCCTCCAGCACAACATCGGCCTCGGCGGCGCGGCTGTCGTCACCGCCTACCAGCGCGCGGATCGCTGAATCATTCCACCGCAGAAGGAGTATCGCCCATGGGCCACATCGAAGCCACCAGGAATCTCAACGCCACCCCCGAAGCCCTGTGGGCGGTGGTCTCGGATCCACAGACCTGGGACAAATGGTTCACCATCCACGAACGCTGGATGGAGGAGCCGCCCGCCACCCTCACCACCGGTTCGACACTGGTCGCCAAGATCATGATGCTGGGCATGGCGAACAAGATGGAATGGGTGGTGGAAGAGGTCGATTCACCGAACAACCTCGTGCTCAGCGGCAGCGGCATGGCCGGGGTGAAGGTGAGGTTCTCCTTCGATATCGCCGCGAACGACGCCGGCAGCACGTTCTCGGTATCCGGTGATTTCGAGGGGGCGCTCATCAAGGGTGCGCTCGGCAAGGCGGTCGAGAAGGACGGCGCCACCCAGCTGGACAAGACCCTGGGCCAGCTCGACGCACTCGCGACCGCCTGAGCCCGGCGAGGAGACGCCCATGGCTACCGAAACAGCGCCACGCCCGGTGGAATTCGACGACGCGGGCCTGAACGTCTGGTCCGACGAGGAACGTTTCGAGGTCACCCGCGAGCGGATCGCCGACTACGCCGCCGCGACCAACGACCCGATTCCGGCGCACCTGTCCGGCGATATCGCCTCGCCGGTCTTCGCCATCGTCCCGGTCTTCGAGGCGATGATGATGCCGGTCATCGACGTGGTGCCGATGGAGATCTTCGGCCGAGTCGTGCACGGGGAGCAGGACTTCCACTTCCACCGCCCGATCCGGCCGGACGACCGGCTGGTCTCGCGGGCCCGTGCGGTCGGCTACGAGGGCCGGGAGAACGGCACCACCATCACCATTCACATCGAATGCCGTGCCGAGGACGGAGAACTGGTCAACGAGCAGTACCTGACCGCGTTCTTCCGCAATATCGATGTGGGCAAACAGGTCGGCGCGTCCGCGCCCACGCACAAATTCGACCCGGCCTGGGCCGAACAGGAGCCGACCGCCGCGGTAGCCCAGCACGTCGACGACGACCAAACCTTCCGGTACGCACCGGCTTCCGGCGATCCGGTGCCGCTGCACCTGGATGAGCAGGTAGCCAAGGACGCCGGACTGCCCGGCATCATCGCGCACGGCCTGTGCACGATGGCGATGTCGTCGTGGGCCGTGCTCACCGAGGTGGCCGGCTCGGATGTGCGTCGACTGAAGCGTTTCGCGGTGCGCTTTTCGAAGATGGTGTTCCCCGGCGACGATCTGGAGACCCGGATCTGGCGGATCGGGCCCACTGACGGCGGGACCGGCTACGCCTTCCGGACCACCCGCGGTGCGGACGCGGTACTCACCGACGGGCTCGCCGTCGTCGCCGACTGACCCGGACTCGCGGCGGGTCACAGGAATGCGGCTCGCCGCGGGTTCATCGAATGCGGCTCGCCGCGGTGTCATGAAATGCGGCTCGCCGCAGTGTTTTGAAATGCGGCTCGCCGCAGTGTTATGAAATGCGGCTCGCCGCAGTGTTATGAAATGCGGCTCGCCGCAGTGCTTTTCACAGAAGAAATCGAGGAGATGTTCATGGGTGCACTGGATGGGCGGGTAGCCGTCGTCACCGGCGCCGGCCGGGGTATCGGCCGCGAACACGCGCTGCTGTTCGCCGCCGAGGGCGCGGCGGTGGTCGTGAACGACCTCGGCGGCAGTAACGCCGGTGAGGGCTCGGATACGGGGCCCGCGCAGGAGGTGGTCGACGAGATCCGCGCCGCCGGCGGGAAGGCCGTCGCCAACACCGACAACGTCGCGGTCTGGGACGGCGCGAAGAACCTTGTCGATCAGGCCGTCTCGGAATTCGGCACGCTGGACGTAGTGGTCAACAACGCGGGAATTCTGCGCGACGGGTTCATCGCCTCGCTCGAGGAACCGCAATGGGACGCGGTGATCGCCGTTCACCTCAAAGGCCATTTCAACGTGCTGCGCCATGTTGCGGAATACTGGAAGCAACTGTCCAAGGCCGGGAGGCAGCCCAACGCGGCGGTGGTCAACACTGCCTCGGCCTCCGGGGTCACCCTGCCCAATGCCGGACAGGCCAACTACGGCGCCGCCAAAGCCGGTATCGCGGCACTGACACTGGTGGCCGCCGAGGAATTGGAACGTTACGGAGTACGCGTCAACGCGATCGCCCCGATGGCTCGCACCCGGCTGACCCTGGCCACCCCCGGGATGGGCGCGATCTTCGCCGCCGAGGTGCCCGAGGGTGAGTTCGACGCCTTCAGCCCCGCCAACATCTCGCCGCTGGTCGCCTACCTGTCCACCGACAAGTGCCCGATCACCGGAAAGGTGTTCGCCGTGCAGGGTGGCGCCATCTCGGAACTGGGCGGTTGGCACGACGTGAAGACCATCGAAACCGACGGGCCCTGGCTGATCGACGACATCGCGGCCCGCCTGCCCTGAACGGAGAACGACGATGTTCGAATGGTCCGAGACCGATGAGATGATCCGCGCCGCGGTGCGCGGATTCATCGACAAGGAGATCCGCCCGCATGTCGACGCCCTCGACAGCGGTGAGATGGCGCCGTATCCGATCCTGCGAAAGCTGTTCAGCGACTTCGGTATCGATGCGATGGGCGGTGAGGCGATCGAGAAGATGCTGGCCCGGCAGCGCGCCGCCGAATCCGCTCCCGCCGGGCAGGAGCCGAAGAAGTCGGGATCGGGCGCGGGGCTCTTCGGCGATCAGCAGTCGTTGATGGCCGTGCTGATCAGCGAAATCTCCGGGGTGAGCATGGGTTTGGTCGCGGCGATGGGAGTTTCCATCGGCCTCGGCGCGGCCACCATCATGTCCCGGGGCACGCTCGCGCAGAAGGAACGCTGGCTCGCCGATATCGTCACCCTGAAGAAGGTGGCGGCCTGGGCCATCACCGAACCGGATTCCGGATCCGATGCCTTCGGCGGGATGAAGACCTACGTCAAGCGCGATGGTGACGACTACATTCTCAATGGTCAGAAGACCTTCATCACCAACGGTCCCTATGCCGACGTCGTGATCGTCTACGCGAAACTCGACGAGGACGGCAGCGGTGCCACCGCCGCCGACAAGCGCGACCGCAAGGTGCTGACCTTCGTTCTCGACAAGGGGATGGAGGGTTTCACCCAGGGCAAACCGTTCAAGAAGATGGGCCTGCACTCGTCGCCGACCGGTGAATTGTTCTTCGACAATGTGCGATTGGGCCGGGATCGGCTGCTCGGCGAGACCGAGGAACACTCCGGCGGCGACGGCCGTGAGAGTGCGCGCACCAGTTTCGTCGCCGAACGGGTCGGGGTCGGTTTCATGGCGCTGGGCATCATCAACGAATGTCACCGGCTCTGTGTGGAATACGCCAACACGCGCACGCTGTGGGGGCAGGAGATCGGACGCTTCCAACTGGTGCAGCTCAAGCTCGCCAAGATGGAGATCGCCCGCATCAACGTGCAGAACATGGTGTTCAACACGCTCGAACGCGGCCGCGCCGGGAAGCCGCCCACCCTGGCCGAGGCATCGGCGATCAAGCTGTACTGCTCGGAGACGGCCACCGAGGTCGCGATGGAGGCCGTGCAGCTGTTCGGCGGCAACGGGTATATGCAGGAATACCGTGTCGAGCAGCTCGCCCGGGACGCGAAATCGCTCATGATCTACGCGGGCAGCAACGAGATCCAGGTGACCCATATCGCGAAGGGCCTGCTCGGCCGATGATCGCCCGAACCCGGGTGTGCTACAACGGCGTGCACACCCGGGCACTCACCACCGGCGGGCAGGGCGTGCCGATACTGCTGCTGCACGGCTTCGCCGATTGCGCCGACACCTGGCGGGGTGTGCTGGAGGAACTGGATCGGCGTGGGCGGGCGGCGCTGGCCGTGGATGTGGTCGGCCACGGTGACGCCGACCCGTTCGCCGCCGGGGCCTTGCTTCCGCAAGTGGATCGATTCGTAGACGGGGTGCTCGATGCCACGGGACCTGCTGTGGTGGTGGGCAATTCGCTCGGCGCGATGATGTCGGTGCGGGCGGCGCAGCGGCGACGGGCGTCGGTGCGGGGGGTGGTGACGTTGGACGAGCCGATCCTCTCCGCGGACCGGATGGCGCGCCTGGCTCGTGGCCCGCGTATCCCCTACCTGGTCGCACGGCTGCGACTGCTGCCGGTGCCGACGCCCGTGGCCCGGCGGCTGGTCCGCCGGACGGCGCGCACACTGCTCTACGGCAGTCCCGCGGGCGCGGATCCGGTGGTGCTGGACCGCTGGTGCGACCGCTACGGGCAGCGCGAGCGCATGTTCTGGTTACTCGAACACGCCGTGCGGTTCGCGCGGGAGACGGTCGCCGGTTACCACCTCGACGCCGTCGGGTGCCCGATGCTGATCGTGCACGGACGCAAGGACCGCATCATCTCGCCGCAGGCCAGCCGGGAACTGCACCGCCTGGTTCCGGGCAGCCAACTGGTCATCCTGCCCACGGCCGGGCATTGTCCCCACCTCGACGATCCGGTCGCGATCGCGGCGCTGGTCGCCGAGTTCGCCGATGCGACGCCGCCAGCCGCGAGCGGTACGAAACAGCCACTGCGGCACTCGCCGGCGGCGCCCGGTCGACGTCGCGAATGACACCCGGGAGGGAGAGAACACTGTGAGCGCAGTTCAACAGCCCGCGCGGACCCTGTGCGCGGCCTTCCAAGCAACGGCCGCCCGCCACCCCGACCGCGTCGCTCTGCGCGGTCCGTCGGCTACGCCGAGCTACACTTGGCGCGACTACGCCGCACGGGTGCGGGCGATAGCGACAGGTTTGTTCGCCTCCGGTGTCCGTCCCGGCGACACCGTGGCCCTCATGTTGACCAATATTCCGGAGTTCCACCTGGTCGATACGGCGGTTCTGCACGTGGGCGCGGTACCGTTCTCGATCTACAACACCTTTGCCCCGGAACAGATTTCGCACCTGTTCGACAATGCGGGCAATCGGATGGTGGTCACCCAGACCTGCTTCCTGGACGCCGTCCGGGCGGCGGATCCGCAGGGCCGGATCGAGCGGATCGTCTGCGTGGACGGCCCGGCCCACGGCTGCCTCACCCTCGACGAGCTGGCCGCTACGCCGGCGCCCCAGTTCGACTTCGACGCGGCCTGGCGTGCGGTCGACCCCGAGGCGTTGGTGACCATCGTCTACACCTCGGGCACCACCGGGCCGCCGAAGGGGGTCGAGCTGACACACGCGAACCTCCTGGCCGAATTCTCGGCGATGGAGTCGCTGGTGCGTGTCGGTCCGGACGATCGGGTGGTGTCGTATCTGCCGGACGCGCATCTGGCCAACCGAGCGTTCTGCCATTACAACAACCTCGTCGAGGGGGTTCAGGTCACCACCGTGGCCGACCCGAACCAGCTGATCGAGGTCTTGCCCCGGGTGCGGCCGACGCTCTTCCTGGCGGTCCCGGCCATCTGGTACAAGATCAAAGCCGGGGTCGAAACCATGGTGGCGCAGCAGGATCCGATCACTCGGCTCCTCGTCGGCCGTGCCGTCGGCCTCGGAACCGAACTGGCGTGGCGGCGCAGCGAACAGCGACCGATTCCCCGCTCCCTGCGCCGGCGATACGACCTCGCCGAACGTCTCGTCCTGCGCAGGCTGCGGGCACGGATGGGGCTGGGCGAGGTGCGTGCCGCGGTCAGCGGCGCCTCGCCCATCGCTCCCGACGCCATGGCCTTCATCCTCGGGCTCGGTGTGACGGTGTGTGAGGCGTGGGGAATGACCGAAACCTCCGCGGGCGCCACGGCCAATCCGCCCGACGCCATCCGGATCGGCACGGTCGGAAAGGCTCTGCCGGGCGCCGAGATCGCCGTGGCCGACGACGGTGAACTCCTCGTGCGCGGCCCGCTGGTGATGCGTGGTTACCGTGACGATCCGGAGCAGACGGCGGCGGCGATCGATACCGACGGCTGGCTGCACACCGGCGATATCGGCACCATCGACGCCGACGGCTATGTGCGTATCCTCGATCGCAAGAAGGAGTTGATCATCAATTCGGCGGGCAAGAATATGTCGCCGTCGAATATCGAAGGGGCCGTGCGGGTTTCCTGCCCGCTCGTGGGCACCGTCGTCGCGATCGGCGACGACCGCAAATACGTCACCGCTCTGCTGACGCTCGATCCGGACGTCTGCGCGGCGCGAGCGGGCGCCGGAGCGGTCGGGCCGGCCGGGTGGGCCGAAGACGCCGGCATCCGGGCCGCTGTCGCGGCCGGAATCGCGGCGGCCAACGAGCGGCTGGCGCGAGTCGAGCAGATCAAGCGATTCACCGTGCTGCCCGTGGTGTGGGAACCCGGTGGCGATGAGCTGACGCCGAAGATGTCACTGAAACGGAAGGCGATCAGCGCGAAGTACGCCGCCGAGATCGACGCCATGTACCGGGATTGATGGCGGCCGGCGGATCGGCGCCGAGGGGTTCGAACCGATCCGCCGGCCTTTCTCACACCGCCCGCAGACGCGTGCGGCTGGCGTAGACGTGCTCGGCGATGAGGGTCGCGATGCGGTCGGGAGCCTCCAGCATCGGCACGTGGCCCACACCGTGCACCAGAATCCGATCGGCGGATTCGGGTAGTTCACGCAGGAAACGTTTGGCGAAGGTGCGATTCGGAATGATCCGGTCGTATTCGCACAACAGCAGCCGCACCGGGACCGGCACGGTGTCCAGATCCGCGAGCACCGCCATGCGGATTCCGCCGGTGATCAGCGGTAGCAGCGCCGCGCAGTTGGTGGCCGACATGATCGCGGCCTCCACCCCGCGACGCGAGGCCGCGGCGGCGTTCTTGCTCAACAGCATGGCCGTGCACCGGCGGATCAGGCCGCCGCACCGGACCGCCGGTGGTAGCCGTTTGCCGACCTCGACGATCGGCACCAGCGACAGGAATTCCAGGCCCACCCACAGCTTCGCCAGCGACAGGTGCTGCCAGCCCCCGGCCGGTGCGATCGCGGTGAGGGTGCGGGCTCGCCCACGGCGCGCCAATTCGAAACCGACCCAGCCGCCGAGCGAGTTGCCAGCGATATGGCAAGTGCGCCAACCCAATTCGTCGAGTTGCTGCTCCACGCGATCGGCGAGCAGGCTCACGTCGATCTTGCGGCCGTCGAGTTCGGATCCGCCCCAATGGCCGGCGAAGGCCGGGGCGAACACCTCACAGGTGGCCGACAATCGCATCGCCACCTCTTCCCAGCAGTGCGGCGACAACATGAATCCGTGCAACAGCAGAACCGGATCACCGGACCCGGTGTGCAGGGCCGTCATCGGCGCGAGGGAAGGATGTTTGTGGGTGGTGCTCGACATCATCGTCGTCACCCCTTCCGGATCGGTCCGGGGCCGACTCGATTCGGCCCGCATGTCCGCGAGGACGGGTTGATGTTCAGCATTGTACGGTCGTTCGGTGGGCAATATCGTCAGTACGATCAATGTGAATGGCATCCGTGCAGCTACCGGCAAGACCGGGAAGGGAATGCTCGAATGGCTGGCGGTGACCGAGGCCGACATCATCTGTCTGCAGGAGACCCGGGCAACCGATGAGCAGACACGCAAGGCGCTCGCCCCGGCCCTGGCGGACGGCTGGTACCTGACCCATGCCGAACCGGGCACCAAGGGCCGCGCGGGTGTGGGAATTCTGTCGCGTCGCTCGCCCCGGCGGGTACGGATCGGATTCGGCAGCGACGAATTCGACGGACTCGGCCGTTTCGTGGAGGCCGAATTCGACGGGCTGACCGTGGCGAGTGTGTATGTGCACACCGGTGAGGCGGATACCCCGATCCAGGACGAGAAGTACCGTTTCCTGGGCGAACTGGGCGCCCATCTGCGGGCACGGACCGGGGACTACGTGATCTGCGGTGACTGGAACATCGCCCACACCCAACTCGACATCAAGAACTGGAAGGGCAATATCGGCAAGGCCGGGTTCCTGCCGGGGGAACAGGCGTGGATCGACGAGATGCTCGCCGCCGGATATGCGGATGTGGTCCGCGACCTGCACCCGGACGTTCCGGGCCCCTACAGCTGGTGGTCCTATCGCGGCCGCGCCTTCGATACCGACGCCGGGTGGCGCATCGACTATCACCTGGCCCGCGGCGATATCGCCGGACGCGCGAAGCAGGCCGTGGTGGAGCGGGCGCCGGAATACGCCCTGCGCTGGTCCGATCACGCGCCGGTGACCGTCCAGTACCGCTGAGCGCCGGAACCGGTAAGAATCGACATCGACCCGTATCGACGAACAGGCACTGGTAGCTATGTCAGACAAAAGAATTCGCGTCCTGATGGTGCTGGGCGGGCTGGTGGTCGCGGCGATCGTCGCGGGTGTGCTGGGCCTGCGCGGCGGAGCCGCGAATCACGACGCGGTCGGTCCGGTCGCCTCGAGTTCGACGACCGCCGCATCGGTGAAGACCACTCAGCCCAAGCCCGGCCCCGTCAATTCCGCCTCCGGTAGATCCGCGGCCGCTCCGATCGCCTCGGCCGCCCGCGCGCCCGGCGTCCCCGATCACGCGTACGACACGCTGGCCGAGATCGACGCCGGTCGCTGGCCGGGGTCCGCGAACGCACCCGGCACCAAGGGCGGCGATCAGTGGATGAACCGGGCGGGCACCCTGCCCAAGACCGATGCCGGCGGTAGAACCATCAGCTACCAGGAGTGGGACGTCAACCCGAAGAAGCCCGGTCAGAGCCGCGATGCCGAACGTATCGTCACCGGCAGCGACGGCACCGCCTACTACACCGGTGACCATTACAAGACATTCACGAGGATGCGCTGATGGCGGGGGCGATAGCGCTGTCGCGGTTCCTCGCGGCATCGGAACCGGTCGCCGCGGCGCATCCCGGCCAGTCGAGCCCGCCGGTGCTGGGCGCTCTCGACGTCGACGCGGGGCCGTTCAGTGGCGTCCGCTTTCAGGTCCCGTCCGGATATGTCGCCCGGGAACTGCGGGGCGCGAAGATGCGCACCACCACCGGGCTGTTCGACGAATTCGCCGCGGCGTTCCAATTCCCGTACTACTTCGGTGACAATCGCGACGCCTTCGACGAATGCCTGCGGGATCTGGACGAATTCGTCGGCGAGGCCCCGGGATATGTTGCCGTGATTCGCGATTCGGCCGATCTGCTGATCGATCAGAGCGAGGACCTGGACTGGTTCGCCGAGGCGATGACCGACGCGGCGCGGTACTGGACCCGTCGAGGGGTGGCCTTCCGGGTAGTGCTGCAACATACGCCCGCGGGGCTGTCCCCGGTCGAGCTCACCCTGGCCGGCCCGGCCTAGCTCACGGGCCCGCCTGCGGGGATCACCGCAGCCGGCCGGCGAGGTCCTCACCGAGCAGGACGAACACCTCGGTGGTCTCGTCGATGAGTTCGTCACGGGTCATCTCGATATCGCCCTGCAACCAGCTCGTCAGGGCCTGTACCAGGCCGCCGACCAGGTAGGTGGCGCGGAATCCGATCGCCGGGTTCGGGATGGGACCGCCGAGGTGGTAGAAGTCGACCCCCTGGGCGGCTACGAGATCAGCGAAGGTGCGGATGTTCCGCATGGTGCGCGAGCGCAGTTCCGGGGTCGACGCGCTCACCGCGAGCGCCACCCGCGCCTTGCGTGGGTCGTCGGTCAGCACGTGGATCCCGGCCGAGACCGCCGCGTGTGCCATCGCGCGGGTATCCGGTCGCGGCGCGTCCGAGCCCGGGGCGTCGTCCTCCAGCTTGCGCAGCGCGCCGACGATCGCCACCGCCAATTCCTCGGCGATGCCATCGATCAGCGCGGTGAGCACGGCTTCGCGGCCGTCGAACTGCTCGTAGTAGTAGCGCTCGTTGAGTCCGGCCTGGGCGCACAGCCCGGCGACGGTCAACTTGTCCGCGCCCTGGGTGCCGATGATCTCGAGCGCGGCGTCCAGGAGCGCCGCGCGGCGTCCGGCGCGGCGCTCGGCAGCCGAGATACCGCCATAGGTCCGCTGTGCCGTCACGGTCCGATTGTGGCACGGTCGCGTTTCTGGCAGTAACTCTTGCCAGAACTGAGATTCTGGTAGATGCTATTGCCAGAATATGGTGAAGGAGGGCGACGATGCCTGGTCCGGGATACTTCTCCGACGATTCGATGATCCGCCGCGTCATGCGCAAGCGGGCGGTCGGACTCACCTACGGGCTGCGAGCCCTGGTGATCGGCGCGGTCCATCCGCTGCTCTTCGTCGGCACCGCCGAGCACACCGCGCACCGTGCTACTCCGTACACCCGCCTGGCGTTGACCGGCCGGTTGTTCGAAGCGGTCTTCCTCGGCGACAAGGACGAAGCCGATCGCGCGCTGGCCTACACCCGCAAGCGGCACGTGCCGGTCGACGGCGTGCTGCCCGAGGACGCCGGGCCACACCATCCCGCCGGATCGCACTACGCGGCCCTCGACCCGCATCTGATGTTCATGACCATGGCCTTCACCGCCGATTCCGCCGAGGTCATGCACGATGTGCTGGTGCGCAGGCTGACCGCGACCGAGCGGGAGGACCTGTACCAGGACTATGTGCGCTGGGGTGAGCTGTTCGGCATGCCGCGCTCGGCGGCGCCGGCGGACTACCCCGCCTTCCGCCGCTACTTCGACGGCTACCTGGCCTCCGATGAGCTCTATCTCACCGACGAGGCGCGCCTGGTCGGCTCCTATCTGGCCGGTAAACGCGTGCCGCATCCGCTGCCGACTCCGTTTCAGCAGGCCAGCAGTGGTGCGCACCTGCTGGTCCAGGGCAGTCTGCCGCCGCGGATCCGGCAGCTGTACGACATCCGCTGGGGACGGCGCGAGGAACTGTCCTATCGCGGCTTGGCCCAGGCCGTGCGCACCGCGCACATCCGGCCGCCGCTGACCCCGCCGGTGCTGCGCGACACCCTGTCGGGTCCGAGTTCGCCGGTGTATCGCCTGCTCACCCGGCGCGAGCGCGACCTGGTCGCCAGTGGCCGGTCCAGCATGCCGGGCGTGGATCCGCGCAGCTACGCGGAGCGGCACGCGGGCTGATCGGGCGTCCGGCGCGATCCCCGGTCCACGAGGAATTCGGTTGGACGCGCATGCGAAGATCGGAACATGTCCAGCCCTGCGCCCAGCGACCGCAAGCAGCGGGTCCTGTCCGGAATCCAGCCGACCAGTGACTCCTTCCACCTCGGTAACTACCTTGGTGCGCTGCAGTATTGGGTGCCGTTGCAGGACGACTACGAGGCGCTGTATTTCATTCCCGACCTGCACGCCATCACCGTGCCCCAGGATCCCAAGCAGTTGCGCGCCCGCACCAAGCGCTCGGTCGCGCAGCTACTGGCGCTCGGGATCGACCCCAAGCGGGCGATTCTCTTCGTCCAGAGCCAGGTGCCCGAGCACGCCGAGCTGACCTGGGTGCTGAACTGCATCACCGGTTTCGGTGAGGCCAGCCGGATGACCCAGTTCAAGGACAAATCGGCCAAGCAGGGCGCGGAGAACGCGACCGTGGGGCTGTTCACCTATCCCGTGCTCATGGCCGCCGATATCCTGCTCTACCGCCCGCAGCTGGTACCGGTCGGCGAGGATCAGCGCCAGCATCTGGAGTTGACGCGAAATCTGGCCCAGCGCTTCAACACTCGCTTCAAGAAGACCTTCGTGGTGCCCGAGGCGCATATCGTCACCAATACCGCGAAGATCTACGACCTGCAGGATCCGACCTCGAAGATGAGCAAGTCCGCCGCCAGTGACGCGGGCCTGATCAATCTGCTCGACGATCCGAAGGCGTCGGCCAAGAAGATCCGCTCCGCGGTCACCGACACCGGACGTGAGATTCGCTACGATCCGGAGACGAAACCCGGCGTCAGCAACCTGTTGGTCATCCTGTCCTCGCTCACCGACACGCCCATCGTGACCCTCGAAAAAGACTACGAGGGTAAGGGATATGGCGAGCTCAAGGGCGATGTCGCCGATGCGCTCACAGAATTCGTGACCCCGTTGCAGGCGAAAGTGCAAGAGTATCTGGACGATCAGAGCGAACTCGACCGCATCCTGGCCTCGGGTGCGGAGCGGGCGCGCGAGATCGCCGGCAAGACCCTCGCGCAGGTGTACGACCGAGTGGGCTTCCTGCACCGCTGACGTCGGCCTCGCGAGACCGGACTGCTCGTCGTTTCGGGAGGACAGGTGCTCGACAAGGCCAAGGCGCGAGTTCGGCGTGAGGTCCAGACACGGCCGTGGCTGGACCACGTCATCCGCGCGGGCGGCAGCTATCAACGCCAGCGCGGAGACTACTTCGCCGCCGGCATCACCTATTTCACCGTGCTGTCGCTGTTTCCGCTGCTGATGGTGGCCTTCGCGGTCGCCGGTTTCGTTCTCGCGCGAGATCCGGAACTGCTGAACGAACTGCGCGACAAGATCGTGCAGAACATCCCCGGATCCTTCGGCACCCAGATCAACGACCTCATCGATCAGGCCATCAGATCCCGCGCCAGTGTGGGCGTCATCGGTTTGCTCGGCGCCGCCTACGGTGGGCTGGGCTGGATGGCGAACCTGCGCGCCGCGCTGACCGAGCAGTGGGAACAGCCTGCACAGCAAGGCAATTGGTTCCGGACCAAACTGTCGGATCTGCTCGCCCTGGGCGGGCTGGGCCTGGCGATGGTGGTGTCGCTGGGGTTGTCGGCGCTGTCGTCGAGCGGTCTGGCCCGGCAACTGCTGGAGAATGTCGGTCTCGATCAGGTTCCCGGGGTTCCGATCCTGCTGCGACTGGTATCGCTGGTGCTCGCGGTGGCCGCCTCCTGGGCGGTCTTCGTGTGGATCATCGCCCGGCTGCCCCGCCAGCCCGTGACGCTGCGCAGTGCGATCCGGGCGGGATTCATCGCCGCGGTGGCCTTCGAGCTCTGGAAGCAGGTGGCGTCGTTCTACCTGCAGAAGGTGCTCACCAGTCCCGCGGGTGTGGCCTTCGGCTCCATCATCGGCTTCATGGTGTTCGCCTACATCACCGCGCGCATCATCCTGTTCGCCACGGCCTGGGCGGCCACCGCCCGGGAGAACGAACTCGAGGCCGAGATCCCCGCACCCGCTCCGGCGGTGATCGAACCGCGAATGTACGCGGGGATGACCGCGACCACGGGCGCCGCGCTGTTCGGGGTGGGCGCGGTACTGGGCTCGCTCGTCACCACCCGCCGGAAACGGTGACCGCCACGGCGTGACCCGCGAAACTGGCCGGACCCGCGGTGCGCGGCAACCGTCGTGCCGCTCGGGCACATGTTCGGTGACAGAGGGAACCGGCTACGGATTCGCTGCGTCGGAAATACCAGACGCGAGAAGTCCGACTCGAGGGGAACCAGTGGATTCATCCGGTTACGACCAGTTGCGCGCACGGACCGACGCCCTGCAGATACAGGTCGACTCCATGCTCCAGAACTACGAGCACCAACTGCGCGATATCGCCGGCGCCCGTGACACTTTGGCGGCCCGCACCGCCGAGGGCTGGTCATCCGACAATCTGATCCACGTCATCAGCAATGCGGCCGGTATCCCGATCGAGGTCCGGGTGGACCCGGCCGCGTTCAAACGTTCGACCCCCGAGAAGCTGGGCGCCGCGATCACCGAGGCCGCCCAGGCGGCGGCTCGCGCGGCGAAATTCGAGGTGAGCGCGGCGATGGCGCCGATCCTCGCGGACGCCCGGCAACCGGGCGTGCGCAATCCGCTCGGCGCCGAATTGGATTTGCCGCGAGTTGTCGGCAGTATTCTGCCCCCGCCACCGGAACCGTTCGCCGAACCCGAACCCGCGCCGGAATCCGAGCACCCGCCCGCCGACGACGAGGACAACGGACCGCACTGGAAGGGGTGGTGACGGAGATGGCGAGCGCCGACGAATTTCGTATCGAGCTCGAGGAGTTCCGGCGGCACGCACCGCGTCTGGGCGAGCTCGGCCGGCAACTCGAGGAAGATCTGAAGAACCTCACCGTCGACCTGGGCGAGGTCACCGGCACATGGGGTGACGATGTGTTCGGTTCGGCCTTCGCGCAGAACTATCTGCCGAAAGCCGAACAGGCGCTGCGGGATATCGCCGCGGCCGCGGCGGTGTTCGCGCATCTGGACGAGGCATCCGGGAATGCCGCCGCGACGCTCGAGGCGGCCGACGAGGGTTTGGCAGGGGTCCTGAACGAAGTCGGGAAAGCCATCGAGAACAACGGCGTCAACGGGGGAAAGGCGTAGCCGGTGGGTATGGAGATACCGGAATATCTCGAGCCGGTCGCATCGATCGTCGCCTGCAAGTGGCCGGAATGCGACGAAACCGCGCTGTTGCGGATGGCCGATCATTGGGAACACATGGGCGACACCCTTTCCCGGATCCGTGCGGAAGGTGATGCGGTCACCACCGCGATTCTCGCCCGTATCGACGGCCGGACCAACGAGTCGATCCAGCGGTTCTGGGGTACCGCGGGCGAGGATCTGGACGGTCTGGTCACCTTCTGCAAGGCGATCGCCATCGCCTGCCGGGTGATGGCGGTGCTCATCCTCGCGGTGAAGCTGTACATCATCGCGATGCTGGTCGAGCTGGCGATCAATCTGGCGATCGCGGCGGCCACGGCGGTCGAGACGCTGGGCGCGAGCCTGGCCGAGGCCGCGGGTGCGGAGGTCGTGACCCGGGCGATGATCCAGCAGGCGCTGAAGCAGCTGCTGGAGCGCATCATCGAAGAGACCCTCATCGAGGCGTTCGAGGGTTTCATGAAGGGGGTCGGTAAGGAGCTGGCCTGGGAAGCGGGGGAGACGGCGCTCGGCCTGCGCGACGGAATCAGCCTCACCGATGTCGGGAAAGCGGGGCTGCACAACGCCGTATCGAGCGCCGCCACCGGCGCGTTGCACGGTGCGCTGGGCAAGGTGGGCGTCGACGAGCACAGCAAACGCCCCGACGCGCACCATCCGCACACCCACGACTCCGACACTCCGGGCGGCCCGAAGACCAAGGCGCGCGAGAAGTTCGAGGGCAAGGTCGACGAGTTCGGTGAGAAGGTCGCCGACGAGGTGGTCGAGGGGCCCGAGGACGACAAGAAGCGGTTCAAGTCCGATGCCACCGAGCTCGCGAAGAAGGTCTTCGGCGGCACCGACGAGGAATCGTCCGCGCCGACCGGGCAACTCCAGTACACGGCACCGAACACCCTGCCGGACAACCTCGAGTTCGATGCGCCGCAACTGGTGGTGACGGCGCGCCCCGCCGGTTCCGGATTCGGTCTCGACCTGGACGGGGATACCTTTCACCGTGACGGAGACGGAGGGCGCCTGCGAATCGACGACTGACTCTCCCCGCCGCACCGGCGGGCCACCGTGGCCCTATTGCCAGCGCTGCCGTATCGGAGCAGGCTGAAGGCACCGGTGGCGCCGCCGGGCGCTGCCCCGAGCAGAGAGGGGGTGGATCGTGTTCGCGCGGTCTACCACGATTCAGGCGCGACCCTCCGCTATCGACGCCGGAATTGCGCACATGCGGGACGAGGTCATGCCCGCGCTCGAAGAAATCCCCGGCTGTACCGGGCTGTCGCTGCTGGTCGATCGGCTCTACGGCCGCTGCATCGCCACCACCGGCTGGGAGTCCGAGTCCGCCATGCACGACAGCGCCGACCGAGTGCTGCCGATCCGTGATCGGGCGGCCACCATCTTCGGTGGCGCCGCTCAGGTCGGTGAATGGGAGATCGCGGTCCTGCATCGCGACCATCGTTCGATGCCCGGCGCCTGTGTTCGCGCGACCTGGATCAAGACCGAGCCGAGCCGCCTGGAGATGTCCAACGAGGTGTACCGCACCTACATCCTGCCCGGTATGGAACAGCTCGAAGGCTTCTGCAGTGCCAGCCTGCTGTTCAACCGCGCATCCGGCCGGGCCGTCTCGTGCAGCACCTTCGACAGCGCCGAGGCCATGGCGCGCACTCGCGAGCAGTCCGCGGCATTGCGCGTCGACGCCGCCAGGCAAGCGGGTGTCGAAGCCATCGACGTACGCGAGTTCGAACTGGCTTTGGCCCACTTGCGGGTGCCGGAACTGGTCTGACGTGAACCGCGGCGCATCGTCATCGGAACGGACAGTTGCGACGTGCGCCCGGGGCACCGTTCCGGTCACCGGCGCGTAATGCGTTGTCGCGGCACCCGATACCGCGCAGTGGTTCAAGAGCGGTCGTAGCGGCGAATCCGAGAATTGCGTCGAGATCACCTTCCTCGCGAACAAGCATGTGGGCGTGCGTGATTCGAAGGATCTCTCTGGCCCGCCCTGGTGCGCGCGCGATCCGGAGAGCCGCCGGCGGTTCAGCGCGCGCTGACGCGGGATGTGCGGACAGGCCGGGGCCGGTATGCCGGGCAGGCTTACCGCCGCGAGCGTCCGATACGTGACCAGCCCCACAAACCCAGCACGATCGCGACCGCGAATGCGGCGATGATGCCGACGGTGCGCAGGCTCTCGTGGCCGCGTGAGGGTGTGCTCACCGTGGTCTCGGCGGACGTGCTCTGCGCCGGCGGTGAGGCCAATGCCACATTGGTGTTGCTCGTCTCGTCCTGCGTGCTCGGCAGCGATCCGACACTCGCGCCCGCGGGCAGGGCGAAGGCGTAGTCCAGCAGGCGAGCGGCCTGTTCGGGGGGCCGGATGGGCAGTACGTCGGCCTTCAGCAGGGTGACCACGAGGCGGTGACCATTGCGTTCGGCGGCGGTGACGAAGGTTTGGCGGGCGTCGTCGGTGTAGCCGGTCTTCCCGCCCAGATCGCCGTCGTAGTCGTAGAGCAGGCGGTTGTCGTTGGCGATGGGGAAGCCCGGGTGATCCTTGTCGTCGGGGATCCTGGGGTCGGCGGGGAAGCCGGGAAAGTCGTACTGCTCGGTGTGGATGATCGTGGCGAAGGTGGGGTTCTGCATGTCGTGGCGGAAGATCGTCGCCAGATCGAAGGCCGATGTGCTCATGCCGGGCCCGTCCAGGCCCGAGGGGGTCGCCGCGCGCGTATCCAGGGCATGCAGCTGCTTCGCCATCGTGTTCATCTTGGCCACGGTGGCCTCGTCGCCGCCGAGCTGGGTGGCGATGGCGTGCGCCGCGTCGTTGCCCGAGCACATCAGCAGCGCGTGGAACAGCTGGTCGTTGGTGTAGTGCCCGCCGGGACCGATGCCGACGCGGGTGCCGTCGGCGTTGGCATCGTCCTGGGTGCCGACCACCACCTGGTTCGGGTCCAGCGCCGGGAGTGCGACCGCGGCCAGCAGCGTCTTGATGGTGGAGGCGGGCCGGTAGCGGCCGTGCGGGTCCTTCGCGGCCAGCACCTGTCCGGTGTCCAGGTCGGCGACCAGCCAGGCGGTCGCGGAGATATCGGCGGGAACCGCGGGGGCGCCCTGCGGCAGCACGACGCCGCAGTTACCGAGTTTGTCGCCGCCGATCGGCTTCGAGGGTATCGGCAGCGCGTCCGGAGCCGTCGCACCGGGGGCGGGGACCTCGGAGGCGTCGATCGGCGGCGGCGGGGCGGTCTTGTTCGGGCAGGAATCGGTGTTCGGCGTCGTGAACGGGACCGAGGTGGGCGCGGGAGCCGCCGTGGCGGCACCGAGTCCGGTGACCGTGGTCGCACCCAGCAGCCCGGCCGCCAGGACGGCGGCCGCGAGTGAGCGGGTTCGGCGGAGGTGGGTGCGGGACGTGCGGGTGTTCATCGCCATGCAGCTTATGCGGAGTTCAGCGGTTGTGCCGTCGCCGCCTGCCGCGGCTGGGTATTGACATCGACCATTAAATGAGAGTTACTATCAAAAACTAGTGACAATCAACTGAACGGACATGTCATGAACTTGCGGGGATCGGGATCGCGAATGACGTCTGAATCGACTGCCGCGCCACCCGCGAAAGACGGGGCGGCGAACGGCACGACACGCTGGCTCGCCCTGGGGGCGCTCGCGCTGGCGATGCTCACGATCGGCCTGGACACCACGGTGCTGGTGGTCGCCCTGCCGACGATGGCCATCGACCTGCATGCGAATACCGCGGCGCTGCAATGGTTCACCACCGCCTACACGCTGGCGCTGGCCGCGCTGATGCTGCCCGCGGGCGCGCTGGGAGACCGGTACGGCCGCAAGAAGTTCCTGCTGGGCGCGCTCGTGGTCTTCGGCGGAGCCTCGCTGTGGTGCGCGCTGGCGACCTCGTCGGGAATGCTGATCTCGGCGCGCGCCGTTCTCGGTATCGCGGCGGCCGCGATGATGCCGCTGTCGATGGCGGTCCTGCCCAGCTTGTTCCCCGATCAGGCCGAACGGCAACGCGCGCTGACGATCTGGGTCAGCTCCACCGCGCTGGGGTTGCCGCTGGGACCGATCGTGGGCGGCTGGCTGCTCCAGCACTTCTGGTGGGGCTCGGTATTCCTCATCAATGTTCCCCTGGTGATCGTCGGACTGATCGCGGTCGCGGTCCTGGTGCCGGAGACCCGGGGGGAGCGGACGTTCACGATCGATCTGCCGGGAGTGGTGCTGTCGGCCACCGGGATGCTGGGATTCACCTACGGCTTCATCCGGTTCGGTGAACAGGGCTGGGGTGACGGTCCGGCCTGGGCGGCGGTGATCGCCGGTATCGCGCTCCTGGGTTCGTTCGTCTGGTGGCAGCGGCGGGCCGAACATCCGCTGGTCGACGTGGGGCTGTTCGCCAACCGCGGATTCAGTTGGGGCACCGCCTATTCCGTCTTCGTGAACTTCGCGATGTTCGGGATGTTCTTCACCGTTCCGCAGTACTTCCAGGCGGTACTGGGCGTCGACACGCTCGGCAGCGGTCTGCGGTTGCTGCCACTGATCGGCGGCCTCGTCGTCGGGACCCGCGCGGTCGACAAGTTGCTGCCCGCACTGGGGGCGCGCGTCGTGCTGACCGTCGGCTTCCTGATCCTCGGCGCCGGCCTGGCGATGGGCGCGATGACCGAGGTGAGCAGCGGATACGGTTACACCGCGGCCTGGACCACCGTCCTCGGCTTCGGGATGGGACTGGTGATGCCCGCCGGTATGGGGATGGCGATGGGTGAGCTGAGCGCCGAGCGAGCCGGTTCCGGTTCGGCGCTGATCCAGGCGCTGCGGCAGGCCGGCGGCACGATCGGCGTAGCGATCCTCGGCACCGTGCTGGCCACGCGGTATCGCGCCGATCTGGGCTCCTACAACCACGAGCCGATCTCCGACGGTGTGAACGCCGGGGTCGCCGTCGCGCGGTCGACCGGTAACCCGGCCCTGCTCGAACAGGTGCAGTCGGCCTTCGTATCCGGGATGGGCGCGATGCTGTGGCTGTGTGCCGGGGTGTGCGCGCTGGCCGCGGTACTGGCCGCGATCTGCACACGAGGCGGGGAGGCGGCCTCGCGACCGCGCGTCGATGCGGGACAATCGGTGCATGTCGGCTGAGTCGAAGGTACCCGCACGGGCCCATTCCGGAGCGACCGCGTCGCCCCGGATGGGTCTGCGCGAGCGCAAGAAACAGCGCACCCGCCGCACGATCCGCACCGAGGCGTTGGCCCTGTTCCAGCGGCAGGGATACGCGGCGACCACGGTCGAGCAGATCGCCGAGGCCGCCGATATCTCGCCCAGCACCTTCTTCCGCTACTTTCCGTCCAAAGAACAGCTGGTGCTGGCCGACGATCTCGATCCCATCATGATCCGGGCCATCGAATCGCAGCCGCCGGAGCTGACGCCGCTGGCGGCATTCCGGCAGGCCATGCGGGATACCTTCCGTGAGCTGGACCCGCAGGATTGGCAGTTCGAACAGGATCGGATGCGGTTGATCTACAACGAGCCCGAACTGCGCAGCGTGATCATGCGGGAGACCGAACGCAATGTCGACCTGATCGCCGGACTGCTCGCGCGCCGGATCGGGCGCGCGCAGGACGATTTCGAGGTCCGCACCTTCTGCGGTGCGATGATCGGGGCGATGATGACCGCCTTCGGGCGCGAGGGACTCGACCTGGACAAGGTGGATCGGATCATCGCGTTCCTGGAGGCGGGAATGCCGCTTCGCCCGGCCGCCGAGACGGACTGATCCGATCAGTGGGAGGCCGACAGCCCGGCCACCACGTCGTCGGTCATCGTCGCGAAGAAGCCGCCGACTACATCCTCGATCTCCGAAATCGATTCCGCGCAATACAGAATCGGCTGATAGTGGGTGATGTCGTAGTTCGCGGTGCCCATCTCGTGGATGTTCAACGGGCGTAACCGAGCCTGCCGGAACTCCTCGATCTCACCGAAGGACGAGAGCAGACCCGCACCGTAACAACGCACTTCGCCCCGCTCCCGGACCACACCGAATTCCATCGAGAACCAGAACACGTCGGCGAGGAATTTCAGGGCCATCTCGGTTTCGAGCCGCGCCACCGCCGCGCCGACCTCGGCGTAGATGGCGGCGAAGCGCGGCGACGCCAATTGATTGGCATGGCCGATGATTTCGTGGATCGAATCCGGTTCCGGGGTGTAGAGCGGCGCGGAATGGTGGCGGATGTACTGGGTGGAGTGGAAGGTCCGATCGGCGAAGGAGCCGAAGAACTCCCGCAGCGGCACCAGCCCGGCCGCCGGGACGTAGCGAAAACCGCTGAGCGGCACCAGTTTCGCGGTGACCTCGTCCAGTTGGGGAATGTGATCGGCGGGCAGGTCCAGGCGCTGCTGACCGGCGAGCACCTCGGCCGATGCGTACGCGCGGTGTTTGCGGGTCAGTTCGGCGGAGACGATTCGCCACACCTGCTGCTCGGACTCGGTGTACTCGACCCGCGGCAACGGTTCACCCGCCCGATAGTCCAGTGCCAGCGCCGCGATGGCATTCCGCCGTGCCCGATACTGCGCGTCGTGCACCCCGGGGTGCTCGTCACTCAGATGCACCGTGACATCGCCGTCACTGCCCGTGGTCACCGGCGAGTACAACTGACCTTCGCTGAACATGCCTCAAGGCAAGCACCACTTTCCCGACCCGACAACAAACACCCGGCAAACTGAGCAAATTGCCTAGTTGGGTATACGAAAGCCGCCCGCATCGAACGATGCGGACGGCTTTCGCATACGACCCGGAGGTGTTTCCTGTCGGCCGGAATCAGCGAGCGAACAGCAGTGCGCGCTTGACTTCCTGGATGGCCTTGGTGACCTCGATGCCGCGAGGGCACGCGTCGGTGCAGTTGAAGGTGGTGCGGCAGCGCCACACGCCCTCGACGTCGTTGAGGATGTCGAGGCGTTCGCGGGCGCCCTCGTCACGGCTGTCGAAGATGAAGCGGTGCGCGTTCACGATCGCGGCCGGGCCGAAATAGCTGCCGTCGTTCCAGTACACCGGGCACGAGGTGGTGCAGCAGGCACACAGGATGCACTTGGTGGTGTCATCGAAGCGGTGCCGGTCGGTCTGGGACTGGATGCGTTCGCGGGTGGGCTCGTTGCCGTGGGTGATCAGGTACGGCTTCACCGCGCGGAACGCGTCGAAGAACGGCTCCATGTTCACCACGAGGTCCTTCTCCACGGGCAGGCCGCGGATCGGCTCGACGGTGACGGTGAGCTCCTTGCCGTTCTTGGGCAGCATGTCGCGCATCAGCACCTTGCACGCCAACCGGTTGACGCCGTTGACCCGCATGGCGTCGGAACCACAGACGCCGTGCGCGCAGGAGCGCCGGAAGGTGAGTGTGCCGTCCAGGTAGGACTTGATGTACATGAGCACATTGAGGAAACGGTCGGTGGGCAGCACCGGAACCTGGAAGGAATCCCAGTGCGCGCCCTTGTCGTCCTCGGGGTTGAACCTGGCGATCTTGACGGTCACCATGGTCGACCCGTCCGGCACCGGGGCCGGCTTCTGCCCGGCGGGGGCTTCGGCTACAGCAGTCATCAGTACTTACGCTCCATCGGCTCGTAACGGGTCTGCACGACCGGCTTGAAGTCGAGCTGGATGTCGGCGATCAGCTCCGCCGGCTTACCTGCTTCGACCTGCTTGTACGCCATGGTGTGGCGCATGAAGTTGACGTCGTCGCGGTCGGGGTAGTCCTCGCGGGCGTGGCCGCCGCGCGATTCCTTGCGGTTGAGCGCGCCCACGACGGTGACCTCGGCCAGCTCCAGCAGGAAGCCGAGCTCGACGGCCTCGAGCAGATCGCTGTTGTAGCGCTTGCCCTTGTCCTGCACGGTGATGTGCTGGTAGCGCTCCTTGAGCGCGTGGATGTCGGTCAGCGCCGTCTTGAGGGTCTCCTCGGTGCGGAACACCGCGGCGTTGGCGTCCATGGTGACCTGCAGGTCGGTCCGGATGTCGGCGACCCGCTCGTTGCCGTGGTCGCTCAGCAGCAGCGCCAGCCAGTCCTGCACCATCTGCGCCGGGTTCTCCGGCAGCTCGACGAATTCGGTGCGATCGGCGTACTCGGCGGCGGCGATACCGGACCGGCGGCCGAAGACGTTGATGTCGAGCAGCGAGTTGGTGCCCAGGCGGTTCGAGCCGTGCACCGACACGCAGGCGCACTCACCGGCGGCGTACAGGCCGGGGACCACGTCGGTGTTGTTGCGCAGCACCTCGCCGCGGATCCGGGTCGGGATACCACCCATCACGTAGTGACAGGTCGGCATGACCGGCACCGGCTCCTTCACCGGGTCCACACCCAGGTAGGTGCGGGAGAACTCGGTGATGTCGGGCAGCTTCTCCTCGAGCACGTCCTCGCCGAGGTGGGTCACGTCGATGAAGACGTAGTCCTTGTTCGGGCCGCCACCGCGCCCCTCGAGGACCTCCTTGACCATGGATCGTGCCACGATGTCGCGGGGCGCGAGGTCCTTGATGGTGGGGGCGTAGCGTTCCATGAAGCGCTCACCGGAGGCGTTGCGCAGGATGCCGCCCTCACCGCGGACGGCCTCGGAGATGAGAATGCCCAGACCGGCCAAACCTGTCGGATGGAACTGGTGGAATTCCATGTCCTCCAGCGGCAGTCCCTTGCGGAACACGATCGCCATACCGTCGCCGGTCAGCGTGTGCGCGTTGGAGGTGGTCTTGTACATGCGGCCGGAACCGCCGGTGGCGAAGATGATCGACTTCGCGTGGAAGACGTGGATCTCACCGGTGGCCAGCTCGTAGGCGACCACACCGGTGGCCACCGAACCGCGCTCGGTCTCGCTCATCACCAGGTCGAGCACGTAGAACTCGTTGTAGAACTCGACGTCGTGCTTGACGCAGTTCTGGTAGAGCGTCTGCAGGATCATGTGGCCGGTGCGGTCGGCGGCGTAGCACGCGCGGCGCACGGGAGCCTTACCGTGATCACGGGTGTGACCACCGAAGCGGCGCTGGTCGATCTTGCCTTCGGGCGTCCGGTTGAACGGCAGGCCCATCTTCTCCAGGTCGAGCACCGCGTCGATGGCCTCCTTGGCCATGATCTCCGCGGCGTCCTGGTCGACCAGGTAGTCACCACCCTTGACGGTGTCGAAGGTGTGCCACTCCCAGTTGTCTTCCTCGACGTTGGCCAGTGCGGCGCACATACCGCCCTGGGCGGCGCCGGTGTGGCTACGGGTCGGGTACAGCTTGGTCAGCACAGCGGTGCGGACCCGGGGGCCGGCCTCGATCGCGGCCCGCATCCCCGCGCCACCGGCACCGACGATCACGACGTCGTAGCGGTGTTCCTGAATCCGGGATTCACTCATCGCGAGGGCCTGTTCCTAACTGATGTTGGGGTCGAAGGTGAAGATGACGTAGGTGCCCACGCCCATGATCAGGATCATCGCGATGACCAGCAGGGACTTCAGCCAGAACCGGGTGGAGTCCTTGCGGGAGTAGTCGTCGATGATGGTGCGCAGGCCGTTACCGCCGTGCAACTGGGCCAGCCACAGCATGGTCAGGTCCCAGATCTGCCAGAACGGGCTCGCCCAGCGTCCGGCGACGAAGCCGAAGTTCAGGCGCTTCACGCCGCCGTCGAGCATCAGCATGATCGTCATGTGGCCCAGCACGAGCACGACCAGGAGCAGGCCGGAGAACCGCATGAACAGCCACGCGTACTTCTCGAAGTTGTTGCCGGAGGCGCGGCGCGGCGAACGCGGAGCATCGAGGCTGGCGGGACGGTCGTAGGACTTGCCGAGAACGGGTGCAGTCATGGTGTCAGAGCTCCGTCGTGATCATGTAGAAGAGCTGGCGGCCGACACCGGCGGCCGATACCAGGACCCAGATGGTGAGCACGATCCACAGCATCAGGCGCTGGTACTGGGGTCCCTTGGACCAGAAGTCGACCAGGATGACTCGGATGCCGTTGAGTGCGTGGAACAGCACGGCGACGACCAGGCCCATCTCCATGAGGGCCACGATCGGATTCTTGTAGGTCTCGATGGCCCGGTCGTAGGTGTCCGGGCTGACTCGCACCAGCGCGGTGTCGAGTACGTGGACGAACAGGAAGAAGAAGATCGTGACACCGGTGATCCGGTGCATCGCCCAGGACCACATACCCGGGTCGCCGCGGTACAGGGTCTTCCGCTTCGGCTGAGCCGGAGCTTCCAGTGTGGTCGTCATAGAGTGCGGTGCCTCCAACGTCGTTGATGGACACGCCGGCGAGCCGGCAGTCGGATCCGGTCGCGGATTCGGCATACGCCGCTGAGCCACTGAATCTGGAGAAACACCAGCTCAAATCGTGCGCTGACATCCGGAGGCGGTGGCGGACGGTGCGCTGCCGAACCTGGACCGATCTGTGGAGAACTCTAATCCCCGGCGATTCGCGGAACTAATTCGGCGTGCTGCGCGTTGCGCCACTTCCGGTCGAGTTAGGTTTGCCTTGCCTGAATCTTCGAGGGTCCCGTAACGTCATTTCCACGCTGTCGCATCAGCCATTCGAGCGGAGGTCCGATATGCCGGATATCGATTGGAATTCCCTGCGTCACAATGCATTTCAAGTCATGCGAAATGCGTATGCACCCTACTCGGACTTTCCGGTCGGCGCCGCTGCTCTCACTGCTGACGGCCGAATTGTGAGCGGCTGCAATGTGGAAAATGTCTCATACGGACTAGGCCTGTGTGCGGAAACGGTACTCGTCGGTAACTTTTGTTCCTCGGGTGGCGGGCGGTTGCTGGCGATTGCCGTCTGCGATTCGCGCGGCGAAATTCTGCTGCCGTGCGGACGCTGCCGGCAGGTGCTCTACGAGCACGGCGGCCCGGACATGCTCGTCGATCATCGCCGTGGCCCGACTACGCTGCTGAGTTTGCTGCCCGATGCCTTCGGCCCGGATGATCTGGCCGCGGGGCGAATCTGATGTGAATTTCGGCACGCGGAGGTCGAATTCGGTGGTCAGTGCGCCCGGTCCGGACCCGGCCCGGCGCGATGACCGTAGGTGATAGCGCTACGGTATCGCCGGGCGTCGACCGAACCGTGAGATCCGGCGTACGGCCCAGGCCCAGCGGCGATCTGGGAAACTGTCGGATATGACCCAGGCGCATTCGGCGGTGTCGGTGATCGCGACGAAACGCGACGGTGCGGCGCTCGACGACGAACAGATCGACTGGGTGGTCGACGCATTCACCCGCGGGGTCGTGGCCGACGAGCAGATGTCGGCGCTGGCGATGGCGATCCTGCTGCGCGGTATGAATCGGCGGGAGCTCGCGCGGTGGACGGCCGCGATGATCGCCTCCGGACAGCGGATGGATTTCACCGATCTGCCGCGGCCCACGGTCGACAAACATTCCACCGGCGGAGTGGGCGACAAGATCACCCTGCCGCTGGCCCCGCTGGTGGCCGCCTGCGGTGCGGCCGTCCCGCAACTGTCCGGGCGGGGGTTGGGGCACACCGGCGGGACACTGGACAAACTGGAATCCATTCCGGGCTGGCAGGCCGACATCTCGGCCACCCGGATGCGCGCCGCGCTCGCCGATCCGGCCATCGGGGCCGTGATCTGCGCGGCCGGCGCCGATCTCGCACCCGCCGACAAACGCCTGTACGCGCTGCGCGATGTCACCGGCACCGTGGAATCGGTTCCCCTGATCGCCAGCTCCATCATGAGCAAGAAGATCGCCGAGGGCACCGGCGCCCTGGTCCTCGATGTGAAAGTCGGCAGCGGCGCCTTCATGAAGGATCTCGGCGACGCCGCCGAATTGGCCGCGGCCATGGTCGAACTGGGCACCGACGCCGGAGTCCACACGGTGGCGTTGTTGACCGCGATGGACACACCACTCGGACGCACCGCCGGCAATGCGCTGGAGGTGGCCGAATCAATCGAGGTGCTGGCCGGCGGTGGACCGTCCGATGTCGTCGAACTCACCGTCGCGCTGGCGCGGGAGATGGTGGCGCAGGCGGGAATTCGCGATATCGATCCGGCCCAGGTGCTGGCGGGCGGCCGGGCGATGGATCACTGGCGCGCGATGATCGCGGCACAGGGCGGCGATCCCGCGGCGCCGCTGCCACGCGCCCGGCACACCGAAACCGTGGTCGCGGCGGAATCCGGTGTACTCACCCGGCTGGACGCGCTCGCGGTCGGTCTCGCGGCGTGGCGTCTCGGCGCCGGGCGCGCCCGCCAGGGTGATCCGGTTCAGTACGGCGCCGGTGTGGAGATGCATCGCAAACCGGGGGAATCCGTGGAACGGGGGCAGCCGCTGTTCACGGTGCACACCGATACCGACTCGGCGATCCCCGCGGCGGTGGAGGCGTTGCGCACCGGATACGAGATCGGAACCGTTGCGCCGCCCGCGGGTCCGCTGATCATCGATCGCATCGGCGGCTGACCACTTTCCGCCCTCGCCCCTGGCCGAACCCCGCGCCGTGCTCACCCGCCAGGGGCGGGCCGGGGTGGTTCCCAAGCCCAGGAATCGGTGCGGCCGGGGCTTGGGATGATGGGGTCGTGGTTGAGCGGCTGGACACCGAGCGTTCGAGTTCTGCGGAGGCCGACGTGGCGGGCCGGCGGATCGGTGCGCTCGATTGGGTCCGGGTCGGGTTGCTGGTAGTGGGGCTGTTATGTGTGGCGACGGGACTGTTACCACGGGCGGAGGCGGCGGCGAACATGCGGCGGGTCGGACCGCTGCTGCTGTTCCTCGGGAGCGTGATCGTCCTCGCCGAGCTGGCGCGGCGGGCGAAGGTATTCGATGTGATCGCGCATCGGCTGGCGATCATCGGACGTGGACACTACCCGGTGCTGTTCGTCCTGTGTGTGGCCTTCGCGTCGGTGACCACCATGCTGCTCAACCTCGACACCACCGCTGTGCTGCTCACGCCGGTGTTGCTGGCCCTGGCCGTGCCGGCGCGCATTCCGGCCCTGCCCCTGGCCATGACCACGCTGTGGCTGGCCAACACCGCGAGCCTGCTGCTGCCGGTCTCGAACCTCACCAATCTGCTGGCCGCCGAACGGGTCGGACTGGCCGGGCCCGAGTTCGCGGCGGCGATGTGGCTGCCCCAGCTGGTCTCCATCGCGGTGACGATGCTGTGGCTGTGGGTGTGGTTCTGGCGGCGCGGGCGCCGGGGTGTGGACCGCTACCTGCCGCCGGAGCCGGTCCGGATCGCCGATCGGCGCGAGCGCGCGCTGCTCTGGCTCACCGGCGCGGCCTGCCTGCTGTTCATCGCCGCGATCCCGATCGTCGGTGATCTGATCGGGTTCGCCGCCCTTGCCGCCGCGCTGCTCGCGATCGCCGCGTTCGCGGTTGTCGACCGGTCTGCGCTACGGCTGTCGTTGATTCCGTGGCGGCTGTTGATATTCGTGGTCGGCCTGTTCCTGGTCGTCCCGACGCTCGGGCGGCTGGGACTGTCGCCGCTGATGCACTCACTGATCGGCGCCGATTCCGGTGCGGCCGGGGCGTTTCGGGCCGCCGCGGCCGGAGCGGGGCTGTCGAATGTGGCCAATAATCTCCCGGCCTACACCGCCGGCGAGGCGGTGATTCCGGAGGGGAATCACCTGCAGCTGCTCGCCCTGCTGATCGGCACCAACCTGGGATCGGTCGTGACGCCCTGGGCATCGCTGGCGACGCTGTTGTGCCTGGAGTTCTGCCGCGGCCACGGCGTACGGGTCCCGATCGGCCGCTTCGTCGCCGCCGGTTGCGTGCTCGCCGCCACCGCGACCGCCGGCGCCGTCGCGGCTCTGCTCATCACGGCGTGACGGCCCGCGCCCCCCAGCACTGGGGTTGACACCCAACTAACGAGCCGCTGTTTGACGGTACATTGGATGGGTTACTTCCCCGATTCGAAGGACGTGCGCTCGTGAGTGCTGTCGCTCTTGGGCTGGTCTTCCTGTTCATCCTGGCCGCGGGCGGATTGCGATCCGTCGAGGTCGGTTGCCAGAACACGCAGAAGATCCATGTGAAGAACATCTGGTTGTGCGCGGTGGTGTCCTATGCCGTCGCGTTAGTGGGGTTTTCGATCTTTTTAGCGATCTCGTCGGTGGTCTCGGAGTCGCCGTGGCCGACGTTCGCGGACGTGCGCCAGATGCCGTGGTGGGCGCCGTTCGGCGGGCTGATCGGCGGTGTCGCGGTGGTCGGCATGATCACCGTGGCCCGGCACGTCGGTGTCGCCACCTTCAACGCCGTGGTGATCGTGAGCGAAATGCTGGTCGCGCTGGTCATGGACGATCTGGGCCTGATGGGCTTCGCGGTCCGGGAGGTGACGCCGCCGCGGCTGCTGGCCGCTGTGCTGATCACCGTCGCGGTCTACCTCATGGCCAGCGACTCGGGTGAGTCGCGGCCCGCGCCACAGCCCGTGGTCCTCACCGGAGAGGGAGTCCGATGAACGCGCCGGCCACCGCCGACGCGGCCGCCGTCCGTCCGTCCCCGCGGGGCCGGGTCATGGTTCTCATCTTCGTCTTCATGCTCATCGGCGGGGCGCTGCGGTCGGTGGAGGCCGGCTGCCAGAACTCGCTGAAACTGGCTCTGCACAACGTTTTTCTGTGCGGCGTCATCTCCTATGCGGTGGCGCTCACGGGTGTCGGGCTGATCTTCGCCGTCACGATGGCGCTGTCGAAACATCGGCAGTGGCCGTCGCGGGCCGACCTGAAGGCCATGCCGCGGTGGGCCCCGTTCGGCGGATTGACCGGTGGCGCCGCGATTTTCGCGATGATCACGGTCGCCTCCAGCGTGGGGGTCAGCACCTTCAACGCGCTGATCATCGCCGGGCAGATGCTGCTGGCGACGGTGATGGATCACTACGGGGTGATGGGTTTCCCGCGCCGCCGGATCACCGTGCAGCGCCTGGCCGGATGCGCGCTGATCATCGTCGGGTCCTATCTGATGGCGAAATACTGAGGCTCGCCGGGCGCCGCCACTCGGCGACGCCCGGGCGACAGTCGGGCAACAACTGTCCGGCGATTCGATGCACACCTCGGAAGTTTCCTGCGCGAAGCCGCGAATGCCGATAGCGTCGTTACATGACTGGACCGATGCCTTTGACTCTCGCCTCGATCCGCCAGGCCCCCAAGGCCGTGTTGCACGACCACCTCGACGGTGGCCTGCGCCCCGCGACCGTGCTCGAACTGGCCGAGGAATGCGGATACGACCAGCTACCGGCCACCGATGCCGCATCGCTGGCGCGCTGGTTCCGCGAGGCCGCCGACAGCGGATCGCTCGAGCGCTATCTCGAAACGTTCGCCCACACCGTCGCCGTGATGCAGACCCCGGAGGGGCTGCGCCGGGTGGCGCGCGAATGCGCTCTCGATCTGGCCACCGACGGTGTGGTGTATGCCGAGATCCGCTTCGCACCCGAACAGCATCTGGAGCGCGCGCTCACCCTCGACGAGGTCGTCGAGCACACGCTGGCGGGTTTCCGCGAAGGGGAACAGCTGGCCGCCGCGGCCGGTACGCCGATCCGGGTGACCTGCCTGCTCACCGCCATGCGCCATGCCGCGCGCTCGCGTGAGATCGCCGAGCTGACCGTCCGTTTCCGTGATCGCGGTGTGGGCGGATTCGATATCGCCGGGGCCGAGGCGGGCTATCCGCCGTCGCGGCATCTGGACGCGTTCGAGTACATGCGCAGCAACTGCGCGCAGTTCACCATCCACGCCGGTGAGGCCTTCGGGCTGCCCTCGATCCACGAGGCGGTGGCCTTCTGCGGATGCGATCGCCTCGGGCACGGAGTCCGGATCACCGACGACATCTTCGACAACGGCGGATCCGAGCCCACTCTCGGGTTGGTGGCGAATTATGTTCGCGACAAACGGATTCCGCTGGAGCTGTGCCCGTCGTCGAATGTGCAGACCGGTGCGGTGCCGGCACTGGACAAGCATCCGTTCGACCTGCTGGCCCGGCTGCGGTTCCGGGTTACCGTCAACACCGACAACCGGCTGATGAGCGATACCGACATGAGCCGCGAGATGCTCAAACTCGTCGAGACCTTCGGCTACGGCTGGAGCGATCTGGAGCGGTTCACCATCAACGCCATGAAATCGGCGTTCATCCCGTTCCCGGACCGGCTCCGGATCATCGACGAGGTGATCAAACCGGGCTATGCCGTGCTGATCGGATGAGCCCGGCAGCCCGGCAGGCTGATCGGATGAGCACGGCAGCCCGGCAGGCCTAGCCCTTCTGCAGGCGGCTCTCGAACGCCTGCTCCAGGGCCCGCCAGCCGTCGGCCTCCGCGGCGAACGGCGGGCTCGGGGCCATCCGGCTCGGGTCCGGTTCGAGCAGATAGGAGACGTACCAGCCCAGCGGCGTCGATTTGGCGAGCGCCTGCTCGACTCCGTCGTCGCCCACGTAATCGGCTGCGTCGGTGAACAATTCGACGGCCAGGTCGAGCTGATCGACATCGACGGACTTGGGGCCCTGCCCCAGATCGTCGGCCAGGCCCGGCAGGACGTAGATGTTCTCCTCGGTGACCTCGACCTCGAGCGAGCCGTCCACCGCGGCGGTCCGGACCTCGTCGTAGGTGCTGACCCGGGCCAGATCGTGGTCGTGATCGTCGGCCAGATAGCGGGCCAGCGCACGCTCGGAGCCGAAGACGGTGATGGTGCCCTCGCTACCGAGGAACACCGGCTCGTCGTCGAGATAGCAACGCAGCGTGAAGAATTCGCCCTCGGAGGTGACGATCTTGACCGGGTCGATGCCGACCTCGTGCCAGAACGTCTCCTCTTCGTCCTCGTCTTCCTCGTCGGCGTCTTCCTCGTCGGCGTCTTCGTCGTCGAGGTCGACCGGTTCGATATCGTCGTCGTCGGTATCGGCCACATCCTCGGCGTCGACGACGTTCTCCTCGGCCGCGAGCATTTCGGCCTCGGCGACGGCCAGCGCCTCGGCGTCGACCTCGGGCGAGACGACCACCGAATCGATGGCGTCGATGACCTGATCCCAGTCCTTGGCGATCGCGTTGCCGACCTGATCCCACAGCTGCTCGCCGTCGCGGCCGACGAAGGCCGTCACACCCGCGGGCAATGCGCCCAGCACCGGGTGGGAACCGAAGAACTTCGTCACCACCTCGAGTTCGCACACCTCGCCGATGGTGCGGACCATCTCGAGGGTCTCCTCGAGTTCGGCGATGGTCTCCGGGTCGGGTTCGCTTGCCGCGAGCTCGGGCACCCCGACCAGATCGAAGACGTGCTCCTCCAGGGGCTCCAGCTCGGCCGCGGACAACCCGACCACGACCTTCCAGGACGGATGGTCGACCAGATCGTTGTCGTCGTTGGTCCGGATGAAGGCGGCGAGCTCCGCCGGCGAGTCGAATCCGTAGAGCTCGTCCTCGTGACCGAGGAATGCCTCCCACTCGTCGTCACCGTCTCGCCAGCGCGGTGCCCACAGGGTGACAAGATCGCCGTCGGTGAGACCGAGCTCGATCGGGACGATGTCTCCAGAAGCCATGACCGGAAGCCTATCGAGCCGTAGCGTGCGACACTATTCGGCCCGCCCCGCAACGTTTCCCGATTCGGGTGCGGTGAAGGCGGAATTGAGCGTGGAGACCACCTCGGAGCGCTGTTCGCCCGCGTTCTGGGCCGCCTGCTGGCACGCCCAGATGATCAGTTGTCCCACGTCGGCGGGCGATTGGGAGGCCACGGCCTCCGACAAGGTCAGCCCCACCAGGGCGCCGTCGCTGTCGACCTCGACGCTGACCGAACCGTCCTCGGAGGTGAACCGGCCGCGCACATTCTTGAGGTTGTAGAGCGCGGCCTCGAGGGCTTCGAGTTTGTCGGTCGCCGCGGCGACGAGGGCATCCATTTCCGCGCTCACAGTGCGTCCTTTCCGGACATCGGGCTCAGTCCCCTGTTCATACCGGCCGCATCCAGCTGGTGGGGCCGGTGTCCTCGTCGTCCATGCGATCGAGTTCGTCGACGGCCGCCTGCCGGGTCGGCAGGCCGAGCTTGTCCAGGATTTCGGGTGGCATGCCGGATTCGGCGAGCAATTCGCGCCGGCGGGCCTTGGCCACGATGGCCGACCGCTTGGTCAGGCGGAGGATCTCCGCGGCCAAAGCCTGTGCGCCGTAACGGTATTCGCTGCGTTCGAATTTGATTTCCACCGGCATGCCCTGATCGGTGGCCCGGACACTGATGGTACCGGCGCGATTGGTGCTGGCGGCGACCGTGACGCTCGGGATCTGCTGTTGCTGCGGCCCGCTCATGAAGTCGGCCTGTAGAACCCGTGGAACGCCATTCCCATGTTCTCCGTTCGAATCGGGTCGATCTGGACCGGATCCCCGGCCTCGACCATCTGTCCGTTTCCGACGACCATCGCGACGTGACCGTCCCAGATGGCCAGGTCCCCCGGCATGACATCGCCGGGGCTGACCGGGGTCGCCCCGGAGCTCTGGTCACAGGCCAGGCGCGGCAGATCCACCCCGGCCTCGCCGTAGGCCCATTTGGTCAGTCCGCTGCAGTCGAGCCCGGAGCCCGGAGTGTTACCGCCCCACACATAGGGGGTGCCGCATGCGCTGACCGCGGCCTTGACCGCCGTCGCGGCCTTCTGATTGGGTGCCTCGACCTGGCTGCCGTCGGGCAGGGTGATCATGACGCCGCCGTGTTTGCCCGGTTTCTCGGCGCCGGACCGATCCGCGCCCGGGGCGGTCTTGCCCGTACCGGAACTCGACCGTGAGGTGGTCGTCGCACTCGCCGGGCTGACCATGCCGCTCATCATCGAACCGCCGGAGGAGACCAGCCCGCCCAGCAGCGAGGTGGCCTGCTGGGCGCCGGTGCTGAGCGCAGGCGCCGCGGCCGCGGCCACCGGAACACCCGCGGTGGACGGGGTGGACGGCGGCGGGGTGAGCTCGGACATCGAGGAGGTGTGGGTGTCGAGTTCGTTGCGCACCCGCCCGACCACGCCCAACGCCTGCCCGAAATGATCGATCGCGGAGTTGACCACGGTGATCAGGCCCGGGGGAGTGGTCACCGCGGGACCGAGGACCGTGACCGACTTGACGAAGGACTGCACGATCCCGTCGAGTTCCCGCTGACCGGTCTGCACCGACGCCGCGGCCTGGCTGACCACATCGGCCATATCGTTGCCGCGATCCGACATGGACGCGGCCGAGGTCTGCACCTTCAGCGCCTTGTCCATCGCGGAATCGCCACCCTGGCCGTTCCAGGCATTGGTCATCTGGTTGATGCTGGAACTGCCCGCCTGGTGGATGCCGTCGAGATGAGTGGAGACCTGGCGCAGCGCGTCGGCCGGGCCGTCGGTGGGCATGACGCCGGAGCCGAAGCTGGTGAGCAGATCGATGAGCGGTTGAGCGAGCGCGTCCAGGTCGACGACCCCCGTCATGCGAATTCGCCTTCCGTGGCGCGCAGTCCGGCCGCGTGCGTGGCGTCGGTGTCGGAGTAGGTGGCCGCGGCGCCGGTGGCGGCGGCGCTCATACTCCCCATCACAGCGGACAATTCGCCGATCCCCGCCACGTGTCCGGCATGGGCCGCGGCGTAGGCGGCGACGAAATCGCCCCCGATCAGTCCCATGATCGGCCCGAGCAGGAGTGGGTCGGCGCCGGCGGCGCCCGCCGCGGCAACCCCCATTTCACCGGCCAGGCCCGCTGCTGTGGCACCGTAGGCGGCGACGCCCTCGGTATCGACCGAGATCTTGTGCATCAACATCCCCCATCGTGCTGGTCTGGTGGCAGATTACGTCATCCGACCGGTTCGACGCATGCCCCTGCGCATCGGTTCCCACTCCGGTTGCGGAAATCTGCCGCGGGGTTCCGATGTCGAACCCCGACAGACCTTATCGTTCCTTCATGCGCACGCATATCGTGGATCACCCCCTGACGGCCACCCTGCTGACGACCATGCGCGACGCTCGCACGTCGAACGCGGGCTTCCGCGCCGCCCTGGCGGATTTGACCGGATTCCTCATCTACGAGGCGTTGCGGGACGTTCCGACCACGACTTTCGATATCGAGACCCCGGTCGCCACCACCCGCGGTGCCCGGCTGGCGCAACCACCGCTACTGGTACCGGTGCTGCGCGCCGGACTCGGCATGGTCGACGCCGCCAGTGCGCTGATCCCGGAATCCCGGGTGGGTTTCGTCGGGATGGCGCGCGACGAGCGGACCCATCGGCCGGTGCCGTACATGGAGTCGCTGCCCGCCGACCTGTCCGGGCTCCCGGTCTTCGTCCTCGACCCGATGCTGGCCACCGGCGGTTCCATGTGCCACACCCTGGAACTGCTGGTCGACCGCAACGCCACCGATATCACCGCGGTCTGCGTGGTCACCGCTCCGGAAGGTATTGCCGCACTGGAGAATTCCGGGTTCCCGGTGCGGTTGGTGGCGGCGGCGGTCGACGACCACCTCAATGCCGACGCCTTCATCGTGCCCGGGCTCGGCGACGCGGGCGATCGTCAGTTCGGGCCCCGGTAGAACCGATCGAGGCCGCCGGGCCCTTCGCTCACAGTTTCTCGCAGAATCGGCGTAGCTCCGAAAGCCGCTGCGCGGCACGATCTTTCGCGTCGGGGAGCCGATCGGGCGCCGATGCCGGTTCGACGACCTCCAGATAGCACTTGAGCTTGGGTTCGGTGCCGGACGGGCGGATCACCAGACGCTGGGACGCGCCCTCGAAGATCAGCGCGTCGGTACGCATCGGGCCGCGCACCGTCGACAGGTCGGTGCACGTCACCGCCTCACCCGCGATGTGATTCGGCGGCGTCTCGCGCAGGCGGGCAACGACGTCGGCGGCCGCCTGCGAGTCGGCCAGGCGCAGCGACACCTGATCGCCGGCGTGCAGGCCGAAGGTCACCGCGTACTCGTCGAGCCGCTCGAGCAGGCCACTGCCACCGGACCGCAACCGGGCGGTGAGGTCGGCGGCGGCCACGGCGGCGGTGATGCCGTCCTTGTCGCGCACGGTGGCCGGATCGACGCAGTGGCCGATGGCCTCCTCGTAGGCGTAGACCAGTCCCCGCCCGGCCCGGGCCAGCCATTTGAACCCGGTGAGCGTCTCGGCGTAGCGCGCGCCCCGCGCGGCCGCGAGCTTGCCGAGCAGCCGCGAGGACACCACGGTGGTCGCGACCAGAGCATCCGGAGCCGCGTGTCCGAGCACGTAATCGGCGAGCAGCACACCGGTCTCGTCCCCGCGCAGCATCCGCCATCCGCGTGGCCCGCGCACGCCGAGCGCGCAGCGGTCGGCATCGGGATCGAGCGCGATGGCGAGATCGGCGTCGACCTGTTCCGCCAGTGCCAGCAGCCGATCCGACGCCCCCGGCTCCTCGGGATTGGGAAAGGCGACCGTCGGGAAGTCGGGATCCGGCGCGAACTGCTCGGCCACCACGTGCACATCGGAGAAGCCCGCCGCCGCCAGTGCCGCCACCGCGGTCTCGCCGCCGACGCCGTGCATCGGCGTCAGGGCGATCCGCGGCCGCTCGCGACGCGACGCGATCGGATCGGCGGCCGGGCCGCCGATCACCTCGGGGATCGCGCCCGCGCGGGCCAGATAGCGGCGCACGATCTCCGCTCCGAGATCGGCGACGGCCGCGTCGGCGGGCAGCGACAGGATCGAGGGTTCCGGAGCGGTGGGCCCGGGGTCGGCACGCGGGACGGGGCCGGCGACCGCCTCGATGCACCGTTCGATCTCGTTGTCCGCGGGCGGGATCAACTGGGAGCCGCCGTCGAGGTAGAGCTTGTAGCCGTTGTCGGTGGCCGGATTGTGTGAGGCCGTGATCTGCACGCCCGCCACCGCGCCCAGCTCGCGGACCGCGAAGGCCACCACCGGTGTGGGCAGCGGCCGCGGCAGCGGCAGGACCGCGAACCCGGCGGCCGCGAAGACCTCGGCGGTGACCGTGGCGAACTCCGCCGAACCGTGCCGCGCGTCGCGGCCGACGATCACCAGCCCGCCGCCGAGGCAGCGTCCCCGGAGCCATTCGGCCACACCGGCACTCGCCCGGGCCACCGTGGTCACGTTCATACCGTCGGGTCCGTCCCGCAGCGGTCCGCGCAGGCCGGCCGTCCCGAATCGCAACATCGTCGCCGCCTAGATCCGTTCCAGGACGCCGCGCAGCAGTTTACCCAAACGCGGTGCGGCAGCACGGCCTTCGGCCAGCACCTCCTGATGTGACAGCGGTGCGCCGGTCACACCGGCCGCCAGGTTGGTGACCAGCGAGATGCCCAGCAGCCGCAGCCCCAGCGACCGGGCCGCGATGGCCTCGAGCACGGTCGACATCCCGACCAGGTCCGCGCCCATTCCGCCGAGCATGCGGATCTCGGCGGGGGTCTCGTATTGCGGGCCGTGCAGCCCGGCGTAGACACCCTCGCTCAGGGAGGGGTCGACTTCTCGTGCCAGCGAACGCAGTTCGGGATCCCAGGCGTCGACGAGATCGACGAACGTGGCGCCGGTCAGCGGCGTGCGCCCGGTCAGGTTGAGGTGATCGCTGATCAGTACCGGCTCACCGACTCGCAGACCGGCCCGGATGCCGCCGGCGGCGTTGGTCAGAACGATCGTCTCCGCCCCCGCGGCGGCCGCGGTGTGCACGGCCTGCACGACCCGTTGCGGTTCGTACCCCTCGTAGAGGTGCTGACGGCCCATCATCAGCAGCACCGGCGTCTCGCCCACCGGCACCGACACCACGATGCCCCGATGTCCCTCGGCGGTCGGCGGTTCGAATCCCGGGATCTCACCCATGGGGAGGGAGGCGTGCGGCGTTCCGATCTCGGTGGCGGCGGACTGCCAGCCCGATCCGAGGATCACCGCGACTCGGTGCTGCGGTACTCCCGTACGTGTGGCGATCGCCTCGGCGGCCTGTTCGGCAAGCATGCGCCCACGATAGTGCGCGGCGGCCCGCACGGGTGGGCCGCGCGCCGGATCCGGGCGAGGCCACCGCGCGCGGGGCCGGACCGCGGTGCAGGATGGTGCCGTGCGTGAACTCGTGGTCCTCGGCACGGCCAGTCAGGTGCCGACCCGCCGCCGCAATCACAACGGGTATCTCCTGCGCTGGGACGGCGACGGGCTGCTGTTCGATCCCGGTGAGGGTACGCAACGGCAGATGCTCTACGCGGGCGTGTCGGCGAGCGGCATCACCCGGATCTGCCTGACCCACTTCCACGGTGACCACTGTCTCGGCCTGCCGGGCGTCCTGGCCCGCCTCAATCTGGATCAGGTCACCCATCCGGTGGACATCTGCTTCCCGGGGTCGGGCGCCGAAATGCTCGCGCATCTGCGCGGGGTGGTACCCGAATTCTCCGGTCTGCGTGAGCATCCCGTCGAGGTGAGCGGTCCGGTTCCGCTACCGGACGCGCCGTTCGCCTTCGAGGCCGTGCGGCTGTCGCATCGCGTCGACACCTTCGGCTATCGGCTCACCGAGCCCGACGGCTACCGGCTGGTGCCCGAGCGGCTGGCCGAATTCGGTCTGGCGGGACCGGCGATCGGGCGATTGCAGCGCGAGGGCTCGGTCCGGGTGGCCGACGGCCGCACCGTCACCGTGGATCAGGTGTCGGTCGAGCGGCCCGGCCAGCGCTTCGCCTTCGTCATGGACACTCGAATGTGTTCGGGCGTCGAGGAATTGGCGGAGGGGGCCGACATGCTGGTCATCGAATCCACCTTCCTGGAATCCGAGGCGCAGCTGGCACACGATTTCGGACACCTCACCGCCGGACAGGCCGCGAAGGTCGCCGCCGCGGCCGGAGTGCGGACGCTGGTACTCACGCACTTCTCGCAGCGTTACGGCGATCTGACCGGACATCGCGACGAGGCGCAGCGCTATTTCGACGGCGATCTGGTCGTCGCCGAGGATCTGATGCGGGTGCCGGTGCCAACTCGCCGGTAACTTAGGTGGGGGGTGTGCTGCGGCGGTCATTCGGAGCTGCATATTCTCTGCCTATGCCGTACTTGGACCGTGACGGGGACGTATTCGTGCTCTACCTCGGCAACGAGGGACAGACCGACAGCGAGAACCGCTTCCACCCCGACTGGATCGACGAAATCCACGCCCAGCTGGATCGGGTCGAGGCCGCCGAAGGACCGGCGGCGCTGGTCACGGTGGCGACAGGCAAGTTCTTCAGCAACGGACTGGACACCGACTGGCTGTTCGGGAACATGGACCGGATGCACTGGTATCTGGACCGGGTGCATTCGATCTTCAGCCGGTTGCTGACCTTCGGTATGCCGACGGTCGCCGCGCTGAACGGCCATGCCTTCGGCGCGGGCGCGATGCTGGCCACCTCGCACGACTTCCGCGTGATGCGTGGCGATCGCGGCTACTGGTGCCTGCCGGAGGTCCATCTGGGGATGCCGTTCACAGTCGCGATGAACGCGCTGGTCACCGAGCGGCTGACCAATCAGGTCGCCCTCGAGGCCATGACCACCGGCCGGCGCTACGGTTCCGCCGACGCGATCGCCGCGGGCATCGTCGATCAGCAGGCCGACGCGGATCGGGTGCTGGCCGACGCGGTCGCGCGGGCCGCCGCGCTGGCCGGCAACCGCAAACCGAACCTGCCGGTCATCAAGCGTGCCCTGCACGGCCGCGCGCTGGCCGGGCTGCAGACCGCGACCACTCCGGAGAATCTGGCCTTCGGCGCCTGATAACCCGATGATCATCGCGCGGCGCGCAGTGCGAGACTGTGTGCCATGCCACGCAGCGCGGACGATCGCAGCGGGAAGCCGGCGGTCCGGTCGGGGGACCGGACCGCGGGCAGCGGCTGCGTGCACACCGACGGCACCGCCGTCGGGAAAGCCGGATCGGCGGTCGCCCCCGCCGATCCGGACCTGCTCGCGGCGGCCGATGCCGTGGTATCGGCCGCCGAACCGGAACTGATCGCACTCTCACACGCCATCCACGCCGAACCGGAGCTGGCCTTCGCCGAGTTCCGCAGCGTGCACGAGACACTGATCCCCCTGCGGGCGCGCGGTTTCCAGATCGAAGCCCCGGTGGCGGACCTGGACACCGCCTTCGTCGCCACCTACGGCAGCGGGGAACTGGTGGTCGGCATCTGCGCCGAATACGACGCGCTGCCCGAGATCGGGCACGCCTGCGGGCACAACATCATCGCCGCGTCGGCCGTCGGCGCCGCCCTCGCGCTGGCCGAGGTGGCCGACCGCTGCGGCATCACGGTCAAGGTGTTCGGCACGCCGGCCGAGGAGAGCGGTGGCGGCAAGGTCCTGATGCTCGAACGCGGAGTGTTCGACGGGCTCGCGATGGCCATGATGGTGCATCCGGGCCCGCTGGACATCGTCGGTGCGCGTTCGCTGGCACTGGCGGATCTCTCGGTGCGGTTCCACGGTCGCGAGGCCCATGCCAGCGCGGCGCCCGAATACGGGCGCAACGCCGGAGACGCCGCCACGGTCGCGCAGGTCGCGCTGGGGCTGCTCCGTCAGCATCTGCGGCCCGGCCAGCAACTGCACGGTATAGTCGAATCGGGCGGTGTTGCCCCGAATATCGTGCCCGGCTTTGCGGAACTGTTGTATTACCTGCGGGCAGACGATTCCGCATCCCTCGACGATCTGCTACAGCGCGCCTCGGCCTGTTTCGAGGCGGGAGCGCTGGCGACCGGATGCACTCATGAAATCCGGGCGTTGGCGCCCACATATACCGAGCTCACGCCGGATGCCGCACTACTGTGTGCTTACCGCGAGCAGATCATCGGTATGGGTCGCTTGCCGCTCGCGCCGGAACTCGAGGCAGCACGGCCGCTGGGTAGTACCGATATGGGCAATGTCACCAACGTCATTCCCGGGATTCACCCGGTGATCGGCATCGACGCGAACGGCGCGGTGACGCACCAGCGGGAGTTCGCCGCGGCGGCCGTGACGCCGTCGGCCGATCTCGCGGTGATCGACGGGGCGCGCGCACTGGCGCGTACCGCGATCCAGATCGCCGGCGACGAACTACACAGGGACAGGTTGTTGGAGCGCAGTATTCCGCGACAGGAGGATATTCGGTGAGCACGATCGGCCGGTCACCGGCGGGCCGCGAGGACGATGCCTCGGAGGGCGACTCCGGGGCCGGATCTCGCTCTCCCGCATCGGCGAGCCGCCAGGTGAGGACCACGGGCCTGCAGGGACGGCAGCCCGGTACCGCGGCGGGCCCGGAGGCGGGCACCTGTCGTCACACCGGCCTGGCGGCCGGGCGGCAGGCCGAGGTCGCGGCCGGTCAGGCGGCGATCGAGGCGTGGCTGAGTCAGCACGGTGCCGAGCTGATCGGCTGGCGCCGCCACATCCACGCCAACCCGGAACTCTCCCGGGCCGAGCACGCGACCACAGAATTCGTGGAATCGTGGCTGGTCAAGGCGGGACTCGAACCGCGCAAACTGCCCACGGGAACCGGTCTGGTCTGTGATATCGGCCCCAGCGGGCCGCGTATCGCACTGCGCGCCGATATGGACGCCCTGCCGTTGCAGGAGTACACGGGCCGCCCGTTCGCCTCGACTGTGCCCGGCGTCTCGCACGCCTGCGGCCACGACGCGCACACCTCGATCCTGCTCGGCACCGCGCTGGCGCTGTCCGAACTGGACGAGTTACCGGTCGGTGTGCGGCTGGTCTTCCAGCACGCGGAGGAGGTCATGCCCGGTGGTGCGATCGATATGGTCGCCGCCGGTGCGATGGACGATGTGTCGCGGGTCTTCGCGCTGCACTGCGATCCCCGGCTCGAGGTCGGCAAGGTAGGGGTCCGGGTCGGGGCCATCACCTCGGCGGCCGACACCGTCGAGCTGGTCCTGGATTCCCCGGGCGGTCACACCTCGCGTCCGCATCTGACCAGCGATCTGGTCTACGCCATCGGCACCGTCATCACCGGCCTGCCCGGCCTGCTCAGCCGCCGGATCGACCCGCGGACCAGCACGGTCATGGTGTGGGGCGCGGTGTCGGCCGGTAAGGCGCCCAACGCGATTCCGCAGACGGGCATGCTCACCGGCACCGTGCGCACCGGCGACCACGCCACGTGGTCGTTGCTCGAGCCGATGGTCCGCGAGATCGTCGACGGTCTGCTCGCCCCCACCGGGGTCCGGTATCAGCTGAACTACAAGCGCGGTGTGCCGCCGGTGGTCAACGACGAGTTCTCCACCCGCATGTTCGAGGACGCGATTCTCGGACTGGGCCCGGACGCGCTGTCGGACACCCCGCAGTCCGGCGGCGGCGAGGACTTCTCCTGGTACCTCGAGGAGGTGCCGGGGGCGATGGCGCGGCTGGGTGTGTGGCCGGGCGAGGGCCCGCAGCTGGACATCCACCAGCCGACCTTCGATATCGACGAACGGGCGCTGGCCGCCGGGGTGCGGGTGATGACCAACCTGGTCCTGCAGGCACGCTGACCATCCGGCCCGTCGGGTGCGATCACTCGGCGGGCCGCCTTCGGGGAACCACCTCGTCGCGGAACTACATCGAGCCGAAGGTGCCCGGCCCCACGTTGCGGCTGTTGCGGGTGCGCAGCGCGTGCACATAATCGGCTGGCGCACCGGCCTTTTCCGCGGCATCCGCGATCACGCCGATATACCGGGCCGAGGGCAGGCCACCCTCGTAGGCGTCCAGGACGTAGAGCCAGGCCAGCACCGGCTGGGTGCCGGTGCCCGAATTGGGAGACACCCGCAGGCGGATCTTCTTGTGGATACCGAAATCCGAACCCTCCCACCGATCGAGGCTCTGCTCGTCCTCGGCGGAAACGTCGTACAGCACGACGAACACCCGGGAGCCGGGATCCTCGACCACTGTCGCCAGCGGTCCCTCCCAGCCGATGTCGTCGCCCGCGAAGGTCAGCCGCCACCCTTCCAGCCAGCCCGTTCCGTAGACGGGGGAGTGCGGACAGCGCTTGAGCATCTGCTCCGGATCCATATTGGATCCGTAGGCGGCGTATATCGGCACCTGGCAAGAGTATCGAATGTACGGACCGCTTGTTTCGATCCGGCCGGGTTCGGGGTCCGGCCGTCTCCGGACCGGGCGACAGATGTCGGGCGAATTACAGGAAGGTGACACGCGCAACGTCACACCTGACGCGGTCAAAACTGGGGAGAGCAGGACCGATAACGTTGACGGCAGTGCCGGAGATCCCGGCCGCACAGCTCGATAGCGGAGGTACACATGGCCCGCATAGCAATCATCGGGGGCGGCCCCGCCGGCTACGAGGCGGCGCTGGTGGCGGCTCAGCACGGAGCCACGGTCACCGTGATCGACTCCGACGGTATCGGTGGGGCGTGCGTGCTGTGGGATTGTGTTCCGTCCAAGACATTCATCGCCTCGACCGGTGTGCGCACCGATCTGCGCCGCGCGCGTGATCTGGGTATCACCGTGCACGTGGCCCAGGCCCAGGTGCGGCTGTCGGAGGTCAATTCCCGTGTGAAGGCGCTGGCCCAGGCGCAGTCCTCCGACATCCGCTCCAAACTGCAGGCCGCCGGGGTCACCATCCTCAACGGCCGCGGTCAGCTGATCGACCAGATCGCCGGTCTGGCCACGCATTTGGTGCGCGCGACCCTGGCGGACGGCACCGAGCGGGTGATGGAGGCCGAGGTGGTGCTGATCGCCACCGGCGCCAGCCCACGGGTGCTGCAGGGCGCCGAGCCCGACGGTGAACGGATCCTCACCTGGCGCCAGCTCTACGACCTCGAGGCACTGCCGGAAACGCTGGTCGTGGTCGGTTCCGGTGTCACCGGCGCCGAATTCGTCTCCGCGTACACCGAAATGGGCGTCAAGGTGAAGCTGGTCTCCAGCCGCGACCGCATGATGCCCGGCGAGGACGCCGACGCCGCCCTGGTGCTCGAGGACGCGCTCGCCGAACGCGGGGTGGAGCTGGTCAAACAGGCCCGTGCGGACGCCGTGGAACGCACCGCGGACGGGGTTGTGGTCAAACTCTCCGACGGGCGCACCGTCACCGGATCGCATGCCCTGATGACCGTGGGTTCCACACCGAACACCGATGATCTGGGGCTCGAGCGCATCGGTATAGAACTCGATCGCGGTGGCTATCTGCGCGTCGACCGGGTGTCGCGGACCTCGGTACCCGGCATCTACGCCGCGGGCGACTGCACCGGCCTGCTGCCATTGGCCTCGGTCGCGGCCATGCAGGGCCGGATCGCGATGTATCACGCACTCGGCGAGGGGGTGCAGCCGATCCGGTTGAAGACCGTCGCCTCGGCGGTGTTCACCCGCCCCGAGATCGCGACCGTCGGCGTCAGCCAGACCTCCATCGACAACGGGGAGGTCCCGGCCCGCACGGTGATGCTGCCGCTGAACACCAACCCCCGGGCCAAGATGTCGGGTCTGCGGCGCGGTTTCGTGAAGATCTTCTGCCGTCCCGCCACCGGTGTGGTCATCGGCGGCGTGGTGGTCGCGCCGATCGCCTCCGAACTGATCCTGCCGATCGCGATCGCGGTGCAGAACAATCTGACGGTGAACGATCTCGCGCAGACGTTCTCGGTGTATCCCTCGCTGTCGGGATCGGTCACCGAGGCCGCGCGTCAGCTGATGCGCCACGACGACCTGGACTGAGAGCGCCGGAGCTGCGGCGAACGAGCCGGAGCCGTGGGAACGACGGGCGAGGACGCCGGTGTCGCGGACATCGTCGAAACGGTGCGCCCGAGTGGTTCTCCGCGCAGGGGCCGGGAACCCGCCGGAGTGAGGCGAAGGCCCACCAACCCGCCTTCCCAGGGGTGCGAAACATCCCTGTTGCCTGAAACTTGTTCGTGTGGTTCACTTCCCGCAGAGATGTCACTGGTGGGCGGCTGGTAGGTTCACGCGCGGGGGGAATCACCTTTCCCGGGCCGGGAATCCGCGGGCGGCTCCACGCCGCAGCGGGGCGCGGCCGGGGCATCGATGAGGGACGAATGGAGACGGCCTCATCGAACGGCATTCGTCGGTCGAGGACAAGGCCGGGCTTCGGGAAAGGGATTGCGGGACAGTGAAACATCGTAAGCCGAGTCGGGCGCAGCGAGCGATGGCCACCACATCGTTGCCTCTGGCCACTGCGGCCGCGGTGGCGACCATCCTGTCGTCGGGAACGGCGAGTGCCGCACCGGTGGATCAGCCGAATGTGCCGACCACTCCCGCGCAGCCGGGGGCCACCAACGAGGCGCCGGCGCAGACCGACAACAACAACGGTGCACCGACGACTCCGGGCCAGGACGCGCCGGGCGGACAGCAGAACGGCCCGTCGCAGCCGGGCGTCACCTCTCCGAACCAGCCGGGCACCACCAGTCCGAGCCAGCCGGGCGTGACGACTCCCCAGCCGGGTGTCACCACTCCGAATCAGCCGAAGCCGGACCAGAATCTGGCCTCGCCCACGCAGCCGGGTGTCACCACCCCACGCGTCGCGCCGCTGCCGGTGCCGGGTCAGGGCGGTCAGGTGCAGCCGGCCATCGTGCCGGATCAGCACAACCCGGGCGGCCAGGCCGATCAGCTCAAGCCGGGGCAGCAGGCGCCCGGCCAGGCGGTGACGCCGGAGAAGCCGCGTACGCCGGACAGCCAGATGGACACCCTGCGCGGACAGGGCGGTGACAACAGCGCCCCGCAGTCGCAGTGGACCTCGCCGAGCCTGCAGGCCGCGCCGGCCGCGCCGGTCGTGCAGATGACCGGTCCGCACACCGAGGTCGGCGCCAACGTCGACGGTGGCGGGCTGGCGCCGGGCTACATCGCCAACACCCATCACTTCAGCAACCTGGACGGGTATGTCGGCACCGTCGGTTACCGCACTCCGAACGCGGTCGGTGACGCGGGTATTTCGGTGGAGTTCGTCGAGGCCAACAAGGTCAAGATCACCTCGTACACCCATGCCACGGGTTTCGACGATCTGAAGTCCGAGAACTACGTCGACACCACCCAGCCCAATGCGGCGAAGGCGGCCGTCGAGGGCTGGATCAAGCAGCAGCCCGGTGGTGCGGCCGCGCTGGATGCCGCCGCTCAGGTTGGTAGACTCCCGCAGGGTGATTTCGCTCCGCAAACAGTGAATGTCGCTGGTGCGACCACTCAGTGGGGTGGCACGGTCCAGTACTGATTCAGACTGAATCGACGCGTGGGGCGGTCGTTCGCGACCGCCCCACGCGTGTGTCTCGGGGAAGGAACGGGTGATGGCTTCCGGCGACGAACAGGGCCGGGACGAGGGCGAGTCGGAATTCGGCCCGCCGGTCTCCGGATTCGGACCACCACTGAACGACTTCGGACCGCCGACCGGTGACTCGGGCGCTTTCGGGCCGCCCACCGGGGAATCGGGTGCTTTCGGGCCGCCCACCGGGGAATCGCGTTCTGTGGGCTGGTCGCCGGTCGGCGAGCCCGAGCGGCCGAATCTCGGCTGGCAGCCGGCCGACGCTCCCGCGCAGCCGTCGGTGCCGCCGCCGCCCGCTCAGTATCGCGCGCCGGATTCGACCCCGGCACCCGAGACCGTCCGGCATTCGGCCCCGGAGGCCTCGCGCGCTCCCGAGGCACGCCGCAACGCTGTTCCCGAACCGAAGCAGGGTGCGAATCCCGCCCGGAGCCCGGAGACGGTGCGCTATCTCGACTCCGCCGGCTCCTCGGGTTCCGACGGCGATCGTGGTTCCTGGTGGAAGGACGATTCCGGATTTCCACCGGCGCCGCCGCGGGAGAAGCCGGGGTCGCTGTGGGACGACGACGAACTGGCCAAGAAACTGGCTGTCCCGCGCGCTGGCACCGATGCCAAGGCGGGCTCGGGCTCACTGTGGGACGACGACGATCTCGCCAAGAAGCTGGCGCCGTCGCGCCCGGCCGCCGGTCCGGACCTCGACGAGACCCATCGCAATCGCGGTGTGCTGTACGGCGGTATCGGCGCCGCGGCCGTTCTGGTCGTCGCGCTGATCGTGGTGATCGTCTTCGCGACCCGCGGCGGCGACGACACCTCGAACAACGCGCAGCCGGGCGGGGCGACCGGTGCGAGCGGTAACTGTGCCGCGCGGACCGAGGGCAACATCGTCTACGGCAACGGACCGGGCGACACCTCCAGCGGGTCGAATGCCATCTTCGGCTACCAGCACGCGTACTACACCGAGCGCAATGCGGAGAAGGCGCACACCTTCATCGCGCCCGGCGCCAATGTGCAGCCGCCGCCGGACCTGCAGAAGACCATCGACGACCACATCCCGCAGGGCACGACCTATTGCCTGCGGATCGCCTCGACCGCGCCCAGCCAGTTCAACGTCGAGGTGACCGAGCACCACCCGGACGGCACCCAGTCGCTGTATCTGGAGGTGATCACCACGGTGAACCAGGGCGGCCGGAACCTCATCCAGCTGATCCAATCGTTCTAAATCTCACACTATGAGAATATAAGTTCATATCCTGGATGCCTCTGTGCGAAAGTGGAGTGACCACCCTTTCGTCCGGAGGTATCCGCATGTCGCCGCACACTCCACCCTTGTCCCATCGGCTGGACGGGCTGCAGAGTTCGGCGATTCGCGACCTGCTCAAGCTGACCGCCCGCGCGGATATCGTCAGCCTGGCCGGCGGGCTGCCCGACGAACAGTTGATGCCGCGCGATGCGATCGCCCGGTCCGCGGAATCGGCACTCGCCGACCGGGCCCGGCTGCAGTACACCGAATCGGCGGGATGGGGGCCGCTGCGCGAGGTCGTCGCCGCCCGGGAGTCGGTGCGGCTGGGTCGCCCGGTCCCGCTCGGGGACGTGTTCATCACCCACGGTTCGCAGCAGGCGCTGTCCCTGCTCGGTGAGGTGCTGATCGATCCGGGTGCGCTGGTGGTGGTGGAGGATCCCGCCTACGTCGGGGCGCTGCAGGTGTTCCGGGCGGCGGGTGCGCGCATCGTCGCGGTGCCGCTGGACGAACACGGTATGCGGGTCGACGCGCTCGAGGAGTTGCTGGCGCGCGGCGAGCGCCCCGCGCTCGTGCACACCGTCAGCAATTTCCACAATCCGCGCGGGGTGACCCTGAGCGCCGAGCGACGGCGGGCACTGGCCGCGCTCGCCGAGCGGTATGACTTCTGGGTGGTCGAGGACGATCCCTACGGTGAACTCTGGTTCGATCGCCCCGCTCCGGAACCGGTCGCGTCCTACTCGCCCAACGTGATTCGGCTGTCGAGCGCCTCGAAGATCCTCGCCCCGACGCTGCGGGTCGGCTGGATGGTCGCTCCGAACACCGTCTGCCGCGGTGTGGAGCTGCTGAAACAGGGTGCGGACCTGTGCGGTTCGGCGCTGACCCAGCAGATCGCGGCGGATCTGCTCGCCGACGAGGCCTGGCTGGGCGCACACCTGGACAAGGTGCGCGGCATCTACGGTGAGCGGGCCGGCGCGCTCGTGGGTGCGCTGCGCGATCGCTTCGGCGACCGTGTGGTGAGTACCGACGCCGCGGGCGGCATGTTCGTCTGGGTCGATTTCACCGACGGCACCGACACCGTGGACCTGCTGCCGCGGGCCCTCGACCACGGCGTGGCCTATGTTCCGGGCTCCGCCTTCGCGGTCTCGCAGAGCTACCGCGCGTCGATGCGGATGTGCTTCACCACCTCCGATGCGGCCGTTCTGACCGATGCGGTCGATCGGCTGGCACGAGCGGTCGAGGCGGGCGATCCCGCCGCGCGGTGACCTCCGGCCCTACTGCGCCCATCCGTAGGTGCGTTCCACGGCCTTGTTCCACTCGGCGTAGCGCCGATCGCGTTCCGTCGCCGGCATCACCGGCCGCCACACCTTGTCCTCGGCCCAGTTGGCACGGATATCGTCGGTGCCGGGCCAGTAGCCGACGGCCAGTCCGGCCGCGTAGGCGGCACCGAGTGCGGTGGTTTCGGTGATCACCGGCCGGACCACCGGAACGTCGAGAATATCGGCCTGGAACTGCATGAGCAGCTCGTTCGTCACCATGCCGCCGTCGACCTTCAGGGTCGTCAGTTCCACCCCGAGGTTCTCCGCTTCGGCATCCGCGCGCATGGCGTCCAGCACCTCGCGAGTCTGGAACGCGGTGGCCTCCAGCACCGCTCGGGCCAGATGTGCCTTGGTGACGAAACGGGTCAGTCCGGTGATCACACCGCGGGCATCCGGGCGCCAGCGCGGTGCGAACAGGCCCGAGAACGCCGGGACGATGTAGGTGCCGCCGTTGTCGTCGACGGTGCGGGCCAGCGGTTCGATATCCGCGGCCGATTCGACGAGGCCGAGGTTGTCGCGCAGCCACTGCACCAGCGATCCGGTGACCGCGATCGATCCCTCGAGCGCGTATACCGCGGGCTGGTCACCGAGCCGGTAGCAGACGGTGGTGAGTAGCCCGTGCTTGCTGAACACCGGGGTGGTGCCGGTGTTGAGGAGCATGAAATTGCCGGTGCCGTAGGTGTTCTTGGCCTCGCCGGGCACCAGGCAGGCCTGGCCGAACGTCGCCGCCTGCTGATCGCCGAGGATGCCGGCGACCGGAACCCCCGCCAGCGGCCCCGAGGTGATCTCGGCGTAGACCTCCGAGGAGCTGCGGATCTGCGGCAGCATCGAGACGGGGATGTCGAATTCGGCGCAGATCTGCGAATCCCATTGCAGGGTTTGCAGATTCATCAGCATCGTGCGCGACGCGTTGGTCACGTCGGTGAGGTGGCGGCCGGTCAGCTTCCATACGATCCAGCTGTCCATCGTGCCGAAGCACAACTCTCCGGCCTCCGCGCGAGTGCGGGCACCCTCGACGTTGTCGAGGATCCAGCGCAGCTTCGGACCGGAGAAGTACGTGCTGAGCGGCAGGCCGGTCCGGTCGGCGTAGCGCCCGGCGCCGACCTCGCCGCCGAGCTGTTCGCACAGGGCCGCGGTGCGGGTGTCCTGCCAGACGATGGCGTCGGCGACCGGTTCGCCGGTGGCCCGGTCCCAGACCACCGTCGTCTCCCGCTGATTGGTGACGCCGACCGCGGCGATCTCGGCCGGACTCGCGCCGGCGTTCTCCAGGGCCGCGCCGATCACGAATTCGGTATTGCGCCAGATTGTTTCGGGGTCGTGTTCGACCCAGCCCGGCTGCGGGAACAGCTGTTCGTGCTCGCGCTGGGCGAGGCCGGCGATGCGGCCGGAGTGGTCGAAGACGATGCATCGGCTCGAGGTAGTCCCCTGATCGATGGCGGCCACGAAGCGTCGCATCCGTGCAGGCTACTAAACCTCTCACGCGCCGCGCATCACATCGCCGCAGGACCGCAGGTGGACTAGGGTAGAAGCCGATTACCGACGAGTAGCGCAGGACGATCCCACCGAACAGTGCGGAGGAAGTCGAGGCGATGAACGAGAAATCACACGGTCAGCACACCGGCGAGCTGGGTCCCGAACAACGGGAGGCGAGCTGGGAGAGTCTGGGTGCCAAGCATTTCGACGTCGTCGTGATCGGTGGCGGCGTGGTCGGCGCGGGCATCGCCCTCGATGCCGCCACACGTGGTCTCGAGGTGGCCCTGGTGGAGGCGCGTGACCTGGCCTCCGGGACCTCGAGCCGATCGTCGAAGATGTTCCACGGCGGCCTGCGCTACCTGGAACAACTGGAGTTCGGGCTGGTCCGGGAGGCGTTGCGGGAACGTGAGCTGAGCCTGAAGACGCTGGCTCCGCATCTGGTGAAGCCGCTGCGCTTTCTCTACCCGCTGACCCACCGGGTCTGGGAGCGGCCCTACGTCGCCTCGGGGCTGGTGCTCTACGACTCCATGGGCGGCGCGAAATCCGTTCCGGGACAACATCATGTGACCCGTTCGGGTGCGTTGCGACTGGCGCCGGGCGTGCGCCGGGACGCGCTGATCGGCGGTGTCACCTATTACGACACCGTGGTCGACGACGCCCGCCACACCATGACCGTCGCCCGTACCGCTGCCCACTACGGCGCGGTGATCCGGACCTCCACCCAGGTCGTGGACTTCCTGCGGGAGGCCGACCGGGTGGTCGGGGTCAAGGTGCGCGACAGCGAGGACGGGCGCACGACCGAGGTTCGCGGCCACGTGGTGATCAACGCGACCGGTGTGTGGACCGATGAATTGCAGGCGTTGTCGCACGTCCGCGGCCGTTTCCATGTGCGTGCCTCCAAGGGTGTGCACATCGTGGTGCCGCGCGATCGGATCACCAGCGACGCGGCCCTGATCCTGCGCACGCAGACCTCGGTGCTGTTCGTGATCCCGTGGGGGAGCAACCACTGGATCATCGGCACTACCGATACGGACTGGAATCTGGATCTGGCGCATCCGGCCGCCACCAAGGCCGATATCGACTATCTGCTCGACCGGATCAACGAGGTCCTGGTCACCCCGCTGACTCAGGACGATATCCAGGGTGTGTACGCCGGACTGCGACCGCTACTGGCCGGGGAGAGCGACGAGACCTCGAAGTTGTCGCGTGAACACGCGGTGGCGCGGATCGCACCCGGACTGGTCGCCATCGCGGGCGGTAAGTACACCACCTACCGCGTGATGGCCTACGACGCGGTCGATGCCGCCGCCCGCGATATCCCGCAGCGGGTCTCGCCCTCGATCACCGACAAGGTGCCGCTGCTGGGCGCCGACGGCTACTTCGCGCTGCTCAACCAGACGCCGCAATTGGCCCAGACCTACGGTGTGCACCCGTATCGCATCGAGCACCTGCTCAACCGCTACGGTGCGCTGATCACCGATGTACTCGATATGGCCGAGGGCAAACCCGAACTGCTGCAACCGATTACCGACGCACCCAGTTATCTGCGGGTGGAGGCGGTCTACGCCGCGGCGGCGGAGGGGGCATTGCATCTGGACGATATCCTGGCCCGTCGCACCCGTATCTCCATCGAGTACTCCCATCGCGGGACCGAATGCGCCGACGAGGTGGCCCGGGTGGTCGCGCCGGTGCTGGGCTGGGACGCCGAACAGATCCGGCGCGAGGTGAGTACGTACGCGGCGCGGGTGGAGGCCGAGGTGCGGTCGCAGACCCAGCCCGATGACATCTCCGCCGACGCGTTGCGGGCCGCCGCGCCGGAGCCGCGACCGGAGATCCTGGAACCGGTTCCGCTCCCGCAGGGTTAGACCGAGTCTGTCGTCGTCGCGGCGGCCGCCCCGGACTCGTGGTGGCCGTCAGTGCGGCGTCGAGGTCGAGATGCGGCCGGAACTGGGCTTCTCCGTTGCCGTCGAATAGTGCAGTGCGTAGCTGAACAGCACGATGGCGGCGACGGCGATGGCGGCGATCAGCAACTGTGTGATCAGGCGCGTGCCCCGACGCACCACGGTGCTCACGTCCGTCATCTGCCCCGCTTCCCGACCTGTGGCGATGTGGTATCGCCCCTATGTCGCACGCGGGCACCGAAACGTTAGCCGCCGTAAGAATGATGGCTATCGATCGGCAAATCTGGGGAATCGGGCGGTGGCTGGCAGTGCGGGCAGAAGTAGATGCCGCGCTCGGAGGCGGAGCCGGAGGCCGTGGGTGCGCCCAGCGGCTGGACGACGACGGTGGTTCCGCAGCGCCGGCAGGGCTGCCGCTGCCGCCCGTAGACGGCGGCCCGCCAGGGCGGGTGGTGTGCGGCCCGGGTGAGGATGCGGTGCGCGGTATCGACCAGCCCGGCGAGGTCGGGCACGGTCGCGACCGGGGTGGCCGGATGGATGCGCCGCGCGAAGCAGATCTCGCTGCGGTAGATATTGCCGATGCCGGCCAGATTGGCCTGATCCAGTAACGCCAGTCCGATCGGTTCGCCGCCGTGGGCGGCCAGCCGCCCGACCGCCTCGCCGGCATCCCAGTCCGGACCCAGGAGATCCGGGCCGAGATGGTCGATCGCGGTGTGCTCGTCGGCCCGCGGCAGCACCTCGACGGTGCCGAGCGAGAATCCGACGGCCTCGGCGTCGGCGGTGGCGAGAATCAGCCGGGCGGTGAAGCCGGGTTTGGTCCAGCGTTGCCCGGGCCGGTAGATCCGCCAGCTGCCCTCCATCTTCAGATGGGTGTGGATGCTGAGCGACTCGGTGCGGACGAACAGGTGCTTCCCATAGCTGCCGACGCTGTCGACCGTCCGGTCACGCAGGTCGAGGGTGGCATATCGCGGCACCCGGAAGTCGCTGCGGATCAGTGTCTTTCCCTGCAGGGCGGTGCGCAGCCGGGCGGCAGTCAGGTAGACGGTGTCACCTTCGGGCACGGCGTCACCGCCCGCTCACGGCCGGCCCCGCAACCGGAATCCCCGCGGCGTGACGGCGAATCCGGCGTCGGTGAGAAAGGCCGCGAAGGTGTTGCCGTGCACCGATTCTCCGTCCACCCGCTCGATCACCAGCGAGTCGACCCGGCGGTCGTGGACCAGCGCCGCCAGGGCCGTCGCCGCTCGGGTGCGGACCGCCGGATCCTCGGTGAACGTGAGCAGGGTCTTGCCGCCGCGCTCCAGATACAAAGCCAGTTCCCCGTCGGCGAGCACCACCAGCGCGCCGGCCTTGCGGCCGGGCCGATGCCCGGCGCCTTCGCTCGCCGACTTGGGCCAGGGCAGGGCGGCGCCGTAGGGGTTGGCCGGATCGCAGGAGGCGAGCGCCAGGGTGTCGGCGCCGCGTTCGGAATCGAAGCCACGCAACCGATCCACCACATCGGTGGTGGAGAACTGCGCACCGCCCAGGGTGTCGACGAAGTACCCGCGGCGGCAGCGGCCGCGATCCTCGAATTCGGTGAGTACCCGGTACATCAGCGCGAATCCGCCCGGAATCTCCTCGCTCTGCACCGAGCCGCGAGTCAGCACCCCGTAGCGTTCCAGCAGGAGATCGGCGGTGGCATGTGCGCGAATCGTGTTGTCGGGCAGTCGTTGTGGCAGCAGGGACCAGCGGCCGGCGACGGCGGGGGGACCGGTCCGGGTCGGCGCCGCCGGCCGCGGCAGATACATGCGGCCACGGGGTGTGCGCCTCGGTGTGCGATGCGCGGTGGTGCTGCGGGTGGTGCCCGACAGCCGAGCGCGCACCGGAGCGAAGGTATCGCCGGAGACATAGCCCGCCCACACCAGCTCCCAGAGTGCCGCGGCCACCGCGGCGTCGTCGAGAAGTCCGGTGCCATCGGACAATTGGCGGAAAAAGTAGGCCCCGCCCGCCACCGCGAACGGCGGCGCGCCCGCCTCGCCGCTGGTGTCCGGCCGCGGCGCGGTCAGTGCCGCCGGATCGGCGCCCCAGGCGGTGAGCAGCCGGAGTTGGACGTCGGTGAAATCGATGGGCGCCGCGGGCGCCAGTGTCATCGGGGCCTGATCTGCCGGATGCAGGGCGATCCAGCCGTCCTTGGCGGTGATCGCGCCGTGGCCGGACCAGAGCACCTCACCGATGGCGGTCAACTCGTCCAGCATCGCCGGCGAGTAGTCCCGCACGCGGGCGGGCAGCACCAGCGATTCCCAGGCCGAGGCCGGAATCGGCACGCCCGCAAGCTGTTCGACCACCGTGGCCACTCCGTCGACGCCGCGCAGGGTCGAGGTCCCGAGGTGCTGCCAGGCGGGCAGGAACCGGCCGAACGCGGCTGTGGACACCGGTTCGACCTCTTTGCGCGCCGCGGCCAGCGAGCGCCGTCGCAACCGTCGCAGCACCTGGGCGTCACACCACTCCGCACCCGCCGAGCCGGGGGTGAATTCGCCTTCCACGACGCGCTTCTCGGTGCCGAGCCGATGAAGGGCGGTGGCGGCCACGGCCGGGCCGATACCGAACCGTCGTGCCAGCGCGTCCAGCGTGAACGGAGCGTGCGTGCGGGCATAGCGGCCGACGAGATCGCCGAGCGGATCGGGCACCGGCTCGATGAACGCCGCCGGTGTGCCGATCGGCAGGGGCACCCCGAGCGCGTCTCGGAGCCGTGCGGCATCCTCGACGGCCGTCCACCACCGCGCCCCGGCGAACGACACCTCCAGAACTCGTTTGGCCCGGGCGAGTTCGGCGAACCACGGCGCCGGATCCTCGGTGCAGCGGGCGGCGGCCTCGGCCGCGGTGAGCGGTCCCAGCAGCCGCAGCAGATCCGCCAGACCTTCGGCATCCCGGGCATGCCGCTCGGGGGTGAGCCGCTGGAGCTCGCGTTCGGTGTGCTCGATGACCTCGGCGTCGAGTAGTTCCCGCAGCTCCACCCGGCCCAGCAGTTCCGCGAGCAGGCTCGAGTCCAACGACAGGGCGGCCGCGCGACGTTCGGCCAGGGGGCTGTCGCCCTCGTACATGAACTGGCCGATGTAGTCGAACAGCAAGGCGTTGGCGAACGGTGAGGGCGCGGCGGTCTCCACTTCGATCAGCCGCAGTTTGCGCCGGGCGATACTCGTCAGCAGATCGCGCAGTGCGGGCAGATCGTAGACATCGCGCAGACATTCCCGCACGGTCTCCAGCAAGATCGGGAAATCCGGGAACTTCCGTGCCACATCGAGCAATTGGGCCGCACGCTGCCGCTGTTGCCACAGTGGCGCACGCCGGCCCGGATCCCGGCGCGGCAGCAGTAGCGCCCGCGCGGCGCATTCGCGGAACCGGGAGGCGAACAGCGCCGAGCCGCCGACCTGTTCGGTGACCACGTCGTCGATCTCGTCCGGCTCGAAGGCGAACAGTTCGGCGCCGGGCGGATCGTCGGTGGTGTCGGGCAGCCGTACCACGATGCCGTCATCGGACGCGGTGGGCGCGGCATCGACCCCGAACCGCTCGCGCAGCCGCGCGCCGACGGCCAGCGCCCACGGCGCGTGGACGGGCAGACCATAGGGGGAGTGCAGGATCAGTCGCCAATCCCCGAGCTCGTCGCGGAAGCGTTCGACCAGCAGGGTGCGGTCGGTGGGCAGATGGCCGGTGGCCTCCCGCTGTTCGGCCAGCAGCGACACCAGATTCGCGGTGGCGAAATCGTCGAGCCCGGCGGCGTGCACGATGTGTTCGAGTTCGACCAGCTCCCCGCCCGGTGTGGCCTGACGACCGCGTCCTCGGCGCGCGGCGGCCGGGGTGCGGCTCGCGTCGCGGGTGTCGGGATCTCGTCCGTCGCCGGCCGCGGGACCTGCCGCCTCGCGGACCAGGGTGTCGATTCGCCCGGCCGGTGCGCGCTCGACCGCCTGCCCGGCCGTGCGGACGAATTCACCCAGGGCCGCACCCAATTCGGCCGGACGCCCCAGCGAATCGCCGTGCCAGAACGGAAGCCGGCCGGGCAGTCCGAAGGCAGGCGACACCAGAACTCGATCGTGGGTGATGTCCTCGATCCGCCAGCTGGTCGCGCCGAGGGCGAACACATCGCCGACGCGCGATTCGTAGACCATCTCCTCATCGAGTTCGCCCACGCGCGAAGCCTTCTCGCCCACCATGAAGACCGGGAACAGACCGCGGTCGGGAATCGCCCCACCGGAGGTGACCGCCAGGCGCTGGGCGCCTGGCCGACCGGTGAGCGTGCCCGCGTCGCGGTCCCACACCACTCGTGGGCGCAGCTCGGCGAATTCGTCGGACGGGTAGCGCCCCGACAGCAGATCCAATACCGAATCGTAGGCCGAACGCGGCAGGCTCGCGAAACTACCTGTCCCCCTGACGGTTTCGAACCATTCGTCGACATCGATCGGCTCCAGCGCACAGGCCGCCACCGTCTGCTGAGCCAGGATGTCGAGCGGGTGGGCGGGGATCTTCAACTCCTCGATCTGCCCCGCGCTCATCCGCATCGAGGTCACCGCGCAGTGGATGACGTCGGTGCGATGTTTGGGGAAGATCACGCCGCGCGAGATCTCGCCGACCTGGTGCCCGGCCCGGCCGACCCGCTGCAGGCCGCCCGCGACCGACGGCGGCGCCTCCACCTGCACCACCAGATCCACCGCACCCATATCGATGCCCAGTTCGAGGCTGCTGGTCGCGACCACACAGCGCAACCGGCCGCTCTTGAGATCGTCCTCGATGATCGCGCGCTGTTCCTTGCTCACCGATCCGTGGTGCGCGCGGGCCAGCAGCGGCGCCGCACCGTGGTTGACCTCGGTCGGCGAACCGAGTTGGGCGGGCGGACCGTGTTCCTTGCGTCCCGGGCCGGCGTCGCGGTCGGCGGATTCGGGTTCCGCGATCCGCTCGGCGTACTCCTCGTTCAGGCGCGCGGTGAGCCGTTCGGCCAGCCGGCGTGAATTCGCGAACACGATCGAGGACCGATGTGCCAGCACCAGGTCGACGATCGCGGCGTCGACATGCGGCCAGATCGACCCGGGCTGATCGGATTCGTCCGGCTCGGTCATGTCGGCGACCGGAACCCGGACCGACAGGTCGAAGGTCTTCGGCGCCGGCGGCGCGACGATCGTGATCGGCGCCGGGCCGACCAGGAACCGGCCCACCTCCTCCGGCGGGCGCACGGTGGCCGACAGGCCGATGCGCTGGGCCCGGCGCGGGGTGAGCTGGTCCAGCCTGGCCAGCGACAGCGCCAGATGCGCACCACGCTTGGAACCGGCGATGGCGTGCACCTCGTCCACGATCACCGTGCCGACCTCCGACAGGGTCTCCCGCGCCGCCGAGGTGAGCACCAGATACAGCGATTCCGGGGTGGTGATCAGGATGTCCGGGGGCTTGCGCTGCATCGTGCGGCGATCGGCCGCGCTGGTGTCACCCGAGCGCACACCCACGGTGATCTCCGGCGCGGCCGTGCCCAGCCGCGCCGCGGTCTGGGTGATGCCGACCAGCGGCGCACGCAGATTCCGCTCCACATCGACCGCGAGTGCCTTGAGCGGCGAGATGTAGAGCACCGAGGTGCGCGGCGGCCCCTGCGGCGGTTCCCGGGTCGCGAGCCGATCGATGGCCCACAGGAACGCCGACAGCGTCTTACCGGACCCGGTGGGCGCGATGACCAGTGTGTGCTCGCCCGCGGAGATCGCCTGCCACGCCCCCAGCTGTGCGGCCGTGGGCGCGGGGAACGCGCCGTCGAACCACTCCTGGGTCGGGCGGGCGAACTGCTGCATGGGTTCAGTGTGCACCCGGGCACCGACACCGCCGGCCCATCGGCCGGTCGGACGGATCGGAGTTCGCCGAGTATCCGACCGGCGGAGGTGAACGTGGTTAGGCTGAGCGACGCCCCGGCGATCCGCCATCCGGAGATCCGACGACAGGACCGACGATGAGTGACCGTTCCGAAACGTCCACCGAGATTCCCGCCGACCCCATGCAGGCGAAGGATCCGAACAACCCACCCGTCCTGCCCGGGGCGCTGCTACTGGAGCTGGTGCCGGTTCCGGTCACCGATGTCGAACGCTCGCTCGCGTTCTACCGCGACAGGGCCGGATTCCACCTGGATGTGGACGTCGCACCGGCGCCGGGCGTGCGGATCGTGCAGCTGACCCCGCCCGGTTCCGCATGTTCGATTCTGCTGTCCGAGGGCCTGCCCGCCATGCACGCCGCACCGGGCGGACTGCACGGGCTGCATCTCGTGGTGGCCGATATCGAGGCGGCGCGGGGAAAACTGCTCGACCGGGGGATCGCGGTCGGCGAGGTCGAGGATGTGGGCGGCGGTGTCCTGATGGCCACCTTCGCCGACCCCGACGGCAACACCTGGTGCCTGCAGCACATGCCCTGGCGGTGAGGCCGGCACCGTCGCGATAACCCCCTCCGCGCGCGGGGGATCCATGTGCGACGGCTCCGGCCGATCCTCGCGAATCCGAGCGCTGAGCGCCCTCAGCCGAAGCGGATGCCCTGGGCCAGTGGGAGTTCGGCGGAGTAGTTGACGGTATTGGTGGCGCGGCGCATATAGGCCTTCCAGGAATCGGACCCCGATTCGCGTCCGCCGCCGGTCTGTTTCTCCCCGCCGAACGCGCCGCCGATCTCCGCACCCGAGGTGCCGATGTTGACGTTGGCGATACCGCAGTCGGAGCCGTCGGCGGCGAGGAAGCGTTCGGCCTCGCGCTGATCGCCGGTGAAGATCGCCGACGAGAGTCCCTGCGGCACATCGTTGTGCAGCGCGATCGCGGAGTCGAGCTCGTGGTAGGTGAGGACGTAGAGGATCGGCGCGAAGGTCTCCTCGCGCACCACCGCGGTCTGGGCGGGCATGCGGACAATCGCGGGGCGGACGTAGTAGGAATCGGGGCCGCCGACGTCGACGCGCTCACCACCGCAGATCAATTCGCCGCCATCGGCGATCGCCCGCTCGATCGCGGAGCGCATCGCGGTATGGGCCCGCCCGTCGATCAGCGGCCCCACCAGAACCGAGTCGTCGAGTGGATTGCCCACGGGCAGCTGGCGGTACGCGGCGCTCATCCGATCGAGCAGCGGACCGACGATATCCACGTGCGCGATCACCCGCCGCAAGGTGGTGCAGCGCTGTCCGGCGGTGCCCGCGGCCGCGAAAACGACAGCGCGCGTGGTGAGTTCGAGATCCGCGGACGGGGTCACGACCGCGGCGTTGTTACCGCCCAGCTCGAGCAGGCAGCGGCCGAAACGCGCCGCGACCCGCGGCGCCACGGCCTGTCCCATCCGGACCGATCCGGTGGCACTGACCAGTGCGACCCGCTCGTCGTCCACCAGTTGCTCGCCCACCTCCGCGGCGCCCTGGACGAGCTGGTGGATCTCGGGATCCGCGTCGACGTCCACGGCCGCGCGGCGCAGCAGCGCATGGCAGGCCAGAGCGGTCGCCGGTGTCGTCTGTGAGGGCTTCCACACCACGGTGTCTCCGCAGACCAGCGCGATCGCGGTATTCCACGACCACACCGCCACCGGGAAGTTGAACGCCGAGATCACCCCGACCACGCCGAGCGGATGCCAGGTCTCCATCAACCGGTGGCCCGGCCGCTCGGAGGGCATGGTGCGCCCGTAGAGCTGCCGCGACAGACCCACGGCGAATTCGCAGACGTCGATCATCTCCTGCACCTCGCCGCGCGCCTCGGCGCCGATCTTGCCCGCCTCCAGGGTGACGAGTTCGGCCAGAGCGTCGAGGTTTTCGGTGAGCAACTGCCCCAGTCGCCGCACCACCGCCGCGCGCCGGGGTGCGGGAACGGTACGCCACGACTCGAAGGCGCTGTGCGCCTTGTCGATTGCGTAGACCACCTCGAGGGCGGTACTGCTGCGCGCGTGCAGCAGTACCCCGCCGGTGATCGGCGTGCGGACGGGGAGATCGCCGGATTCGATCGGATCGACGCCCAATTCGAGCAACAACTGCGCGGTGCGGTCGCGAAGTTCGTCGGTACTGGGCAGGACGGGGGCGGACGTCATGTACGGCTCCTTTTCCGAGATCGGGTCGAGGGATACTTCGCACCGGTGGGAGATCGGTTTCGACCACGGCCGCCGCGCGCTGGGTTAGCCTTCGCTGATGGCGGATGCACCTGCGAAACCTGTTCTGGACGATATCGATCGGCTTCTGATCCGCGAGTTGATGGCCGATGGCCGCGCCACCCTGTCCAATCTCGCGGAGAAGGCCAGTCTGTCGGTGTCGGCGGTGCAGTCGCGCGTGCGCCGGCTCGAGGCGCGCGGGGTGATCCGGGGCTATACGGCGAAGGTCGATCCGGAGGCGCTGGGGCAGCTGCTGTCGGCATTTGTCGCCATCACTCCTCTCGATCCCTCGCAGCCCGATGACGCTCCGGCCCTGCTGCAGCACATCCCCGGAATCGAGGAATGCCATTCGGTGGCGGGGGAGGAGAGCTACATGCTGCTCGTCCGGGTGGCCTCCCCGCGACATCTGGAGCAGCTGCTGCAGGAGATCCGTGCCACCGCCAACGTCAGAACCCGAAGTACCATCATTCTGCAGACATTTTATGACAGATGAGACCTGATCGTAATTTATCCGATTGTTCGTAGTGAAACCGTAAATATTTACGTATCCTGCTGATGTGACCCTCGAACTGGAACGTCCCGGGACGACCGACGCAGAGGTTGCGAATACGGCGTCGGTCACTGCTTCGCGCGTACGTGACATCCTGTCGGCGCATATGCTCGCCGACGGTTTCGATCTGGTACTCGACCTGCGGAATTCGCGGGGTTGCCGGCTCGTCGACGCTCGTGACGGCACCGAGTACCTGGACATGTTCGGCTTCTTCGCCTCCTCCGCGCTGGGGATGAACCACCCCGCGCTGGCCGACGACGAGCGGTTCCGTGCCGAACTGACGACGGCCGCGCTGAACAAGCCCAGTAATTCCGATATCTATACCGTTGCGATGGCGCGCTTCGTCGATACCTTCGCCCGCGTACTCGGCGATCCGGCCCTGCCGCACCTGTTCTTCATCGACGGGGGCGCCCTCGCGGTCGAGAACGCCCTCAAGGTGGCCTTCGACTGGAAGAGCCGGCACAACGCGCGCCACGGTCGCTCGCCCGAACTCGGTACCCGGGTGCTGCATCTGTCGGGCGCGTTCCACGGCCGCACCGGTTACACCATGTCGCTGACCAACACCGATCCGATCAAGACCGCTCGGTTCCCGAAATTCGACTGGCCCCGGATCGAGACGCCGTATCTGGGTCCCGATATCGATATCGAGGCCGCCGAGGCGCACGCCCTCGGGCAGGCGCGTGCCGCCTTCGCCGAGAACCCGTACGACATCGCGTGTTTCATCGCGGAGCCGATCCAGGGCGAGGGTGGCGACCGGCATATGCGCCCGGAATTCCTGCTGCGGATGCAGCGGCTGTGCCACGACCACGACGCCCTGTTCATCCTCGACGAGGTGCAGACCGGCGTGGCGATGACCGGTACGACCTGGGCGTATCAGCAGCTCGGACTGCAGCCCGACGTGGTCGCCTTCGGTAAGAAGACGCAGGTGTGCGGGATCATGGCCGGCGGGCGCGTCGACGAGGTGCCCGGCAATGTCTTCGAGGTGAGCTCCCGGCTCAATTCCACCTGGGGCGGCAATCTCACGGATATGGTCCGGGCCCGGCGCATTCTCGAGGTGATCGAGTCGGATCGGCTGGCGGACCGGGCGGCCGAGCTCGGTGCGCGGCTGCTCGACCGGCTGCGCGATCTCGCCGAACGTCATGACGACGTCACGGATCCACGCGGGCGCGGGCTGATGTGCGCGGTGACCCTCTCCTCGGCGCCGCTGCGCGATGCCGTGCTGGCCGAGTTGCGCGAGACCGAGCGGGTCCTGCTGCTGGGCACCGGCGAACGGGGAATTCGCTTCCGGCCGGCGCTGACGGTCGATGCCGCCGAACTCGACGGCGCGGTGGCGGCCGTGGATCGGGTGCTCGCCCGGCTGCGGAATCGATGATGTTTCCGGGGGTGGATTCCGGCGCTGACAGCGCGGCTATTATGGCATTTCACCAGGGGTTTTCTGCTGGCGGGCAGTCAATAAGGGTACTCATCGGTAGCCCCCACTGGAATTCCGCGCGAGCTTGTCACTGGTTACACTCCGGGGCATGACGAGTGTCCAGCAGCAGCCTTCGCCGGATTCGGCGGAGGCCCCCGATATCCACACCACCGCCGGGAAGCTGGCTGATCTGCGCAATCGGCTGGAAGAGGCCAAGCACCCGATGGGTGAGGCCGCGGTCGACAAGGTCCACGCCAAGGGCAAGATGACTGCGCGCGAGCGCATCCTGGCCTTGCTGGACGAGGGTTCGTTCGTCGAGATGGACGCACTGGCCCGGCATCGCAGCGTCAACTTCGGCCAGGAGAACAACCGTCCGCTCGGCGACGGTGTGGTCACCGGCTACGGCACCATCGACGGTCGCGACGTCTGCATCTTCAGCCAGGACTCCACCGTCTTCGGTGGCAGCCTCGGCGAGGTCTACGGCGAGAAGATCGTCAAGGTCATGGATCTGGCCGTGAAGACCGGCAGGCCGCTGATCGGCATCAACGACGGCGCGGGCGCCCGCATCCAGGAGGGGGTGGTCTCGCTCGGCCTCTACGGTGAGATCTTCCACCGCAATGTGCAGGCCTCCGGCGTGATCCCGCAGATCTCGCTGATCATGGGCGCTGCCGCGGGTGGTCACGTCTACTCTCCGGCGCTGACCGACTTCGTCGTGATGGTCGACGAGACCAGTCAGATGTTCATCACCGGCCCGGACGTCATCAAGACCGTCACCGGTGAAGAGGTCACCATGGAGGAGCTGGGCGGCGCCCACACCCACATGGTGAAGTCCGGTACCGCGCACTACGTCGCCTCCGGCGAGCAGGACGCGCTGGACTGGGTGAAGGAGCTGCTGAGCTACCTGCCCAGCAACAACCGTGCCGAGGCTCCCCGCCTCCCGGCCAGCGACCCGATCACCGGCGCGATCGAGGATTCGCTGACCGACGAGGACATCGAGCTCGACAGCATCATCCCGGATTCGCCGAACCAGCCCTACGACATGCACGAGGTCATCCGGCGGCTGGTCGACGACGACGAGTTCTTCGAGGTGCAGGCCGAGCGGGCGATGAACGTCATCGTCGGTTTCGCCCGCATCGACGGCCGCAGCGTGGGTTTCGTGGCCAACCAGCCCACCCAGTTCGCGGGCTGCCTGGACATCGACGCCTCCGAGAAGGCCGCGCGCTTCGTGCGCACCTGCGATGCCTTCAACATTCCGATCATCACCCTGGTCGACGTGCCGGGCTTCCTGCCGGGTACGGGCCAGGAGTACAACGGCATCATCCGGCGCGGCGCCAAGCTGCTCTACGCCTACGGTGAGGCCACTGTGGGCAAAATCACGGTCATCACCCGCAAGGCCTACGGCGGCGCCTACGACGTCATGGGTTCCAAGCACATGGGCGCCGATGTGAATCTGGCGTGGCCCACCGCGCAGATCGCCGTGATGGGCGCCTCGGGCGCGGTCGGCTTCGTCTACCGCAAGAAGCTGCAGCAAGCGGCCGCCGACGGCGCCGATGTCGACGCGCTGCGCCTCGAGCTGCAGAACGAGTACGAGGACACGTTGGTCAACCCGTACGTCGCGGCGGAGCGTGGCTACGTCGACGCGGTGATCCCGCCCTCGCACACTCGCGGCCAGATCGTGTCGGCGCTGCGGCTGCTCGAGCGCAAGCTGGTCACCCTGCCGCCGAAGAAGCACGGCAACATTCCGCTCTGATCCGACGATATGTGCGGTAGCGGAGGCACACTTTTTCCGATGGATAGTGCATCCGTACCGCGCACGATTGCCTCATCCGGGTGAAGATGGTAGTAACAGGCCCTCATTCGATGAGAGCCGCAATGAGTACCGTTCGCGGCGCATGGTTCACCCCGCGCCGCGAACGCCGGGCCCCGAGGCCCGGCGCATGGACAGGAGGAGTTGGCGCTGTGACGGCTGTGGCTGACGAAGAGATATTGCGCGCCGCTGAATTGGATTTGGCGGTCGACGGTTTCGGTGACGACGAGGCGAGGCCCGCGTCCGAATCCGGTACCGCCGAGGCGGAGCCGAGTCGGGGTCCGGTGATCCAGATCCTGAAGGGTTCGCCCACCGACGCGGAACTCGCCGCGCTGATCACCGTATTCGCCGCTGCCGCGAATTCCGGTGTCGCGCCGCGGGAGCAGGGCCCGGTGGACAACTGGGGCCGGCCCACCATGATGCACCGCGGTACCTCGCCGTTCTCCCCGTACTCGTACCCCTACGTGTCGCACATCCGCGGCTGACGTGACGGGATTCGTTCTCGGTTCCGCCTCGCCGGCGCGTCTACAGGTGTTGCGTTCGGCGGGCCTGGATCCGGTGGTGCGGATCTCCGATGTCGACGAGGACGCGGTCGCCGGGGCACTGCCGCCGGACACCTCGCCCGCCGGGGTGGTGACTGCCCTCGCCGAGGCGAAGGCCAGGGTCGTGGCCGCCGGGCTGATCGCCGATGCCGCGGCCGCCGAACTCGATCCCGCCGCACCCGATGCGCACGGCATCGTTACCGCGCGCGCACCCCGGCTCATCGACGACTGTGTCGTCGTCGGTTGTGATTCCATGCTGCTGGTCGACGGTGTCCTGCAGGGCAAACCGCATACCCCCGATGTCGCCCGGGCTCGCTGGGCGGGGATGGCCGGGCGCAGCGCCGACCTGCTGACCGGCCACTGTGTCGTGCGCCTGCGCGACGGCGCGATCGTCGCGCAGGCCCGCGATTGCAGCACCACCACCGTGCATTTCGCCGAACCGGACCCGGTCGAACTGGATGCCTATATCGCCACCGGTGAGCCGCTGCGGGTCGCCGGTGCCTTCACCCTCGACGGAATGGGCGGCTGGTTCGTCGATCGGATCGACGGCGACCCGTCCAGCGTGATCGGTATCGGACTACCGCTGTTGCGTCGCCTGCTGGGCGATATCGGTGTCGGAATTGCGCAGTTGTGGGTCGGTGCGCAGTTGCGGGCCGACGCGATTGGCTGAGGGCGTCCGGATCTGCAGGCCGGGGTCCGCCGGATCGGGAATCCGCGCCGGATCCGGTACGAACGAGTTCGCGAGCGCCTCCAGCCGGATCACGCACAGATCCGGGCCGACGAACGGGTGCAGCCGCACATTCACCACATCGCGGCCGCCGTTGCGATCGAGTACCTCGCGCATCAGGCCCTGATGGACACCGCACACCACCTCGGAGTGGGTGCGGGCCAGTTCCCGTAGCGGGCAGGCCGTGAGCCGGATGTTCGCTTGCTGCTCGGTCTCCGACGCGGTATCGCGCTCGGGGGCGAAGCCGAGTTCCGAACTCACCGTGATCGCGACGTCACGCGCATCGTCGAGTGAGGCGATGGGCTGTTCGCACTGTTCGACCTTGGCGCCCCACACTCGGCCGGCGGCCACCGCCAGGTCGGAGCGGCGACGCGGATCGCTGCCGAGCTGATCGGCCAGTACCTGGGCCAGGTCCTGATAACCGACCGATCGCTGCACCGCGGAGTATCCGATGCGCGGGCGGCCGCGGCCCCGGGGCGGTTGCTGAAACTGCCGCACCAGCGATTCGCGTGTGAGAACATCCAGATGGAAACGAACGGTGGTGACGTGCTGTCCGGTGACCCGAGCCAGTTCCTGGGCATCGAGAGGCTCGCTGGCGCCGCGTAGGATCGCTAGCAGGCGCCGTCGTGGCCAAGAATCGGACATAGCTCACCCCTCCTCCCGGGTGACTTTATCGGACGAAGCTGCGACTTAATCGCTCTTGATCCGATTCGTGATGTGAAACCGCCAGTGCACATTCTTCGCGCCTACGATCGGTACCGCACAGCCGACCATCGTCTACCACGCATGAAGGATCTTCCACCGTGCCCGTCGCCCCGGACCCTCATCCATCCTTCGGCTCCCATGCATATCCACAACGATTAGTAACCACGGAGTGGCTGTCGGCAAACATCGGAACGCCCGGCCTCGTGATCGTGGAGTCCAACGAGGACATCCTGCTCTACGACATCGGACATGTTCCGGGTGCGGTCAAGATCGACTGGCGGGCCGAGCTTACCGATCCGCTGACCAGGGATGTGATCGACGGGGCCCGATTCGCGGAACTGATGCGCGCCAAGGGGATCGCCCGCGACGACACCGTCGTGGTGTACGGCGACAAGGCCAACGGAACCGCCGCCGCGACGGCGTGGGTGTTCGGCTTGTTCGGCCATCCCGATGTGCGCCTGCTCGACGGCGGCCGCGACGCCTGGATCTCCGAGGCGCGCGATACGACTTTCGAGGTCCCCGATATGGGACTGGGCGACTATCCGGTCGTCGAGCGCGACGACCGGGACGCGCGGGCTTTCCTCGAGGACATCCGGGCGCATCTGGGTCGTGCCGAGCCGGCGACCGGACTGCTCGATGTGCGCGAGGCCGTGGAATACACCGGTGAGCGCGAGCGCATCCTCGACCGCCCGGAGGAACAGTCGCTGCGCGCCGGGCACATTCCGACCGCCGTCAACATCCCGTGGACCGCGGCGGTGCACGGTGACGGCCGCTTCCGCTCCCGCGCCGAGCTGGAGCAGATCTACGCGCCGCTGCTGAACGTCGAGGACACCCTCGTCTACTGCCGCATCGGTGAGCATTCCGCGCATACCTGGTTCGTGCTGACCTCGCTGCTGGGGGTCGCGAACGTGCGCAATTACGACGGGTCCTGGACCGAGTGGAGCAATGCGGTGCGCAGCCCTATCGTCAAGGGTCGTGAACCGGGTTCGGCACCGGCCGACGTGTCGGCGGCGACACAGTCCGTCTAGGGTGTTGTTCACCTCACCGGTCGGACCTACCGTCCAGTAGCCCGGTCCACGTTCGGCGCCTGTTGGCACACTGCCTACACTCACCGAGACGTTAGTTTGTCGAAAGCACAGGAGGCTCAGTGGCCAGCCATGCCAGCGCGCAGATCACAAAGGTCCTGATCGCGAATCGGGGCGAGATCGCGGTGCGTGTGATCCGGGCCGCGAAGGATGCCGGTATCGCCAGTGTTGCCGTGTACGCGGAACCTGACGCGGAAGCGCCGTTCGTCAAGTTGGCGGACGAGGCGTTCGCCCTCGGCGGTCAGACGTCGGCGGAGTCGTACCTGGTGTTCGACAAGATTCTCGACGCGGCGCGCAAGTCCGGCGCCGACGCGATCCACCCCGGTTACGGATTCCTCTCCGAGAACGCCGACTTCGCTCAGGCCGTGCTGGACGCGGGCCTGATCTGGATCGGCCCCTCGCCGCAGTCGATCCGGGATCTGGGTGACAAGGTCACTGCCCGCCACATCGCCGAGCGCGCGCAGGCGCCGATGGCCGCGGGGACGAAGGATCCGGTCAAGGACGCCAACGAGGTCGTCGAGTTCGCGAAGCAGTACGGCGTGCCGGTGGCCATCAAGGCCGCCTTCGGTGGTGGTGGCCGCGGCATGAAGGTCGCCCACACCATCGAGGAGATTCCCGAGCTGTTCGAGTCGGCCACCCGGGAGGCGACCGCCGCGTTCGGCCGTGGCGAATGCTTCGTCGAGCAGTATCTGGACAAGGCCCGCCACGTCGAGGCGCAGGTGCTCGCCGACCAGCACGGCAACGTGATCGTCGCCGGTACCCGCGACTGCTCGCTGCAGCGCCGCTTCCAGAAGCTCGTCGAGGAGGCGCCCGCGCCGTTCCTGTCCGACGAGGTCCGGGGCAAGATCCACGAATCCGCCAAGCGGATCTGCAAGGAGGCCGGTTACTACGGCGCCGGCACCGTGGAGTACCTGGTGCAGGGCGAGACCGTGTCCTTCCTCGAGGTCAACACCCGCCTGCAGGTCGAGCACCCCGTCACCGAGGAGACCTCGGGTCTGGACCTGGTGCGCTGGCAGTTCCGCATCGCCAACGGCGAGGAACTGACCATCACCGAGGACCCGACCCCGCGCGGTCACTCGATCGAATTCCGTATCAACGGCGAGGACGCCGGCCGTGGGTTCCTGCCCGCGCCGGGCCCGGTCACCGTCTACAAGGAGCCGTCCGGCCCCGGTGTGCGCGTGGACTCCGGTGTGGTCGCGGGCAGCGTGATCGGCGGTCAGTTCGACTCGATGCTGGCCAAGCTGATCGTCACCGGTGAGAACCGCACCCAGGCACTGGAGCGCGCGGCGCGCGCGCTGGCCGAGTACGAGATCGAGGGCCTGGCGACGGTGCTGCCGTTCGATCGCCACATCGTCACCAACCCCGCGTTCGTCGGTCGTGTCACAGCAGACGGCTCCGAAACTTTCGACGTCTACACCAAGTGGATCGAGAACGAGTGGGACAACACCATCGAGCCCTACACCGGTGCTCAGCCGATCGAGGATGAGGACGAGGCGCCGCGCCAGACCGTGGTCGTCGAGGTCGGCGGCCGCCGTCTCGAGGTATCGCTGCCGGGGCAGTTCACCGTCGGTGCGGGTGCCGCCGGTGCGGCCGGCAACGGTGCGGGTGTGATCCGCAAGAAGCCGAAGCCGCGCAAGCGTGGCGGTGCCGGCGGTGCGGGCGCTTCCGGCGATGCCGTGACCGCGCCCATGCAGGGCACCGTGGTCAAGGTCGCCGTCGAGGAGGGCCAGTCCGTCGAGGCCGGCGACCTGATCGCGGTGCTCGAGGCCATGAAGATGGAGAACCCGGTCAACGCGCACAAGGCCGGTGTCGTGACCGGTCTCGCGGTCGAGGCCGGCGCCGCCATCACCCAGGGCACCGTGCTCGCCGAGATCAAGTAAGCCCCAACGGGTTTCGAGGGCCCCGCGTCGGAAACGGCGCGGGGCCCTCGTGTGTCCCGGGATGAGCGGACACCGATGCGTGCGACGGCCCGCGCGCGTGTGCTGGATCGGCCGGTGAACGCGTTGCACCGACGGAATGTGTTGTGGCGAAGAGGGTCTCAGCGCGGAGACTGCGGGAACTGGAACGGCGGCGGGATATTCGTCGGCCACGGGATGGTCCAGGCCGGCGGGATGACCGCGGTGGTGTACTGCGGTGCCGGTGTGTCCGGTGCGGTGGTGTCCGGAGCCGGCGTCGCCGAGGGGCGCGCGGTGGTGTTCGGCGCGGTCGGCGCGTAATACGTGCCGTTGCTCAGTAACACGGTACAGCCGGCGACGACCGCGAAGACGATGAGCGCCACGCCGATCAGGGCCGCCAGGCCCAGGCCCAGCGGTCGGCGGCGGGGTGCCGGCGGTGGCGCCACCGGCACTCTCCGGCTGGGCGCTGTGGGCGCGATGAGGGTGGGTCGAGGATTACCGGGCGGCGCCGGGATCGGTGGCTGCGGTCCGGCGACGATCGGGTATCCGGTGGCGGCGGGCAGCCGCGTGGCGGGCAGTTCCCGGGTGGCTCGCCCGGCGTCGCGCGGCGGCGCCGGTGGCGGGCCGGGGAAGGCCGCGGTGGAATCGGCGTCCGCCGGTTCCGACGGCAGCAGCGGGGGAGTGCGCACGGGTGCGGCCGGCATCGACACCGCTGCCCGGGCGGCGGCGGCCAGCTCACCCGCGGTGCGGTAGCGGTCGCCGGCCTGCTTGGCCATTCCGCGGGCGATGACCGCGTCCAGTGCCTCGGGAATGCGGCTGTCCGCGGCCGAGGGTCGTGGCGGCGCCTGATGCAGGTGGGCGTGCAACTGCTGGACCGCGTCGGTATCGCCGAAAGGCCGCTGCGCGGTGAGACATTCGTAGAGGACGCAGGCCAGGGAGTAGACGTCCGAGCGTGCGTCGCCGTGGCCGGTGAAACGTTCGGGCGCCATATAGGCGAGGGTGCCCACCGTGAAACCCGTTGCGGTGATGGTGGTTTGGCCGGCCGCCCGCGCGATGCCGAAATCGATGAGGTAGGCGAATCCCGTGGTGTGCACGATGATGTTCGCGGGCTTCACATCCCGATGGATCAGCCCGGCGGCGTGAGCGGCGTCGAGCGCCTCGGCGATCTGGGAGATCAGCTCGACCGCCTCGGTCGCTCCCATCACACCGGACCGGACCAGCTTCGCCAGATCGACGCCTGGGATATAGGCCATATCCAGATAGAGCCGGCCGTCGAATTCACCGAAGCGGTGGATCGGGGCGATATGCGGATTGTCCAGCCGGGCGCCGATGCGAGCCTCGCGTTCGAAGCGGCGCCGATAGTCGGCATCCTCGGCCGCGCTGCCCGACAGGATCTTCAACGCGACGGTCCGCGCCTCGGCCGGATCGTAGGCCAGCCACACCTCCCCGGCCGAACCCCGGCCGAGCCGGCGGTCCAGGCGGTACCGGCCGAATCGCCGTGAGCTCATCGGATCCACCCGAGGTGACCGGACGCTGCCGGTCGCGACGGCCACGCGGAGCAGCCGGTGCGAGCGGTGGGGAGTACCGGCGCGATATCGAGTAGGGCGACGGCGATGCCGATGCCGCGCTGGCGGAGCATATCCCGACCATAGTGCGGATTCGGGCAGTGCGGTACCCGGGCCGCTCCCGGTCCTGGCGGTGCGGAGCTCGGGTCGCCAGGACCGGCCGGCCGGGGTGGTGCGCGGTAATCTCGTGCTATGGCTGATTCTCCCGACGTCCGCATCGGTACCGCGGAGCGTGAGCAGGCGATGCAGCGATTGTCGGAGCATTTCGCGGCCGGGCGATTGTCGGTCGCGGAGTTCGACGAACGCAGCGGCGCCATCGCCGCGGCGGTGACCCGGGGGGATCTGGCTCCGGTCTTCGCCGATCTGCCGGTGGCGGTGCCCCAGGCGCCGGAACCGCCCGAGCCGTCGGCCGAGCAGCGCGGCGGTCGCCCCGAACTGACCGGGGCGATCATGGGCCTGGTGGTCATCATCGCGCTGGTGCTGTTCTTCACCACCCACACCTGGGTGTGGTTCCTGATGATTCCCGCGGCGGGCATCATCACCGGCGGAGCTCGCCGGCGCGACCGCGAGCACCGGATCCTCGGCGGCGACGCGTTCGGGGACCGGATACTCGAACGCCGGCATCGGCGGCGGAGGTACTGATGGAACCGATCGAGATCAACGCCGGGAGCTGGTACCTGCGCGCGATGCGGGCGGATGACCGCATCGACGATCGCCCGGCCTTGGCCGCGGGCGGTATCACCGATCCCGGCTACGTCGAGCGCCGCTCGCGGGAATGGGCCGAGCAGACGGGGTATTCGTGGGCGGTCTGCGAACCGACCACCGCCGAAATGGTGGCCGAGATCGTGGTCACGCCGAAAGCCGATGGCACCGCCGAGCTTTCGGGATGGTCCCGGGAGGGCTACGAGGCCGCACTGGACTCCGGCCTGACCGCGGTGAGCCGTTTCGTGGCCGGTGCGCTCGGGCTGCAACCGCTCTAGTCCACTCGAACACGCTGTGCGGCAGCACTTTCCGGCTCGCGCGAGCCGGCCGCCGCGTTAATTCGGTGGCTTCGGCACGGCTTCGCTCGCTACCGTGGAGACTCCGATCCCGGCACTGGGGAGGAGGTGCGCGATGTGGGAATGGAGTAGAACGGTGGCCCAGCGGGCCGCCGCCACGGCCTGGACGCGGCCGGTCGGTGAGCCGGTCCCGACGATCGTGGATCCGGAGGTGTGGACCGAATCGGCGCCACCGGGCATCGAGCGGACCGGCGGGGCGGAATCGGCCGATACCGGGCCGGCCGGTGCGGAGGTATCGATGGGCGATCGGGTCGGTGAGTACGCGGACTCCGGCTCGATCGTCCGACTCCGGGAGTACGGCCTGGCCGGATGATCACGCGCGGCGACGGAGCGGCGAATCGGGCGCGATGATCGGGCAGGAGTAGCGTGCTCTGCGTGCAGAGGCCACCGTTGGATGCCGAGACCCTGCGACGAACCGTCGCCGAGCAGCCCGACCTGTCGTTCTTCTCCCGTATCGATGTGGTGGAGTCGACGGGGTCGACCAATGCGGACCTGATCGCGCAGGCGGTCGATCCGGAATCCGATCATCGGGTGCTGGTCGCCGAATATCAGGACCGCGGCCGCGGCCGCCACGAGCGGTCGTGGGTGAGTCCGCCGCGCGCGCAGGTCGCGATGTCGATCCTGGTCCGGCTCGGCGGCATCGACCCGGCCCGGCTGGGCTGGTTGCCGCTGCTGACCGGTGTCGCCGTCGTGGACGCGATCCGCGCGACCGCCGGACTGGACGCGAATCTCAAGTGGCCCAACGACGTTCTCATCGGTGGACGCAAGGTGGCCGGCATCCTGGCCGAGGTGGCCTCCGGTGCCGGCGCACCGGCGGTGGTGGTCGGAGTCGGGCTCAATGTGAGCCTGACCGAGGACGAGTTGCCGGTGCCCCATGCCATTTCGCTGGATCTGGCCGGCGCCGAGAAGGTCGATCGCACCGAACTGGTGCTGTCACTGCTGCGTTCGTTCGCCGGATACTTCACCCGGTGGCGCACGGAGAACTGGGATGTCACCGAATTGGCCGCGGCCTACCGCGCACGGTGCGTCACGCTGGGCGCCGAGGTCCGTGCCGAATTGCCCGGTGGCGACGTCATCACCGGTGTGGCCACCGATGTCGACGGCTACGGCCGGTTGATCATCGGCGATCGGACCGTTTCGGCGGGAGACGTCACCCACCTGCGCCCGGCGTAGCGGCCGGGCCGGGCGCAGGTGACGCGCTCGGTACTCCCGCGGTTACACGGTGGTCAGGGCCCGGGCCCGCTCGCGGGCCAGCATCCGATCGCGCTGTTCCTCGAAGCGCACCACATCCTGTTCGAGCTTGGCGACGAAGGCGCCCAGCTCGTCGCGGGCCTGTTCACCGCGCGAACCGAAGTCGTTGCGCTCGAAGATGTTCCACTTCTTCAGCACCGGCGCGACGACCTCCTCCAGGTGCTGGCGCAGGTCGTAGATGCCGTGCTTGGCCATCAGCACGCCGTTGCGGCGGAAGTTGGGCATTCCGGCGCCGGGCATGACGAAGTTGGTGAGCACCTTGGTGATCGCCGTCATCGCCTGATCCGGCGCCAGATCCAGACCCGCTCCGCACAAACTCCGATAGAAGACCATGTGGAGGTTCTCGTCGGCGGCGATGCGCTGCAGCATGCGGTCGGCGATCGGGTCGTCGCACACCTTGCCGGTGTTGCGGTGGCTGACCCGGGTGGCCAGCTCTTGAAAGGTCACGTACGCAACGTTTTCCAGGAATCCGCCCCAATTGTCCGGGGACTGCACACCGTTGGTCATGTGGATCATGCGGGCCTGTTCGAGGGCCACCGGGTCGACCCCGCGGGTGACCACCAGGTAGTCGCGCATGACGATGCCGTGCCGGTTCTCCTCGGCCGTCCAGCGCCCCACCCAGGTGCCCCACGCGCCGTCCTGGGAGAAGTTCTCGGCGATCTCACGGTGGTAGGACGGCAGATTGTCCTCGGTGAGCAGGTTGGTGATCATCGCGACCTTGGCGACCTCGCTCAGTGACGACTGCTCCGGATCCCAGTCCACGCCTCCCATCGCCGCGAAGTTGCGGCCCCGATCCCACGGCACGTAGTCGTGCGGATGCCACTCCTTGGCCAGCGCCAGATGACGCTCGAGGTTCTGCTCGGCCACCGGCTCGAGTTCGGTGAGGATTTCCAGCTGGGTCAGATCCTTGGTCACACACGCCTCCGCTGTCGCACATCGAACATTCACAATGGGGGTCCGGATTTCCGGGGGTAACGCGATTCCGGCTGAGCACATCCGGGGAAGATCACCGGAGCCGGGGCATATCTGCCGCGGACGCCGTCCGGCCGGATACCGCGAGTCCGGTACCGTCGACCGAGGCAGCTGCTGATCGTGCAGCACAACGGCGTTCGCTGTCAGGCATTCTCGCATCATCAGGGGGTAGGGTTCGCGTATGGGTTATCCGGAGGAGCTGCTCGCGCCGGACGAGCAGCTGCTACTGCACCGTCATCCGCACTGGAAGATGTTGTTCTTGCCGGCGCTCACCTTCATCCTCGCCACGGCGCTGGCGGGATTCGCGAGCGGCCTGGCCTGGCGCAACACCGAGGGCACCGCCCGTAACGTGGTGCTCATCGCGGTGGTCGTGATCTGGGCGCTGCTGTTGCTGTGGCGCTGCCTGTCACCGGTGATTCGTTGGAAATCAACGCATTTCATCATCACCGACCGGCGGGTGCTGGTCCGGGAGGGTGTGCTCACCCACACCGGTATCGACATTCCGATGAACCGCATCTCCAGTGTGCAGTTCCGCCACGGGCTGTCGGACCGGCTCCTGGGTACCGGGACCCTCGTCATCGATGCCGCGTCCGGCGATCCACTGGAATACGACGACATTCCGAATGTGCAGAAGGTGCATTCGCTGCTGTACCACCAGGTTTTCGACAACCCACACGGTGAGCCGCGCTACGACCAATACCAGGACCCCCGCAACGGTTACCGCCAGTAGGTGCCCGGTCGGCCCGGTCGGCCCGGTTCGCCAGTAATCTTGTGCTGTGACCGCCGTACTGCTGGCCGAGGACGATGAGGCCATCGCCGCTCCGCTCTCGCGAGCGCTCGGGCGCGAAGGCTATTCGGTAACCGTCGAGAGTTTCGGGCCCGCCGTACTGCGCCGCGCTCTGGAGGGTGAGCACGATCTGCTCATTCTCGATCTGGGCCTGCCGGGAATGGACGGCCTGGAGGTGTGCCGCCAGGTGCGCGCCCGGGGCGCGGATCTGGCGGTGCTGATGTTGACGGCCCGCACCGACGAGGTCGACTTCGTGGTCGGACTCGACGCCGGCGCCGACGACTATGTCGGCAAACCGTTCCGGCTCGCCGAACTGCTCGCCCGGGTGCGAGCGTTGTTGCGGCGCAGCGGAATCGGTGACGAGGCGGTGGAGATCGGCGGCGTGCGGCTCGAGCCCGCCGCCCGCCGGGTGCTGGTCAACGGGCACGAGGTCAATCTGGCCAACAAGGAGTACGAACTGCTCAAGGTCCTCATCGACCGGGCCGGGCAGGTGGTGCCGCGCGAGACGATTCTGCGCGAGGTCTGGGGCGATGCGGATCTGCGCGGATCCAAAACTCTCGATATGCACATGTCGTGGTTGCGCCGCAAGATCGGTGACGAGGGGCCGGTCGCCGAGCGGCGCATCGTCACCGTGCGCGGTGTCGGATTCCGCTTCAACACCGATTGATCGCCGATGCGCCGCCGAATTCTGCTGTCCATGCTGGCCGCCCTGACCCTCACCACCGTGGTGCTGGGGATCCCGCTGGCGTTCACCGCCTGGCAATGGGTGGCCGATATCACCCGCAGCGATCTCCGGGCGCGCCTGGATCGCATGTCGGTGGAGATCGTGGGCCAGGAACGTGACGACGGACTGGTCCACGGCGTGCTGGATCTGCGCTCGGTACGCCCGCTGATCCCGTCCGGCGGCCGGTTGACCATCATCTATCCGACCCCCGAGGATGCCGCGCTGCGGGTGGACGCGGGTGCGCCCGAGGTGGAGAACCCGGTGGTGGAATCGCTGTCGATGGGGACATCGGGGTCGTTGCGGCTGGAGGTTCCGGCCGCGCCCATGCATTCGATGCAGCGCCAGGCCGTCGGTGCGGTGGCGCTGGTGGCGCTGGCTTCACTGGCCGCGGGTGCGGCCGTGGCGGTGGTGACCGCGCGCCGGGTCGCCGATCCGCTGCGGGATGTGGCCGCGCGTGCGGCGCGGCTCGCGAAGGGCGATTTCCGGCCCGACCCGCGCCGGCACGGCATCACCGAACTCGACCGGGTCTCCGATGTGCTCGATTCGGCGACCGTGGAGATCGCGGGCCGCCTGCAACGTGAACACGCGCTCGTCGCCGATGTCTCACATCAGCTGCGCAGCAGGCTGACCGCGGTGCGGTTGCGGCTGGACGAGTTGTCGGCGCATCCGGACCCCGCGGTGGTGCAGGAGTCGGAGGAGGCGATGGCGCAGGTCGATCGCCTCACCGAGGCGATCGACGAGCTGGTCCGGGATTCGCGGGACCAGGATGCCGCCGATCACGAGCCGGTTCCGGTGGTCGCGGAACTGCGCGGGGTGGTCGCGGAATGGCGGCACCCCTTCGCCGAGGCCGGGCGCAGACTCGTCCTGGCCGGTGATTCGGGGCTCCGCGCGCCCATCACCGGATCACGGCTGCGGGAGGCGGTGGCGGTGCTGGTCGACAACGCGCTGGTGCACGGTGGCGGCGACTGCACGGTATCGGTGCGCACCGTCTACGGCGGCCCGGATCGGGAGCCGCTGGTGGCCGTGGAGGTCGCCGACGAGGGTGAGGGCGTCAGCGATGAGCTCGCCCCGCACATCTTCGACCGGGGCTTCTCCGGTGCCGGATCCACCGGTGTGGGGTTGGCGCTGGCGCGTGCCCTGATCGAGGCCGACGGCGGCCGACTGGAGTTGCAGCGACGTCGCCCGGCACTGTTCGCGGTCTTTCTCGGAAAGCCCACCACGGGGCGTTCGGGTAACGGCGTCGTCGGCGAACCGCGCTGAGCGCGAGTGGTCGATCCGGGCGCGGCGCGGGTGGGAAATGCCTTGCCGGGCGCCGGAATTGTCGTGTTGGAAAGTCGGTGCGAAACGCCGCGATCAGCTGCTGCCGAGCGGCCTTTCCTCCTCGTACAAATCTTCGAATTCCTCGACCAGGGCATCGATTTCGTCGGGGAACACCCAGCGCTTCATCATCCAGAATCGGAACACCATCTGCAGGATGTTGCCGATGATGAAGGCGCTGACGAAGTCGGCGATGTTCTCCGCCATCAAGCTCACATCGGGGACGTGCAGGTGGAACGCGTAGCGCGAAATCCAGAGCGGCAGATTGGACAGCAGCACGCCGATGGCGCTGACCACGAAGAACAGCAGCGCCTCGTGGTGTCTCTCACGTCCGCCCCGGCCCTTGAACGACCATTCCCGATTCAGGATGTAGGACGCGATGACCGCGATTACTCCGGAAATGATCTTGGCGGTGATCGGTTTCGGCGACAAAACCGTCAATTTGAGAATGTAGAAGATGCCACTGTCGATGACGAAAGTGGTCGCTCCGACAATGGCGAACTTGATCAGCTCGTGATGACGGATTGCCAGGTCCCGGAGTGTTTTGGGCAGGATGTTGACCGCATCGTCGACAAATGACACCCGATGAGTCTACGTCCGCCCTCCGCCGGGCAATCAACCCGCACTCGTTGTGGTACCGGCGGCCATGACAACATGGTGGGCTGTGAGCGAGCGTAGTGGTCCTTCGATCGACCCCTCGAGCGGGGTGTCCGTGGTTGCCGAGGGTGAACCGGTGCCGGCGTCGCGTGGATTGGCCGGCGGTGCCATGCCGACCGTGGCGATGATCGGCGGCGGTCAGCTGGCGCGGATGACGCACCAGGCCGCGGTGGCGCTGGGACAGTGCCTGCGAGTGCTGGCCGAGCGTCCCGACGAACCGGCGGCGCAGGTCAGCCCCGAGGTGGTCCTCGGATCGCATACCGATCTGGCGGCGCTGCGCAAGGTGGCCGTGGGGACGCACGCGCTGACCTTCGACCACGAGCACGTGCCGACCGAACATCTGCGGGCACTGGTGTCGGAGGGGGTGAACGTGCAGCCGCCGCCGGCCGCGCTGATCTACGCGCAGGACAAACTGGCGATGCGCCGCAAACTCGCCGAGATGGGTGTGCCGGTACCGGCGTTCACCGCGGTCGAGTCCGTGGCCGATGCCACCGGTTTCGCGGCCGAGCACGGACCGTTCGTACTCAAGGCGGTGCGCGGCGGCTACGACGGGCGCGGGGTCTGGATGATCGAGGATGCCGCCGAGGCCGAACGCGTCGTCACCGACCAGTTGGCGCACGGTGTGACCCTGCTCGCCGAACAGCGTGTCGAGCTGAAGCGTGAGCTCTCGGCGATGGTGGCGCGGTCGCCGTTCGGGCAGGCGGCGGCCTGGCCGGTGGTGGAGACCGTGCAGCGGGAAGGGCAGTGCGCGGTGGTGATCGCGCCCGCGCCGGAGTTGTCGGACGCGGCCGCGACCGAGGCCGAATCGCTGGCGCTGCGGCTGGCCGCGGAACTGGGCGTCACCGGTGCGATGGCGGTGGAGCTCTTCGAGACCCGCGACGGCGCGCTGCTGGTCAACGAGCTGGCGATGCGGCCGCACAATTCCGGGCACTGGGGGATGGACGGCGCCGTCACCGGTCAGTTCGAACAGCATCTGCGCGCGGTGCTGGACTATCCGCTCGGTGCGACCACGGCGCTGGCGCCGGTGACGGTGATGGCCAATATCCTCGGTGCCGCCGAGGCGCCCGCAATGTCGATGGACGAGCGCCTGCATCACCTGTTCGCCCGGATTCCCGAGGCGAAGGTGCATCTCTACGGCAAGGGTGAACGCCCGAAACGCAAGATCGGGCACGTGAACATCCTCGGCGACGATGTGGCCGAGGTACGAGAGAAGGCCGAACGGGCGGCGCACTGGATGTCGCACGCGGTGTGGACCGACGGATGGGACCCCCATGAGTGATGTAGCGCAGGTCGGCCTGATCATGGGCAGCGATTCCGACTGGCCCACCATGGAGGCCGCGGCGGAGGCCCTGGCGGAGTTCGGGATTCGCTTCGAGGTGGGTGTGGTCTCGGCGCATCGCACCCCGCAGCGGATGCTCGACTACGCCCGCGACGCCGCCGGCCGGGGTGTCAAGGTCATCATCGCCGGTGCCGGCGGCGCCGCCCACCTGCCCGGAATGGTCGCCTCCGCCACCGCGCTCCCGGTGATCGGCGTCCCGGTCCCGCTGAAGTACCTCGACGGCATGGACTCACTGCTGTCGATCGTGCAGATGCCCGCGGGTGTCCCGGTCGCCACCGTCTCCATCGGCGGCGCCCGCAACGCGGGACTGCTCGCGGTCCGCATCCTCGCCGCCGCCGACCCGCGACTGCGCGCTCGCATGGAACAGTTCCAGGCCGACCTGGAAAAGCTGGTCCTGGACAAGGACGAAGCCCTGCGCACCCGCCTGCTGGGATGATGGCGGTATGCCGACCGGCCCACTGATCTCGCGAGCGCATGGGTAACTCATCGGGCGCGCCCGAACGGCGCCCCGACCCGCGGCCGCCTGCTCGAAGCGCGATTCCGCCCGCACCGCACGGCGTGAAGAAGTCCCGAGGAGGCGGTACCGCGGTCGATCACGCGTTGCGGTTGTTCGCCGAGCAGGGGTACGAGGCGACGACGGTGGACGAGATCGCGGAGGCGGCGGGGATCTCGCGGCGGACCTTCTTCCGGCAGTTCCGGTCGAAGGAGGATGTGGTGTTCGCCGATCACGAGGAGCAGCTCGCCCGGGCGCAGGCGTATCTGGCCGCGGCACAGGGCGATCCGTGGGATGCCGTGCGCGAGGCCGTGGTGGGGATCTTCGAGCGGTTCACCGAGACCAGAGAGCTGGCCGCGCGCCGCTACCGGGTCGTGCGTCAGGCCCCGGCGCTGCGGGACCGCGAGATCGTGACCGTGTTCCGCTACGAGCGGTTGTTCACCGACTATCTGCGGTCCCGGCTGCCGGAGGTGGCCGATCTGGCGTTGATCCAGTTCAGCGCCGCCGTCACCGCCACCCACAACTATCTGCTGCGCCGGATGGTGCGCGGGGAGTCGGAGGCGACCGCGGCGGATCTGCGTGCCGCGGTGCGGGCGATCGCGCCCGGTGGTCCGGCCGGGACGCCGGCGGAGATGGTGGTGGCGGTGTTCCCGCGGGACATGCCCGCGCGGCAGGCCGCCGAGCTGCTGGCCGACCGTCTCGGTAATCTGTGAGCGCGGCCACACCGCACCCCTAGTGGCACTGAGTGCCAGTCGAAATGAGGGACATCCGCTCACGTCGCCGAGCTTTCGAGGCGTATACTAGGGTGCAAATGGCACTGAGTGCCGAGGTGCTGGCAGTGCCGGAGTGCGCGGACCAGGCGAACCCGAAACCCCACGACCAGGAGTGAACCCATGGCGGGCAACCCCGATTTCGATCTCTTCAAGCTGGACGACATCCACAACGAGCTGCGCGAGGCGATTCGCGGCCTGGCCGAGAAGGAGATCGCCCCGCACGCGAAGGATGTCGACGGCAACGCCCGGTTCCCGCAGGAGGCCCTGAGCGCGCTGAACGCCGCGGGCTTCAACGCCGTGCACGTGCCCGAGACCTACGGCGGCCAGGGTGCCGACTCGGTCGCCACCTGCATCGTCATCGAGGAGGTCGCGCGGGTCTGTGGTTCGTCCTCGCTGATCCCGGCGGTGAACAAGCTCGGCACCATGGGGCTGATCCTGCAGGGCTCCGAGGAGCTCAAGCAGAAGGTGCTGCCCGACCTCGTCGACGGCAAGATGGCCTCCTACTGCCTGTCCGAGCGCGAGGCGGGTTCGGATGCCGCCTCCATGCGTACCCGCGCCAAGCGCGACGGCGACGACTGGGTGATCAACGGCTCCAAGTGCTGGATCACCAACGGCGGCCAGTCCACCTGGTACACCGTGATGGCCGTGACCGATCCGGACAAGGGTGCCAACGGCATCTCCGCGTTCATGGTCCACAAGGACGACGAGGGCTTCGTGGTCGGCCCGCTCGAGCACAAGCTGGGTATCAAGGGTTCGCCGACCGCCGAGCTGTACTTCGAGAACTGCCGCATCCCGGGTGACCGGATCATCGGCGCCGAGGGCACCGGTTTCAAGACCGCGCTGCAGACCCTCGACCACACCCGTCCCACCATCGGCGCGCAGGCCGTGGGTCTGGCCCAGGGTGCGCTGGACGCCGCGATCGCCTACACGAAGGATCGCAAGCAGTTCGGCAAGGCCATCGCCGATTTCCAGAACACTCAGTTCATGCTCGCCGATATGGCGATGAAGGTGGAGGCCGCGCGCTTGATGGTCTACACCTCGGCCGCCCGCGCCGAGCGTGGTGAGAAGAACCTGGGCTTCATCTCCGCGGCGTCCAAGTGCTTCGCCTCCGATGTCGCCATGGAGGTGACCACCAACGCGGTGCAGCTGTTCGGTGGCGCCGGCTACACCACCGACTTCCCGGTGGAGCGGATGATGCGCGATGCCAAGATCACCCAGATCTACGAGGGCACCAACCAGATTCAGCGTCTGGTGATGTCGCGGCAGCTGCTGCGGTGATCGGGGCTCGTCGGTAGTACCCGCCGGACGGCGGCCCGAGTCTCGTGCTCGGGCCGCCGTCCGCTTTCGGTTCGGCCGGTGGTCGCGGGGGCGCGATCGGCGCCCTGGTGACTGTCAGGGCTCTTACGGTATCGAATCGGTGAATTCAGTGAACTACCGGCAATTTTCGCTGGTAGAACGGTGGTGCCACGAAAAACTCTGAGAAGGTTTTTCATCTGCAAGCTCAAATGATCGCTCAGTCGCAATCGGGCGAATTCGGAATTGTCCCAACGGCTTTCGCAGCGCAATATTGATGCATGGCAGGCGTGGAGATCACCGACAGGTTCGTGCGCCGTACCCTGGACAACGGGCGAATCGAAGAGGTTACGTGGCAGGAGCTGACCGAGGTGCGCATCATCACCACCGCGGACGGCCCGTTTGCCGACGATGTGTTCTTCGTGCTGATCGGTGCGCGCGGTAACGGTTGCGTGGTTCCGCATTCCGCCGCCGACAACGAGTTCCTGATCCGCCTGCAACAGCTTGCCGGTTTCGACAACGCCAAGGTGATCCAGGCGATGGGGACGGTCGGCGACCGGCAATTCTTGGTGTGGCGCCGCAGGCCCTAGGCGACCAGATCGGCGTACTCGCGGTGGTCGCCGATGTATTGCTCGACGTACCAGCAGGTCGGCACGACGGCGAATCCGGCTGCGCGGCAATCGGTGAGCGCGTACTCGACCAGCTGTCCCGCCACCCCGCGACCGCGGAACTCCGGGAAAGTGAGCGTGTGGTTGAGATCCCGGATCCGCTTCCCGCCCTCGGCGGTCTCGGTGTAGTCCGCGTAGCCGGCGAGGGTGTCATCGATGTAGATCTCGTACCGGGTGGCGGCCGTATTGTGCTCGAGCCTGGTCGTCATACCCGATAGAACGGACGCATCCGCCCGATTTGTTCCGCGCCGCGGCGGGAACGCGACAGCCGTGCGCGTCCCGCCGCCGGCGTATGCGGGTGTTGTCAGCCGCCGCAGACTCGATTGAGTTCATCGGTGAACGGACGCAGATCGGTGACGTTGTCGTCGACCAGGGCGTTGGCGTATCCGACGATCACCGCCCTCTCCTCGCCGACGGCGATGTCGCCGACAGCGGACAACCTGTCGTGCAGGGCCTGCGCCGTTTCGGCGTCGAAGGTGCCGCCGCTCATCCCGACTCCGGCATTGACGAGATCGATGGCTCGGTCGCAGGCGGGGGATTTCGCCTGCGCTTCGGCCGCGGGAAGGGTCAGGACCAGGAGTGAGGCGGTGGTTGCGGTGCTGAGCAGGGCCGCGGAGAAAGTTCTGATCATCGTCGTCGACAAGACTTTCCGGAGGGGTCCGCTCATCGAGCGAGCGGACCGGAGAATCCGCAGCCTAATGGTTGATTGTCCGATTTGAGAATTTCTTTCGGGGAACTCGCATCGCCGATGCGTTCACAGCACCGCGCCCGGGTTGAGAATGCCGTGCGGGTCGAGCGCGTCCTTGATGCGGCGGGTCAGCTCCATCACCTCCGGGCCGACCTGATCGGGCAACCAGGCCTTCTTCAGCCGCCCGACGCCGTGTTCGCCGGTGATCGTGCCGCCCAGTGCGATTGCCAGGTCCATGATCTCGCCGAAGGCCTGATGCGCCCGCGCGGTCTCGTCCGGATCGGCGGGGTCGTGCACGATCAGCGGGTGGGTGTTGCCGTCGCCCGCGTGGGCGATCACCGAGATCAGCACCCGGCGCCGCTCGGCGATCTCGGCGATCCCGGTGACCAGATCGCCGAGCCGGGGCAGCGGCACGCCGACGTCCTCGAGCAGCAGCGGGCCCTTGCGCTCCACCGCCGGAATCGCGAATCGGCGTGCGGCGCAGAACGCTTCGCCCTCCTCGGGATCCTCGGTGCGGAATACCTCGGTGGCGCCGGCGCCCGCACACGCCTCGGCGATGAGTTCGGCTTCCCGGCTGCGGAATTCGCCGGGGGCGTCGGAGCGGGCCACCAGCATGGCGGCGGCCGCGCGATCCAGGCCCATCCGCATCTCGTCCTCGACGGCGTTGATCGCTACCGCGTCCATGAACTCCAGCATCGACGGGCGCAGGGACGCCGTGATGGTCTCGATCGCCGCGGTGGCGGCGGTGAGCGTGGAAAACGTTGCGACAACGGTGCTCTGCTGGGGCTGGGCGGGCAGCAGTCGCAGCGTGAGTTCGGTGATGATGCCGAGGGTGCCCTCGCTGCCGACGAACAGTTTGGTCAGCGACAGACCGGCGGAATCCTTCAGCCGCGGCCCGCCGAGACGCACGACAGACCCGTCCGCGAGGACCACTTCCATTCCGAGGATGTAGTCGGTGGTGACCCCGTACTTCACACAGCACAGTCCGCCGGCGTTGGTGGCCGCGTTGCCGCCGATCGAACAGATCTCGAACGATGACGGATCCGGCGGGTACCAGAGCCCGTGTTCGGCGGCGGCCCGCTTCACCTCGGCGTTCAGTAGGCCCGGTTGGGTGATGGCGGTGCGGGTCACGGGATCGACGGTGATCTCGCGCATCCGCTCGGTGCCGAGCAGTAGTGCGCCGTCCTGGGCCGTCGCCCCGCCGGACAGACCGGTTCCGGCGCCGCGCGGAACGAGCGGGACGCGATGCTCGTGCGCCCAGCCGACCACGGTGGCCACCTGGGCGGTGGTCAGCGGCCGGACCAGAGCGGCCGGGATGCCGGCCTGTGGATCCAGTGCGCGGTCGTGGCGGTACCCGGCGAGGATGTCGGGATCGGTGACGACCATGCCCTCGGGCAGCTGGGCGGCGAGCGTTGCGATATCCACAGTCCGAACCTACGTGCCCGAGCCCGGCCCGGCAGCCGATACCGCTGCCGGGCGCGGGTTCCGTCCGCAGTACACTGCCGCGGTGTCCGATGCCCAGCTCGAGATCCAGATGCTCCACGACCGGATCATGGTTCGCGTGTCCGCCGAAGAAGGCGAACGGCGCAGCAGCGGCGGCATTCTCATACCCGCCACCGCGCAGGTCGCCAAGCGGTTGAGCTGGGGTGAGGTCAGCGGTGTGGGATCGCATGTGCGCAGCGTGACCGTCGGTGACCGGGTCCTGTTCAGCGCCGAGGACCAGTTCGAGGTCGAGGTACAGGGGCAGGCGTACCTGGTGTTGCGTGAGCGCGATCTGCACGCGGTGGCCAACGAACGACCCGAACACGGCACCGGCCTCTATCTCTGACCGTCATCGGTCCTGCCGGGGCAGTGCCAGCGCGGCGCCCAGCACCACGGCCAGCACGACCAATCCGGCGATACCGGCCATCTCCATCGCGGTGACATAGTCACCGGTGCTGTGCGCCGAACCCAGCGCCGAGAAGAAGATCACGCCGAGAACCGTTGCGCCGATGGCATTTCCGAACTGCTGCGCGGTGGTCAGCACACCCGCGGCCATCCCGGCCCGGGGTGCGGGGATGCCCGACGACAGCACCGCCGAGATCACCGACGGGATGGTCAGGCCGTTGCCGGTGCCGACGACCATCATGCCCGGGATGAGCGCCCATGGCGGCACCTGCGAACCGAACCCGTAGAGCACCGCGAGGGTGATCGTCAGGCCGGCCAGGCCGGTGCAGGTCCCGGCGACCATGACACGATTGCCGAGGCGGTTCGCGACCCGCGGCGCCAGGAACAGCGAGCTGCTCGCGAAGCAGAGGCCCAGCGGTGCGAACGTGATTCCGGCCGCCAGCGGTGACAATCCGAGCCCGTCCTGCAGCATCAGCGTCAGGCACAGCATGAATCCGGCGAAGAAGGTCAGGTAGCCGCCGGCGATGACCAGGCCCAGGCGGAACCCGCGGGCGCGCACCATCGCGATGTCGACGACCGGTTCGCCGCCGCGCCGGACGAGCCGATTCTCGTAACCCACCGTCAGCGCCAGCACCGGAATCGCGGCGGCCATCGAGAGCCAGGTCCACAGCGGCCAGCCCGCCGGCCGGCCCAGTGTCAGCGGCACCAGGAACAAGGCGAGCGCGGCCGAGATACCCAGGGCGCCAACGGGGTCCAGACGTGGCCGCCGGCTGTCGGGTTCGTGGTGCGGCAACCAGCGGGCCGCCAGGAATGCCGCGGCCAGCCCGATCGGGACATTGATGTAGAAGATCGTGCGCCAGCCCCAGCCGAAGAGGTCGACATCGAGCAGGATGCCGCCGAGGACCTGTCCGGCGACCGCGCCCAGCCCGATGGTCGCCCCGAATCCGGCCATTGCCCGGGGCCGTTCGGCGAGCGGGAACATGGTGTTGATCAAGGCCAGGAGCTGCGGGACCATCAGCGCCGCGGTCGCGCCCTGCAGAATGCGGAAGGCGACCAGCGACCAGGCGTTCGGCGCGAGTCCGCACAGCAGCGAAGCGCCCGCGAAGGCGAGCATGCCGAGGACGAACAGGCGTCGATGGCCGTGGATGTCGCCGAGACGGCCGCCGGTGATCAGCGCCGAGGCGAAGGCGAATCCGTAGCCCCCGACGATCAGTTCCAGCGCCGATTCCCCGGCGTGCAGATCGGTGTGCAGCGACGACGCGGCGACATTGACCACGAACCAGTCGAACATCGCCATGAACATCGCACTCAATACCACCGGTAGCACGCGCCAGCGTGCCGGATAGGGCGTGTGCTCGAGGGGGGTCGCGGTGAGAGTTGTCGGTGCGGTGCGGGTTTCGAGAGTTGACACGTGTGTCTCCCGGAAACTGGTAGGAGTCGGGAGCGGCGCGCCGCTGCGCCGCCGGAGCGGATCGCGATCCGCGGGATGTGTAACTAACCGGTTGGTTAGAACTATTCCAGCGACCGCGGCGCCGTGTCAACCGGATAGTTGGTTAGCATCGATGCCATGCCCCCACGTGATCCCGAGGCCACCAAGGCCCGCATCTTCGAGGCGGCGACCGAGGAATTCGCGGCCTACGGGATCGCCGGCGCCCGCGTCGACCGGATCGCCCGCAACGCCAAGGCCAACAAACAGCTGATCTACGCCTACTTCGGCGATAAGCGGCAGCTGTTCGAGCAGGTGCTCGAGCAGGCGATGCTGGATGTGGCCGCGGCGGTGTCGACCGATATCGACGATATCGATGCGTGGGTGGACGCCCATATCGCCTATCACCGCGAGCATCCGGAATTCCTGCGATTGCAGATGTGGGAGGCGCTCGAGATCGCGCCCGAGCAGGTCACCGCCGGTGCGGCGCGCGCCCGGCGCTACCGGGACAAGATCGAGAAGGTCGATGCCGCCCAGGAGCGGGGTGTGCTGCGCCGCGATATGCCGGCCGGATATCTGCTGACGATGCTGACCGGGTTGATCAACTATCAGCAGGCGCTGCCGCAGTCGCGCCGGTTCGTCGTGGGCGCACCGGACGATCCCGAAGAACTGCGGCGCTGGCTGCGCGATGCCGCGCGGCGCATCGTCGCCCCCGCGCCGGGCGACGATCGCTGATCCGCATTACCCGCGCGCGGCGATCTCCGCGGCGAGCGTGTCGATATCGGTGGTGAGTGATCCGCCGGAGAAAGCCATTGCGGCATAGGATCTTTCGGCCGCCTCCGGATGTCCGGCCCCGCAGGCGTCGGTGACCGTGATCGGCAGGTATCCGAGGTCGATGGCGTGTCGTACCGTCGGCTCGATGCCGACCTCGAGGGCGATACCCGCGATCAGCACGGAATCGATACCCAGATCGCGCAGAGCGATATCCAGTGGAGTCGCCGCGAACGCCGACATCGTGATCTTGTCGAAGACCACCTCGTCCGGTCCGGGCGTCAACTCCGGGACCAACTCGTATTGCGGTGATCCCTGCGGGAACGCCGAACGGACCGCCGCCGGGTCGTCGACGCGCTGCCAGGCCATCGCGGTCCGCAGCTGCGATACCCCCGACACGGCCGGTGGCAGCGACATGTGCCGGGTGTAGAACACGCGGAAACCGCCTGCCCGCGCGATATCCCGTAGCCGCACACAGGCGTCGACGACCCGCGGTCCGTCCGCCAGCTGGCCGACGATACCGGCCTGCATGTCGTAGATCAGGACCGCGGTGCGGGCCGGATCACAGGCATCGGCCACGGTCACCGGGATGTCGAGTCCGAATCCGTATCGCATCTGTCCTTCTCACCTGGTCCGGTCGTACGGTTCGGCGGTGTCGACCGAGGGGTCCATCAGTGCCTCGAGCGGAAGCGGGGCGGTCACGGGGAGGTAGGTCCATTCCAGAAAGCCCTTCTTGGACAACGGGAAATCCTCCACGTATTGCCGCGCCTCGGCGACGCTGCCGACCTCGAACACGATCACGACGCCCGACTCGTCGGCCCGGGCGTAGTTCTCCCGCACGATCCCGGCCTTCCACAGGCGCCAGACATTGGCGACCTCTTCGGGAAGATGCGGTGTGACGGTCTCGAGGGTGACCCCCGGTTTGAACCGATCGAATGCGATGACTTTCATGCTGCCAATGGAAGCCGGATGCTTACAGTGTCACAAGAACGCACTTTTCGGTAAGTAGGTGAGCGCGGTGTCGGACAGGCGGTACTTCTGCCCGGTGGAGGTCACCGTCGATCTGATCGGCGGGAAGTGGAAGCCGGTGATTCTGGCGCACCTGAAGGAAGGGGTGCGCCGGTACGGGCAACTGCGCCGGGCGATGCCCTCGACCAGTGAGAAGATGCTGATTCAGCAGCTGCGCGAACTGGAATCCGACGGTCTGATCCGGCGCACCGAATTCGATACCGTGCCGGCCCGGGTGGAATACGACCTGACGCCGGAGGGAATGAGTTTGACCCCGGTGCTCACCGCGCTGTACGAGTGGGGCGAGCAGCGGTGCGAGCGGATGGGGATCACCACGGGCTGAGTGGGCGCGGCGGCTTTCCTCATTTCGGGCGAATGGGATCTCGGTACTGTGACCCCATGTCGGACGTCAACGGTCCCAGCCGGGTGGGTCGCCCCCGCGATCGCGGGCTGGATGTGGCCCTGCTGTCCGCTGCCGCGGAACTGATCATCGACCGCGGATACGGCGCACTCACTCTGCAGGCGGTGGCCGATGCGGCCGCGACCAGTCGTCCGGCGCTGTATCGGCGCTTCGCCGATCGCGCCGAACTGGTGCTGGCCCTGCTGGTCGATCGCTTCGGGTTGCGGCCCGGCGCCGAGGATCTGGGCGGGATCGAGGCGGAGATGTTCGCCATTCAACGCCACCAGGTGGAGTTGTTCACCGATCCCGTCCTGCGCAACGCGTTGCCCGGGCTCCTGGAGGAACTGTCGGGCAGTCCGGATCTGGCGGCTCGATTTCACGCCCAGTTCCTCGAACCTCGGCGGGTCTCGACGGCGTCGATTCTCGACCGAGCGGTGGCTCGGGGGGAGATCGAGGCGGGTACCGATCCGGAGTGGATCTGCGATCTGATCACCGGACCGATGCTGATCCGGGCGGTCGTCCCGACCCTCGGGCCGATCGATGAACAGCTGGTGCGTTGGACGGTTCGTTCGGCACTCGACGCGGTCGGCTATCGCGGCGATCGACAAATGTGTGGTTGACGTCACATCGGTGTGGCCCGTACCTTCTATTGCGTTACACGACGTAATGAAAGTGGGGCGCGAGATGCGTACCGATGTCGAATTCACCAGTCGCGGAGCGACCTTGCGTGGCTGGCTCTACCGGCCCGAGGCCTCCGGTTCCGATACCGCCCTGGTGGTCATGACGCACGGCTTCGCGGGGGTCAAGGAATGGGTACACCCCTTCGCCGAGGTGTTCACCGCCGCCGGTCTGGCATGTCTGGTCTACGACCATCGCGGTTTCGGCACGTCCGACGGTGAACCGCGTTACGAGGTCGACGCGGGCGCGCAGATCGAAGGCTATCGCGATGCCGTCACCTTCGCCCAGGGCCTGGAAGGGATCGATCCGAACCGAATCGCGGTGTGGGGCACCAGCTATGCCGGCGCGCACGTCCTGGTCGTCGCCGCCACCGATCGCCGGGTCAAGGCCGTGGTGTCCCAGGTGCCGCTGACCCATGGCTGGGAAACCTTCAGCAGGCTGGTGCCTCCGACCATGATGCCCGCCGTGCAGGAAGCGATTGCCGCCGATCGGCGGGCGCGCGCCGCGGGCACACCGCACCAGACGATCAAGGCGGCCTCCGACGATCCGGCCGAACTCGTCGCCATGCCGGGTCTCGAGGTCTACGAGTGGCTGATGGCCAACGGCCCGCAGATTCCGAGCTGGCGTAACGAGGTCACGTTGTCGAGTGTGGACAACTTCCAGTCCTATGCGCCGGAGGCCTTCCTGCGCCGGGTGTCGCCGACGCCACTGCTGATGGTGGTCGCCGAACAGGACACGCTCACACCGACGGATCTGGCGTTGACCGGATACGAGCGGGCATTGGAGCCGAAGCGCCTCGAGCTGGTGCCCGGCGGGCACTTCGCGGTGTACGGCGATCAATTCTCCCGGGCCGCCGAAGCCGCCCGAGACTTCTTGACCGAACGCCTCGCGACCGGATGAATCGACCTACTTTCGTTGCGAGGCAGGAAATCTGTGTTTGGCGGCACGCCATCCGGGTGAACCTGTCCATCGGCCCCGAAGTCACCGACACTGTTTCGGTGACCCGGCCGGAGGTGACGGGTGAATCGGCGTGGACTGGCCGTGCGAGGGAGGTGATCTCATGACCGTGCTGGCGATGGCCATCGGGAACTCGACGTTCGCGGTCGCCCCGGTGACCGTCGACCTGGGTGCGGATCAGGTTCGGCGGCTACCGGTGCCGGTACTGACCGATTGGTACAGCTGCCGCGATCTGCTGCTCGACGTCGCCGGCGACGACGAGATCACCGCGATCGGGATCGCCTGCCCGGACACCGTCTACGGGACGATGACGGCGGCCACCATGCAGCGCTGGCGACGCGGATTCACCGTGGTGGCCGCGGTGCGCCGGCTGTTTCCGGTCGCCGTCGTGGAGATGGCGACCGACCGGCTCTGTGAGACGTTGGCGTACCGCACCTTCGGCGCCGGCGACCGGGTGGATCCGGCGCTGGCCGGTGCCGGCGTGCTCGCTCTGCTCGCGGAGGACCGGGCCGACGGGCGGACCGCGCCCGACGACGGCGCCGACGCCTCCGCGCGATTTCTCGGGTCCCGGGCCGGGCGGATCGTGTCCGATCGGAATTGGTGCCGACGCCGTCCGTCGCGATAGCTAATCCGATCGGCTCAGGACCCGAGTCCGCTCACCGTCGACGACAACGGCGTCGTCGTCGGTGAGTGCCCAATGCGCGATGCCGGTCGCCCGCAGCCGGGCCGCCAGTCGATTGCCGTGACCGTCCGGATCGGTACCCGGTGAATCGATGTGGGGGACGATCGCGCGATCGACCACGCCGAGACCGTCCCAACGGGCCGCGATACCGCACGCGGCCGGTACCTCGGCGGGGTCGTCGGCCTCCTCGAGGCCGTGCAGATCCGGGGTGAGTAGGCAGGCGCCGGCGCTGTAGCCGGCATAGGCCACCGCGTCGTCGGCCAGGATCGTGCGCAGCACCCCGTCCGCACCGCTGCGGGCGCATTGGGCACGCAGCACGAAGGTGTTACCGCCGCGCACCCACAGCGCGTCGAACGCGCGGATCGCGCGTTCGAGCTCGGCCGGGCGGCCGAGATAGTCGCGCAGATCGAGGACCTCGGGGCGAAATCCCGCGCGGCGCAACGGAGTCAGGTCGCTGGTCACGGCGCCGGACCAGGCGCGGGGCCAGGCATCGCAGGCATTCGGTACCACCGCGATGCGGCCGGGGCCGCCGACCAGCTCGGCGAACCGGTCGTAGTGGGCGCCGAATCGGTAGCTGGACAAGAACAGCCGCACGAGCAGATCAGATCGTGAAGGCGAGGTTGGCGGCGATACGCGTGCCCAGTTCGCGGTCGCCGTCGATCTCGATCTCGCCGGGATGGGCATCGGCCCGGGTGCGGCCGCCGCAGAGGCGGGCGAACAGGCTCGAGCTCGTCCGGATCACCACATCGGCCGGACGATCCAGGGCCGCAACGACTTCCGCGCGACCGTCCACACGGATGTGCAGGTTGCGCGCGACCGGCCCGGTCAGCTCGACCGTGATCCGGGCGCCGTCCGGCGCGCCGCCGCGCTTGACCACCACACGCCCGAGGAAAGGTTCGATCTCGTCCACCGCGAGCTCCGCGCGCCGCCCGCCCTCGTCGGTGCCCAGCGCCTTCGGATCGCCACCGAGCGCATCGGTGATGTCGAGTTGATGCATCCAGCAGTCGAACAGCCGCACCCGCATGAACCGGCCGTAGGGGACGCGGCCGATGGGGGACTGGATCTCGGTCGCCCAGGCGGCGTCGTCGGTCGCCGCCAAGGCCGCACGGCGGCGGTCGGTCACCTCGGTGAACCGTCGCAATAGTTCCTCGCCGCGCCACGGGCGCAGCGATTCCAGCCAGACCTCGTTCATGGCGCCGGTGTCGTTGCGGACGTGGTCGAAGGCGCGAACCTCGGCATCCACCTGCGGCAGGGGCTCACCGAGCAGCATCGATTCGGTGCCGATGACGTGGGCGAGCACATCGAAGATCGACCAGCCCGGCAGCGGCGAGGGCAGTCGCCAGCGATCCTCGTCCAGCCCGCGGGTCAGTTCCGCGAGCGCATCCCACTGGTCGGAGAGGGCACTGGTCAATTCGGGGCGGTCGAGTGACGCTGTGCTCATGAACGGGTCTCCCTGTCGGTCTGGTCGAGTCGATCCGGCGCCGCGCCGAGGCGGTCGAGTCCGATGCGGATCGCGGCCGCGGTGGCCACCGGTTCGTGCAGGCGCCGCACAACGAATCCGCGCGCGAAGGTGAACAGGTCGCCGCCCCGGCGCGGCACCACGTGCAGATGGACGTGGTGCACCGTCTGAAATGCCGCCTTACCGTCGTTGAGTACGAGATTCGCGCCGTCGGCGCCGAGATCGCTGCGCCGCAACGCCTTTGCGATGCGGTGGCCCACCCGGAACAGATCCGCGCCGAGATCGGCGTCCAGGTCGTCGAGGTGGGCGGCGTGGCTTTTCGGGATCACGAGGGTGTGGCCCCGCGTGATCGGCCGGATGTCGAGGAACGCGTACACCCGCTCGTCTTCGTAGACCCGCGTCGCAGGCGCGTCGCCCGCCACGATCCGGCAGAAGATACAGCCACTCACCAATCAGACATTACGGCGTACAAGGCATGCCGCATAGCCCTCGCCTCGGCCGTGGCGAGGGGCATTCGGGAGAAGAGCCGGTGGCGTGATGTGATGTTGATCTCAGCTAATCTCACCGACCTGCCGGGTACAGTTGCGAGAATTATTTCAGAACTTACTGGAGAGTAAGTTCCGCTCGGCTAGACCGATAACAGGCGGTCCACCTGGATGACAGGGGGCCAGCCTGCCGTCACAAGTAAGGAAGTTGACCAGTGGAGACAACGCAGAGCGCCGACGCGGACGCGCAGCGCGGGACGCGTGTCGGCGTGGTTCGCGAGAGCAACGCCGATGAGCGACGTGTCGCGTTGGTGCCGAAGATCATCCCTGCCCTGTTGAAGCAGGGCGTGCAGGTTGTCGTGGAGGCCGGTGCCGGGGCGGGGGCTTTGATTCCCGATGGCGCCTATGTGGAAGCCGGTGCGGTGATCGGTGATCCGTGGCAGGCCGAGGTGGTGGTGAAGGTGGCCCCGCCCGATGATGCCGAGATCGCGAAGTTGTCGCCCGGGCAGACGCTGATCGGTTTTCTGGCGCCGCGTAACGCCGACAACAAGATCGGTGCGCTCGAGCAGGCGGGGGTGCGGGCGTTCGCGGTAGAGGCGATTCCGCGTATTTCGCGGGCGCAGGTGATGGATGCGTTGTCCTCGCAGGCGAATGTGGCCGGTTACAAGGCGGTGTTGCTGGCGGCGTCGGAGTCGACGCGGTTCTTCCCGATGTTGACCACCGCGGCCGGGACGGTGAAGCCCGCGACCGTGCTGGTACTCGGTGTGGGTGTGGCCGGTTTGCAGGCGCTGGCGACGGCGAAGCGACTGGGTGGGCGCACGACCGGTTACGACGTGCGGCCGGAGGTTGCCGATCAGGTGCGGTCGGTGGGTGCGCAGTGGCTGGATCTGGGCATCGACGCCGCCGGTGAGGGCGGGTACGCCCGCGAGCTGACCGAGGATGAGAAGGTCCAGCAGCAGCAGGCTTTGGAGGATGCGATCAAGGGTTTCGATGTGGTGGTGACCACCGCGTTGGTGCCGGGTCGTCCCGCGCCGCGGTTGGTGACCGCCGCGGCGGTGGAGGGGATGAAGCCGGGCAGTGTGATCGTGGATCTGGCCGGTGAGACCGGCGGTAACTGCGAGCTGACCGAGCCGGGTAAGACCGTGGTGAAACATGACGTGACGATTTGTTCGCCGTTGAACCTGCCGGCGACGATGCCCGAGCACGCGTCGGAGCTGTATTCGAAGAATATCGCGGCGTTGCTGGAGTTGATGCTGGTCGACGGGAAGCTCGAGCCCGATTTCGGTGACCAGGTGCTGGCTGATTCTTGTGTGGCCGGTGCGCCGGCCCGGGCCGCCGACCCCGAGGGGGAGAGCTGATGTATACCGAACTGCTGGCGAATATCGCGATTCTGGTGCTGTCCGGTTTCGTGGGTTTCGCGGTGATTTCCAAGGTGCCCAACACGTTGCATACGCCGTTGATGTCGGGCACGAACGCCATTCACGGGATCGTGGTGCTGGGCGCGCTGGTGACGTTGGGCAAGATCGAGCACCCCTCGGTGGTCACACAGATCATCTTGTTCGTGGCGGTGGTGTTCGGAACGTTGAACGTGATCGGTGGTTTCGTGGTGACGGACCGGATGCTCGGCATGTTCAAGGGTAAGAAGCCCGCCGCCGGTGCGCCGTCGGGCGAGAAGGCGGGTAAGTAACCGATGGACTATCTGGTCAATATTCTCTATATCGTCGCGTTCTCGCTGTTCATCTACGGCCTGATGGGCTTGACCGGCCCGAAGACCGCGGTGCGGGGTAACTGGATCGCCGCGGTCGGTATGGGCATCGCGGTCATCGCGACGTTCATCTCGATCCGTGACACCACGAACTGGATCATCATCATCGCGGGTCTGGTTGTGGGTGTGGCCCTGGGTGTTCCACCGGCGAAGTTCACGAAGATGACCGCGATGCCGCAGTTGGTGGCCGCGTTCAACGGTGTCGGCGGTGGCACCGTCGCGTTGATCGCGTGGTCGGAATTCTTGAACAGTCATGGCTTTTCGCAGCTGCGCGAGCAGCCGAACGTGCATATCGTGATCGGCTCGCTGTTCGCGGCGATCATCGGTTCGATCTCGTTCTGGGGTTCGCTGATCGCGTTCGGCAAGCTGCAGGAGATCCTGCCCGGCCGCCCGATCGGCCTGGGCAAACTGCAGCAGCCGCTGAACCTGCTGCTGGTGCTGGGTGCGATCGCCTCGGCCGTGGTGATCGGCATCGGCGCCACTTCCGACGGCGCGCCGTGGTGGTGGATGATCCTGCTGCTGGTGCTGGCCGCGGTCCTCGGGCTGATGGTCGTGCTGCCGATCGGTGGCGCGGATATGCCGGTCGTGATCTCGCTGCTCAACGCACTGACCGGTCTGTCCGCGGCGGCGGCCGGTCTGGCGTTGAACAACACCGCGATGATCGTGGCGGGCATGATCGTCGGCGCGTCGGGCACCATCCTCACCAATCTGATGGCCAAGGCGATGAACCGGTCGATTCCGGCGATCGTGGCCGGTGGTTTCGGTGGTGGTGGCGGTGCCGCCGCGGCCGGTGGCGGTGAGCAGAAGCAGGCTAAGGCCACCTCGGCCGCGGATGCCGCCATTCAGATGGCGTACGCGAATCAGGTGATCGTGGTGCCCGGTTACGGTATGGCCGTGGCCCAGGCCCAGCATGCGGTGAAGGAGATGGCGTCGCTGCTCGAGGCCAAGGGCGTCGAGGTCAAGTACGCGATTCATCCGGTGGCCGGTCGTATGCCCGGGCATATGAACGTGCTCTTGGCCGAGGCCGAGGTGTCCTACGACGCGCTCAAGGAGATGGACGACATCAACGGCGAGTTCTCGCGCACCGATGTGGCGTTGGTGATCGGCGCCAACGATGTCACCAACCCCGCCGCCCGCGAGGACTCCTCCAGCCCGATCTACGGGATGCCGGTGCTCAATGTCGATCAGGCCCACAGCGTGATCGTGTTGAAGCGGTCGATGAATTCCGGTTTCGCCGGTATCGACAATCCGCTGTTCTACGCCGACCACACCTCCATGTTGTTCGGCGATGCGAAGAAATCCGTCGGTGCCGTCACCGAGGAACTCAAAGCGCTCTGAGCGATCGACAACGGCCCGCGGCATCACTCGCCGCGGGCCGTTGTCGTCGGCGGGAACCTCTCGCGAGGACAATCGGGTTACGCTGGCGACAACGCCGAGCGGTTCCGAGATCGACGGCAGTACGGGGAAGGGGCGCGATGACAATTCGTGAACAGTTCGATCTACCCGCGGTCGCCGGTGACGCGGCGGTCTACGGCACGCCGTATCAGACCTCCGACGGCGTCACGGTCATCCCGGTGACGCGTCCGGCCGGCCGATTCCGGCAGTCACGACCGCTCGGGGTGTTCGTGGTCGAAGGGGGTACCGCGAGCTGGCACGCTGTCACCGACGACACCGCCATCGCCCTGCTGGGCATCTTCGTCGGCCTGGTGGCGACGACGCTCTCGCTGATCGCGGTCATCCGTAACCCGCCGTGGCCGGAGGTCACCGTGCGGGTACATCGCCTGCGCCGCGACTGACCGGCGTTCAGCGCCGCTCGAACATGTCCCCGTGTTCGGCGCCGGCGAGGAAGTCGTCGACCATGCGGTGATTCAAGGCGGCGAGCCGGCTCAGATCCTCACTCGTCCAGTCCGCCAGCGCCTCTCGCATGTAGCGGCGGCTGACGGCCCGTATCGCGTCCACTGTCGCCCGGCCCTCGCCGGTGATGCGGACCCGCTGTGCGCGGCGATCGTCGGGATCGGCGATGCGGTCGACGTACCCTGCCCGTTCCAGTCGCTGAATCTGACGGGTGACGTGCGGCGCCTCCACATCGAGGCAGGCGGCCAGCTCACCCATGCGCATCGGCCCGTCGGCATCGGCGAGCATTCGCAACAGCGGCACATTCGCCCGGTCGAGATTGACACCCGCGGCGGCCACGGTGCGGTCGTGGCGTCTGACCCGGGTGAGCAGATGGGCGATCCGAGTCAGGGCACGCTCCAGTTCCACGATGTAATCGGCGTCGACCAGTGATTCGGGACTTCCTTCGGAACGCGGCACAGCGCTATTCTACTCCTCAACTTACTTAAGTTAGGTAAGTAGGATAGGGATAACAGATGACGTCGACCGTCACCGGCCGAGCTACCGCCACCGAATCCGGTGCACCCTCCCACCTGGGCCTGACCCTGCTCGCGCTGTGCGCGGCCGGGCTGGTGGTCTCACTGCAGCAGACCGTGGTGATTCCGTTGCTGCCCAGGCTGATCGGCCAGCTGCACACCGACGTCGCGGGCGTCACCTGGTTGTTCACCGCCGCATTGCTCACCGGAGCCGTCGCCACGCCACTGCTGTCGCGCTTCGGCGATATGTACGGCAAGAAGCGGATGGTGATGTTCTGCATGGGGCTGCTCGTCATCGGATCGGTGATCTGCGCGCTGGCCGGTTCGCTGGGCGTCTACATCCTCGGACGCGCGCTGCAGGGCACCTCGTCGGCGCTGATTCCGCTGGGCATCGGCATTATTCGCGACAGTTTCCCGCGGGAGCGGCTCACCACCGCCATCGGCGTCATCAGCGGGACCATGGGTGTCGGCGGCACCATCGGCATGCTGGTGACCGGTGTCATCGCCGACAAGACCACCGATCCGCATCCGGTGTTCTGGATGACCGCGGCGCTGGCCGTCGTCGCTACCGTGCTGGTCGGGGTGAGCGCCAAGGATATGGGGCAGCGCCACGGCGGGCAGCCGGACTATCTGGGCGCGGCGCTGCTGGCCGCGCTGCTTGTCTGTCTGCTGCTGGCGATCAGCGAGGGCCCGCGCTGGGGCTGGGGTGCGGGCAGTGTGATCGGACTGTTCGTCGCGGCCGCGGTGCTGTGCGTGAGCTGGATTCTGGTCGAGTCGACGGTGGCGCAGCCGCTGGTGCGGTTACCGCTGCTGGTCGGGCCGCGCTCGCTGTCGGCGAATCTGGCCTCGGCGCTGCTGGGCTTCGCGATGTTCGGATCCTTCACGCTCATTTCGAATTTCGTGCAGACTCCCGCCGACAAGGTGGGATACGGCCTGTCCGGTTCGGTGCTGGCGGTCGGCCTCTACGGCATCCCCAGTTCGGTGCTGATGACCTTCTTCTCGTTCCGTACCGGCCGGATCGTCGCCCGCATCGGGCCCGCCTACACCCTGGCCATCGGTGCGGCTTTCGCGGGTGCCGCCACCGGATGGCTGGCGCTGTCCAATGCGCACGGCTACGACATGGTCATCTCCAACACCTTGCAGGGTATCGGCTTCGGTATCGGCTATGCCGCGCTGGGAACCCTTGCCGTCCAGCATGTTCCGATGAGCGAGAGCGGGATCGCCAGCGGGATCAACTCGCTGGTGCGCACCGCCGGCGGCAGTATCGCCGGCGCGATCACCGCATCGATCCTGAGCGCCCTCACCATCGGTCACACCGGGGTCCCGTCGCTGCACGCCTATGTGATCAGCTTCGCGGTCCTCAGTGTCGGCGCGTGGCTGGCCGCGGCCGTCGCGTTCGGTAACGGCCTGCGGCACAAGCACGAGCGCTGAGGCTCACACGGTCTTCACGGTGCCGCCGTCGATGACATGGTCGGCGCCGACGATATTGGCGGCGCGCTCGGAGACGAGGAAGGTGACCAGGGCCGCCACCTCCTCGGGTTCCGAGATCCGCCCCGACGCGATGCCGAAGCTCTCGCTGATCCCGGCCAGCAGGTCGTCGTGGGAGATCCCCTGGGCGGCGGCGAGTCTTCCGCCGAAGCGGTTCGGATCGCGCCACAGCGGGGTACCGACCACGCCGGGGGAGACGGTGTTGACGCGCACGCCGCGCGGGGCCAGTTCCTCACTGAGGCGCTTGCTCAATGCGGTGAGTGCCGCCTTGGCTTCGCTGTAGCCGATCGGGCCGGCCGCGGGCAGCTGCGAGTTGATCGAGGAGATATTCACGATCGAGCCCCGGCGCTCCAGCAGGCTGGGCAGCGCCGCGCGGGTGGCCCAGATGGGGCTGAACAGGTTGAGGTCGAACAGGGTTCGCCACTGCGCGTCGGTGACATCGAGGAATCCGCCCAGGCCGAGGCGGTCCGCATCACCGCCGCCGACATTGTTGACCAGGATGTCGATGCCACCGAGTTCGCGCAGCGCCGCGTCGATCACGGTGGACACCCCCTCGGGTCGGCTGAGATCGGCCGAAATGGCGGCGACACTTGCTTTTTCGAGTTCCGGGGTGACGGTGCGGGCCGCCCCGACGACCGCGACGCCCTCGGCGGTCAGGGCTTCGGCGACGGCCAGTCCGATGCCGCGGCTCGCGCCGGTGACGACGGCGGTCTTGCCGGTGAGTCCGAGTTCCATGAGTGATGTCCCTTCTTGAACTGCAGGTCAAAAATTAGGGTGTGAAAAAGGACCGCGGGGCGGTCCGTCGGATTCAGAGGGTGGTGAGCGCGGTATCGATGATGCGGTGCAGGATCGCCACCTCGTTGGTCTTCGCCATGATCCGCAGGCCGGCGATGGTGTTCATCAGGAACTCCGCGGCGGCCTGCGGATCGGTCTCCGCCGCGACATCGCCGTCACGCCGGCCCTGATCGATCCGCGCGGCCAGGGCGGCCGTGGTGTGTCCCTGCATGATGCGTACGGCACGGGTGATCCCGGGGTCGGTCCCGGAGAATTCCGTAGCGGTGTTGACCGCCAGGCAGCCGCGCCGAATCGGTTGTGCGACATCGGAATCCACGAGAAACCGCATGAAGTCGCCGATGCGTTCGCGGGTCGTGCCGGGGCGCGACATGAAGTCGCCGGCGAGCTCCGCGCCCATTCGGTCGTATCGGTCCAGGGCTCGTTCGAACAGCTCCCGTTTGCTGCCGAACGTGTTGTACAGACTGCCCTTTCCGATTCCCGTGGCCTCGGCCAGCTGCGCCGGGGAGGTGTTGGCGTAGCCGTGGGACCAGAACGCGTCCATCGCCCGATCCACGACGGTGTCGGTGTCGAAGTTGCGCGGTCTGCCCATATGTCGAACTCTAGGAGTTTTTGTCTTGTAGGTCAAGAATCGGTTCTCCCGCGCCGACCGTGGGAGCGAACCAGGCGCACAGGAGTACCGCGAGGAAGGGGAAGGTGAAGGCGACAGTGAGCGAGGTGAGCTGGGCCAGCCAGCCGATGACCGAGGGGCCCGCGAGAAAGCCCAGGTAGCCGAGGCCGAAGACCTTGGACATATCGGTCGCGGCGGTGCTGGTGCCGAGATTGCCCGCGGCGGTGAAAATCTGGGGAACACCACCGGCCAGGCCGAGGCCGGCGAGAATCCAGCCGGCCAGGCTCAGGGGCAGCCATGGCGAGATCATGACGACGGCGAGGCCGGCGGCGCCGAGTACCGAACCCCACCGGACGAGGGCTACCCGTCCGAACCGTCCGCTGACCCGATCCGCGCCGAAGCGTCCGATGGTCATCGCGGTGGAGAACGCGCCGAACGACAGGGCGGCCGTCGCATCGGCGACCCCGAGATGCTCGTGAGTCTGCAACGCGCTCCAGTCGTTGGCCACGCCCTCCGCCATCAGCAGCGCGAAGGCGATCGCCGCCAGCGCCAGAACGTTGCGCGGCAACCACATCCGGATCCGGTGCGCTATCGGCGCCGCGGGCACGAGGGCCGCCGCCTGGTCGGCGGCGGCCGGATCCGGCGGTGCCTCGACGCGGGAGACCGCCGGAAGGCGCGGGAGCAGATTCGGCACACTCGCCGCCATCACCACCAGGCCCAGCAGTGCGGCGATCGCGAATCCGGCCCGGATATCCACGTTCGCGTGCATGGCCGCGGCGCCGGCGAGAGAACCGGCCAGACCGCCGCAGGAGAACAGGCCGTGGAACGCCGCCATGATCGGGCGGCCGTATACCTGCTCGACCTGCACGGCCTGGGCATTCATGGAGACATCCAACGCGCCGTTGGCGCAACCGAAGAGGGCCAGGGCGACGGCCAGTTGCACCGGGCCGGTGGCGAATGCGGGCCCCAGCACGGCCAGCGACAGCCAGGTGACGGCCGCTGCCACCAACATCCGGCTGCCGAACCGATCGGCGAGCGGACCCGCCGCCTGCATCCCGATGATGCCGCTACCGGCCATCACCAGGATCAGCAACCCGAGCGTGGCGTGTGAGACCCCGGTGCGATCGGTGACGGCCGGAATGTGCGCCACCCACATCGCGGCCAGGAACCCGTTCACCGCGAACACCGCGAAGACCGCCCCGCGCGCGCGACGGGCGACCTGCCCGCGGCACGTCACCTCCACCGCCGACTCCATCGGTTCGACGGTACCGGCGGCCACCGTTCGTGGTGCGCACCCCGCGCCCGGCGGCTCGGATACCGTTGGCGGCCAAACTCTCGCCGGTGCCCGTCCGGCCGGTTCGAATCCGGAGTGGAGAGGTCGTCGAAGCGTCGTCGGTCCGACGGTGCCGGCCCCGGCCGGCGGCTCCCCGTTGTCCCGAGCGGCCACGGCATCGTCGACGTGACCGCACGAGCCCCGGATTCAACCGGTTCGAATCCGAGTGTATGACCTTCCACCGACACGTTTCGGCGGCCTTCCGGGTTCACCGCTGTGCTCGATGGCCGGCCTCGTGGGTACCCGGGCTGCCGCCGCGCGCGGCCCGCCGCGGCCGCTAGTGTCGTGCCGGTGACCACACAGCAGGACTATCCGGTGCTCTGGCCGGTGCCGACCCGATGGGCCGACAACGACCACTACGGCCACGTCAACAACGTGACCTACTACTCGTACTTCGATACCGCGGTCAATGCCTGGTTGATGGCGGCCACCGGGACCGATATCCGGGAACTGCCGGCGATCGGCGTGGTGGCGCAGACGTCCTGTCGGTACCTGGGGTCGCTGAGCTTTCCGGATCAGCTGCGGGTGGGCCTGCGCGTCAGTCGCCTCGGTCGCTCCAGCATCACCTACGAGCTGGCCATCTTCCGGGTGCTCGACGAGGACGGTGAATCGCTCGAACTGGCCGCCACCGGATCCTTCGTGCACGTCTACGTCGACAACGAGACCCGCACATCCGTCGAGATCCCGGCGGTCATCCGGACCGCCGCCGCCGCGCTGGTGACCACCGCCGAATAACGCGGTCGCGTGGCGCCCGGATCAGACCCGGCCCAGCAGGGTCAGCGGATCCTCGAGCAGTGAGGCGACCGTCGACAGGAACCGGGCGCCCAGTTCGCCGTCGATCATGCGGTGATCGAAGCTCACACCCAGGGTGGTGATCCAGCGGATGGCCGGTTCGTCGCGATATACCCACGGGCGCTTACGGATCGAGCCCAGGCACAGAATCGCGCCCTCGCCCGGATTGACCAGCGGCACTCCGGTGTCGACACCGAATACGCCGACATTGCTGATGGTGAAGGTGCCGCCGCGCAGATCGGCCGGCGTCGCCGAACCGGCCCGGGCCACATCCGCCAGCCAGCCGATCTCCCGGCACAGATCGCGCAGGCTCAGCGACTGCGCCTCCTTGATGTTGGGCACCAGTAGCCCGCGTTCGGTCGCCACCGCGATCCCGAGATTGACGTAGTGCTTGGTGACGATCTGTTTGGCGTCCTCGTCCCAGTAGGAGTTGATTCCCGGGAACTCGGCGACGGCCGCCAGCATCGCCTTCGCGACCAGTGCCAGCGGGGTCAGCGACAGTCCGGAGAAGGAATCGGTGCTGCGCAGATGGTCGAGTAGTTCCATCGACGCGGTGAAATCCGTGGTGACGAATGCGCTGGCCTGCGGAATGGTGCGCGCACTGGCGGTCATGGCCGCGGCGATGCGCTTACGGACCCCGCTGACGGGAGTGCGTGTCTCCCGTTCGCTCGGTGTGGGCCGGATGATGCCGCCGTCGGGGCGCATGGTCGGCACCGGTGGGGCCGTGGGGCGCGGTATGTCGGCGGACTCCTCCTCGCCCTTCGCGCGCCGCGGCGGCTGGGAGACCGGCACGGCATGGCGCACATCCTCGACCGTGACCGCGCCGCCCGGACCGGAGCCGGCCACGAAGGCGATGTTGATGCCGAGTTCGCGGGCCAGCTGCCGGGCGGCCGGAGTGGCGGGCGGGCGGCCGGGAAATTCCGGTGGGATCGATTCGGTCGCCCCCTCGGAATATGGCGCGCTCGTACCGTTTTTCGACGCCGGACGACGCCGTCGAGTGGGCGCCTCACCCTCGGGGCCGTATCCGACCAGAACCGATTGCCGAGTCTGCGGGGCCGACGGGGCATCGTCGACCACCGCGTCGCTACGCACCCGGATCAGCGGCGCGCCGACCGCGACCGTATCGCCCGGTTGCGCCAGGAGTTCGGCGACCTGGCCGGAGAACGGACACGGCAGTTCCACCTGGGCCTTGGCGGTCTCCACCTCGGCGATGGTCTGGTTGAGTTCGACGGAATCGCCGACGGCCACCGACCACGAGATGAGTTCGGCCTCGGTCAAACCCTCCCCCAGATCGGGGAGGCGGAACTCGAGAATGTGGTTGTTGTCGTCCACTGCGGGGTCTTCCAACGGGCACCTCTGTCTGCAATGCGGTCAGGCCGTGTACCTTCGCCTCCGGGCCACGGCTCCGTCAGGCGGCGAGCGTTCGATCGACCGCGTCGAGAATGCGGTCGGGGTCGGGCATGTGGTGCCGTTCGAGCTTAGCCGGGGGATAGGGGATGTCGAAGCCACCGACGCGCAGGACCGGCGCCTCGAGATAGTAGAAACACCGTTCCGCGATGCGGGCCGCGATCTCGGCCCCGAGTCCGGCGAAGACCGGCGCCTCGTGGGTGACGATCAGCCGCCCGGTGCGGCGCACCGACTCCTCGATGGTGTCGAAATCGATCGGGGACAGGCTGCGCAGGTCGATGACCTCGAGCGAATGTCCTTCGTCGGCGGCGATTTCCGCCGCGGTCAGGGCGGTGGCGACCATACCGCCGTAGGCGACGATCGTCGCATCGCGGCCGGTACGGCGGATACGGGCCCGATCGAGTGGGAGCGGATCGGCGTCCACAGCGGCGAAATCGAGGTCGGCCTTGTCCCAGTAGCGCCGCTTGGGCTCGAAGAAGATCACCGGATCGTCGCACGAGATCGACTGGCGCAGCAGGTGATAGGCATCCGCGGGCGTGCTGGGGGAGACCACCCGCAACCCGGCGGTATGCGCGAAATACGCCTCCGGTGATTCCGAATGATGCTCGACCGAACCGATTCCGCCGCCGAACGGGATGCGAATCGTGATGGGGGCGCGCACCCTGCCCTGGGTGCGGTAGTGGATCTTGGCGACCTGGGAGACGATCTGGTCGAACGCCGGATAGACGAAGCCGTCGAACTGGATCTCACAGACCGGCCGGAACCCACGCAGGGCCATGCCGAAAGCCGTTCCGATGATGCCCGATTCGGCCAGCGGCGTATCGATGACCCGGTTGTTGCCGAAATCCTTCTGCAGCGTGTCGGTGACGCGGAACACGCCGCCGAGCCGGCCGATGTCCTCGCCCATCAGCACGACCTTGGGATCGTCCTCGAGCGCTCGGCGCATTCCGGTGTTCAGGGCAGCCGCGAACGTGGTGATCATGGCCGGACTCCTTCCTCGAAACCCGCCAGATATCCGGCGTATTCGTCGCGCTCGGTGGCGATCAGGGGATGATCGGTGGCGTAGACGTGGTCGAACAGCTGCATCGGATCGGGATCCGGCATATCGATGGTGGCGGTGCGGACGGTGGCGCCCACGGCATCGGCGCGCTCGGCGACCCGGCGCTCGAACTCGCCGTCCCACAGCTGTTCCCGCTCCAGCAGCCGGCGCATCCGGTCGATCGGATCGCGCCGCTTCCACAATTCGGTCTCCGCGGCCGAACGGTAGCGGGTGGGATCGTCGGCGGTGGTGTGCGGACCCATGCGGTAGGTGATGGCTTCGATGAACGACGGTCCGCCCCCGGCCCGCGCGCGGGCGATCGCCTGCCGGGTCACGGCCAGCACCGCCAGCACATCGTTGCCGTCCACCTGGACGCCGGGCATGCCGTAGCCGTAGGCGCGCCGCACGATCGGGGTCTGGCTCTGCAACTGGACCGGTTCGCTGATGGCCCACTGGTTGTTCTGGCAGAAGAACACCACCGGCGCGCTCCAGGACGCCGCGAAGCCGAGTGCCTCGGCGATATCGCCCTGACTGCTCGCGCCGTCGCCGAAGTAGGTGAGCACCGCGATCTCGGCGCCCTCGAGATGCGCGGCGTAGGCGTATCCGGTGGCGTGCAGCCCCTGGGCCCCGACCACGATGGCCGGATTGGTCATGTTGATCTCGTCGGGGTCCCAGCAGGAATGCGACACCCCGCGCCACAGACGGGTGATCAGGCCGGGATCCACACCGCGGCTGTAGGCGACGCCCGCCTCGCGGTAGCTGCAGAAGACGTAATCGTCGGAGTGCAGGGCGCGGGCCGAGCCGATCTGTGCGGCTTCCTGCCCGAGCAACGGCGCCCAGAGGCCGAGTTGGCCTTGCCGCTGCAGTGCCGTCGCCTCGACGTCGATCCGCCGGACGATCACCAGATCCTCGTACAGTTCGCGTAGTTCGGCCGGGCCGATATCGGCCACCAGTGCGGCGTGGTCGCGATCGAGAACCCGACGCCCGTCGGGCTGGACCAATTGCACGGGATAGGGGGTCTTCCCGGTGTCGTGCCTGGTTGTGGTGTCTTCCACAGCCATCACCTCCTCGGTCGTCGCGCAGGACGGGGTCTCCGTGCATCGCGATCCGGTGGACTGGTGTTGCGCCAGCAGTGTGCTGTATCACACAGCATCCACGATAGAGCGAATTGCGCAAGTAGGGACACCCCAACTGTGCAGAATGCTCGATCGGGTGGGGGTCCGGGCTGTCATACTGCGTTACATGTCCAGTGCCGAATCGCCCGCGGTGATCCTCGACGCCACCGATGCCCGGCTCCTGCTGGAACTGGTTGCCAACCCTCGGGCCACCGGCGTGGAACTGGCCACCCGGCTGGGATTATCGCGCAATACCGTGCAGGCCAGACTGGCGCGCTGGGAGGCGGGCGGGGTGTTGACGGGATTCGAGCGGCGGGTGGATCCGCGCGCGCTCGGCTATCGGCTCGCGGCCTTCGTCGCCGTGGTGGTCGATCAGCACCGGCTCGCCGACGTGGTGGCCGAACTCGCCGAAATACCCGAGGTCACCGAGGTGTGCGGCACGACCGGGCCGATCGATCTCACGGTGCGCGTGGTGGCCCGCGATGCCGACGATCTGTACCGGATCACCGGCGCGATCCTGAAGATCGCGGGGGTGGAGCGCACCAATATGGCCCTGGTGATGCAACAGCTGGTCGGCCCCCGCACCGCGCCGCTGCTGAATCGGCTGGCGGGTACGAACGGTGCCGCGCCGGAGGAGCCGGACATCGACGACTGATCCGGCGTGGCCGGCCCTCTCGCCAATTCGGTCCAGTTTCGAGCGATTGGCTGCTGACCGGAAGGCCGGTGTCTCGCCAAGATGACTCGGTGACTGCTACCGCCGGATCCCGATCCTCCACACCGCCCCCCGAGACGGCCGGCGACGAGCGGCTCGGGTCGTCCGGCAGTGGCCGGGGACAGGCGGTGGGGGCGGGGATCATCGCGGCGCTCGTCGGCTTCACCAGCTCGTTCGCGGTGGTGCTCGCCGGTCTGACCGCGGTCGGGGCCACCCCGGCCCAGGCGGCCTCGGGACTGCTGGCCGTCTGCGTCACCCAGGCGCTCGGGATGTGGGTGCTGAGCCTGCGGTATCGCCTGCCCATCACCTTGGCCTGGTCCACTCCCGGCGCGGCGCTGCTCGCCGGAACCGGCGCGGTCGCCGGTGGCTGGTCCGCCGCGGTCGGCGCCTTCGTCGCGACCGGGCTGCTGATCGTGCTGACCGGGTGCTGGACCCGGCTGGGGCGGTTGATCACCGCGATCCCGGTCGAGGTCGCGCAGGCGATGCTGGCGGGGGTGCTGCTGCCGCTGTGTCTGGCACCGCTGCGCGCCCTGACCACCCCGAGCGCGGCAGTGGTGGCGCCGGTACTGGTGGTGTGGTTGATTCTGCAGCGCTGTGCGAATCGCTGGGCCGTTCCGGGTGCCTTCGTCACCGCCGTGGTCGCGGCCGCGATCGCCATGGTCGCCGGACACCGCGGCGTGCGGGCGGCGGAGCTGGTGCCGAAACTCGAATGGACTGTGCCGCACTGGAGTTGGCAAGCGATCATCGGTATCGCGGTGCCGCTGTACGTGGTCACCATGGCCGCGCAGAATCTGCCGGGCGTCGCGGTGATGAAGTCGTTCGGATACCGGGTGCCGTGGCGGGCGTCGATGACGATCACCGGACTCGGCACCATCGCCGGTGCGCCGGCCGGTGGACATGCGATCAATCTGGCCGCGATCAGCGCGGCGCTGGCGGCCGCGCCGTCGGCTCATCCCGATCCGCGCCGGCGGTGGTGGTCGACGATGGCCGCGGGTGGTTGCTACCTGGTGCTGGCGCCGGTGTCGGCCGCGCTGGTCGCGATCACCGCGGTCGCACCCGCGGGCGTGTTGGAAACCGTTGCCGGACTTGCCCTGCTCGGCACCTTCGCGGCCGCGCTGTCGGCCGCGCTCGGAGCGGCGGAGCATCGCATCGCGGCCACCGTGACCTTTCTGGTGTCGGCCTCCGGCATCGCCGTTCTCGGCATCGGTGCCGCGTTCTGGGCGGTGATCGCCGGTCTGGTGGTGCGATGGGTACTCGCGCCGAGGCCCCCGGCGACGGCCGAAGCGGGTCCGGAGGTGGCGCGGGACCAGGTGCGGGAGAGCGCCCGGGAGAATTCGGACTGATGTCGCGATGATATTCCGGTCTCGCGGTGTCCCGGCCTCGACGCGGTGGTTGTCGTAGGCTGACATCGTTCGCGTCAGGATGGGTCTCTGGTAGAGGAGCCGGGATTGGCCGCCGTATTGATTTCGCCCGAAGAACTACGGAAGGCGCTGTCCGACAGCGACTCCCGGGTGCATCTGCTGGACGTGCGCTGGGCGCTGGGCGATCCCGACGGACCGCAACACTACCTGGAAGGGCATATCCCCGGCGCCGTCTTCGTCGATCTGGAAACCGAATTGGCCGCACCGCCCTCACCGGCGCACGGCCGGCACCCGCTGCCCTCGCCCGAACATCTGCAGCGCTGTGCTCGCAGCTGGGGTCTGCGCGCCGATGAGCCGACCGTGGTCTACGACGCGACCGGGGGCATGTCGGCCGCGCGCGCCTGGTGGCTGTTGCGCTGGGCCGGAATGCGCGATGTGCGGATCCTCGACGGCGGCCTGCCGGCCTGGCAACGCGTCGGCGGCGCGCTGGCCACCGGCAGCGAACCCGATCCGGTGCCCGGCGATGTGGTCGTCACACCCGGGAACATGCCGGTGGTCCAGGCCGACGAGGTCGCCGAGTGGTCCGGTGCGCTGCTGGACGCGCGGGCCGGCGAGCGGTATCGCGGACAGGTCGAGCCGATCGATCCGCGGGCCGGCCACATCCCCGGCGCGGTGAGCGTCCCGACATCGGAGAACCTCACCGCGGAGGGCATGTTCAAATCGGCGGAGCAGCTGCGCGAGCGCTTCTCCGGACTGAGTGCGCGCCCGGTCGCGGTGTACTGCGGTTCCGGTGTGACCGCTGCCCATCAGATCGCGGCCTTATCGGTGGCCGGTGTGCCGGCGGCGCTGTACCCGGGCTCGTGGTCGCAGTGGTCCAGCGACCCGGAGCGGCCGGTCGCGACCGCGCTGGACTGACGTCAACCCACCGCGCCGGCGGCCAACGCGGCTCGCCAGCCGCCGTATTCGCTGAGATCCTTACCCGCGGCCGCCGCTTCGCCGTCGCAGCCGAAAGCGGTACACAGGCTGCCGTCGGCGAGTTCGACCGAGCCGAGCTGCATGGGCGCGGGCAGCTCCGCGAGGAAACGGCCGAGTGCGGCGGGGGAGAGCAGCCATCGCTCGCCCTCGATCGGCACCCCGCCCGCGCAGCGGGTCACCGCGGGTTTCGGCGGTGTGGTGTCCAGTGCCGCCAGCCGATAGGCCGGCGCCGTGGTGACCGGTCCAGACCAGCGCGCACCGAGAGTGTGCAGCTGATGTTCCAGCGGCTGACCGCGCAGATGTGCTCCGAAGACCACGAGCTCGCACGACGGTGCGGCGGCCAGTGGCCACGGCCGGGCGATCTCCGCATCCGCGGTCAGCAGCGCGGCGATGTCGAGGGCCACGGCATCCTCGAAGGGACGAGCGAAAACCGTGACGCCGAAAAAGGATTCGCCCGCCGTTCCGGCCGGGACGGCCACCGCGCACAGATCGAACAGATTGCAGAAATTGGTGTAGGTGCCCATCCGTGAATTGACGCCGATCGGATCCGCCGCGACCTGGGCGATCGTCGGATGCGTCGGCGCGGTCGGGGCGAGCAGCACATCGGCGTCGCCCAGCGCGGCCATCGCGCGGGCGCGCAGCCGCTCGAGTTCGGCGCGATCGGTGACCAGCCGATGGGCCGGAATCGCCGCGGCCGCCCGGATGATTCCGGCCACCGTCGGATCGGCCGCATCCGGATGCGCGTCGATGAATTCGCCAACCGCCGCGTACCGTTCGGCGACCAGCGCACCGTCGTAGAGCAGGCGGGCCGCGGCCAGGAACGGCGCCGGGTCGATCTCCACGATGGTGGCGCCGCGGGCCCGCAGCGTATCCACGCTGCGGTCGAAGGCCTCTCGCCACACCGGATCCAGTTCTGGCAGATCGGTGAAGACCGCGACGGTGGGCCGCGGTGGGGCGGCGAGCCGGATATCACCGGGCCAGGGGCGATCCGGCGCTCCCGCGGCCATCACCGCCATGGCGCGATCGGCCAGTGCGAGGTCGGCGGCGAAGATGGTCACACAGTCGTAGGAACGGCACGCCGGGACGACGCCCTCGGTGGAGATCACGCCGACCGTCGGTTTGATACCCACGATGCCCTGGAGGGCCGCCGGAATCCGGCCGGAGCCGGCGGTATCGGTGCCGATGGCGATATCGGCCGCACCGGTGGCGACGGCGACCGCGGATCCGGAACTCGAACCGCCGGAGATGAATGCGGGACGCCGGGAATCGGGAACGGCCCCATAGGGGGAGCGGGTGCCCACCAGGCCCGTCGCGAACTGATCGAGATTGGTCTTGCCCACCACCACCGCACCCGCGGCGCGCAGCGCGGCGACGGCGGGCGCATCGTGGTCCGGTACATAGGCGTAGTCGGGGCAGCCCGCGGTCGTCGGGATCCCGGCGACATCGACATTGTCCTTGACGGCCAAGCGCAGTCCGGCGAGTGTTCCCGTGGTCGCGCCGGTGTCCTCGGCGCAGCGATGAATCCAGATGCTCAACTGTTGTCCGCCCTCATACTCGTTCGGTCAGTTCGCCCGCGGCCTGCCAGGAATTCCGCTCGGCCGCGAAGGCGTCCGCCTGCCGCGCGCGGAAGTCCGCGATCGATTCGGCGTTGGCGGCCAGGAAGTCGCGGTAGCCGGCGAGCCGGAACTCACCGTCCTCGGCCCGCAATTCGCCACGGCCGTGAGCGAAGTCGTCGCGCAGGTCGAGCAGTTCCTCCGACGACACCGGATACCACCGGATGCGGTCGAAATACCGCAGCAGCCATGGATCTTCGCCACGGCCGGAGCTGCGGTGATTCCAGACCTGGGTGGTGCGGCCGACGAATTGGTATCCGCCCGGCCCTTCCATACCGTAGATGCACAGGTAGGCCCCGCCGATGCCGACCGCGTTCTCGGGCGTCCAGGTGCGGGCCGGATTGTATTTGGTGGTGACCAGCCGGTGTCGCGGATCGGTCGGGGTGGCCACCGGCGCGCCCAGGTAGACGTCGCCGAGTCCGAGCACGAGGTACTCGGCGGCGAAGACGGTGTCGAAAACATCCGCGACCGAATCCAAACCGTTCATTCTGCGGATGAACTCGATATTCCACGGACACCAGGGCGCATCGGCGCGCACCCCGTGCATATAGCGGGTGATCGCCTCGCGGGTGGCCGGATCGTCCCAGGACAGGGGCAGGTGCACGGTCCGGCTGGGCACCACCAGTTCGGTGACCGCGGGCAGCGCCGACTCCGCGTCGGCCAGCAGCCGCAGCAGTTTCGGCGTGGACAGCCGGTCCGGATCGAAACGAACCTGCAGCGAACGGATTCCGGGTGTCAGTTCGGTGACCGCCGGTTCGGCGTGTTCGAGCAGATGGCGGTGCAGGGCGTGGACTCGGGCGCGCAGGCCGAGATCCAATGTCATATCGCCGTATTCGACGAGTACCCCGTCGTCGCCGGCACGCCGATAGGTGATCGAGGTGCTGTCGTCGGCCTCGGCGCGGGCCAGGATGCCGTCGTCGCCGTCGCCACCGGCGGACAGGACGATCGGCCAGTCCGCCCGCCGGGCCGGGCCCAGGGCGCGGATCGAGGCGGCGCGGTCGGCGCGTACCGGCACGAATCGCACGGTATCGCCCGGGCACAGTTGTCCCAGCTTCCAGCGGTCCGCGGCGACAACCGTGACGGGACAGACGAATCCGCCCAGGCTGGGTCCATCGGGCCCGAGCAGGATCGGGGTATCACCGGTGAAGTCGAGGGCGCCGACGGAATAGGCGGTGTCGTGAATATTGGACGGATGCAGTCCGGCCTCGCCACCATCGCCGCGCGCCCACCGTGGCTTCGGCCCGATCAGCCGCACACCGGTGCGATCGGAGTTGAAATGCACTTCGTAGTCGGTGCCGACGATGGTGTCGATATCGTCGCGGGTGAAGAACTCCGGTGCGCCGTGCGGGCCCTCGGTAACCGCGAGCTCCCACCGATGCGACAGGACCGGCTGCTCGGCCATCGGCACCCCGGAACCGATCCGGCCCCGCTGCTCACCGAGTGGCAGGCGGTCGCCGGGGCGCAGCGCCGCGCCGGTGCCGCCGCCGAATCGTCCCAGCGTGAAGGTCGCTGTGCTGCCGAGGTATTCGGGTAGCTCGAGTCCACCCGCGACCAGGATGTAGGTACGCATACCCGGGCCGTGGATCGCGCCGACCTCCAGCACGCCGCCGGCCGGCACCTCCACGGTCCGCCATTGCCGCACCGGTGCGCCGTCGACCGTGACCGAGGCGGGCGCGCCGGTGACGCAGACCGGCGTCGCGACGGCGAATCGCAATGCGGGCCCGGCCAGCGTGCATTCGAGCCCGGCCGCGCCTTCGTCGTTGCCCAGGGCCCGGTTCCCGAGCCGGAACGACAGATCGTCCATCGGTCCCGACGGTGGGACACCGACGTGCCAGTAACCGATGCGGCCGGGCCAATCCTGCACGGTGGTCAGCATTCCGGGGCGCACGACCTCGATACCGGCGGCGGCCGGCTCGGCGGCCGGTCCGGGCGCCGGCGCCAGCTGTGCCGCGCTCATCGTGACACCACCATGCGCACCGGCGTCGGCTCGAAGCCGTTGCACGGGTTGTTGATCTGCGGGCAATTCGAAACCAGGACCAGCGTATCGATCTCGGCCCGCAGGGTCACCGACTTCCCCGGTGCGGACAGGCCGTCGACGATCCCGAGGGTGCCGTCCGACTCGACCGGAACGTTCATGAACCAGTTGATGTTCGAAACCAGATCCCGCTTCCCCAGCCCCCATTCCAGGGCGGCGGTGAGAAAGTTCTCCACGCACGCGTGCTGATGGCGGGTGTGGTGGCCGTAGCGCAGAGTATTGGACTCCTGCGAGCACGCGCCGGCGAGGGTGTCGTGATTGCCGACATCGTCGGCGACCACCGTCATCAGCGGCGTACCGGATTCGGCACGCAGGACGCTGCCCGTGGTGAGGAAGATATTGCGCTGGGCCGCGACCGTGACCTGGGCGCTGTAACGGTCGCTGTGGTCGGCGGCGGAGTAGAGCAGACAGTCGACCGCCTGATTACCGTGCAGGTCGATGATTTCCAGCTGATGGCCGGCGGGGACGACCGCCGACCACGGCGCGCAGGCGGCGACGATCTCGTCCAGGACCACGGTGCGTTCGGCGATGGTGTTCATGCGATGGCCTCCAGATCGTGTGCGGCCAGCCAGGCCGCTTCGGTGTTCTCCACGGCCCGGAGATATTCCGGATCGGTGTTGCCGGCCGGATGCGCTGACGCCGCTCGCCACGCGACGACGTCGAGCGGGGTGGTGGGATGTTCGTCGAGAGGATGGGCGCCGTTCGCGATCAGCACCGTCAGCGGCAGGTGGACCAGCAGTTCGACCACCCGTCCCGCGCCGGCGTTACCGATGGCGCCGAGGCCGCCGTCGGGGCCGACCCGGACGCCGCGGAACAGCGAGATCGTCGGACCGATATCACGCGGTGTGAGACCGTGTTTGGCACCGGCGACCCGCAATGCGGTCCGTACCTGCGGCGTCGGCCCGCACAGCGTGTCGTGGTGGCCCGAGGTATCGGTGACGATCGTCGCCAGTACCCGTCCCTGGTCCGACAACAGCGGATGTCCCGGACCCGGATACGCCTGCCAGGGCACCTTGACGGTATCGGCCACATTCAGTCGCTCCCACGGCGCTTCGGCACGCAGCAGCAGCAGATGGGCACAGGCCGCGCCTTCCGGATCGGCGAGCCGGATCCGGGTGCCGCGGCCCACCACCGCGGTGGTGTAGCCGTTGCCCGGAACCCGCTGTGCGACGGTGATATCCGCCGGATCGACGGTTTCCGGCAGGTCGGGTCCGGAGATGGTCGCCGTCGCGGCTTGCGACCTCGCGTGGGCGCGGGCTGCGGTGGTGGAGGCGGTATCGGACATGTGAACTCCTCGCGGACGGATGTGATCGCCGACGGCGGTCAGGCGGGTTGCGGGGCGGGCCGGGATTCGGCCGCGGTGGCACGCGGGGTGATCGCGCGGTGCACCGCGGCGCCTACGACGATGGTCAGGATCAGGAAAAGCGGTGCGGCCCAGAGCATCCACCAGCCGCCGCCCGCGGGGGTGTACACCTGCGCGCGCGGCCAGGCCAGATTCACCGCCATGGCGATTCCCCACAGCACGGCCAGCAGATTCACCGGAATGCCGAAGCGGCCCAGGGTGAACAGACCGGGTTCGGCGGCGGGCAGACCGCGCAGCCGCCGGATCAGCAGCGGTACGGTGACCAGCAGATAGGCGACATACAGCGTCACGATGCAGACGCTGGCCAGGGTGGCGAACAGGGCGGCGTTGCCGAGGTTGACCACCAGGAGCGCGACCGCGAGCACTCCGATGACCACCGCCGGCAGCACCGGTGTGCCGAACCGCGGGTGCACCGTGGCCAGCCGCCGGGCGAACGGGAGCCGTCCGTCACGGGCCATGGAGAAGATCAGCCGTGAACCGGCGGTCTGAATGGCCAAGGTGCACACCGTGATCGCGACCGCGACACAGCCGAGCAGGACGGTTCCGGCGGGACTGTCGAGCTTCGCGGTGATCACGTAGGCCAGACCCTCGGTGGCCAGCCGGCCGTCGCTGACGCTCGGGGCGGCCATCAGGGCACCGAGCAGTAGCAGTCCGCCACCGAGCGCCGAGGCCGACAGCGCCAGCAGAATGGTGCGCGGCGCGACCCGGCGCGGATTCTTCGTCTCCTCGGAAAGCTCACCGGCGGAGTCGAATCCGACCATCACATAGGCGGCCATGAGGCCGGATACCAGGAATGCCGCCCAGTACGGCCCGGGTGCCGCCTGATCGGTCTGCAGTACGACGCCGGCACCGCGTTCGGTGTGGGTGAAGAACAGCGCGATGACGGCGAGGACGCCCACGATCTCGACGGTGACGCCGATCGAGTTGATGCGCGCCATCAGATCGATGCCGATCACATTGATCACGGTCGTGACCACCAACAGGATGCTGCCCAGCAGAACCGCGTTGGTCGCGCCGTCGGTGGAGGTCAATGCGGTCTCGGTGCCGATCAGCTGGAATCCGCTCCAGATCGAGGGCAGGACCACCTGGAGCGCGATCGCGGCCGCGGCGGCGGTGACGATCTGCGCGATGATCATCAGCCAGCCCGCGAACCAGCCGACCAGCTCCCCGGCCAGCCGCCGTGACCACTGGTAGATGCAGCCCGAAATCGGGTAGCGCGCGGCGAGTTCGGCGAAGTTGAGGGCGACGAGGAACTGTCCGGCGAACACGATGGGCCAGGTCCAGAAGAAGGCGCCGCCGCCGAATCCGTAACCGAATCCGAAGAATTGGAAGATCGTGGTCAGAATCGAGACGAAGGAGAAGCCCGCGGCGAACGAGGCGTAACGGCCGAGCTTGCGGTGCAGTACCGGCTGATATCCGAATCGCTCGAGGTCGGCGCTGTCACCGGTATCGGGGGTGGAGTGCGGGGGTGGATCGAGGGCGATGGCCATGAGCTGTCCTCCGGCGTGGCGGCCAATATCTATCGCTTGACAGTTTTGCGGCCGAGATCGCGCTTTCGGTGACCGCTGTGTATCGCTTGCGGTAACGCGCGTAACGTCTGCGTTGCCGGTATTTCTATCGAGTGACAGATATTTCACAACCGCAGGTGGGTGTCGGTGCGGTGCGGCGGAGCCGATCGGATGCGGTGGTGCGGTGGCACGATGAGGCGGTGACACATCTCGGGCCGGGCCGCCCCCGCGCCGATCAGCGCAGCCGCCGCGGCGGCACCCCGCGTGCCGAAATCCTCGATGCGGCAGCCGAATTGTTCACCGCCCACGGGTACGGCAGCACCTCCACCCGGGGGATCGCCGATGCCGTCGGCATCCGGCAGGCTTCGCTGTATCACCACTTCGCGGCCAAGGACGACATCCTGGACGCGTTGCTCGCCGAGACCATCACCGCACCGCTGGAACTGGCCGCGCGACTGCACGGAGAACCCGAACCGGCCGCCGTGCGGCTGTATGCGCTGGCCTGGGCCGATGTGCGGCAGCTGTGCTCGGCCAAATGGAATCTCGGGGCGCTGTATCTGCTCCCGGAGCTGCGCGGTGAGCGGTTCGCCGAGTTCCGCCACCGGCGCGCCCGCCTGCGCGGCCACTACGAGGACCTGGCCGCGGCGGCCATCGAGGCGGCGGGCCCGACCGGCGTGCCCGGCGCCCAGGTGCTGCCCTTCCGAGTGGTGGAGACGGCGATCAACATCCGTTCCGATGAGGGCACGGCGCCGGACTATGTGGAGAACGCGATTCCCGACGCCGCCCTGCGGCTGCTCGGTGTGCGCACCGATCCCACGGACCTGCGTGCGGCGGCGCGGCACCTGCTGACGCGACTGACCGATACGGAATGAGCCGATCCGCCGGTGCGGCGCGACCGGAGTGCCGATGCGGTGCGCGTTCACGGGCAGCCCGCGGCGACCCGGGCCAGGACCGTTCGGTCGCCGGCGCTGATCGGCAGTCCGTACCGGATCGCCGTGGTGAGGTATTTACCCGCGTAGAAGCAGTGATAGGCACGGGCGGGCGGTAACCAATCGGCCGGGGTGCGGTCGCCCTTGTTCATATTGCTCGAGCCGTCGACGGCCAGCAGGTTGAACGCGATGTCATTGGCGAAGCGAATCCGTTGTGCCGGCGCCCACCCGGCCGCACCCATATCCCAGGCCGCGGCCAGCGGGTAGACGTGATCGATCTGTACCTCGCGCGCACGCGCGCGATCGAATCCGATGCGATGGCCGGTGTAGGGATCCGCGAGTACGCCCGCGACCACCACGCAGTCGTGCGTGCCCGGCCGGAACCGGACCTCGCGCAGCTGCCCGGCCAGCACGCTGTTGCGCGAATCGCAGCCGTCGTGCCCGCCCGGCCCGTCGTGATCATCGGACCAGGCCGGGCCGAATACACACCCGCGCCCCGAACCACAGTCCCGGTCGTACCCGCCCGGATGTGGCCTGCCGGGTACGACCCGCACCACGGCGAGCAGCTGTTCCAGCCGCAGACGAGTCGGACTGCCGGGTGCCGGCGGTGGCCCGGACAGCACCCCGCACCCGGCCGCCACCAGCACCACCCCGGCCATCCCGCCGATCACCCGGATCGCCCGCTCCCATCCCCGTCGCATGCGACCAGATCTATCCCGCAGCGCCGACAAGGGGGGATGCGAAGGCGCGGTACGGGGTGCGGCTGGTTCGAATCCCCCGGCCACGGTGTCGGTGGTGACTGATTGGATGGGGGGCATGCTGCACGGTCTGTGGTCGCCCGGGTCGGGACTGGTGCTGTGGCGCCGGCCCGGCTCGGACGACCGCCCGGCGGCCGAACTGTTCGCCGGATTGCCCGATCCGCTGGGCGAGATCGCGCGCACCGCACGCTTCCGGCACCGGGCGCGGGTGCTGCTGCCCGGCCCGGACGGCCCGGAGGTCACCGAGGTGCGCGGCCATGCGACGGCCCCGGCCGTGGCGGCGCGCGTGCTCACCCAGCCGCTGCCGGACGGGGCGGTCGCGGCGGATCTACGCTATCTCGCGCAGGTGGCGCGCGGACTGCGGCGCTGGGTACGGGCGGGCCGGATCGTGCCCGATCTCCGGCGTGCCGACGGGGAGTGGTGGGTGCGCTGGCGGCTGGTCGGGGGGCAGCGTCAGCGTGCCTGGCTGGCCGAACTCGCCGCCGCCATGCCGCCGGCGTTGCGCGTGCCCGATGCCCGCTCCGCGACCGCGGTGCTCGAGGATCTGGTCGCCGAGCTGGCCGATCCGCTGGCCCGGCTGGAGCTGGGCACCGGCGATCCCACGCATCCGCTGCTGGCCGCACTCGTCGCCGATGTGCCCCTGGACTCCGGTTCGCATCGGGTCGCGTCGGTGCTCGAACAGTGGCGTACCAGCCTCACCGTCGGCGAACCCGAACTGGTGCTGCGGCTGCTCGAACCCGCCGATGATCCCGACGACGACCCGCAGGCGATGGCCGCGCTGTGGCGGCTCGAGGTCTGTTTGCGCTCGGAAGGTGAAGCGCCGCAACCTGTTCCGATCCAGGGTGATCCCGCGCTGATCCGGCTGGCGGGGGACAAGGTGGCCGCGGCCGTACAGGCCTATCCGCGGCTGCAGCAGGTGCCGCGTGATCCCTACGGCATGGATTTCCTGCTGCCGACCCCGGTGGTGCAGGAACTGGTGGCGCACGGCGCGCACGCCCTGCGCGAGGCCGGGGTCCAGCTCATGCTGCCCCGGGCCTGGCGCATCGTCTCGCCGAGTATGCGGCTGCGGGTGCAGTCCCCGGCCGCTACCGAGACCGCGGTCGGACTGAGCGGGCTGGTGTCCTACCGCTGGGAGCTGGCACTCGGCGATACCGTGCTCACTCCCGCCGAGATGGGCCGGTTGATCCAGGCCAAATCGGATCTGGTGCGGCTGCGCGGTCAGTGGGTCCAGGCCGATCAGCGCAGTCTGTCCGCGGCCGCGGCCTATCTGGAGGGCCGCACCGACGATCGCGCCGCGACGCTGACGCAGTTGCTCGGCGAACTCGCGGCCACCCAGGTCCGCCGGGTTCCGATCGAGGAGGTGAGCGCGACCGGATGGGTCCGCGAACTGTTCGACGGTGTCCACAGCGGTGACGCGGTCGACCCTCCGGCGGGGTTGAAGGCGCAGCTGCGCCCCTATCAGCTGCGCGGGCTGTCCTGGCTGGCGACGATGAACCGCTTGGGCTGCGGTGCGATCCTCGCCGACGATATGGGGCTCGGCAAGACGGTGCAGGTGCTGGCGCTGCTGGTGCACGAAAGAGAAACCGCCACCACCGTTTCCGGGCCGGGCCCGACGCTGCTGATCTGCCCGATGTCGGTGGTCGGTAACTGGCAGCGCGAGACCGAACGTTTCGCCCCGGGGCTGCGGGTGCTGGTCCACCACGGCCCGGCGCGGCGATCCGGTCCCGAATTGGATGCGGCCGTGGCCGATTCGGATCTGGTATTGACCACCTACGCGCTGCTGGCCCGCGACGCGGAGCAGTTGAAGCGGCAGCCCTGGGAACGGGTGGTGGTCGACGAGGCACAGCACATCAAGAACGCCGCCACCCGCCAGGCCCGCGCGGCGCGGGCGATCGGCGCTCGTCATCGGCTGGCGCTGACCGGAACTCCGGTGGAGAACCGGCTCGAGGAACTGCGCTCGATCCTCGATTTCGCCGCACCGGACGTGCTGGGCAAGCCGTCGGAGTTCCACTCCCGCTTCGCGGTACCGATCGAGCGTGAGCACGACGAGAACGCCGTGAGCCGATTGCGCGCGATCACCGCGCCGTTCGTCCTGCGCCGGGTGAAAACCGATCCGTCGGTGATCTCCGACCTGCCGGAGAAGTTCGAGATGACGGTGCGCGCCAATCTGACCGTCGAGCAGGCCGCGCTGTATCAGGCGGTGGTCGACGATATGCTCGCGCAGCTGAAGGCCTCGCGGGCAACGGGTTCGACTGCGGTCAACATGGCTCGCCGCGGTGCCGTGCTGGCGGCGCTGACCAGGCTCAAGCAGGTCTGCAACCATCCCGCGCACTATCTCGGTGACGGGTCGGCGCTGATGCGGCGCGGCCGCCACCGGTCGGGCAAACTCGCCTTGGTCGAGGATGTGCTGGAATCCGTGCTGGCCGAGGGGGAGCGGGCCCTGCTGTTCACCCAGTTCCGCGAATTCGGCGACCTGATCACCCCGTATCTGGCCGAGCGGTTCGGCACCGCGGTCCCGTTCCTGCACGGTGGTGTGCCCAAGAAGCGCCGCGACGGGATGGTCGAGCGCTTCGCCGAATCAGACGGCCCGCCGATCATGGTGCTGTCGCTGAAGGCCGGTGGTACCGGCCTCAACCTGACCGCCGCCAATCATGTTGTCCACCTGGATCGCTGGTGGAACCCGGCGGTGGAGAACCAGGCGACCGATCGTGCGTTCCGCATCGGTCAGCGGCGCGACGTGCAGGTCCGGAAGCTGGTGTGCGTGGATACGATCGAGGAGCGCATCGACGATATGCTCACCGGCAAACAGGAATTGGCGAATCTGACCGTCGGCGCCGGCGAGAACTGGATCACCGAACTGTCCACCGACGAACTGCGCGATCTGTTCGCGCTCGGCGCGGAGGCGGTGGGCGAATGAGTTTCCCGCGAGATTTCAGCGAATACGGCAAACGCCGCCCGGTGCGCGGCGGCGTCGAACCCCGCAATCGTCGCGGCTCGTTCGCGCGCACCTGGTGGGGCCGGGCCTTTCTGGACTCGGTCGAGCAGGTCGCCGACGCCGGCCGGCTCGCACGCGGGCGCACCTACGCGCGGTCGGGACAGGTGGTCAGCTATCACCTGGAGCCGGGTGCGGTGGCGGCCGAGGTGCAGGGCAGTCAGCCCCGGCCGTTCACCTCGGTGCTGACCCTGCGGGTGCTACGCGACGAGCGGCTCGACGAACTGGTCGATCTGGTGCGCGGTACGCCGGGCATGCTCGCTCAGCTCGCCTCGGGGGCGCTGCCGCAGGAACTCGGCCCCCTGCTGCTCCCGAATACCGCCGCCGAACTGGACTTCTCCTGTACCTGCCCGGATGACGGGTGGCCGTGTAAACATGTGGCCGCGCTGTGCTACATCGTCGCCGAACGCCTCGACGAGTCACCGGCGATCATGCTGACCCTGCGCGGACTGGATCTCGAGACCCTGATTCGCGGCGTGCAGCAGGACCACGGCCCGACGGTCTCCGACGACCTCTACGGCGAGAACGTCGTCCTCCCGGATCTCCCGGCGCCGCGGTTCCGCGCGGCGATCGAGGACCTCGATCCGGTACCGCTGCGGCAGGCCCTGCGTATGACCAGCGAGGACGAATCGATGGCGGAGACCGGTCTGCGCGAACTCCGCGCGCTGTACCGGGCCCTGGAGAGTTCGGGGTAGTAGCGCCTCCGGCGACGTCGCGGTCCGGGACCGCCGGGGTCCGGCGCGGCACTATTCTGGCGACTATGACCGCGAACCGGATCGCCGACGATCTGGGCGCACCCGTCGTGCTGCCGACCCCGGTGCGCCGGGTGGTTTCGCTGGTCCCGTCCCTGACCGAGGCGATCGCGGTGAGCCGCCCCGAACTGCTGGTCGCCGCCACCGAATGGTGTACTCATCCACCCGGCCTGCCGGTCGAGCGGGTGCGCGGGACCAAGAATCCGAAGGTGCGCCGCATCGTGGAACTGGCGCCGGATCTGGTGGTCTGCAATCAGGAGGAGAATCGCCGCCTGGACGTCGACCGGTTGCGGGATGCCGGAATACCGGTGTGGGTGACCAGGATTCGCACGGTCGACGAGGCCTTCGATTCGATGTCGCGGCTGTTCGGGTCCGCTCTCGGCGGCGGTGTCCCCGATTGGCTCACGCGGGCACGCGAGATCTGGTCCGCACCGGCGCCGCCACCGGTCGACGCGGTGATTCCGGTATGGCGCGACCCGTGGATGGTGGTCGGTCGCGACACCTTCACCGCCGACGTCGCGCACCGGCTCGGTCTGCGGCTGGTGCACGCCGACCGGCCCGACCGCTATCCGACGATCTCGGCGTCCGAACTGATCCGCGGCGTCCGGCTGGCGGTTCTGCCCGACGAACCCTATGTCTTCACCCAATCCGATGGACCGGAGGCGTTTCCGGGCATTCCGGTGGCGCTGGTGAGCGGGCGCGACCTCACCTGGTACGGGCCCTCGCTCGTCGAGGCCCACGCCCGCCTCACCGCTCAGCTGGCCGGGGTCCGCGACAGCTGAGCGCCGGCCTTCTCGAAGGTGTAGTCGTTCAGGTCGAAATGTGTTGCCCGCCAGGCGGCCTCGATCGTACTCATCGGCTTCAACGGCACATCACCGTGTTTGTCGAAGTAGTAGCTGTGCGACACCGCGCAGCTGTCCTGCCAGAACACCTGCCCTTCGCGCCGGTCGAGCATCTGCCGGAAGTAGCGTTCGTTGGCCGCCTCGGTGACTTCGACGCGGTCGGCGTGCCGACCCCGCGCGTGCCGCAGCAGTCGCAGGATGTGCTGGGTCTGCATCTCGATCAGCGTGAAATACGATGCGCCGTTGTAGCCGTACGGGCCGATGATGGAGAAGAAGTTGGGGAACCCGGGCACGCTCACGCCCTCGTAGGCCTGCAGCCGATTCTCGTCCCACCATTTCTCCAGATCGCGCCCCCCGGCGCCGGTCATATCGAAGGTCGGCATATTGCCCGACTCCATCACCTTGAATCCGGTAGCGAGGATCAGGACATCCGCCGGATGTTCGGTGCCGGCGGTGCGCACGCCGGTCGGGGTGATCTCGGCGATCGGATCGGTCTCCAGCGTCACATTGTCGCGGTTGAATGTCGGCAGATAGTCGTTGGAGAATCCGGGCCGCTTACAGCCCAGCGCATAGCGCGGGGTGAGTTTGTCGCGGACCTCGGGGTCGCGCACCTGGCGCCGCAAATGTGCCAGGCCGCTGCGTTCGCCCAGTTTCGCCAACGGAAGCGTCGAGTAGTAGTGCGCCGACAACGGGAAGGTCAGCTCCACGAAGGCCTGGCTCGCCAGCCGCGAGATCGCCTGTCCGCCGGGCAGATACCGCAGCGCCCAGCGCGCCGGGGACGGCAGTGCGCTGTCCGGCCGCGGCAGGCACCAGATCGGGGTGCGCTGGAAGACCGTGAGATGCTCGACCTCCGGGGCGATCGACGGCACGATCTGCACCGCCGAGGCGCCCGTTCCGATGATCGCCACCCGCTTACCGCGCAGCGACTGCTCGTGATCCCAGCGCGAGGTGTGCATGGTGAGGCCCGAAAACGATTCCACACCGGGAATATCGGGGAGTTTGGGCCGGGTCAGCACCCCGGTCGCACCGACCACGTACCGCGCGGTGAGCCGGTCACCGTCGTCGGTGTGCAGGGTCCACACCGCCGCGTTCTCGTCGAATTCGGCGGCGGTGACGGTGGTGCTGAACCTGATTCGGGGGCGCAGCCCGTACTTGTCCACGCAGTGTTCGGCGTATTCCTTGAGTTCGCGGCCCGGCGCGTAGACCCGCGACCACCGCGAACTCTGCTCGAACGAAAACTGATAGCTGAACGACGGAATATCCACGGCGATACCGGGATAGGTGTTCCAATGCCAGGTGCCACCCACCCCGTCGGCATCGTCGACGATGAGAAAGTCCCGGAAACCGGCCTCCCGCAATGTGATCGCCACCCCGATGCCGGAGAATCCGGCGCCGACGATGATCACCTCGTGGTCGATGGTCATTGCTGCTCCCGTTCTCGTGGGGTGGTGGTGTGCGCGAAGATGACGCAGTCGACCCGGTGCTCGATACCGTCGACGGTGCGGATGCCCAGCGGTGCCATGGTGGCGATGGGCCAGGTCACCAGCCGGCAGTTGGGCTGCTGTAGTGCCCGGTAGTAGTGGCTGTGCCAGCGGATGCCGGACCTGTCCTCGGGAGTCAGCTGGCGGCGCACCCATCCGTCGCGAACCTGTAGCCGCAGATTGGCTCGTGCGGCGCAGCGGGCCAGCCGCGCCGGTATCCAGGCGGACAGCCCCGCCACCGGCAGTCGCGGCAACATCCATACCGAATCGTGCTGGAATACGGTGACTGTGGCGGCCTGTGCCACCACCGGTGGCAGCACCCGCGCGACCGCCGTGGCCGTTCCGACGACGGCAATCCGCCGGCCGCGCAGATCGCGCCGTCCGTCCCAGCGTGCACAGTGGATCCGCTCACCGGTGAAGGTCTGCCCGCCTCGCGGTTCGGGCACAGCGGCGGCGCCGGTCATTTCGCCACCGGCTCGTAGGTCAGTTCGCGCGACCAGGACGGTGGCGCGCCGAACAGCCGGCTGGGAATGTGCTCGATACCGGCGTTGAGCGCGTCGACGGCCAGTTGCATGGGCTGGATCCGGTGGATCGTCATGCGCGCGTGGTAACGCACCACGTGGTACAGCGGCACTCGCCGGATGGCGGGTTTGCGATCACCGGCGGATTCATAGCGCCGCACCGCATTCCACAGCTTCTGCTCGTCCAATCCCAGCGCGACGATATTGGCGGCCATCCGCGACAGCAGCGGTGCGTAGAGCAGGGCCCCGAGCGCGAAGGACGGCCGCAGCGCGAAGCCGGCGGTCTCGATCGCGAGCCGTCGCGCCGGTCCGGCGCCGAGTTGTTCCAGGACCTGGAACCCCACGGCGAGATGCCGCGATTCGTCGCTGTTGATATGCCGGAACACCTCGTGGCAGAGCGGATCTCGCACCTCGTCGAGCAGGAATTTGACCAGTGCGCCGTCCAGTGCCGTCTCGAGCGAGGGGATCACCGTGCCCAGTACCGGCAGGGACAGGTCGTCGGCGTAGCGGTCGAGCCATTCGATGACCAGGCGAATATTGTTGTTGGGCACCGGCATCCCGTCTTCGGGCAGCATGCCCCAGCGCCGCATGAGCGCGAGTTCGGCATTGGCGTGCTTCTGCTCCTCGGCGTGGAAATAGCGGTATATCTCACGCAGCGCGCCGGGCGGCGCCTTGCGGGTCAGCGCCGCGAATCCGCGCGCGCCCACGTGCTCGATCCACACCAGATCGGCCATGAAGGCCGCGAGCCGGGGCCGCTGCTGCGCGGTGATCAGTTCGGCCCCCGGTGCCTCCCAATCGATATCGGCCAGGGACCATTGCCGGTCCTGGATCGTTGCCAGCATGTCCGGATATGCGAACGCCATTGTCCGACCTCCTCGGGGCGAGCTACCGCATCAGTCGTTCCAGTAGCCCGGCGACCTGCGTATAGGGGGTGGGGAGCAGTCGCTTGGACTGCCAGATGAGCTTGGCCTCGACCTGCGGGACGACGTAGAGGCGACCGTGGTCGACGGCGTCGAGGGTGGTGCGGGCGATGGTATCGGGGGAGCGGCCGGTCCAGCGCAGCATCGCATCGCCCAGCCGGGCGGTCGTCGGGTCGGCGATCGAGGCGTCGCGCAGGATATCGGTGCGCACCGCGGTGGGGCACAGCGCGGTGACGGTCACCCCGGTGCCGGCCAGTTCCGCCGACAACGTTTCCGACAGCGCGAGCACCCCGGCCTTGCTGACGTTGTAGGCGCCCATTCTGGGCGCGGTGCCGAATGCGGCCGCCGAGGCGGTGTTGACGATCGCGCCGCGCCCGACCGCGCGCAACCGGGGGGCGAAGACGTGGCAGCCGTGGACGACGCCCCACAGGTTGACATCGAGCACCTGGTGCCACTGCTCGAGCGGGGCCTCGCCGATCACCTCGCCGCCACGTCCGATGCCGGCGTTGTTGATCACCACGGCCGGTGGTTCGCCGAACCAGTCCTCGGCGGTATCGGCGAGATCCTCGACCTGCTCCACGGCCCGGACATCGCATTCGACCTCCAGGGCGGTGCCGCCGGAGACCGTGATCTGGTGAGCGGTCTCGATGGCCCGGTCCAGGTCGATATCCGCGCAGACCACCCGGCCGCCGCGACGGGCGAGTTCGGTCGCGAACGCCCGGCCGATTCCACTGCCCGCACCGGTGACCACGGCATTCGCCCGCTCTGTCCGGCGGGGACCGCCGAAGGGATTGAGCCGCATGAGAACTCCCGGGTGCCGTCGTTGGCTGTGTGCGCTAATTGGCCGCGCCTGCCACCAATTAGGCGCGCGATAAGGCAGAATGTCAACCATGAATGCGCGACAACCGGCGCATACGTCCCGGCGATCACAATCCGGCGGCAGCGCCGCGCGCAGCGACCCGAACGACGCCACCGCGCGCACGGAGGCCGATCGTGGCGCTCCGCGCACGGAGTCCGACCGTGGCGCTCCGCGCACGGAGTCCAACCGTGGCGCTCCGCGCACGGAGTCCAACCGTGGCGCTCCGCGCACATGGGGTGGCCGCACCACTGATCAGCGCCGGGCCGAGCGGCGCTCTCGTTTACTGGGGGCCGCCCTCGAGATCTGGCTCGAGCACGGCTGGGCCGCGGTCACCATGCGCGGTGTATGTGCCCGCGCGGGTCTCAACGACCGGTACTTCTACGAGCATTTCGCCGACCGTGACGAACTGCTCGCCACCGTCTGGGACGAGGAGTGTATCGAGGTCTTCGGTGAGCTGACCGCGGTGATCGCGGAGAATATCGGCCGTCCGCCGCTGGAGATCCTGCGCATCACCATCGCCCGCGCGGTCGAATTGCAGTCCGGCCACGCCCGTATCCTGTCCGCCGATCACGCCGGCAGCGCGATACTCGAGGCCCGCCGCTCGAAGATGCTCACCGACGCCACCGACTGGCTCATGGCCGCGGCCGAACCCTATCTGCGGCCCGGGGTGGATCCGCTGTCGCTGCGGATGAGCACGCTGATGGGGATCGGCGGATTCGTGGAACTACTCGCCGCCTGGCGAGCCGGCACCCTGGACGTCGACGCCGATCGGGTGGTCGAGCACACCGGCGCGCACGCGACCCTGCTGTCGGCCCAATATCTGGAGATCACCACCTCGTGAGGTGAAATCGCCTTCGTGCTATTGCTTTTCGCCGGCCCGATAGGCCCGCAGGAACGTGTCGGTGGCGGCGTCGGCGATCGCGTCGAGTTCCGCCGCGCCGACCTCGCGGGTGCCCAGTCGAGAGCGGGCCTCCAGCGGCCCGGTCAGCAGCGCGAGGAACTGTTCGGCCGCGCGTTCGGGATCCTCGGCACGTAACCGGCCGCTCAGGCCGAGGCGGGCGAATCGGTCGGACAGCGCCTCGGCGAGCCGGATCGAGGTGCGTTCCTGCACGGTGAGGACCACGTCGGGGAAGCTGCTCGATTCGGCGTAGGCCAGCGAGCGCAAGGCGTGTGCCCGTGCTCCGGCGCAGATCCCGAGCAGCTCCCGGGCGACGGTGAGCAGCACCGGGCCCGGATCGTCCCCGCCGCGCAGCGGTTCGATCGCGTGCAGGCACTGTGTCCCGATCTCGTCCGCTGCGGCCTCGACAGTGCTGCGGAACAACGTCTCCTTGTCCTGGAGATGGTTGTAGACAGTGGGTTTCGCGACCCCGGCCTCGTCCGCGATCTCCTGGACGCAGGTCCGCTCGTAACCACGGCGGGCGAACACGGTGAAGGCCACATCCAGGATCGCCTGCCGCTTGTCGATGCGGCCGCGGGTGGTCGTCGCCTTGCTCACCGTCGCATCGTAACGCGGGAACCCCGCTCGATGAACTGAGGAGAATAGTCTTGTGGACTAACCATTACGTTCATTAGATTGAACCAGTCAGTTCAAACAGGAGGATATGATGATCGTTCACACACTGCGTTTCGCATTCCGGGACGAGGCCACCGAGGCGGACCGGGAACAGGTGCTGGCATTGATGCGCCGCACGGCCGCGGTCGAATCGGTGTCGTTCTCGACCGTCGGGCGCACTGTCGTCAGCGATCCGGAGAGTGGCTACACGCACGCCTACTGTGTCGCCATCGCCGATCTGGACGCGCTGGAGCGGTATATGTACGACCCGACCCACGTGGCCGGCGATCCCGAGATCATCCCGCACCTGGCCAAACTGCATATCGGGCCGGATGTCTCCGACGATCCGGATCCGGAACTGAGCGCCAAGATCCTCGCGATCAACGAGGGCAAGCTCGCCGCGTACCCGGAATGGGCGGAACTGATGTCCACCATTCCCGAGGTGCGCTTCGGCTGACGGGCCGCCCGGCCGCCGCGCGCAAGGTGGCGCGGGTGAATTCGTCGAGGGGATAGAACAATTCGATCGCCAGCTCGGACAGGGTCACATCGGCCGGTGCGCCGAAGGTGGCCATCGTGCTGAACATCGACAGCTCACCCGCGGGAGTGCGGATGCGCAGCGGAACCTCGAACGGGCCCGGTGCGATCTCGGCATCCGGATCCGGTTCGGGCACCGGATACGCCGCGACCTCGTCGTAGAGGGCACGCAGGCGATCGTCCCCGGTGGCTTCGGCCTGGCGAATCAGGCGTTGCAGGAACAACTCCCGGATCTGGTGGCCGTTGCGCAGCTGTGCCGACAGGCCCCGGGGGTGCAACACCAGTCGGTAGACGTTCGGATGCGGCGTGCGCAGTTCCTCGGGAATTCCGGCCATCAGCACCGCCATGGCGCGGTTGCCCAGGACCACATTCCAGAGCCGGTCGACGACCACCGCCGGATACGGCTCATGGGTGGTGAGCACCACTTCCAGGGCCGACCGGACCGCGGCCAGGGCGGTGTCGTCGAGTGCGCTCTCGCCGTACTCGGGTGCGTACCCGCCGGCGAGCAGGAGCGTATTGCGTTCGCGCAGCGGCACTTCCAACGCCTCGCACAAGCGCAGCACCATGGCTCGGCTGGGCCGGGACCGGCCGGTCTCGACATAGGAGATGTGCCGTGCGGAGATGTCGGCGTGCAGGCCGAGCTCCAGCTGACTCAACCGCCGCAGCCGCCGCCATCGGCGCAACAGGGTGCCGACCGCGGGTTTCGTCGCGAGCGTGGTCATCGCGGCAGCATATCGGCGGCCGGTGCGGCCGTTCCATAACCTCCGACGTCATTGCGACCGGTTTCCGGCGTGGGCATCGTCGACGGCGAACCTCGTGGTTCCCGACGACAGGAGTTTCAATGACCACCGAGACCGCATTCGCCCCGGGCATCGATCTGCGCACCGCTCTGCGGATCGATGGCTGGAGCACCGGTGTATTCGGCGTCGTGCTGCTCGCCGCGGCGTACCCGCTGCGCGGTCCGCTCGGCCTGCCGGCCACCTGGTCGGTCCCCTTCGGAGTGGGCATGCTGGGTGGCGCCGCGGCGCTGTTGCTGATCGCGGGATATCCGCACATCTCGCACCGCATGGCCGCCGCGGTGGTGGCTGTCAATCTGGTCTCGGCACTGGCGCTGATCGCCCTGGCCTGCGCGGACCTCCTCGCGCTGACCGGACTCGGCATCGCCTTCCTGCTGATCGGCGCGCTGGTGGTGGCGTTGTTCGCCGAGCTGGAATATCTGACCCTGCGCCGGGAGCGGGCGGCTCAGGTCAGCAGTTCGGCATCGATGCCGTAGGTGCGCTGGGCGTTGGTGCGGAAGACCTGCTCGAGTTCCTCGGCGCTCCCGCCGCGATCGGCGAGCACGTCCACCACGGCCTGGGCGCTATTGGCGATGGTCGTAATCGGTTTGTCCACCGGGTAGTTCGAGCCCCAGATCAGCCGCTGCGCGCCGAAGACGTCGAAAGCGTGGTGCAGCAGCGGGGCGGTGCGATCGAGCAGTTCGGCCACCGAGGTCGTACTGCCGCGCACCGGCACCGGATGACCCAGGATCGGCATGGCCAGGCCGCTGACCTTCGCCACGACATTGGGATGGGTTGCGAGCGTGGCGATATCGTCGCGCCACCGCACGAACAATTCCCGCCGCCGGCCCGGATTGGTGCCGGTGTCCTTGCCGACCGACCCGAAAATCCCGGCGGGCGTGCCGAGATGGTTGAGCACGATGGTCACCTCGGGATAGCGTCGCGCGAGCGCCGTGACCTCCGGGATCTGATGCGAGTACACCCACGCCTCGAACGACAGCCCGCGTTCGGCGAGCACCGCGAAACCGTCGAGGAAGGCCGGTGCCGACAGCGCCCCCTCGGCGGCGCAGAACGAGCGCACCCCCGTATCGGGATGGTGGGCGACCATGGTGCGGATACCGCGGAACAGCGGTGACGCGGATTGGTGCTTATCGATGAGTTCGGCGAAGCCGGGCAGGGCCGGATCGCCGCTGCCGATGATCGCGCCCAGCGCCGGGGTGTCGACACCGAACGGCAGGCTGGCCACCCACCGCGTCTCGTCGGCCTTGGCATCCGGCGCGCGCCCGGCCCATTCGACCTCGATGTGCACCAGCGCCTCCACCGGCACGGTGTCCACATCCGCGCGGTAGTCCGCGGGCAGATACGGCCGCAGATAGGCGTCCGGAGTGCCCACGAAATCGCGATCGCGCTTGGGCGCCAGCCGCGCGGCCTTGTCGACCGGTACCGGGACGAACCGGAACAGCTTGGCGAGCATGCTGAAATCCCGCGGGGTATTCAGCGGATCCCACTGATGGATATGTGCGTCCACAACGCTGATACCGGCGAGGTCCATAGCGCCCTTTCGTCGCGATCGATGGTCCGCTAAGCGCATTATCGCGTTCTGCCCGGGCGAATGGCCGGGATTGCTCGAGAGCGGCAGTCTATGACGTGGCCGGTGGTTCGGATGTTCACGGTGACGGTGGTTGGTCGAGCAGACGGGCGGCGCGGCGGTGGACTTTGTCGAGCGCGGTGAGCAGATCTCGGCGTTCGGCTTCGGTGAGGTCGGCGGTGACGAGGCTCTCCAGCGCGTTGCGGTCGGCCTCGATCGTCGCGCGTAGACCCCGGCCCCTGTCGGTGAGCCACAACCGGACCAGGCGGTTGTCGGCGGTGTCGCGACCTCGCGTCAGTAGTCCGGTCTCGGTCATCCGATTGGCCATTTTGACGATCGTGGGAGTCGTGACGTGCAGGGCGGCGGCTACCTCGCCCGGTGTCCGGCCGTCGCGGTCCCACAGCACGCCGAGGACCAGATCCTGGCCCGGATACAGCCCGTGCGGGCGCACGCTGCGTTCCACCAGTGCCCGGAGCAGTTTCGAGGTGCGGCTGTGCAGATCGAGGAACTCCGGCATCGAAACCTCCAGGAAGATAGGGCTTGCCGACAGGTCATTAGCCGTCTAGCGTCTTTGTTAGACGGCTAATGAATTGGAGTGATCATGCTACTTGTCACCGGAGCGACCGGGAACATCGGCCGCGAGCTCGTGCGTGAGCTGGCGAGCGCGGAGGCCGAGTTCCGCATCCTGGTCCGGGATCCGCGCCGCGCCGCCGCACTGCCGGAGCGAGCTCAGCGGGTGGTCGGCGATCTCGACGACGCGAGGACCTACATCCCGGCACTCGAGGGCGTCGACCGGCTGTTCCTGCTCGTTCCCGGCATCGGCCTCGACCACACCCGTGACATGGTCGCCGCGGCGAAAGTGGCCGGGGTCGGGCGGATCGTGTTGCTGTCGTCGTACAACGTGATGGGTGATCCGATCCCCGCGATGGGCCGCTGGCATCACCAGCGCGAGACCATCGTCCGGAACTCGGGAATTCCCGCGACGATCCTGCGGCCCGGCGGGTTGATGACCAACGCTCTCGAGTGGGCGCCGGCGATCCGGGCCGGCCGCGCGGTCGACGACCCGACCGGTCCCGGGCGCTACGCGCCGGTCGACCCCGCCGATATCGCGGCCGTGGCCGCTGCCGTCCTCACCGGTGAGGGCCACGAGGGGATGGAGTACTACCTCACCGGTGCGCAGCTGTTCACGATCGCCGAACAGGTGTCGGTCATCGCGGCCGCGATCGGCCGCGATATCGAGATCCGCGAGGCCGCCACGCCCGAGCAGGCCGTCGCGTCGCGGTATCCGAACGGCGCCCCGGCCGCGCTCGCCGCCGCCATCGTCGAAGGATTCACGCTGATGCGCCGAGACACCACCGGGTTCCGCACCGCGACGGTGGAACGCATCCTCGGACGCCGCCCGCACACCTTCGCGCAGTGGTGTGCACGCAACCTCGCGGCCTTCCGTCCCGAGGACGGGTCGTGACCGCGATATCCGGTCCGGTCACACATTGCGGCGGTATTGCCCGCCGACGGTGAAGAAGCAGTCGGTGATCTGCTGGAGGGTGCAGACGCGGGCGGCGTCCATCAGGACCTCGAAGACGTTGTCGTCACCGCGCGCGGCGGCTTCGAGCCGGGTCAGCGCCTCCTGTGCGCTGTCGCGATGTGTGGTGACGAAGTCCTCGGTGCGTCGCAGCTGGGATTGCTTCTCGGCCTCGGTACCGCGCGCCAGTTCCAGCACCTGGTGAGTCTGCCCGTGCGGATTGCGGAAGGTGTTGACCCCGATGATCGGCAGCGAGCCATCGTGTTTGCGGTGCTCGTAGCGCATCGATTCGTCCTGGATTCGGCCGCGCTGATATCCGGTCTCCATCGCCCCGAGCACCCCGCCCCGCTCACTGATGCGCTCGAATTCGACGAGCACCGCCTCCTCGACCAGGTCGGTCAGCTCGTCGATGATGAAACTGCCCTGCAGCGGGTTCTCGTTCATCGCCAGGCCCCACTCCTTGTTGATGATCAACTGGATGGCCAGAGCGCGGCGCACCGATTCCTCGGTGGGCGTCGTCACCGCCTCGTCGTAGGCATTGGTGTGCAGGCTGTTGCAGTTGTCGTAGATGGCGATCAGGGCCTGCAGGGTGGTGCGGATGTCGTTGAAGTTCATCTCCTGGGCGTGCAGCGATCGCCCGGAGGTCTGAATGTGGTACTTCAGCTTCTGTGAACGGTCGCCCGCGCCGTACTTGTCGCGCATGGTGATCGCCCAGATCCGCCGCGCCACCCGGCCGATCACCGAATACTCCGGATCCATACCGTTGGAGAAGAAGAACGACAGATTCGGCGCGAAGTCGTCGATATCCATCCCGCGCGCCAGATAGGCCTCCACATAGGTGAAGCCGTTGGCGAGTGTGAACGCCAGCTGACTGATCGGATTGGCCCCGGCCTCGGCGATGTGATAGCCGGAGATCGACACCGAGTAGAAGTTGCGAACCCGATTGCGCACGAACCATTCCTGGATATCGGCCATCATGCGCAGGCTGAACTCGGTGGAGAAGATGCAGGTGTTCTGCCCCTGATCCTCCTTGAGGATGTCGGCCTGTACCGTGCCGCGCACCGTCGACAGGGTCCGGGCGCGGATATCGGCGGCCTCGTCGGCGGCGGGCTCGCGCCCGTTGGCCTCGCGGAACCGTTGCAGCGCCTGGTCGATCGCGGTGTTGAGGAAGAACGCCAGAATCGTCGGCGCCGGTCCGTTGATCGTCATCGACACCGAGGTGGTCGGGGCGGCGAGGTCGAAGCCGTCGTAGAGCGCCTTCATATCGTCGACGGTGGCGATGGAAACCCCCGAGGTGCCGACCTTTCCGTAGATATCGGGCCGCGGCGCCGGATCGTGGCCGTAGAGGGTCACCGAGTCGAAGGCGGTCGACAGCCGCTTGGCCTCGGCGTGCTCCGAGAGCACCTTGAATCGACGGTTGGTCCGGAACGGATCGCCCTCACCGGCGAACATCCGCGCCGGATCCTCGTTGTCGCGCTTGAAGGGGAAGACGCCGCCGGTGAAGGGGAAATATCCCGGCAGATTCTCCGCGCGCAGGAATCGCAACAGCTCACCGTGATCGGTGAAGCGCGGCAGTGCCACGCGTGGAATCGAGCTGTCGGACAGCGAGATCCGGCGCAGTGTCGTGCGGATCTCCCGGTCGCGGACCCGCACGATCTGCTCGTCGCCGCGGTAGGACTCCGCCAGTTCCGGCCAATTCTTCAGGAGTGCGGCCGATTCCGCGCTCACCGCCCCGGTCGCGTCGTCGCGCAGCCGGGTCAGTTCGGCGCGTGCGGTGGAGCCCTCCGGCAGTTCGGTCAGTACCTGGTCGAAGCGCTGCACCCGCTGTGCCGCGGCCACCTGCCGGCGGGTCTCGTCGTGGTAATCGCGCACGGTCTCGGCGATCTCGGCCAGATACCGCACCCGGCTCGGCGGAATGATCTGCGCGAACCGGGTGGAGGCGCGAGTGTCGACCCGGGGCAGCACGCCCGCCGGCAGCGTCGGTCCGTGCTCGCTCAATCGCGCGGCCAGATGCTGGTAGAGCGCGGTCACCCCGTCGTCGTTGAAAGTCGCCGCGCTGGTTCCGAATACCGGCATGTCCTCGGGTGCGGAACCGAACGCCTCCCGGTTGCGCACGAGCTGGCGCGAGACATCGCGCAGCGCGTCCTCGGCGCCGCGGCGTTCGAATTTGTTGATCGCCACCATATCCGCGAAATCGAGCATGTCGATCTTCTCGAGCTGGGACGCGGCGCCGAATTCCGGTGTCATCACATACATCGAGAGGTCGACATGGTCGATGATCGCCGCATCGCCCTGACCGATACCGGGCGTTTCGAGAATCACCAGGTCGTATCCGGCCGCCTTGCACGCGAGGATCATCGCGTCGATATTGGTCGGCAGTTCGTGGGCGCCGCGGGTGGCGAGGGAGCGGAAGTAGATGTGCTCGCTGTCGAGCGAATTCATCCGGATGCGGTCACCGAGCAGTGCGCCACCGCCGCGCCGCCGGGTCGGATCGACCGCGAGGATGGCCACCCGCAGCTTGTCCTGCTGATCGCTGCGCAGCCGGCGCACGAGTTCGTCGGTGAGCGAGGACTTTCCGGAGCCGCCGGTGCCCGTGATACCCAGTACCGGGACCGTGCGACTCGCGGCGGCGGCACGCAGTTGTTCGAGCTCGGATGCCGGGAGGGCATCGGCCTGCAGACAGGTCATGGTGCGCGCCAACGCGAATCGCTCACCCGCCAGCACCGCGTCGATCGGTGCGGGATCGGTCGACAGATCCACATCGCAGGCCCGTACGAGTTGGTTGATCATCCCGGGCAGTCCGAGCTGCTGACCGTCCTCGGGGGAGAAGATGCGCACCCCGGCCGCCGCGAGCCGCTCGATCTCCTCGGCCACGATGACACCACCGCCACCGCCGAAGATCCGCACATGCCCCGCGCCCGCCTCGCGCAACGCCGACGCCAGATATTCGAAGTACTCGACATGACCGCCCTGATAGGAGCTGACCGCCACGCCCTGCACATCCTCGGTCAGCACCGCGTCGACCACCTCGTGGACCGCGCGGTTGTGCCCGAGGTGGATCACCTCCGCACCCTGTGACTGCAGAATTCGCCGCATGATGTTGATCGCCGCGTCGTGGCCGTCGAACAGCGCAGCCGAGGTGACGAAGCGTACGGGGTGGACCGGAACGTGCAGCTCGGCCATGGGAGCCTCCGACTGATCAGTTGGACGACAAAAACTAGGACGTCAAAGCACAAGTTTAGGGTGAGCCCCGTCACTGCGCCACCGATGCGTCTATCGCCGGACCGCCGGTTCGATTCCGTGATTCCGGGTGCCACCGCCACGGCGAGGGTGGTTCGAATCACATCGAGCCACCGCGTCTAGATTTACTTGGACATCCAACTATAGGATGACCGTAAACCTGGCGTGGACGCCGCAACCGTCGAATCGAGGACACTGGCATGGTTCGTGAACTGACCCACTTTGTCGCAGGCAAGAACGTGCCCGGCACCTCCGGCAAGTTCGCCGACGTCTACGACCCCAGCACCGGTCGGGTCCAGGCGCGGGTGCCGCTGGCGAGCGTCGCGGAGGTCGAGGCCGTGATCGCGAACGCCGCCGAGGCGCAGCGGACATGGGCCGCGTTCAACCCGCAGAAGCGGGCCCGGGTGCTGATGAAGTTCGTCGCGCTGGTGCAGGAGGAGATGGATTCGCTGGCCGCGCTGCTGTCCAGTGAGCACGGCAAGACCATCCCCGACGCCAAGGGCGATATTCAGCGCGGTCTCGAGGTGATCGAATTCGCGATCGGCATTCCGCATCTGCTCAAGGGGGAGTACACCGAGAGCGCGGGTGCCGGGATCGATGTGTACTCGATGCGGCAGCCGCTGGGTGTGGTCGCCGGGATCACGCCGTTCAACTTTCCGGCCATGATCCCGCTGTGGAAGGCCGGTCCGGCCCTGGCCTGTGGAAATGCCTTCGTGCTCAAGCCCTCCGAGCGCGACCCCTCGGTACCGCTGCGGCTGGCCGAGCTCTTCCTGGAGGCCGGACTGCCGGCCGGTGTGTTCAACGTGGTCAACGGCGACAAGCTGGCCGTCGACACGCTGCTGGGCGATGACCGGATCAAGGCCGTCGGCTTCGTCGGCTCCACCCCGATCGCGCAGTACATCTACGAGACCGCCACCGCGAACGGCAAGCGCGCGCAGTGCTTCGGCGGCGCCAAGAACCACGCGATCGTGATGCCGGACGCCGATCTCGACGATGTGGCCGATCAGCTGATCGGCGCGGGATACGGTTCGGCGGGCGAACGCTGCATGGCGATCTCGGTCGCGGTGCCGGTGGGTGAGCCGACCGCGGATCGGTTGCGCGCCAAGCTGATCGAGCGCATCGGCAAACTCAATGTCGGCCGCTCCGACGATCCGGGCGCGGATTTCGGCCCGCTGGTCGGGCGCGACGGGGTGGACCGGGTGAACAACTACGTGCAGATCGGTGTGGACGAGGGCGCGGAGCTCGTCGTCGACGGCCGCGGACTTCGGGTCCCCGGCGCCGAGGACGGATTCTTCGTCGGCGCGACCCTCTTCGACCGGGTGACTCCCGATATGCGGATCTACCAGGAGGAGATCTTCGGCCCGGTGGTCGCGATCGTGCGCGCCGCCGACTACGAGGAGGCGCTGCGGCTGCCGAGCGAGCACGAATTCGGTAACGGCGTAGCCATTTTCACCCGTGACGGTGATACCGCCCGGGATTTCGCCGCGCGGGTCCAGGTCGGCATGGTCGGTGTCAACGTGCCCATTCCGGTGCCGATCGCCTATCACACCTTCGGTGGCTGGAAGGCCTCCGGATTCGGCGACCTGAACCAGCACGGTCCCGATTCGATTCGCTTCTACACCAAGACCAAGACGGTGACCCAGCGCTGGCCGCAGGGACTGCGGACCGCTCCGTCCGCTGAGGCCGCCGCCGACCACTTCGTCATTCCGACGATGGACTGACCGATGTTCGTACTCGACGACGACGAGAAGGCGATCGCCGATACCGCGCGAAGTTTCGCCGACGAGTTGCTCGCCCCGAACGCGCTGGAATGGGACGAGCACAAGCACTTTCCCATCGATGTCCTGCGCAAGGCCGGATCGCTCGGCCTGGGCGGTATCTACGTCGGTGAGGATGTCGGCGGTTCCGGGCTGCGCCGTCTGGACGCGGTGCGGATCTTCGAGCAGCTGGCCACCGGCTGCCCCGCGATCGCCGCCTACATCTCGATCCACAACATGGCCTGCTGGATGATCGACAGCTACGGCACCGAGGCGCAGCGCAATCGGTGGCTGCCGGGCCTGACCTCGATGGATCTGCTGGCCAGCTACGCGCTCACCGAACCCGGTGTCGGATCGGACGCGGCGGCGCTGAACACCAGGGCCGTGCGCGACGGTGACGACTATCTGCTCACCGGCGTCAAGCAGTTCATCTCCGGCGCCGGCAGCACCGATGTGTATGTGCTGATGGCACGGACCGACGACGCCGGCGCCCGCGGCATCTCGGCATTCATCGTGCCCGCCGATACGCCCGGAATCTCCTTCGGCGCCAACGAGAAGAAGATGGGCTGGAACGCGCAGCCGACCCGCCAGGTCGTCCTCGACGAGGCCCGGGTGCCGGCGGCGAACCTGCTCGGCGGTGAGGGCAACGGTTTCCGGATCGCGATGAACGGGCTCAACGGCGGGCGGCTCAACATCGCGGCCTGCTCCCTCGGCGGCGGTCAGACCGCACTGGACCGGACCGTGGCGTATATGGCGCAGCGCACGGCATTCGGCGCCCGGCTGCTCGACAACGCGGCACTGCAGTTCGACCTCGCCGATATGCGCACCTCGCTGGAGGCGGCGCGGACCCTGCTGTGGCGGTCGGCGGCGGCACTCGACGCCGATGCCGCCGACAAGGTGGAACTGTGCGCGATGGCCAAGCGCTTCGCCACCGATGCGGGATTCGACGTGGCCAACAAGGCCCTGCAATTGCACGGCGGCTACGGCTATCTGGCCGAATACGGAATCGAGAAGATCGTGCGCGATCTGCGCGTCCACCAGATTCTCGAGGGCACCAACGAGATCATGCGGGTCGTCGTGGCCCGTTCGGTAGTCGGCGCGGCATGAGCGGCGTGAAAGGAACCACCATGACCGAAGCGGAAGTTCTGTTCGACAAGCGTGACGGCGTCGGCACGATCACGCTCAACCGGCCCAAGGCGATCAACGCGCTCAATCATCCGATGGCGCAGGCGATTCTGGCCACCCTGCGGGAGTGGGCCGTCGACGACGAGGTGCGCACGGTGGTGCTCACCGGCGCGGGTGAGCGCGGACTGTGCGCAGGCGGCGATATCGTCGCCATTCACACCGATGCGAAGAATACCGTCGCAGCCGGTGATTCGGCCTATGCGGCCGCGGCGTCGCCGAGCGGGCGGTTCTGGCGTGACGAGTACATTCTCAACGCGCTCATCGGCCGGTACCCGAAGCCGTACGTGGCGATCATGGACGGCATCGTGATGGGTGGCGGGGTCGGCCTGTCCGCGCACGGCAACCGTCGCATCGTGACCGAGCGGTCGATGGTCGGCATGCCCGAGACAGGTATCGGATTCGTCCCCGATGTCGGTGGCACCTATCTGCTGTCGCACGCGCCGGGTGAGCTCGGTACCCACGTGGCGCTGACGACCGCGCGGATGGGTGCCGGCGATGCGATCGCCGCCGGATTCGCCGACCATTTCGTTCCGGCCGAACGCATTCCGGATCTACTGGCCGAACTGCGCCGCACCGATGCCGATGCGGCGATCGCGGTTTTCGCGCAGCCCGCGCCGGTGTCCGATCTCGCGGCGCAGCGGTCCTGGATCGACACCTGCTACAGCGCCGGCACGGTCGAGGAGATCGTCGCCCGCCTGCAGGGCTACGACGCTCCGGAGGCGGCCAAGGCGGCCGGTGACGTGCTGTCGAAATCGCCGGTGGCGCTGAAGGTGACGTTGCGCTCGCTGCGCAACGCCCGTGGCGCCGCGCATCTCGAGCAGGCGCTCGACGAGGAATATCGGGTCTCGGCAGCCGCTCTGACCAGCCATGATCTGGTCGAGGGCATCCGCGCCCAGGTGATCGACAAGGACCGCAATCCGCAGTGGTCGCCCGCGACCCTCGCCGAGGTGTCCGACGCGCTGGTGGACAGCTATTTCGCCGAGCTCGGTGACCGGGAACTCGGCCTTCGTGAACCCCAGGAACAACGGTGACCGGCAATCGCGCACCGGGTCGCCGGTGCGACCGGGTGCGGGTGTCCCGCAGATGTCAGGAGCAACAGTGAGTGTGACGACCAAGGTGGCCTTCCTCGGGCTCGGCCACATGGGCGGCCCGATGGCCGCCAATCTGGTGCGGGCCGGCTACGAGGTGCTGGCCTTCGACCCCGTCCCTGCCGCCCAGGAGCAGGCCCGGGCCGACGGCGCGACCGTGGTGGACACCGCGGCCGGGGCCACGGCCGAGGCCGAGGTCGTGATCACGATGCTGCCCAACGGGCGGATCGTGCTCGACGTCTACGCCGATGTGCTCGCCGCGGCGAAGCCCGGCACCCTGTTCATCGACTGCTCCACCATCGATGTCGCCGATGCCAAGCGGGCCGCGGAACTGGCTGTGGCAGCGGGACATCGGGCGCTGGACGCTCCGGTCTCCGGCGGTGTGGGCGGCGCGACCGCGGGCACGCTGACCTTCATGGTCGGCGGCGTGGCCGAGGATTTCGCCGCGGCGCGGCCGGTGCTGGACGTCATGGGCGGCAAGGTGGTGCACTGCGGCGGCGCGGGCGTGGGCCAGGCCGCCAAGATCTGCAACAACATGATGCTCGGCATTTCCATGATCGGGCTGTCCGAGGCGATCGTGCTGGGCGAGAAGCTGGGACTGACCCACGACAAGTTCTATGACGTGGTCTCCACCGCCTCGGGCCAGTGCTGGTCGCTGACCAGTTATTGCCCGGTGCCCGGCCCGGTGCCGGCGAGCCCCGCCAACAACGACTATCAGCCCGGATTCGCCACGGCGCTGATGAACAAGGACCTCGGTCTGGCCGCCAACGCGTTGCGCGCGGGCGGTGTCGATGGCCGCTTCGGCCTGCTCGCCGCCGAGATCTACGAGCAGTTCAACCGGTCGGCGGGGGACAAGGACTTCTCCGCTATCGTCACCGATATTCGTCGCCGTTCCGGCGCGGAGCCGGGTAAGGATTCCGGCGAGGAGCCGAGAAAGGACACAGTGTGACCGACTTCGAGACCATTCTGCTGGAGCGCACCGGACGCGTCGCGGTGATCACCTTGAATCGGCCGAAGGCCCTCAATGCGTTGAATTCGCAGGTGCTCACGGATATTTCCGCCGCCCTCGACGAACTCGAAGCCGATGCGGGAATCGGGGCGGTCGTGCTGACCGGATCGGAGAAGGCGTTCGCCGCCGGTGCCGACATCAAGGAAATGCAGTCCAAGTCCTATATGGACATGTTCCTGACCGACCATTTCCAGGGCTGGGACCGGCTCGGCGCCTTCCGTAAGCCGATCGTGGCTGCGGTGGCCGGATACGCCCTGGGCGGCGGCTGCGAACTGGCGATGATGTGCGACATCCTGATCGCCGCCGATACCGCGAAATTCGGCCAGCCGGAGATCAAGCTGGGTGTGATTCCCGGTATGGGCGGATCGCAGCGGCTGACTCGCGCGGTCGGCAAGGCCAAAGCGATGGATCTGATTCTCACCGGCCGCACTATGGACGCCGAGGAGGCCGAGCGCTCCGGTCTGGTGGCGCGTGTGGTTCCGGCGGCGGAATTGCTCGCCACCGCGGTACAGGTCGCCGAGACCATCGCCGGGATGTCGCTGCCGTCGGTGATGATCGCCAAGGAGGCCGTGAACCGCTCCTACGAGACCACTCTCGCCGAGGGGTTGCGTTTCGAGCGCCGCGTATTCCACTCACTGTTCGCCACCGAGGATCAGAAAGAGGGAATGGCAGCGTTCGTGGAGAAGCGCGCTGCCGATTTCGGACACCGCTGAGGCGGGGCCGGGAGTTCACCTGCCCGGCACGCGGTCCGAGGTCGTTCCCGCTACCTCCATCGGTCCGGACGGAACGCCGTACCGTCCGGAGTTCGCCGAATCGTGGCCGGTCACCAGCAGTCCGGTGACAGTCGCGCCGAGGGTCGCGGTCACCACCAGCGCGGCCACCAGCTTGCGCCGGGATACCCGCGGCGCGCGGGGCGGTGGGGTGAAGCGGATGCTGCGCACCCACCGGGTGGCCGGTTGTTCGGTGGCCATCAGTACCGCACCGCGCACCGAGACGAAATCCGGTTCCGGATCGTAGATCAGCGGCAGATCCAGCAGCTGTTCGAGCGATTCGCGGATACTCGGACTGCGGGTGCAGCCGCCGAGCAGCGCGACCGCCCGCGGCGGCACCCCGGTCTCCTCGATCAGCTGTCGCACGTACGACACGGAATGATGTACCCCGGCGAGGACCAGTTCGTGGAAATCGCTGCGGGTCAACACGATTCGTTCACCGGTGGCGGGGTCGCCGGCGGTCAGCACCGGGGTGTGGCTCAAGCGTTCCTTGTATGCGCGGCTGGTGACGTTGTCGATGCTCACCCCGCTGTGGGCCAGCCTCCACCGCAGCAGCGCATCGTGTCCGTCACCACCGAGCAGGGTGCTGTGGGTCCCGGCCAGGATGGCCTCGGTGCGGCAGTCGGCCTCGGTGAGGGTGAGCCCCGCGCTGCCCAGGTCGTAGAGCAGGACCGCACCCTGCTCGGGGAGCTGCCCGGTGAATCGCAGATAGCGCAACTGGGCCAGGGGTTCGTCGACGACGGTCAGCCGGCTGCGACCGGCCGCGGCCCGGATCGTCTCGGCGTGCAGGGCGCATCGGGAGGTCACGGCGACACCGGTGACGAATTCGTCGCGCTCGGCGGCGCAGCGGCGCATCGTCTCGATCGCGGTGAACACCGGTTCCTCGACGCCGGCACCCGCGCGGCGCGGCACCACGCAGCGGTCGATCGGCGGCAGGTGCGGTTGATCGGAATGGGTGAGTATCGCGCGCGCGCCACCGGCACCCGCCGACACGCCCAGGACCAGCACCATGGGCTCCATGGTGAACCTTTCGGCCGCCGATGGGAAGGTAGCGTGCCGGGATGTCGCTACCGGAATGCCGGCGGCCGGGTCGTCAGGCCCACCTGGTGGGCGTGTCGCCCGTGTCGAAGTCACCGGCTTCGCGCCGGAATTCCGCCAGCAATTGCAGCAGCAGTTGTAAGCGCTGCGGTGGTAGGCCCGGTCGGGCGAAGACTTTCTCGTTCAGTTCGCGGGTCGCCGCGGCGGCGAGTTCACGGCCCGCGTCCGTGATCTCGATCAGGGTTGCCCGGCGATCGCTCGGATGTGGTACTCGTTTGACCAGTTCGGCCGCCTCGAGCCGGTCGACAGTATTGGTGACACTGGTCGGATGGACCTGCAACCGGGCACTGGCCGTCGCCATGGGCAGGGCGCCGGACTTGCTGAAACCCAGCAGCGCCAGCAGTTCATACCGGGAGAAGGTCAAACCGGATGGGCGCAGTGCCTCGTCCACGCGGGCCATCACGATCTGCTGGGCGCGCACCAGTGAGGTCACCGCCGCCATACCGTCGGCGACATCGCCCCAGCCGTGCGAGGTCCACTGGCGGTGGGCCTCCTCGATGGGGTCCAGCGGGAGCGGGCGAGGTGCTGCCATACGCCGAGTGTATTGGCCCGTCTGTCCGGATGCTGCGGTCCGCACCAGCCACCGCTGGAATCAGGCCAACCCCGAAAGGTCACCGTCGACAACATGGTTGCGATCGGCGGTGGTGCCGAGGGTGTATTCCGGCATCAGGCCGACGTATTCGGCGCGGCTGCGAGCACTCCATCTCAAGGCGTCCGCGGTGCGGGTTTTGTGGAAATTCACCATGTAGCCGCCCTCGTACAGCCGCAGCAGGGTGTAGCCGCCCGGGTACTCCTTCACCGCGCCCACTTCGAGGAATTCCACCCCGAGCGGGATATCGGGGCGGGTGCGGCGATTGCGGTGGGTGTGACCCGCATGGTGGAAGAACACCCCCGGGGTCGATTGATACAGCCGCTGCAACGTGAGCGCGTCGGAACGGTTCAGTACGAAATCGGGGCCCGCGATATTGGTCGCGCCCGATTCGGCTGTCACCGGGTGATGGCCGAAGACGACAGTGGGGCGATCCGGATCGCGCCGCAACGACTCGCGCAGCCGATCGAACTGGTCGGCGCCGATACTGCCGCCGGAGCCGTCGAGTTCGGTGGTGTCGAGTCCGATCAGCCGCAGACCGCCCAGCCGGGATTCGGTGAATTGCCCCGGGGCGAGGAAGGATTCGCCCCAGCAGTCGTGGTGATCGGCGGCCACCTCCGGACACGACGCGTAGTCGGCGCCGGTGTGCGGCCGGTCGTGATTGCCGCGCGCGGCGAACCAGTCCCGCCCCGCGGTTCCCCAGGCGTTCAGGTGTTTTCGGACCGCGCGGGATTGATCCGGGGTGGCCTCCGAGGTGAGATCACCGGCCAGGACCAGATGATCCGCGCCGCGATCGGACCGGCGCAGATCGTCGATCAGTGCGGTCAGCATCACCTCGGGATAGGGCGGCAGTCCGGGCTCCTGGCGTACTCCCGGTGGCAGTCCCGCGGCGATCAGCCCGCTGATCTCCTCGCCGAAGTGCACATCGTTGCAGAGTGCGAGGGTGCGCAGCAGGCGGCCCGGCGGCGGGGTCAGCGTGGTGAATTCGCCCGTGCACTCCGGCGCGCCCGGCAGATGGGTCACCAGATTCGCGGCCGGGGTCGCCGCGACTCCGTCCGACCATGCCTCGAAGCGGTAGCGCCGTCCGGGCTCGAGCCCGTCGACCTGCGCGTAGTGATACGGCGTCCGATCCGTGCCGCTGGTCGGCACCGGCCGGGCGGGTGCGGCGGAATCGGCGGGCGCCAGCCGGATTTCGGTGCCCGCATCCGCCGGTACCCGGGCGCCGGCGGGGTCCGGCGCGAGCGTGGTCCAGGTGACGACGGCCGAGGTGTCGGTGATCGTGACCAGCTCGAGGTCGGTCGCGACCAGCGAATTCGCCTGGGCCCGAGCCGAACCGGTGACCGGCACGATGGGGGCGGCCGCCGCGGCGGCCAGGGCGGCCAGCATCCGGCGGCGGTTCGGCCCGCAGCAGCTCATCGTCGCTCCCTCGTGCGGTGATGGTTCCGGTCCCCCGCAGACCCTACCGAGGCGATCGCCGCACCGTGTTTCGCGCCGGGAGGCCACCGGGTAGGTTGGCTAGCCGGTCGCAGCGGCGCAATCTCGATCGGAAGGACGGCCCATGGCAACGGCTCGGTGGAAGCTCGTGCTCGGCGTGGTGGTGGTGACCGCAGCGGCGATGGTCACCGCCTGTTCGGCATCGTCGGACGAGCACGAGATCGTGGTGTACAACTCCCATGATCAGCGGCTGACCCGGCAGTGGGCCGATATCTTCACCGAACAGACCGGCATCCGGGTGACGGTGCGCAACGCCACCGATACCGAACTCACCGATCAGGTTGTCGCGGAGGGAGATCGATCACCCGCCGATGTGGTACTCACCCAGAACGCGCCGGCCATGGCGAAGATCGAGCGGGCCGGTCTGCTCGCCGATCTCGATCCCGCCACCCTGGCGCAGGTAACCGCCGATTTTCGCCCCGCTTCCGGCCGATGGACCGGAATCGCCGCGCGCGCCACCGCATTCGCCTACGACCCGGTCCGGATACCGCCCGCAGAACTGCCCGCCTCCCTGCTCGATCTGCAGCAACCGCGATGGCACGACCGCTGGACCGCGGATCCGCACGGCGCCGATTTCCAGGCGATCGTCGCGGCGCTGCTGGTACTCGACGGTGAGGATGCCACCCGGGCCTGGCTGCACGGGGTGCACGACAACGCGCCCGCCGCACCGAACGCGGTCGCCGCGTTGAAGTCGGTGGGTACGGGCCGGACCGGCGGGGCGCTGCTGTTCGCCACTGATTGGTACCGCGACCGGATCGCACCGGAACCGGCCGGCGGACCGTCGTTGCCGCACTACTTCCGGGGCCGGGATCCGGGCGCCTACATTTCCCCGGCGGGCGCCGGGGTGCTGACGGCGAGCCGGCATGCCGACGACGCCCAGCGTTTCCTGCGCTTCGTCACCGGTGCCGCCGGTCAGCACCTGCTCAGTGGCGGTGCGGCTCTGGAATATCCGGTGGCTACCGGTGTTCCGGCCGATCCGGCCCTGCCCCCGCTGGACTCGCTGGACCCACCCCGGGTGGATCCGAGCGCGCCGGACCCGGACAAGGTCGTGGCGCTGATGCGGGCGGCCGGACTCCTCTAGTCCCGCGGCGAATACGCGGTCAGGTCGTAGCGATAGCGGCTGGTCGGGATGACATCGAGATCACGGTCGGCGCCGAAGGTGGCGACACTGGTCATCATGCGCCCGGCCCGCCGCTGCAGTTCCGCGTCGTCGCCGCCGCTGCCCCAGAACGAGTGCTGGTCGGTCATGGCGTCCATCGGGAACAATTCCTCGACCAGCCCGTCCACCCGCGGACCCGGGGTCACGGCGGCGACCACCGTGTTCTGGACGTAGCCGAAGGTGGCCTGGGTTTCGATCGCCACCGTGGTGTGCAGGTCCTGCCAGTTGTGCAGCCATTGCGCGCGGCTCAGCTCCGCCGGGATCCGCAGCAGCGCGATATTGGCCAGCGCGTCGTAGCGGGTCCCGTCGGGTGGGCGGGGCGTGGCGAGCGGTTCGCGCTCGTCCACGATCCAGCCGTTGACGCGCTCGGCGACGGTGCCCAGGACATCGGTGATCGGCCCGTTGTCCGCATCGCTCCACACACCGACGACCGCGGCCACCGGCTCGTCGTAGGTGCTGATGCGCAACTGCGCGGCCGCGACCTCGGCATCGCACACGTTGACCTGTAGGGCGGTGGCACCCGCGGCGGCGAGCCGCTCGTGGAATGCCGGTGAGTGCAGCGCGCCGTCCGGCGCCGGTCCCCACAGGAGGTACATCAGTTTCATTCGGAATCCTTTCGCGGGACAGCGCTGCGCCGACGGTAGTGTCGTCTACCCCCGCCCGCGGGAGATTCGGCGCGCGGTCCCGCTCATCGGGACCGTCGTGAGCGCCCACTGCGCCTACAGTTGGGGCGACCCGTTTCAGTGAGAGGAGATCAGGTGCGCCGCATACTGTTCGCGATATCGCTGTGTGCAGTCGTAGTACCGACGTTCGCCTGCGCCGCCGAGGCCGACAACGGCAAGGCCGACGGCAACGGCAACGGAGCCGGTAACGGCAATGGGACGATCGAAGTGGTGGCGACTCACGGCCCGGAGAAGTACGCCGCCGCCGGACTGGCCGCCGGAGTGACCACCTGTCAGGCCGGCTCGGTGCTGGCGACGCTGACCACGGGCCGGGACGGTCGCGCGCACCAGGACTTCGCCACCGATTGCTATCAGGTCCAGGTGACCTCGGTGCCGATGGGCTGCCGCCTGGCCTCCGACACCGCTCGAAAGGTCGATGTGGTGGCGGGGAAGACCGCGACCGCGGAGTTCGGATTGACCTGCGCCTGAGCGCATTTCACCGGTTGGCCAGTTCGGCCAGCCGGTAGGCCAGGGCGGTGCGGACGGCGGGAATACGGGCTCCGATCCCGATGACGGTATTGCGCATCGCCCGTGCCGGCCGCCGGCGCAGAGTCGCCATCCGGGTCATACGATCGGTGAACTCCACGACTCCCAGCGCCACCGGCCGCCGGGTCCGCTCGTAGTCGTCGAGCAGTGTGTCGGATTCGCCGCCCAGCACCCGGACCAGCAGGCTGCCCAGCAGCGCCGCGTCCTGGATTCCGGTGTTCATCCCTTGCCCGCCGGCCGGGCTGTGCACGTGGGCGGCATCGCCGGCCAGCAGGATGCGCCCCGCGCGGTAGTGCTCGGCCAGCCGGTGGTGGACGCGAAAGCGCGAGCTCCACAGAACTTCTCGCACCAGCGCACCGGGGCAGCGGGCGTCGAGGACCGCCTGTACCTGTGCCAGGGTGGGCTGTTCGGGTGCCTCGGGGACGGTGGCGACGATGCGGAACCGATCGCCTGCGGGGTCCGGCAGTGGCGCGACCACCGTGACGCCCTCGGGGGCGACGTGCAGCGACACCTCCTCACGCGAGGCCGGCCACCGCATCCGCACATCGGCGAGTACGAACGATTCCGGATAGGTAGCGCCGCTGAATTCGATACCGGCCGCCTCGCGCACCCGGCTGTGCATACCGTCCGCGCCGATGACGTACTGCGCCCGGATCGATCCGGAAACCCCTGCCGCATCGGTGAATTCGACGAGCACACCTTCCGCTTCCGTGGTGACCGCCGAAACCTCGTAGGGGCGCAGGACCGTGCCACCGGCTCGCTGCAACCGCTCGAGCAGGACCGCCTCGGTGACCTCCTGGCCCAGCATGAGCGTGTAGGGGTACGCGGTCGGCAGCCCGGAGAATCCGACCGTAGCCAGGCGCCGTGGGCCGTCGTACAGAACGAAGCGGGGGACCTCGAGACCCAGTTCGTGCAGTGTCGACGCGACCCCTAGTTCGTCGAGCACCTCCAGGGTCCGGGCGTGTACGACCGCCGCCCGGGAGGTGTTGGCCCCGGCGGCGAGCCGGTCGAGGACGACCACATCGGCACCGGCATCGGCGAGGGTGATGGCCGCGGTCAGCCCGGCAGGTCCGGCTCCGACGATGACGACCGCCGCGGTGGCGGGAACAGTGCTGGTCATGGCGACTCCTCATGTTTGCCAACAGACGTTGGCCAACGGATGTTGACACGAGCATAAATCGGGCCGCCGTGGCAAGTCAACAGTTGTTGGCCTACGATTGTTGGCATGACAGAGGAGACTGTGGCGCGGCGGTCTGACGCCACCCGGGCGGCGATCCTGGAAGCCGCCCGCCGTCGTTTCGCGCGCGAGGGTTTCGGCAAGGCGACCATTCGCGCGATCGCCGCCGACGCCGGAATCGATCCGTCGATGGTGATGCGCTACTACGGCAGCAAGGACGGTTTGTTCGATGCGGCGCTGACCGTGGATCTGGCGCTGCCGGATCTGACCACGGTCGAGGAGAACGCGCTCGGCGAGACGATCGTCCGGCGGTTCCTGGAGATCTGGGAGACCCCGCCCGGGAGCGAGCTGATGCTGGCGCTGCTGCGCTCCTCGGTCTCCGACGACACTGTGGCGCAACGCTTTCAACGCGTCTTCGCCGAGCAGTTGATGCCGATGGTGACGGCCGTCGGCGATCCCGCGGACGCGCCGCGCCGAGCCGGGCTGGTGGTCACGCAGATGCTGGGTCTGGCGCTGTGCCGCTACGTGCTGCGGCTGGCGCCGGTGGTGGCTATGCCGCGGGCGCAGATCGTCACGACGATCGGTGCGACGATACAGCGGTACCTGACCTCGGTGCCGGAGTGAAAAGTATCGGCTGACACCATGTTCGGGAAATAAGAATGCCCCGAGTCCGGCGGCGCGGTCTCGGGGCGGTCAGGGACGCGGTGCGGTTGTCGAGTGTCGGCGCACGGCATCTACCTCCGATCGGTCGGGATGGGCGGTTCGCGCGAGGTCAGCTGTAGAGCCGGTCGATGAACGCGCTCAGATTGGCGCGCACCCGTTCGGCCTTCTGCTCGTCGGTCAGATCCTCGCGATAGCGGTTACCCAGTGCGGGGCGGCGCTTGTTGCGCGCGTACAGCGAGCAGGCGAGATCGGTGCACATATAGATGCCGACCGAATTGCCGCGCCGCCCGGAATCACCCGCCTTGTTCGCGGTGAGCAGTGAGACGCCGCTACCGGTGTGGGTGGTCAGGCAGATCGAGCAGAGCTGGGCCCGTCCCGATCCGCCGGTCTCGTAGCGCAGCGCCACGCCGACCAGCCGATCCTCGTGCGGGGTCACCAGATAGGCGCGCCCCGGCATGGAGCGGTCGTTCCAGCCGAAGAAATCCAGATCCTCCCACGGTTGATCGTCGAGATCGCGTGGTACCGGCATGCGTTTGGCATCGCCCTTGGAACAGTTCACGAACGACGAGCGGATCTCGCGTTCGGTCAGTGACTGCATGTGTTCACTCCCTTCCGGATGGATGAATGGAAACGGAGCGAGGCTACGGCCACGGGTGGGCGCGGGCAATCGAATATCGGCCGCGCGCCGTCTACTCGCCGGTGCGAAGTCCGGCGAGTGTCACCGTGATCAGCCGATCGGCGGCCTCGGGTGAGTTGTCGCACGCGACCCCGATGCCGTGGCCCAATCGCAGCAGATCTCGCGGTTCGAGTTCGGGACGGACCAGCCCGGCCTCCTGTGCCGGCCGCATCACCGCCGTCGCGGCGTCGGTGATGAGCTTCGAGCACAGGGTGAAGGCCTCCGAGCCGCGGTCGATGGCCGCCTTCAGCGTCACCGCCAGACTCCGTTTGTCCATCACGTAATCCACCTGCGCGCGGAACCACAATTCCAGGGCCTCGAGTGGTGGGTGGGTTCGGGTCAGTTCATAGGCGAGCTCGGCCAGACCTTCGATGCTGGACCGATAGACGGCCTCGATCAGCGCATCGCGATTCGGGAAGTGGCGGTAGAGGGTGCCCGGTCCCACCCCGGCCCGGCGTGCGACGTCGTCCAGTGGGGCCTCGGGGCCGTGTTCAGCGAACGCTTCCCGCGCGCAGTCGACGATGCGCTGGTAGTTGCGCCGCGCATCCGCGCGCATGGGCCGTGGCCCATCGGCACACGCGGGTCCCGGTGTGGACGGTGCGTTCACGATTCCTCCAGTGGAAACGGACGAACTCTCCGCTTAGTCTTGCGCAAACGGAGAACTTCTCCATATGCTATCTCCATCAGAAACGGAGACTATCTCCGTTTAGTTCCGCACTCGATGGAGCGCACTTGTCCACTTCCACCATTTCCCGGTCCGCGCAGCCGCGCGCGGGGTCCGAACGCCTGCGATCCGGTGTGGTGACAGCCACACTGCTGACCTGTCAGCTGATGATCGTTCTCGATGTCACCGTGATGAATGTGGCGTTGCCACGCATCCAATCCGATCTGCATTTCAGTGCCACCGGGCTGTCCTGGGTGATGAACGCCTACACGCTGGTCTTCGGCGGGCTGCTCCTCCTGGGCGGACGGGCCGGTGATCTGTTCGGCCGGCGGCGCATGTTCATCCTCGGGGCGGTCGTGTTCACCCTCGCCTCACTCGGCGGCGGTCTGGCCCCCTCGGCCGCGTGGCTGATCGTCGCGCGCATCGCGCAGGGATTCGGTGGTGCGCTGGCCGGCCCCAATACGCTCGCACTGCTGACCACGACGTTCACCGATCCGAAAACGCGGGTGCGGGTGCTGGCACTGTTCTCGGGCATGTCCAGCGCCGGGTTCGCGATCGGGCTCATTCTGGGCGGACTGCTCACCCAATGGCTGAGCTGGCGGTCGGTGCTGTTCATCAATGTGCCGTTCGGGGTGATCGTGGCACTGCTGGCCGCGCGGTATCTGCCCGACGCGCCCCGGCGCCGTGCTCAGCTGGATCTGCCCGGTGCGGTGACCGCGACCGCCGCGGTGGCCGCGCTGGTCTACGGATTCATCAGCGCCGCCGCCGACGGCTGGGACGATTGGGGCACCGATCTGTCGCTGGCGGCGGGTGTCGTCGCGCTCGCTGCGTTCCTGGTGATCGAGACCCGGGCCGTGCAACCGCTGTTGCCGCTGCGTCTGTTCGCCGATCGCAACCGCGCGGCCGCCTACGCGAACATGTTCCTCGGCCCGATGGCCGGCACCTCCATGTTCTTCTTCCTCACCCAGTACCTGCAGGACGTGCGTGGAATGAGCGCGTTGGCAACGGGTTTCGCCTTCCTGCCGACAGCCGTGCTGATGTTCGCGATGATCCGGCTGATTCCGCGGCTGCTGCCGCGCCTGGGTCCCAAGCCGGTCACCCTGGCCGGCACCGCGGCGATGGTCGGGGGACTGGTACTGCTGACCCTGCTCGATGTCGATACCGCGTACTTCCCGCTGCTGTTCGTGGCGACGTCGTTGATGGGATGCGGTATCGGGCTGGCGTTTTCGCCGCTGAACGTGATCATCATGTCGAATATCGCGCCCGAAGAGGCCGGCGCGGCGGGTGGTGCGTTGCAGACCTTGCAGCAGACCGGTTCCGCGCTGGGGCTGGCGGTCCTGGTCACGATCTTCGGCACCGCGGCCCGCGCCGCCGCGGGCCCGGCCACACACGCTCTGGTCAGCGGGGTCACCACGGCCTTCGCCGTCGCGGCGGGAATCGGGGTGCTGACTTTCGTTGTGGCATGGACCTTCCGGAGCATTCGCACCGCGCCCTGAGCGGGCTCCTGACAGCGATGACGGCCGCCCCGTTCCGCGGGGCGGCCGCCGCGTATCGGGCAAGATCAACTTCCGGCAAATCGGACTAATCGAGAAGTGTTGCGCCCCAGGAATTTCAGGGCTCTTCCGCTCACAGCAACCTTTAAACGAAGCGTGCGAGACTCCTCGCGATGCTCACTTATTTCGAAGCGATGGTCATCGGCGCGGTGCAGGGGTTCACCGAGCTGTTCCCGGTCTCGAGTCTCGGACATTCGGTCCTGGTCGCGGCGTGGCTGGGTGGCCGCTGGGCGCGCCTGCCCGGAGACGGTGGAACCGACGCCGCCGCAACCTATCTGGCCTTCGTCGTCGCGTTGCATGTGGCCACGGCGGTGGCGCTGCTGGTCTACTACCGGCGCGACTGGTGCGCGATCATCGCCGGCTTCGTCGCGATGCTGCGCACCCGGCGGCTGGAAACGGTGCCGCAACGCCTGGCCTGGCTGATCGTCATCGCCACCGTGCCGGTCGCGGTGCTCGGACCGGCACTGGAGCATCCGCTGCACGAACTGTTCGCGGCGCCGTTGTGCGCCGCCGCATTCCTCACGCTCAACGGAGTGGTGCTGGTCATCGGGGAGGGACTGCGCCGCCGCAACGAACCATCACTGGCCGAATACGGCCGCCGCTTCGCTCTGAGCCGGGCCCATCGCGAAAGCCACACCGCCGCAACGGGGGTGCCACGCCAAACCGACCGCCGGCTGGCCGCACTGGACCTGCGCGATGCGGTCGGTATCGGATTCGCGCAGGCCGGCGCCCTGCTGACCGGATTCAGCCGGGCGGGGCTGACCATGGTCGGCGGCCTCTGGCGCGGACTCGAACACGAACATGCCGCCAAATTCGCCTTCCTGCTCGCCACCCCGGCGATCTTCGGCGCGGGCATCGTCGACCTCCCGGACCTGATCTCCCCGAAGGCCGAGGTCATCTGGGGTCCGATCCTGGTCGGCGCCGTGGTCTCGGGTGTCACTTCGTGGCTCGCGGTCCGCTACCTGGAGCACTACTTCCGCACCCGCACCCTGCTGCCCTTCGCCGCGTACTGTGTGATCGCGGGGGTGGTATCGATCGTCCACTTCGGCTGAGCCGTGTTCGAGTCCGGTTCCGACGCCACGCTCGGCGTCATCGGGGTCGTAGCGGGGGAGGGACCGGCCGGGTCGGGGAGTGGCCACAGCCGGGGCCGCGCGGCCGATGCTCCGAATTGGTCTTCTGACCAGCAGAAATGTCGAATTCATGCGCCGCTTGCTGGTAACAATGCCCGGTGCGGACTCCGATTATCCAGGTAGGGGCGAAAAGGAATCCATTTCGAAGGAGATGAGGACAATGGGTTCATTCGGAGTCGACCTCGGCGTCGGATTCACCGCCGCCGTGAAGTGGATCGAGCTGATGTTCGGTATCGACCTCGGTGTCCACTGACGACGGCCAGGTTGCCGACCGCCGGTAGAGCGTTGCCGGCGGTCAGTCTTTCGGCGGGGCTGTGACAACTCGTGACACTCAGGCCGGCCGAAGTGACAGACGAGAAAGCCCCCGACCATACGGTCAGGGGCCTTCGTGGTGCCCTCGGCAGGATTCGAACCTGCGGCCTTCTGCTCCGGAGGCAGACGCTCTATCCCCTGAGCTACGAGGGCGGGGATTGGACCCGGTCGACACCAGTGTGTACGTCGTCCGATCGGGCGGAGAAAGCGTATCGCATCACACGGCGTGCACCAAAAGACCGCCCCGAGCAGGGATTGCGCGCGGGCTACCGGACGGGTTGGCCCGGCGGCACGGGTACGCCGGGAATGCCCTCGGGAACGCCGGGCATACCGGGGAGTGCCGGGATGGCGGGGATACCCGCTGGCAGTTCGCCGTCCATCTGGCCGGTGGGGGACTGATCCGGGGCGTCCTTGTCGGCGTGGTGCCGCGATTTCGGGACGAAATAGACGATCAGCAACACGACAAGGGCGACGATCACCACCGTCGCGCCGATGAGCCACCAGGGGATGCGCCGACGGGCCGGTGGCGTGGAGGTGCCGTTGAACGCCCCGCCGGGGGCGGATTTGGCGGCGGCACGAATCGCCTTCGCTGATTTGGCGCTGGTGTTCGGCATCGGCGTTGCGCTCTCTTCGTCGTGGGCTGATGGGTTTCGCGGGGGTTCGCGGGGGTTCGGCCCGGAGCCGGGGTGCCGTAGCAGGTCCCGCTGGTAGCGCATACCCGCTCGGACCATAGGATAGAGAGTCGTGACTCCAGCTGACCTTGCAGATCTCCTTCGTGCGACCGCGGCGAAGGTGCTCGTCGAACGTGGATCCGACCCTGCGGTCCTGCCCGACGAGGTCAAAGTGGAGCGCCCCCGTAATCCGGAACACGGAGACTATGCCACGAATGTTGCTATGCAGGTGGGCAAGAAAGCGGGAATGAACCCGCGCGAACTGGCCGGTCTGCTGGCCGACGCCCTGGCGGCCACCGACGGCATCGAATCCGCGGATGTGGCGGGCCCCGGCTTCCTGAACATCCGGCTCGCGGCGGCCGCGCAGGGCGCGATCGTCGAGCAGATCCGGGCCGCGGGTGAGGCCTACGGCACCGCGCGGACGCTCGCCGGAACCACGATCAACCTGGAATTCGTCTCGGCCAACCCGACCGGCCCGGTCCACCTGGGCGGCACCCGCTGGGCATCGGTGGGTGACGCGCTCGGGCGCATCCTGGCCGCCCAGGGCGCCGATGTCACCCGCGAGTACTACTTCAACGATCACGGCGCCCAGATCGACCGGTTCGCCGAATCGCTGGTCGCCGCGGCGACGGGTGCGCCCACTCCGGAAAACGGTTACGCCGGTGCGTATATCGGCGAGATCGCCGAGAAGATCACGAGCGCGCACCCCGACGCGGTGAGCCTGCCGGCCGACCAGCGGCACGAACTGTTCCGCCACGAGGGCGTCGAGCTGATGTTCGCCCATATCAAGCAGACTCTGCACGATTTCGGCACCGACTTCGACGTGTACTTCAACGAGAGTTCGCTGTTCGCCTCCGGCGCTGTGGAGAAGGCCCTGGATCAGCTCAAGGCATCGGGCAATCTCTACTCCAAGGACGGCGCCTGGTGGATCGCCAGCACCGAATACGGTGACGACAAGGACCGTGTCGTCATCAAGAGCGACGGCAAGTCCGCCTATATCGGTGGCGATATCGCCTATTTCCAGAACAAGCGCGCCCGCGGTTTCGATCTGTGCATCTACATGCTCGGTGCCGACCACCACGGCTACATCGGCCGCCTGAAGGCCGCCGCGGCTGCCTTCGGCGACGATCCGAACACGGTCGAGGTGCTGATCGGCCAGATGGTCAATCTGGTGCGTGACGGGATCGCGGTGCGGATGAGCAAGCGGGCCGGCACCGTGGTGACCCTCGACGATCTGGTCGAGGCGATCGGCGTCGACGCGTCCCGGTACGTACTGGTGCGCAGTTCGGTGAACTCCAGTATCGATATCGACCTGGATCTGTGGACCAAGCAGAGCAGTGAGAACCCGGTCTACTACGTGCAGTACGCGCACGCTCGCACCTGCGCGGTCGCCCGCAATGCCACGGAGTTCGAATTCGCCGGTGTCACACCGGATCTGGGCCTGCTGACCGCCGACGAAGAGGGTGAGCTGATCCGCACCCTCGGTGAGTTCCCGGCCGTCGTCGCCAGTGCCGCGACGCTGCGTGAACCGCACCGCGTCGCCCGCTACCTGGAGGAACTGGCCGGCGCCTACCACCGCTTCCAAACCAACAAGACACTGCGGATCCTGCCGCAGAACGACGACCCCGTGCAGCCGGTCAACGCCGCTCGCCTGCAACTGGTCGACGCGACCCGTCAGGTGCTGTCCAACGGCCTGGCCCTGCTGGGCGTATCCGCACCGGAGCGCATGTGAACGCCGGGAACGGCAGTCGTCGATCCGGCGACCGTGTGAGGAAGGAATTATTGTGAGTGCGCATCCGGCCGGGCCTCGGCATGCCGAGATCCCCCATGCTCCGAACCTGCCGGAGCGGCCCGCCGACCCCCGCGAGATGATCGACCTGCCCGAGAAGGTGTGGCCGCGCAACGCGTCCCGCGACGCCGAGGGCGTGGTCCGCCTGGCCGGGGTGCCCGTCACCGACCTCGCCGCCGAATTCGGCACCCCGCTGTTCGTCGTGGACGAGGACGACTTCCGTTCGCGGTGCCGGGATATGATCCGCGCCTTCGGTCCCGGCGCGCGGGTTCACTACGCCTCCAAGGCATTCCTGTGCGGCGAGATCGCGCGCTGGGTGCGTGACGAGGGCCTGCACCTGGACGTGTGTTCCGGCGGCGAACTGGCCGTCGCACTGCACGGTGGTTTCCCCGCCGAGCGAATCGCGTTGCACGGCAACAACAAATCGGTGGGCGAGCTGGAGTTCGCGGTCACCGCGGGTGTCGGTCACATCGTCGTCGACTCGCTGATCGAGATCGAGCGCCTGGAAGAGGTCGCCGCGCTGGCCGGTGTGGTCCAGGACGTCCTGGTCCGGGTCACCGTCGGCGTGGAAGCCCATACCCACGAATACATTTCGACCGCCCACGAGGATCAGAAATTCGGCTTCTCGATCGCCGGCGGCGATGCGATGGAGGCGCTGGCGCGGGTGTTCGAGGCGCGCAATCTGCGCCTGGTCGGCCTGCACAGTCACATCGGCTCGCAGATCTTCGACATAGACGGTTTCGAGATCTCCGCGCGGCGCATGCTGCGGTTGCTGCACGACGCGATCGAGAAGTTCGGCGTCGAGCGCACCGAGCAGATCGCGATTCTGGATCTCGGTGGCGGACTGGGTATTTCGTACCTGCCGAGCGACGATCCGCCGCCGCTGGACGAGTTCGCGGGCAAGGTGCGCCAACTGGTCGAGGCCGAGGCCGCGCAGATCGGACTGCCCACCCCGACCATCGCGGTCGAACCGGGCCGCGCGATCGCCGGTCCCGGCACCGTGACGCTGTACGAGGTCGGCACCACCAAGGACGTCTCCCTGGATGCCGGTGCCCAGCGCCGCTACGTCAGCGTCGACGGGGGCATGAGCGACAACATCCGGCCCGCGCTGTATCAGGCCGAGTACGACTGCCGGTTGGTCTCACGATCCAGCGAGAGCGCGCCGGTGGTGGCGCGTGTAGTCGGAAAGCATTGCGAGAGTGGCGATATCGTCATCCGCGACACCTGGATGCCGGCCGATGTCGGCCCCGGTGACCTGATCGCGGTCGCGGCCACGGGCGCGTACTGCTATTCGATGGCCAGCCGCTACAACATGCTCACCCGCCCGGCCGTGGTCGCGGTGCGGGACGGGGCGGCGCGGCTGGTGCTGCGCCGGGAGACGGTGGCGGATCTGATGAGCCTGGAAGCGACGGAGGTGGGTTCATGACCGAGGCGGCCAACCAGGCCCGAGGTGGTTTCGGGGCCGAACATCCCCTCGGTGTGGCGGTGCTCGGCATGGGCAACGTCGGTACCGAGGTGGTGCGCATTCTGCGCGAGCACGCCGACGATCTGCGCTCGCGCGTGGGCGCGCCGGTGGTGCTGCGCGGTGTGGCGGTGCGCCGCATCGATGTCGACCGCGGCATCCCCGCCGATCTGCTGACCACCGATGCCGAGGCGCTGGTCGGCCGCGACGATGTCGATCTGGTCGTCGAGGTGATGGGCGGAATCGATCCGGCCCGCAAGCTGATCCTGGCCGCCCTCAACGCCGGCAAGTCGGTGGTGACGGCGAACAAGGCGCTGCTGGCCGACTACACCGGTGAGCTGGCGGCCGCGGCCGAGGGCAGCCGCGCGGACCTCTATTTCGAGGCCGCCGTCGCCGGGGCCATCCCGGTGGTGCGCCCGCTGATCCAGTCGATGTCCGGTGATCGGGTGAATCGGGTCGTCGGAATCGTCAACGGCACAACGAATTTCATTCTCTCGGCGATGGACGAGACCGGCGCCGACTATGCCGACACGCTGGCCGAGGCGACCCGGCTCGGATACGCCGAGGCGGATCCGACCGCCGATGTCGAGGGCTACGACGCCGCCGCGAAGGCCGCGATCCTGGCGTCGCTGGCCTTTCACACCCGCGTCACCGCCGCCGACGTCTACCGCGAAGGCATCTCGAAGATCACCTCTGAGGATCTCGAGACCGCCGATGCGGTCGGCTGCACGGTGAAGCTGCTCGCCCTCTGCGAGCGCATGCCAGGAAGTGAACGGCTGTCGATGGACGGCTCCGCGGTCTGCAATCCCGGCGAGGACGAGACGAGCACCGTTCGTCCCGGCGGTAAGGAGCGGGTGTCGGTGCGCGTCTACCCGGCGCTGATCCCGCGCAAGCATCCGCTGTCGTCGGTCACCGGCGCCTTCAACGCGGTGGTGGTCGAGGCCGAGAACGCGGGCCGGCTGATGTTCTACGGTCAGGGCGCCGGCGGTGCGCCGACCGCCTCGGCCGTCATGGGTGACCTGGTGATGGCGGCCCGCAACAAGTTCTACGGTGGCCGCGCACCGGGTGAATCGGTTTATGCTGAGCTGCCGATCGCGCCGATCGGCGACATCCCGACCCGCTATCACGTGAACCTGCAGGTCGCCGACCGCACCGGGGTTCTGCAGGCGGTGTCCGGCAAATTCGCCGAGCACGGTGTCAGCATCTCGACGGTCCGCCAGGAGGGACACGACGAGGGCGCACGACTGGTCGTGGTCACCCACCACGCACCGGAGTCGGCGCTGGCCGATACGGTGGCAGCACTTGCCGAGTTGGATTCCGTCACGTCCGTGACCAGCGTCTTGAGATTGGAAGGCACCGAGGAATGAGTCAGACAGGAGCGCCGCCGTCGGCCGGGGCCGTGCACACTCCGTGGCCGGGGCTGATCGCCGCGTACCGGGATCGGCTGGCGGTCGGCGCCGATTGGGAGCCGGTCACGCTGTACGAGGGCGGAACCCCGCTGGTGCCCGCGCACCACCTGTCGGAGCTCACCGGCTGTGAGGTGTATCTCAAGGTCGAGGGCCTGAATCCGACCGGATCCTTCAAGGATCGCGGGATGACGATGGCGATGACCGACGCCAAGGCCCGCGGCCAGAAGGCCGTGCTGTGCGCCTCCACCGGCAACACCTCCGCCTCCGCGGCGGCCTACGCCACCCGCGCCGGAATGCACTGCGCGGTGCTGATCCCGCAGGGCAAGATCGCGATGGGCAAGCTCGCCCAGGCGGTCATGCTCGGCGCCAAGATCATTCAGGTCGAGGGCAATTTCGACGACTGCCTCGAACTGGCACGCAAGGTCACCTCCGACTTCCCCGAGGTCGGCCTGGTGAACTCGGTGAATCCGGCCCGCATCGAGGGGCAGAAGACCGCTGCCTTCGAGATCTGCGACGCGCTGGGCAAGGCCCCCGATGTCCACGCGCTGCCGGTGGGCAACGCGGGCAACATCACCGCGTACTGGAAGGGCTACAGCGAATATCACGCCGACGGTCTGACCACGGGCCGTCCGCGGATGCTCGGTGTCCAGGCCGCCGGCGCCGCCCCGCTGGTGAACGGTGCGCCGGTGAAGGATCCCGAGACCATCGCCACCGCCATCCGGATCGGCGCCCCCGCGTCGTGGAACAGCGCGGTGGCCGCCAAGGAGCAGTCCGGCGGCGCCTTCCGGGCGGCCACCGACGACGAGATCCTGGCCGCGTATCGCCTGGTCGCGAGCACCGAGGGCGTTTTCGTGGAACCCGCCTCGGCCGCCAGCGTGGCTGGTCTGCTGGCCGCCCGCGCGGAGGGCTGGCTCGAGCCCGGTCTCACCGTGGTGTGCACCGTGACCGGTAACGGTCTCAAGGATCCCGACACCGCGCTGCTGGGTATGCCGCAGGTCCAGGCGATCTCGGTGGATCCGGTAGCGGTGGCGCGCGAGCTCGAGTTGGCCTGAGTTGAGTTCGCGCGAAGGTCAGTTGATGACGCGGACGCTCCCACCCGGTATCACCGTCACCGCGCGGGTGCCGGCCTCCAGCGCCAATCTCGGCCCCGGTTTCGACTCGCTCGGTATCGCTTTGGGGTTGTACGACGAGATCGTCGTGCGCACCACCGATTCCGGGCTTACCATCCGAGTGGAGGGCGAGGGCGCCGATGACGTCCCCTGGGGCCCTTCGCATCTGGTGGTTCGCGCGATCGAACGGGGGTTGGAAGCCGCGGGCGTCTGGGCCGATGGGCTGGATGTGGTGTGCCGCAACGTCATTCCGCATTCGAGAGGTTTGGGATCGTCCGCCTCGGCGGTGGTCGGCGGGCTGGCCGCCGCGCGCGGGCTGGCCGCCAAATTCGATCCGGCGCTGCCGGGTTCGGATGCCGAATTGGTGCAGTTGGCTTCGGAATTCGAGGGTCATCCCGACAACGCGGCCGCCAGCGTCCTCGGCGGCATCGTGGTGTCGTGGACCGAGACCGACCGCGCCGGTGAACTCGACGCGGGCGGTACCGTCGAGCACCACCAGCGCGTTTACCGCGCGGTACGGCTTGATCCGCACCCGAACCTGCGCGCCACGGTGCTGATCCCGCAGGAGCGGTCCTCGACCGCGCACACCCGCGGCCTGCTGCCGGATATGGTTCCGCACGGCGACGCCGCGTTCAACGTCAGCCGCGCGGCGCTGGCGGTGGTCGCGCTGACCGACCGTCCCGACCTGCTCCTGCCGGCGACCCAGGACCGCTTGCATCAGGGCTACCGGTCCTCGGCGCTGCCGCTGACGACCGCGTGGATCGCGCGTTTGCGGATGGCCGGGCTCGCCGCGATGGTGTCGGGCGCCGGTCCGACGATCTTGGCGCTGGGAACCGAAGAATTTCCGGACGACCTGCGTAAACTCGCAGACAGCGAGGGTCTGCGCGTGGTCGAACCGGATATTTCCGCGGGTGTACGCGTGGATTGATGGCGTGGCTGCCTTGCTGACCTGATCAGACAGAGCTATCCTGAGCACGTCCGTACATCGTGCGCGTCAGACGCCGGTGCTTCATCAGGGCAATCGCTCCAGCAGGCTCCTTGCTTCAAGCTAAGTGGCTCGGGGGCTCGAATCACTCGGGACTTCGACCTCGACGTGGGGGACAGCGACTGGAATGATCACTCCCATTCAATGAACCGGTGGCCGTGACCAGGTGGTAATTCCATCGGTCCGGCGGGGCAGGCGATACGGCATCCGAGCTCGGCACAGTGATCGGGCTTCGGGACGAACCCTCGAATATGCACACGGCAATCGAGGGAAGGAAAGGATCTCCGTGACAGATACGGACCTGCTCGCGACACCCGGGGTGGACACCACTGCTGGTCCCTCGGACGGCCGCGAAAGTGACTCCGGACAGATTTCGAAGATGAGCGAACACACCGACGTCGCACGATCGGGGCTGACTGGAATGTTGTTGCCGCAGTTGCGTGCGCTTGCCGGAGAGCTCGGTATCCGAGGCACATCCGGTATGCGCAAGGGCGATCTCATCGCCGCCATCAAGGAAAACCAGGCCTCCGCCGGCAAGCCCGCGCGCGGTGGCCGGGGCGATGCGAAATCCGCCGATGCCGACGCGACGCCCGCGTCGAATGCCGACGTAGCGACCGAATCCGGTGCGCCGTCGAAGAACGAGACTTCCAAGTCCGCCGAAACGAGCGGTAAGGATCGCGCCAAGAACGAGTCGAAGGGCGGCGGCCGCAACGGCGTCGCGCGCGGCCGGCAGCAGACGCTCGACGGCGTCGCCGACTCCGCACCGGCCGACGGCGCCCCCGCGAAGGCCGCCGCCAAGACGGATCAGTCCGCGAAGCCGGAGAAGGCGGAATCCGCTGCGCGCCCGGCGGATTCGGGTGACGAGTCCGGTCGTGAGGGTGGTCAGCGCGGTCGGGGCCGGCAGCGTCGTGGCCGCGACCAGCGCGGTGACGGTGACAACCGCGCCGAGGCCAAGACCGAATCGAAGGCCGAGACCTCGGGCGACGCCAAGCCGGACCAGGACTCGGGCGAGCGTCGTCGCGACCGCAACCAGTCCGGTGGCGGTCAGAACCAGGCCGGTCAGAACGGCCCGGCCCGCGGCAACGACGACGAGGAAGGCGGTCGCGGTCGCCGCGGTCGCCGGTTCCGGGAGCGCCGCCGTGGCGGTCGTGATCGTGAGGGCGGCGAGGGCCGCGACGTCGAGCTGCGCGACGACGATGTCCTGCAGCCGGTGGCCGGCATCCTCGATGTGCTCGACAACTACGCGTTCGTCCGGACCTCCGGCTATCTGGCCGGTCCGAACGATGTGTATGTCTCGATGAACCTGGTGCGCAAGAACGGTCTGCGCCGCGGTGACGCGATCACCGGTGCGGTCCGCGCTCCGCGCGAGGGTGAACAGGGCAATCAGCGCCAGAAGTTCGACCCGCTGGTGCGGCTGGACACGGTCAACGGCTCGGATGTCGATGCTTCCAAGCGCCGTCCGGAGTTCAACAAGCTGACTCCGCTGTACCCGAACCAGCGACTGCGCCTGGAAACCCAGCAGAACAAGCTCACCACGCGCGTGATCGACCTGATCATGCCGATCGGCAAGGGGCAGCGCGCCCTGATCGTGTCGCCGCCGAAGGCCGGTAAGACCACGATTCTGCAGGACATCGCGAATGCGATCGCCATCAACAACCCCGAGTGCTACCTCATGGTCGTGCTGGTGGACGAGCGTCCCGAAGAGGTCACCGATATGCAGCGCTCGGTGCGCGGCGAGGTGATCGCCTCGACATTCGACCGGCCGCCGAGCGATCACACCTCGGTCGCCGAGCTGGCGATCGAGCGGGCCAAGCGCCTGGTGGAGATGGGGCAGGACGTCGTCGTGCTGCTCGACTCGATCACCCGTCTGGGCCGCGCCTACAACAACTCCTCGCCGGCGTCGGGTCGCATCCTGTCCGGTGGTGTGGACTCCACCGCGCTGTACCCGCCCAAGCGATTCCTCGGCGCGGCGCGCAACATCGAGAACGGCGGCTCGCTGACCATCATCGCCACCGCGATGGTGGAGACCGGTTCCACCGGTGACACGGTCATCTTCGAGGAGTTCAAGGGCACCGGTAACGCCGAGCTCAAACTCGATCGCAAGATCGCCGAGCGTCGCGTGTTCCCGGCCGTCGACATCAACCCCTCCAGCACCCGCCACGACGAGCTGCTCATGTCGCCCGACGAGATGGCGGTCGTGCACAAGCTGCGCCGGGTGCTGTCGGGCCTGGATTCGCAGCAGGCGATCGACCTGCTCATCGACCGGTTGAAGAAGTCGAAGAACAACGTCGAATTCTTGATGACGGTCTCGAAGACCGCGCCGGGAGCCTTGGACGAGTAAGAGGTCGTGCGCACACACTGCGGCGGTTCGCGCTTTCGGGCGCGGCCGCCGCGGTGCGTTGGACGGGTCTTTCCTTCGTATCGTCGCGCCGCGGCGGCCGCGGCGCGTAGAACAGCAGGCCGACCACCGCGGCGCCGGCGATCAGCCCGATCAGGATCAGGGCGGTGGCCCCGGTGATCGTGCCGGTGTAGACCGAGTTCGCGGCGAACTGATAGGCCTTCGGCGGTGCTGCGGCGGGAGCGGCGGGTTCGGGGTCGGGCCGGCCCGGGGCGGTGATCCACCCGGCCGTCGCCATCAGCGCCAATGCGGCCAGAACCGCACCGGCGGAGATCTCTCTCGCATACGTACCCCCCGGCAGCACGCGGATTCGACGAGTATCCCGAGGACGGGCATCGAGTGCGGGGGCTCGGGATCTGCGCGCCCCCGGCACGGCGTGGAAAATCACTGGTGTCCCTCGCGTCGTCGGTTCGTCGGGCATAGGCCCCTACTCCTGCAACGAATCTACGAACAAAGGTGTTCACATTCCCGAGTAGGCGACTACTCGTTTTCACCCTCGCTCGAGCGCGCCGAAAGCGCGTGCCACCAGTTCCTGGGGCTCCGGCCCCGTTCACGCCGGACGGTGACGGGAACAAACCGGTCGTGGGGTGCGTTGTGGGTGCGTATCGGCGGTTCTGGCATACTGGATCGTCGGTGCGTCTGCGATCGGCAGACCATCCCGCCTAGTCGGTTCCGGTTCACGTCCAGTAAGGCCGCGCAGCGCTGCTGTGGGCTCGGGCGACCCGGGGCCAGATCGAGAGGACACCCATGAAGGCAGGAATCCACCCGGCATACGTGCCGACCACCGTTGTCTGCGGTTGCGGCAACACCTTCCAGACTCACAGCACCAAGGAGTCGGGCCACATCACCGTCGAGGTCTGCTCGCAGTGCCACCCGTTCTACACGGGCAAGCAGAAGATCCTCGACACCGGCGGCCGCGTCGCCCGCTTCGAGGCCCGCTACGGCAAGCGTGCCAAGAAGTCCGAGTCCTCGGAAGCCAAGTAGCTACCCCGCCAACGCCCGTCCTGCCAGCGCAGGCCGGGCGTTGGTGCGTTTCTGGTGTCCGATACTCCGAGCAGGAGGCATAACCGCCATGGCCGACAAGATCACGGCCCCATCCGCCATCGACGACATCCTCGCCGAACACGCCGGCCTGGAGACGCAGCTGTCCGATCCCGCGCTGCACAACGACCCGGCCGAGGCCCGGCGCGTCGGTAAGCGGTTCGCCGAACTGGCGCCGATCATGTCGACCTACACCAAACTCGGCACCGCCCGTGACGACCTCGCCGCGGCCCGGGAGCTGGCCGCCGACGATTCGTCGTTCGCGGCCGAGGTTCCCGGCCTCGAACAGCAGGTGGCCGAGCTCGAGAAGACGCTCACCGATCTGCTCGCCCCGCGTGATCCGCACGATGCCGACGATGTCGTGCTCGAGGTGAAATCGGGTGAAGGGGGCGAGGAGTCGGCACTGTTCGCCTCCGATCTGGCCCGGATGTATATCCGCTATGCCGAACGGCACGGCTGGAAGGTCGAGGTTCTCGACGCCAACGTCTCCGATCTGGGCGGATACAAGGAGGCCACGCTGTCGATCAAGAGCCGCGAGCCCAGCCGTGACGGCGTCTGGTCGCGGCTGAAGTTCGAGGGCGGCGTGCATCGCGTCCAGCGAGTGCCGGTGACCGAATCCCAAGGCCGCATCCATACCTCCGCGGCCGGCGTGCTGATCTATCCGGAGCCGGATGAGGTCGAACAGGTGCAGATCGACGAATCCGATCTGCGCATCGACGTCTACCGTTCCTCCGGTAAGGGCGGCCAGGGTGTCAACACCACCGACTCGGCGGTTCGCATCACCCACCTGCCCACCGGCATCGTGGTGACCTGTCAGAACGAGCGCTCCCAGCTGCAGAACAAGTTGCGTGCCATGCAGGTGCTCTCGGCGCGGTTGCAGGCGTTGGCCGAGGAACAGGCCGAGGCCGACGCTGCCGCGGGCCGCGCGTCGCAGATTCGGACGGTCGACCGTTCCGAGCGCATCCGCACCTACAACTTCCCCGAGAACCGCATCACCGATCACCGCATCGGCTTCAAGGCACACAACCTGGACTCGGTGCTCGACGGTGAGCTGGACGCTCTGCTGAACGCGCTCGGTGAGGCCGACCGCACCGCGCGGCTCGCGGCAGAGTAGGAATCGAGGGCCCACCGATGGGCGAAACTCCCGTGGCGAGCGGTCACCATCGCGTGCCGCTGCGTCCCGCGATCAACGAGGCGGTCGGGGTACTGGCCGCGGCGGGCGTACCCAGTCCGCAGATCGACGCCGAACACCTCGCAGCCCATATCCTCGAGGTCGAGCGGCCGCGGCTGGCGTTGATCCCGATGGTCACCCCCGAACAACTCGAGCGGTTCCGCAAGCTCGTGGCCCGGCGCGCCGAGCGGGTGCCGTTGCAGCATCTGACCGGAATCGCGTCGATGGGTGAGGTGGACCTCGAGGTCGGTCCGGGAGTTTTCGTTCCGCGCCCGGAAACCGAGTTGATCTTCGCCTGGGCGCTGGCGCAACTGGAGGCCGCCGGACACGACCACCCGCCGATCGTGGTCGACCTGTGCACCGGATCCGGTGCGCTGGCCCTGGCGATCGCGAACGCTCGCCCCGACGTCGAGGTGCACGCCGTCGAAATCGACCCCACCGCACGGCAATGGGCGCAGCGCAACGCCGATCGGCAAGCGGCACTGGGGGATACGCCGATCACCGTGCACGCCGGCGATGTCACCGACCCCGCGGTGCTCGCCGAACTCGACGGCCGGGTCGACGTGGTGGTCGCCAATCCGCCCTATATCCCCGCCGGTGCCCGGCTGGATCCCGAAGTGGCCGAACACGATCCGCATTCGGCGCTGTTCGCCGGCCGGGACGGTCTGGCGGTGATCGGACCGATGATCGCCACCATCGCCCGGTTGCTGCGCCCCGAGGGCGTCACCGCGGTCGAACACGACGATTCGCACGGTCCGCGGGTCGCGGCTCTGTTCGAGGCGCAGGGCGGTTTCGTCGGGATCGCCGAACATCCCGACCTGGCCGGGAAGCCACGCTTCGTCGCGGCCCGATCGCGAAACCGATGAGGGTGCCGGGCCGGTGACGTGATCTTCACACCGGCGCCCGGCATCCACGCGGGAATACCGATCGGCCGCGCGCCGGAATCAGCGCGGTGAGGCCCGGCCGAACCGGATCGACGTGACCGTGTGCCCGCTGATTGCTGTCGGCGGTCTGACGGTCACGGTCCGATCCCGGATGCGATCGACGGGACGCCGGTACGCGATATCGAGCCCGCTGTGGCCGCGTTCGCACCGCGCGGAATCGTTCGTCAACCGTCGTGGTCACACGAGTTGACGGCCGGCTACCGGAGCTGAGTTCGCCGGCCGCGTGCCAATTGCTTCCGGCGCCGTGCCGGATGCGCCGGTCGAATGTGCCCGGCGGTTTCTGGGGCGCCCTGATCGACCCCGCCGTCGGGACCGGAGTACAGGCCGCCGGGCTCAGGTCCGACGCCGGACAACGTGCCGTGAGACACATTCAATAGACTCACCGCCGTGAGTACCGTCTACGACTGCTCCGATCCCGATTCTCGTGCTGCCGGTGTGACTGCCGCGCGGACGACCCTGAAATCCGGACGGCTGGCCGTCATACCCACCGACACGGTCTATGGAATCGCCGCGGACGCGTTCGATTCCGCGGCCGTCGCCGCCCTGCTGGCGGCCAAGCGTCGCGGGCGCGATATGCCGGTGCCGGTGCTGGTGGGTTCGTGGAACACCATCGACGGACTCGTCTTCTCCGTGCAGCCGCAGGCCCGGGACCTGATCCGGGCCTTCTGGCCCGGTGGCCTGAGCCTGGTCGTGCAGCAAGCGCCCTCGCTGGCCTGGGATCTCGGTGATGCCCGCGGGACGGTGATGTTGCGCATGCCGTTGCACCCCATCGCGCTGGAACTGCTGCGGGAGGTGGGCCCGATGGCGGTGTCGAGCGCGAACGTCTCCGGGCAGCCGCCCGCGACGACGGTGGCGGAGGCCCGCGCGCAGCTGGGCGAGCAGGTCGGTGTCTATCTCGACGGCGGCCAGGCCGAGCACGGCGTGCCCTCCACGATCGTGGACCTGACCGGTGACCGGCCGCGGGTGTTGCGGGCCGGCGCGGTGACCATCGATCGGGTCGCCGAGGTCCTGGGCATGTCGCCGGACGAACTCGCCCCCGAGCCCACCCGCTGACGGCCTGGTAGATGGTTTTCAGTCAGGGCGCGGTCGTCCCGCTCCGCGAACTCCTCCTGGTCCTGCTGGTATCCGCGGTGGTGACCATGTTGTCCACCGGCGGCATCCGGGTGCTGGCCATCGGCTTCGGCGCCATCGCGGTGCCGCGAGATCGCGATGTGCACCTGGAGCCGATTCCGCGGATGGGCGGGGTCGGCATCTACATGGGCGTGCTCGCCGCCGCGCTGTTCGCCCACCAACTGCCCGCGCTGCGCCGGGGCTTCGACTATCCCCGGGATATTCCGGCGGTCCTGATCGCCGGCACCCTGATCGTGCTGGTGGGCATAGTCGACGACCGCTGGGGCCTGGACGCGCTCACCAAATTCGTCGGGCAGATCACCGCGGCCGGCGTGATGGCCGTGATGGGACTGAGCTGGGTGGCCATCTACAACCCCTTCAGCAACACCACCGTGGTGCTGGACCAGTTGCAGGGCGGGGTGGTGACAGTGGCGATCACCGTCACCATGATCAACGCGATGAATTTCGTCGACGGTCTCGACGGCCTCGCCGCCGGACTGGGATTGATCGCCGCGCTCGCGGTCTTCGTATTCACCGTCGGTTTGCTCTACGAGCAGGGCGGCGCCACCGACACCTATCCGCCGGCCCTGCTGGCCGCGGCCCTGGCGGGTGGTTGCCTGGGATTTCTGCCACATAATTTCCATCCCGCGCGAATATTCATGGGCGATTCCGGCTCTATGTTGATCGGCTTGCTGCTCGCCGCGGTTTCCACCGGCGCCTCCGGTCGAATTCCGCTCACCGGATACGGGCCGCGCGACATCGTGGGTCTGTTGTCACCGCTGTTGCTGGTGGGGGCGGTGATGTTCATTCCGGTACTCGATCTGGTACTCGCAATCGTCCGGCGCGTACGCGCGGGCGTGAGTTTCTCCACACCCGACAAAATGCATCTGCACCATCGGTTGTTGCAGATCGGCCATTCTCATCGCCGCGTCGTGTTGTTGATCTATCTGTGGGTCGGCGTCCTGGCTTTTGCGGCGGTCGGCACATCTTTGATGGATCGGACGGTAGTGGTCCTGCTGTTCGCGGCCGGTTTGGTTTTCGCTCTGGTTGTGACGGCCGTCCCATCTTTGCGCGAGCTGCCCGGGCTACGCGGTCGCCGCAAGTAAGGACCGAGTAAAGTGGCTCAACGTGAGCACGGCACCCGAATTCCATCCCGATGCCCCGCTACGAGCTGCGTTGCGCTACGGCATCGCCGGATTGTGCGTATTGGTCCTGGTTTCGGTGGTTGCCGGCTCGATCGCCGCGGGCTGGGCCGGTTTCTGGGGGGCGTTGATCGGATCCGCGATCGGTGGATTCTTCATTCTCATGACCGCGGCCCTCGTGCTGTTCAGTGCGAAATTGGATTCCGGCATTCAGGGCATGGTCATGCTGGCGAGCTGGATCGGCAAACTCCTGGTCGTGATGATCGTCGTCGCGATCTTGCACCAGTTCGATTTCTACAGCCCGGGCACGCTGTTCCTGACCGTCGTCGGGGCGTTGCTGATTGTTCTCGGAGCGGAGACGTACGGACTTCTGCGCCAACGTGTTCCGGTGATCGATCCGCCGGCCGGGTCCGCGGACCAAGATCATTCCAGCGTGTGAGCCGACCCCCTACACGTTGTCGTAGATAGCTTGGTAAACTCTTTACCGTAAGCACCGAACCCCGGGGGCGATCACATCGTTACCGGTGGCAGAGGCTATGCTTGCTGCCGTGCCGGACCTTCTGTGAGAAGTACCGGCCCTGCACCGTCGACGATGTCGCCGACGTACAGACGCCACGGCGGGACTTCCCGCGCAGCTGCTGACGAACTTCGAGCCGACCTGAGTCGACCACCTGATCGTCAATGTCCGATCGAACCGCGGGATGAAACATGTCCCGCGGCCCGAACACGGGAGAGAATGCTGAGCGTCACCACTCTGGCGGGCGAGTTCCACGCGCCTTCGCTACAAGACTTCTTCCCCGATGCACTGCTGTTCGGGGGGACACCTTTCGAGATCGACCGGTTGATGATGGTTCGCCTCATCATGGCGGCGGTGCTGATTGCGGTTATGTTGCTCGCATTCCGCAGTCCTCGTCTCGTTCCCCGTGGTCTGCAGAACATCGCGGAGATCGGCCTGTTGTTCGTTCGTGAGCAGATCTGCGATGAAGTGCTGGGCAAGAAGACCGGCCGCAGGTTTTTCCCGCTGATCGCCACGATCTTCTTCACGGTGCTGTTCCTGAACTTCTCCAGCGTCATACCGCTGTTGAACATTTCCTCGAACGCGCGCGTCGGAATGCCGATTGTGCTGGCCGCCATCGCCTACATCACGTTCAACTACGTGGGTATTCGCAAGTACGGCTTCTGGCGGTACATGCGCTCGTCGATCGTCGTGCCGAATGTTCCGATCGCGTTGCACGGGCTGCTGATTCCGATCGAGTTCGTCTCGACCTTCATCCTGCGTCCGTTCACGCTGACCGTCCGACTCATGGCCAACATGCTGTCCGGTCACATCATGCTGGTGCTGTTCTTCAGCGCCACCCAGTTCTTCCTCTTCGACGCCGCTTCGTGGATGAAGGTCTTCTCGCCGTTCTCCTTGCTCGCGGGACTCGGATTCACACTGTTCGAACTTCTGGTGATCTTCCTGCAGGCCTATGTGTTCGCGCTGTTGACGGCTGTGTACATCAGCCTCGCCGAACACGCCGACTCGCACTGACCGCTCGACCGCACAAGAACTGCCCCACACGCCGCCGGGTGGGTGGGCAACAGAAAGGGAAAGAAATCTCATGAGCCTCTCCTACGTGGCCGCCGAACTCGCCCAGACCTCGGATCGGGTCAAGGGCTACGGCGCTATCGGTTACGGTCTGGCCGCCATCGGCCCGGGTGTCGGCGTCGGCATCGTCGTCGGTAAGGCGATCGAGGGCATCGCCCGTCAGCCCGAGCTGCAGGGCACCATCCGGACCAACATGTTCCTGGGTATCGCGTTCACCGAGGCCCTGGCTCTGATCGGTCTCGTCGCCGGCTTCATTTTCTGATTCCGATGAACAGCATGTACTTGCTCGCCGAGAATGCAGAGGACAAGAACCCTCTGATTCCGGAGCCATACGACATCGTCTGGTCGGTGGTGTGCGTTGTCGTCATCGGGGTCCTGTTCTACAAGTACGTCGTTCCCCGGTTGACGAAGGTGCTCGACGAGCGCTCGGAGAAGATCGAAGGCGGCATGGCCAAGGCCGAGGTCGCGCAGGCCGAGGCTCAGGAAACCCTGCAGCAGTACCAGCAGCAGCTGGCGGAGGCCCGGCTCGAGGCGGCACGCATCCGTGAGGAAGCGCGCACCCAGGGCCAGCAGATCCTCGCCCAGCTGCGGTCGGAGGCGCAGGCCGAGGCCGATCGCATCGTCACCGCAGGCCACGCTCAGCTGGACGCGCAGCGTCAGCAGATCGTGACCGAGCTTCGGTCCGAGCTCGGCCGCACCGCGGTCGACCTGGCCGAGAAGATCATCGGGCAGTCCGTGGCGGACGAAGCCAAGCAGGCTGCGTCCATCGACCGGTTCCTGACCGAGCTGGATGAGAAGGCCAGCATCGGGGTCGGAAGGTAACCTGCGCCTGAGAGGTCTTGTTCGGTGACGCAAGTCACCGGCACGATCACACCGGGCCCCGGAATTCGAACCAGTGAAAGTGGGAAGCATGTACGCAGCGAGCCGCGAGGCGAGTTCCCGTGCGAGGGAAGCTCTTTCGGCCGCACTCACCGGGAGTGACTCCGTCGCCGCCACGACGGGCTCCGAACTGTTCGCCGTAGTCGCCGTGCTCGACGACCAGCGTTCGCTGCGTGTGGCGCTCGCGGATAAGTCGGTGTCGAGTTCGGTGCGCGCCGAACTGGCCGAGCGTGTGTTCGGCGGCAAGATCAGCGCGGCCACTCAGGCCGTGCTGACCACTGCCGTCGCGCAGGACTGGTCCCGTACCCGGGATCTGGTCGACACCCTCGTGCTGCTCGGGCAGGAGGCGTTGTTGCGCTCCGCGGCCGATCGCGGACGTATCGACGCCGTCGAGGACGAACTGTTCCGGTTGGGTCGCACCGTCGAGGACAATCCGAATCTGGAGCAGGCGCTCACCGATCACGGCAAGCCGGCAGCGGCGAAGCGGGATCTACTGGTGCGGTTGCTCACCGGCAAGGTCGAAGACGTCACCATGCAGTTGGCCGAGCAGGCGGTCGGCCGCTCGCACGGTGATGTCGGCGTCGCCTTCGACCAGTTGTCCGATCTGGCGGCGTCGCTGCGCAAGCAGATCGTCGCGCACGTTCGTTCGGCGACGGCCCTCACGCAGCAGCAGCGAGACCATCTCGCCGCATCGCTGCAGCGCATCTACGACAAGCCGGTCACGATCCACGTGCAGGTCGACCCGACCCTGCTGGCCGGCGTCGTCGTGCGCATCGGTGACGACGTCATCGACGGCAGCGCTGTCGGTCGACTGCAGCGCCTGCGCCAAGCCCTGGCCTAGGCCGGACCCCAGCCGATCGACCCGGCACCCACCCGACATTCCAGACCACAGCGAGAGCAGGAAGAACCATGGCGGAGCTGACGATCTCCCCCGATGAGATCCGTAGCGCGATCGAAAGCTACACCCAGAGCTACACCCCCGAGACCTCCATCGAGGAGATCGGTACGGTCACCGACACCAGTGACGGCATCGCGCACGTCAGTGGACTGCCGTCGGCGATGACCAACGAGATCCTCGAATTCCCCGGCGGTGTGCTGGGTGTCGCGTTGAACCTCGACCCCGACGAGATCGGTGCGGTCATCCTCGGTGAGTTCGACGGCATCGAAGAGGGCCAGCAGGTCCGCCGCACCGGTGACGTGCTCTCGGTGCCGGTCGGCGACAAGTTCCTGGGCCGCGTCATCAACCCCCTCGGCCAGCCGATCGACGGCCTGGGCGAGATCGAGGCCGACGAGCGCCGCGTGCTGGAGTTGCAGGCCGCGACCGTGCTGGAGCGCCAGCCGGTCGAGGAGCCGATGGCCACCGGCATCACCGCCATCGACGCGCTGACCGCCATCGGTCGTGGCCAGCGTCAGCTGGTCATCGGCGACCGCAAGACCGGTAAGACCGCGGTCTGCATCGACGCCATCCTGAACCAGAAGGCCAACTGGGAGTCCGGCGATCCGACGAAGCAGATGCGCTGCATCTACGTCGCGATCGGCCAGAAGGGCTCCACCATCGCCGGCGTGAAGTCCGCGCTCGAGGCGCACGGTGCGATGGAGTACACCACCATCGTCGCCGCCCCCGCGTCCGACTCCGCCGGTTTCAAGTGGCTCGCGCCCTACACCGGTTCCGCGCTCGGCCAGCACTGGATGTACCAGGGCAAGCACGTCCTGATCGTGTTCGACGACCTGTCCAAGCAGGCCGAGGCCTACCGCGCCATCTCGCTGCTGCTGCGCCGCCCGCCGGGCCGTGAGGCGTACCCCGGCGATGTCTTCTACCTGCACTCCCGTCTGCTGGAGCGTTGCGCGAAGCTGTCCGACGCGATGGGCGCGGGTTCGATGACCGGTCTGCCGATCATCGAGACCAAGGCCAACGACATCTCGGCCTTCATTCCGACCAACGTCATCTCCATCACCGACGGCCAGGTCTTCCTCGAGTCCGACCTGTTCAACAAGGGTGTGCGACCGGCTATCAACGTCGGTACCTCCGTCTCCCGTGTCGGTGGCGCCGCTCAGACCAAGGCGATGAAGACCGTCGCCGGTTCGCTGCGTCTGGAGCTGGCCTCCTATCGTGAGCTCGAGGCCTTCTCGGCCTTCGCCTCCGACCTCGACGCCGCGTCGCTGGCTCAGCTCGAGCGCGGCGCCCGCTGGGTCGAGCTGCTCAAGCAGGATCAGTACTCGCCGGTCCGGGTCGAGGACCAGATCGTGTCGATCTATCTGGTCGATGCCGGGTACTACGACTCGGTTCCGGTCGGGGACGTTCGTCGCTTCAACGCCGAGCTGCTCGAGCACCTGCACAACAAGGCGCAGAGCTCCTTCGACGCACTCGACGGTGGCGCCAAGAGGCTCGAAGGTGAGGCCGCCGACGCGCTGAAGACCGAGACCGAGCGCTTCAAGCAGGGCTTCCTGGCTTCCGACGGCAGTCGCGTGGTCAACGAGGCCGAGGCGGGCGAGCTGGATCACGAAGAGGTCGAGTCGCTGTCGGTCACCCGCAAGCACGTCGAGAAGTAAGCCGGGTCCGACGATGCCTACCGATCCGACGCGCGGCATGCGCGACCGGCGCGAAGGAGGCAGCTTGCGTAACCACGCAGCGCCCCGCGCCATGCCGCAATCAGATACAGAAGGGAGTGTGAACCGCTGATGGCGAACTTGCGTGAATTGCGCTCCCGTATTCGTGGCGTGAGCTCGATCAAGAAGATCACCAAGGCCCAGGAACTGATCGCGACCTCGCGAATCAGCAAGGCCCAGGCTCGGGTTGCGGCCGCGAAGCCGTATGCGGAAGAGATCACGAAGGTGCTCGGCGAACTGGCCGCTGCCTCGTCCAATCTCAACCATCCGCTGCTCACCGAGCGGGCGAATCCGCGCCGCGCCGCCATCCTGGTCATCTCCAGCGACAGCGGTATGTGCGGCGGTTACAACTCCAACGTGCTCAAGCGCGCCGAAGAGCTGATGACGACGCTGCGCTCCGAGGGCAAGGAGCCGGTGCTGTATGTGATGGGCAACAAGGGCCTGACGTACTACACGTTCCGTCGCCGCTCGGTGTCGGGATCGTGGACGGGCTTCTCGCAGCAGCCGCACTACACCGACGCCTCGGCCGCGTGCCGGCACCTGGTCGACATGTTCATGGCGGGTTCCGACAGCGAGGTCACCGCACCGGACGGTGCGGGCACGATCGAGGGTGTGGACGAGATCCACATCGTCTACACGCGCTTCGTGTCGATGCTGTCGCAGGTTCCCGAGGTACGCCGGCTGGCCCCCATCCAGGTCAGCTTCGTGGACGAGAACTACGAACTCGGTGAGGACATGCTGACGGACTCTCCGGACGCGCAGATCTCCTCGCTGTACGAGTTCGAGCCCGATGCGGACAAGTTGCTCGGTGCCCTGCTGCCGAAGTACATCAACACCCGCATCTACTCGTCGTTGCTCGAGGCCGCGGCCTCGGAGTCGGCCGCGCGCCGCACCGCAATGAAGGCTGCCACCGACAACGCCACCGAGCTGGTCAATACCCTGACCCGCCAGGCGAACTCGATCCGGCAGGCCAACATCACGCAGGAAATCAGTGAAATCGTCGGCGGCGCGAACGCGCTGGCGAGCTCGGACCGCGACTAAGCCCCCCGCGGTATGAGCGACGAGCCCGAAGGAGGGAGCTTGCGTAACCACGTAGGGCTCCGCAAATACCGCAATCTACTCGGAGAGAAAAGATGACCGCAGCTGTCACCCAAGAAAACACAAGCCGGGCGGGCGCTGGCACAGGCCGCGTCGTCCGGGTAGCCGGCCCCGTCGTTGACGTCGAGTTCCCGCGCGGCGCCATTCCGGAGCTGTTCAACGCTCTGCACGCCGACATCACCCTGCCGTCGGTGGCCAAGACCCTGACCCTCGAGGTCGCGCAGCATCTGGGCGACAACATCGTCCGCACCATCTCGATGCAGCCGACCGACGGCCTGGTCCGCGGCGTTCCGGTGTCCGACACCGGTAAGCCGATCTCGGTGCCGGTCGGTGACGTCACCAAGGGCCACGTCTTCAACGCCCTCGGCGACTGCCTCGACACCCCCGGTCTGGGCCGCGACGGCGAGCAGTGGGGCATCCACCGCCAGCCGCCCGCCTTCGACCAGCTCGAGGGCAAGACCGAGATCCTGGAAACGGGTATCAAGGTCATCGACCTGCTGACCCCGTACGTGAAGGGCGGCAAGATCGGTCTGTTCGGTGGTGCCGGTGTCGGCAAGACCGTTCTGATCCAGGAGATGATCACCCGTATCGCGCGTGAGTTCTCCGGTACGTCGGTGTTCGCCGGCGTCGGTGAGCGCACCCGTGAGGGCACCGACCTCCACCTGGAAATGGAAGAGATGGGCGTCCTCCAGGACACCGCCCTCGTCTTCGGCCAGATGGACGAGCCGCCGGGCACCCGTATGCGTGTCGCCCTGTCCGCGCTGACCATGGCGGAGTACTTCCGCGATGTGCAGGGTCAGGACGTGCTGCTGTTCATCGACAACATCTTCCGTTTCACCCAGGCCGGTTCCGAGGTCTCGACCCTGCTGGGTCGTATGCCCTCGGCCGTCGGTTACCAGCCGACCCTGGCGGACGAGATGGGTCAGCTGCAGGAGCGCATCACCTCGACCCGTGGTCGTTCGATCACCTCGATGCAGGCGATCTACGTCCCCGCCGACGACTACACCGACCCGGCGCCGGCGACCACCTTCGCCCACCTGGATGCGACCACCGAGCTTTCCCGCCCGATTTCGCAGAAGGGTATCTACCCGGCCGTCGACCCGCTGACCTCGACCTCTCGTATCCTCGAGGCGTCGATCGTCGGTGAGCGGCACTTCGCGGTGGCCAACGAGGTCAAGCGCATCCTGCAGAAGTACAAGGAACTGCAGGACATCATCGCGATTCTGGGTATGGACGAGCTCTCCGAAGAGGACAAGGTTCTCGTCGGCCGCGCCCGTCGTCTGGAGAAGTTCCTCGGCCAGAACTTCATCGTGGCCGAGAAGTTCACCGGTCAGCCGGGTTCGGTCGTGCCGCTGGAGCAGACCATCGACGACTTCGAGCGGGTCTGCAAGGGCGAGTTCGACCACCTGCCGGAGCAGGCGTTCAACTCCTGCGGTGGCCTGGACGACGTCGAGGCGGCCGCGAAGAAGATCGCCGGGAAGTAGTCACCATGGCGGATATGTCAGTTGATCTGGTCGCCATCGAGCGGCGGCTGTGGTCGGGCCAGGCGAGTTTCGTCAGCGCCCAGACCACGGAAGGTCAGATCGGTATTCTGCACGGTCACGAGCCCGTCCTCGGCCAGCTGGTCGAGGGTGGCATCGTGACCATCGAGAGCGCCGAGGGCGAGCGGATCGTCGCGGCCGTGCACGGTGGTTTCTTCTCCTGCACGGGTGAGGCCGTCCGGATTCTCGCCGAGTCGGCGGAATTCGCGGCCGATGTCGATATCGACGCCGCGCGTGCGGTACTGGCCGATCCGAATTCCTCGGAGCAGGAGCAGAATGCGGCGACCGCGCGCGTGCGTGCGGTCGAAGCGGCCGGAGCCTGATCCCGGACTGCCGCGCCGAGGAGATACCCACGGCGACAATCGAATAGCGTCAGACGTATGGCGGCCCGGATATCCCGGGCCGCCATACGTCGTCTCGGTGGCCCTGTGAGGTGTGTGCTTCAACGTACGGGCCTCGCGCCGCGTAACCTGATCGAGCGTGTGCCCGCCGGATTTCCGGCCCGTCCGGACGGGTCTCGAATGCCGTTGTGCGACTGTGCTTCTGATCACCTTCCTCCGTATCGGCCGATGTGCCGATATTCTCGTTTGTGGAACGGATGTACCGGCTGTGTGCCACCTCGCTCCGGTTTGTAGACTCGCTGCCGGAGCGGCCTTGTACGGGGATGGCACGGCGCTGGCGACGGCACAGGGGCGAAGCGAAGGGACGGGCCTGGATTGCGGACCGGGATGATACTTCTGATCATTCTGGTGCTGCTGCTGGTCGGCGTGGCGCTGGTTTCGCTGTATCGCCTGATCATGTTGCGCCGGGGCGGCACCGCGGCGATTCTGCGTGTACTGCCCGCACAGGGTGGTCAGGGCTGGCGGCACGGCTTGATCCGGTACGGCGAGTCCAGGCTCGTCTTCTACAAACTCACCAGCCTCAAGGTGGGGCCGGATTCGACGATCCGGCGGCTCGGTATCGAAGTGGTCGACCGGCGTTCCCCCGTAGGGGACGAGTACGACATCATGACCGACGACATCGTGGTGATCGCGGTCTCCGACGGTGACGGCAGCTATGAGCTGGCCCTGGACCGCGCCGCGCTGACGGCGTTTTTGTCCTGGGTCGAATCGCGGCCCTCCGAACGTATCCGGCGACGTCCCGGACGTTGACCGAGAAATAGGTGGTCACCAGCAATGAGTGTGCATCTGACGAAGATCTATACCCGCACCGGCGACGACGGTACGACCGGTCTGAGCGATTTCTCCCGGGTGCCCAAGACCGATCCGCGGCTGGTGGCCTACGCCGACTGCGATGAGACCAACGCCGCGCTGGGCGCCGCGCTGGCGCTGGGACACCCCGGGCCGCGCATCGCCGAGGTACTGCGCCAGGTACAGAACGACCTCTTCGATGCCGGCGCCGATCTGTCCACGCCGGTCGTGGCGGAGCCGAAATATCCGCCGCTGCGCATCACCCAGGCCTACATCGACCGTCTGGAGCGGTGGTGTGACGAGTTCAATTCCGAACTGGCGCCGCTGAATTCGTTCATTCTGCCCGGGGGTACGCCACTGGCGGCGCTGCTGCACATCGCGCGCACCGTGGCGCGCCGTGCCGAACGCTCGGCGTGGGCAGCCGTCGACGCCCATTCCGAGGATCTGGGCGTGTTGCCGGCGAAGTACCTGAATCGGCTGTCCGATCTGCTGTTCATCCTCGGGCGGGTCGCCAACCCGGACGGTGACGTGCTGTGGCGTCCGGGTGGATCGGAGACCGGCGGACCGGCCTCGACCGACCAGTCCTCCCGTTAGGCTGACCCCCGTGAGTGAACGGTTTCTGGTGACCGGGGGCAGCCGGCTGGTCGGCGAGGTCTCAGTGGGTGGCGCGAAGAACAGCGTGCTCAAGCTGATGGCCGCCGCTCTGTTGGCCGAAGGTACGACGACGATCACGAACTGCCCGGACATCCTGGATGTGCCGCTGATGGCCGAGGTCCTGCGGGGTCTGGGCTGCGATGTCACCGTCGACGGTTCGGTGGTGACCATCACGACTCCTACCGAGCCCAAGTACCACGCCGACTTCCCGGCCGTGACGCAGTTCCGCGCGTCGGTATGCGTGCTCGGACCGCTGATGGCGCGCTGCAGGCGTGCGGTGGTCGCCCTGCCCGGCGGTGACGCGATCGGCTCGCGCCCGCTGGACATGCATCAGGCCGGACTGCGATTGCTCGGCGCCACCAGCGAAATCGAACACGGCTGTCTGGTCGCGCGTGCCGACGAACTGCAGGGCGCGCGCATCCGCCTGGACTTCCCCTCGGTGGGTGCGACGGAGAACATCCTCATGGCCGCGGTCCTCGCGGAGGGGGAGACGGTCATCGACAACGCCGCCCGGGAGCCGGAGATCGTGGATCTGTGCACCATGCTCACCCGCATGGGTGCGCGGATCGACGGTGCGGGCACCTCGGTGCTGACCATCTCCGGCGTGCGCAAGCTGGCCCCCACCACCCATCAGGTGATCGGTGACCGCATCGTGGCCGCGACCTGGGGCATCGCGGCGGCGATGACCAGGGGCGATGTGCGGGTCATCGGTCTCAACCCGAAGCACCTGTCGCTGGTGCTGGACAAGCTGCGCTCGGCCGGCGCGCGAGTGTCGTTCGAACCCAACGGTTTCCGGGTCGAGCAGCCCGCGCGACCGCTCGCCGTGAATTTCTCGACGCTGCCGTTCCCGGGGTTTCCCACCGATCTCCAGCCGATGGCCATCGGTCTGGCGACGATCGCGGACGGCACCTCGATGATCACCGAGAACATCTTCGAAGCCCGCTTCCGCTTCGTCGAGGAGATGATCCGCCTGGGCGCCGACGCGCGCACCGACGGGCATCACGCGGTCGTGCGGGGGATTCCCCGGTTGTCCAGTGCTCCGGTCTGGTCGTCGGATATCCGCGCCGGCGCCGGTCTGGTGCTCGCGGGTCTGGTCGCCGACGGTGTCACCGAAGTCCACGATGTCTTCCACATCGATCGCGGCTATCCCCACTTCGTGGAGAACTTGCGATCCCTGGGCGCGCAGGTCGAGCGGGTCGGCACCGTGGCGTAGCCGGAAGGACACCCGAAAGACCTTCCTGACCAGGCGATTTGACATAGAATCCACCGCCACGTAACTTATTCCAGGTCAGAGCGACACGGACACCGACCCCGGGCCGAGAGGCAAGGGGAAACGAGGTTGTACGGAGAGCGCCGGACGATCACACTGGCTCAACCGAGACCCCGATTTGGTTCGGGGCGATGGTCAAGCTAAGCTTGAAAAGTTGCCTCACCGATCAAACAGATAGCAATCTGCGCGATGGTGTGTGCGTGTGTTCTTTGAGAACTCAATAGTGTGTCGATGAATGTCAGTGCCAAAATTTTGTTTTTGGTTCCGATCTTCACCCCCCGTGTGAGGGTCGGATATTTTTGTCAGCTAATTTTCCGGCTGGCGTTTAAGTTAGGTTTTCGGACTCTGGTTCGAGATACTTCTGATTTGCTCTTCGGAGTGAGTTGAGAGTCTTCAACGGAGAGTTTGATCCTGGCTCAGGACGAACGCTGGCGGCGTGCTTAACACATGCAAGTCGAGCGGTAAGGCCCTTCGGGGTACACGAGCGGCGAACGGGTGAGTAACACGTGGGTGATCTGCCTCGTACTCTGGGATAAGCCTGGGAAACTGGGTCTAATACCGGATATGACCACGAATCGCATGGTTTGTGGTGGAAAGATTTATCGGTGCGAGATGGGCCCGCGGCCTATCAGCTTGTTGGTGGGGTAATGGCCTACCAAGGCGACGACGGGTAGCCGACCTGAGAGGGTGACCGGCCACACTGGGACTGAGACACGGCCCAGACTCCTACGGGAGGCAGCAGTGGGGAATATTGCACAATGGGCGAAAGCCTGATGCAGCGACGCCGCGTGAGGGATGACGGCCTTCGGGTTGTAAACCTCTTTCGACAGGGACGAAGCGAAAGTGACGGTACCTGTAGAAGAAGCACCGGCCAACTACGTGCCAGCAGCCGCGGTAATACGTAGGGTGCGAGCGTTGTCCGGAATTACTGGGCGTAAAGAGCTTGTAGGCGGTTCGTCGCGTCGATTGTGAAAACTTGCAGCTCAACTGCAAGCTTGCAGTCGATACGGGCGGACTAGAGTACTGCAGGGGAGACTGGAATTCCTGGTGTAGCGGTGAAATGCGCAGATATCAGGAGGAACACCGGTGGCGAAGGCGGGTCTCTGGGCAGTAACTGACGCTGAGAAGCGAAAGCGTGGGTAGCGAACAGGATTAGATACCCTGGTAGTCCACGCCGTAAACGGTGGGTACTAGGTGTGGGTTTCCTTCCACGGGATCCGTGCCGTAGCTAACGCATTAAGTACCCCGCCTGGGGAGTACGGCCGCAAGGCTAAAACTCAAAGGAATTGACGGGGGCCCGCACAAGCGGCGGAGCATGTGGATTAATTCGATGCAACGCGAAGAACCTTACCTGGGTTTGACATACACCAGAAAGCTGCAGAGATGTAGCCCCCCTTGTGGTTGGTGTACAGGTGGTGCATGGCTGTCGTCAGCTCGTGTCGTGAGATGTTGGGTTAAGTCCCGCAACGAGCGCAACCCTTGTCCTGTGTTGCCAGCGCGTAATGGCGGGGACTCGCAGGAGACTGCCGGGGTCAACTCGGAGGAAGGTGGGGACGACGTCAAGTCATCATGCCCCTTATGTCCAGGGCTTCACACATGCTACAATGGCCGGTACAGAGGGCTGCGATACCGTGAGGTGGAGCGAATCCCTTAAAGCCGGTCTCAGTTCGGATCGGGGTCTGCAACTCGACCCCGTGAAGTTGGAGTCGCTAGTAATCGCAGATCAGCAACGCTGCGGTGAATACGTTCCCGGGCCTTGTACACACCGCCCGTCACGTCATGAAAGTCGGTAACACCCGAAGCCGGTGGCCTAACCCTTGTGGAGGGAGCCGTCGAAGGTGGGATTGGCGATTGGGACGAAGTCGTAACAAGGTAGCCGTACCGGAAGGTGCGGCTGGATCACCTCCTTTCTAAGGAGCATCTGCACTGTTCGCTCCGAAGAGTCGGACGCGAAAGTGCCAGAGCCGCTTATGTTCCCGAATGTGGAACTGCGGAGCTCATGGGTGGAACACTGACAAACTCCTCGCATGTGAGACGGTCGGACGGCCGGCTCGCGGTGGATATATCGGCACACTGTTGGGTCCTGAAAGAACAGACGTTCTTTCCAGGCAAAAAAACGATCCGTTCGGGTCTTCCTTGATACCGCGAAGGTTTCTTCGGTCCGGTCTTGTGAAATTCGATTCGATGCGGGTGTGTTGTTTGAGAACTGCACAGTGGACGCGAGCATCTTTGTTAGTAAGTGTTTAAGAGCGTACGGTGGATGCCTTGGCACCAGGAGCCGATGAAGGACGTAGGAGGCTGCGATAAGCCTCGGGGAGCTGTCAACCGAGCTGAGATCCGAGGATTTCCGAATGGGGAAACCCAGCACGAGTGATGTCGTGTTACCCGCGCCTGAATATATAGGGTGTGTGGAGGGAACGTGGGGAAGTGAAACATCTCAGTACCCACAGGAAGAGAAAACAAGAGTGATTCCGTGAGTAGTGGCGAGCGAAAGCGGATGAGGCTAAACCAGGAGCGTGTGATAGCCGGCAGGCGTTGCGTTCTTGGGGTTGTGGGACCCATCTTCTTGGTTCTGCCGAGCCAAGCAGTAGTCAGAAAAGTTCGTGTTAGCTGAATTGGTCTGGGATGGCCAACCGTAGACGGTGAGAGTCCGGTAAGCGAAAACATGTTCTCTGCTGTGATGGGCACCCGAGTAGCAGCGGGCCCGTGAAATCTGCTGTGAATCTGCCGGGACCACCCGGTAAGCCTGAATACTCCCTGGTGACCGATAGCGGACTAGTACCGTGAGGGAAAGGTGAAAAGTACCCCGGGAGGGGAGTGAAATAGTACCTGAAACCGTGCGCTTACAATCCGTCAGAGCCTTCCATCTTCGGGTGGTGGGGTGATGGCGTGCCTTTTGAAGAATGAGCCTGCGAGTCATCGGTGTGTGGCGAGGTTAACCCGTGTGGGGTAGCCGTAGCGAAAGCGAGTCCGAATAGGGCGTTTGAGTCGCATGTCATGGACCCGAAGCGGAGTGATCTACCCATGGCCAGGGTGAAGCGACGGTAAGACGTCGTGGAGGCCCGAACCCACTTAGGTTGAAAACTGAGGGGATGAGCTGTGGGTAGGGGTGAAAGGCCAATCAAACTCCGTGATAGCTGGTTCTCCCCGAAATGCATTTAGGTGCAGCGTCACGTGTTTCACACTGGAGGTAGAGCTACTGGATGGCCTAGGGGGCCCACAAGCTTACCGAAGTCAGCCAAACTCCGAATGCCGGTGTGTGAGAGCGTGGCAGTGAGACTGCGGGGGATAAGCTTCGTAGTCGAGAGGGAAACAGCCCAGATCGCCGGCTAAGGCCCCTAAGCGTGTACTAAGTGGAAAAGGATGTGGGGTCGCTGAGACAACCAGGAGGTTGGCTTAGAAGCAGCCACCCTTGAAAGAGTGCGTAATAGCTCACTGGTCAAGTGATCCTGCGCCGATAATGTAGCGGGGCTCAAGTACACCGCCGAAGCCGCGGCACTCAGTCATTAGATCGCCTTCGGGCCAGTCGACTGGGTGGGTAGGGGAGCGTCGTGTAGCCAGGGAAGCAGCGGGGTGACCTAGTTGTGGAGGCTGCGCGAGTGAGAATGCAGGCATGAGTAGCGAAAGACGAGTGAGAAACTCGTCCGCCGAATGACCAAGGGTTCCTGGGCCAGGTTAATCCGCCCAGGGTGAGTCGGGACCTAAGGCGAGGCCGACAGGCGTAGTCGATGGACAACGGGTTGATATTCCCGTACCCGTGTATCCGCGCCCAATGGCGAATCAGTTGTGCTAAGTGCCCAAAAGCGGATGGACCTCCTTCGGGAGGCCGGATGTGGCTGCGCACGACCCTGGCTGTAGTAGTCAAGCGATGGGGTGACGCAGGAAGGTAGCTGGGCCCGGTGGTGGATTACCGGGTGTAAGCCTGTAGGGCGTTGTGTAGGCAAATCCGCACAGCATGTGCCTGAGAGGTGATGCGTAGCCGTTTGAGGTGAATTCAGTGATCCTATGCTGCCGAGAAAAGCCTCTAGTGAGTTGGTACACGGCCCGTACCCCAAACCGACACAGGTGGTCAGGTAGAGAATACTAAGGCGATCGAGATAACTGTGGTGAAGGAACTCGGCAAAATACCTCCGTAACTTCGGGAGAAGGAGGGCCACGTCTGGTGACCGGTCTTGCACCGTGAGCTGGGGGTGGTCGCAGAGACCAGAGAGAAGCGACTGTTTACTAAAAACACAGGTCCGTGCGAAGTCGTAAGACGATGTATACGGACTGACGCCTGCCCGGTGCCGGAAGGTTAAGAGGACCGGTTAGCGTTTTCGGACGCGAAGCTGAGAATTTAAGCCCCGGTAAACGGCGGTGGTAACTATAACCATCCTAAGGTAGCGAAATTCCTTGTCGGGTAAGTTCCGACCTGCACGAATGGCGTAACGACTTCTCTGCTGTCTCCACCACAGACTCGGCGAAATTGCATTACGAGTAAAGATGCTCGTTACGCGCGGCAGGACGAAAAGACCCCGGGACCTTCACTATAGCTTGGTATTGGTGTTCGGTACGGTTTGTGTAGGATAGGTGGGAGACTGTGAAGCGGGCACGCCAGTGTTCGTGGAGTCGTCGTTGAAATACCACTCTGGTCGTATTGGACCTCTAACCTCGGGCCATGATCTGGTTCAGGGACAGTGCCTGGTGGGTAGTTTAACTGGGGCGGTTGCCTCCCAAAATGTAACGGAGGCGCCCAAAGGTTCCCTCAGCCTGGTTGGCAATCAGGTGTTGAGTGTAAGTGCACAAGGGAGCTTGACTGTGAGACTGACAGGTCGAGCAGGGACGAAAGTCGGGACTAGTGATCCGGCACCGGCAAGTGGAAGCGGTGTCGCTCAACGGATAAAAGGTACCCCGGGGATAACAGGCTGATCTTCCCCAAGAGTCCATATCGACGGGATGGTTTGGCACCTCGATGTCGGCTCGTCGCATCCTGGGGCTGGAGTAGGTCCCAAGGGTTGGGCTGTTCGCCCATTAAAGCGGCACGCGAGCTGGGTTTAGAACGTCGTGAGACAGTTCGGTCTCTATCCGCCGCGCGCGTTAGAAACTTGAGGAAGGCTGTCCCTAGTACGAGAGGACCGGGACGGACGAACCTCTGGTGTGCCAGTTGTCCCGCCAGGGGCACGGCTGGTTGGCCACGTTCGGAAGGGATAACCGCTGAAAGCATCTAAGCGGGAAGCCTGTTCCAAGATGAGGTTTCTCACCCCCTCGAGGGGGTAAGGCCCCCAACAGACCATTGGGTTGATAGGCCAGAACTGGAAGTGCAGTAATGCATGTAGGTGACTGGTACTAATAGGCCGAGGACTTACCAACAAAGCTGCTACGCGTCCACTGTGCGGTATCTGAAACAACACACAGATATCAGCGAGACTTGATCCGGGATCCCTGTTGAGGGGTGAAAGGGTTGTGGCTCTCTGTGTCTAGTTTCATAGAGTTACGGCGGTTATAGCGGTGGGGAAACGCCCGGTCCCATTCCGAACCCGGAAGCTAAGGCCACCTGCGCCGATGGTACTGCACTCGACAGGGTGTGGGAGAGTAGGACACCGCCGGAACATACATTCGCGAAGGCCCCCAACCTGATGGTTGGGGGCCTTCCGCATACCCGGACCATTTTCTTCGCCGATCCCTCGCGCCGGCCCTCGGTACCGAGGGACCACATATTCGGGCGAATAGGATCGATGCGGCTGGGTACTCCCGCATTCACAGCACTTTCCTAAGTAAGCCTGACACCATTCGAGACATCGATCGGGATCATGGAGAGTGTGTCCCCCCGGTGCATTGGGTGCCGGTCTGGTAACGGAAGGTGATCCGCATGGTTCTACTCCAGGAGCCGGCCGCGCCGTCAGCACTGGAGTCCGACCACGGCTCGGTCGGCCGTTCCCTGACATTGCGGGAGCGCTTCAAACTGCCGATGACCTACAGCTACGGCGCGCTGCTGATCGCGGTCACCGTACTGGTGTCGGTGCTCGGAGATTCGCAGCAGACTCGAGTCATCCAGCACGCGAGCACCAATCTCAGCAATCTGCTGGCCGGGCGCTTCGGCACTCTGCTGTCGAGTGCGTTCGTCATCGGGGACGGCACCGCGGGGGCCTTGCTCATCCCGCTGCTGGTCTGTCTGCTCATCCTGGCCGAATGGCGCTTCGGTGCGCTGTCGCTGCTACGCATCTTCATCGCCGGGCACATCGGGGCCACGCTGCTGGTGGCCGGTGGGCTGTGGATCGCGGTGAGTGTCAAATGGCTGCCCACCAGTATTTCGTTCGCCGAGGACGTCGGTGTCAGTTACGGGGCGCTGGCGGTCATCGGATCGCTGATCGTCGTGCTGCCGAGTAAATGGCGGCCCACCTGGGCCATCTCCTTGGCCGCGGTCGCCGTGGCCGGTGTGGTGATGGGGCGGACGTTCACCAATGTCGGGCATCTGCTGGCGCTGTCCATCGGCCTGCTGACCGGGTGGCTGTTGCTGCGCAGCGGACGCACCCGAGTGCCGCGGCTCAACTGGGTGGAGACCGTGCTGCTCGTGGTGGCGGCCCTTCTCGGTTACGTCCTGCTCGTAGGCTGATCGCCCCGCGCCACAAGCGATCCCGCCCAGGGCCTAAACTCGACCGGTGCGCCTTGTGATTGCTCGTTGCCAGGTCGATTACGTGGGTCGGCTCACCGCACATCTCCCGATGGCTCGTCGCCTGCTGATGATGAAGGCCGACGGCTCCGTGCTGGTGCATTCCGACGGCGGTTCCTACAAACCGCTGAATTGGATGAGCCCGCCGTGCTGGATGGAGGAGCGCGTAGCCGAACCCGACGCTGTGCCCGACGACTCCCGGCTATGGGTGGTGACCAACAAAGCCGGCGAGGAGCTGCGGATCACCGTCGAGAACATCGAACACGACTCGGAACACGAGCTCGGTGTCGATCCGGGGCTCGTCAAGGACGGTGTGGAAGCCCACCTGCAAGAACTGCTCGCCGAGCACATCGGCACCCTCGGTGACGGTTATTCGCTGATCCGGCGCGAGTACATGACCGCGATCGGGCCGGTGGATATCCTGTGCCGGGACGCCGCCGGGGCCACCGTGGCGGTCGAGATCAAACGTCGCGGTGAGATCGACGGTGTGGAACAGCTGACGCGCTATCTGGAGCTGCTGAACCGCGATCCGCTACTGGCGCCGGTAGCCGGCGTATTCGCCGCTCAGCAGATCAAACCGCAGGCGCGCACGTTGGCGACCGATCGCGGGATCCGCTGCGTCACACTCGATTACGATGCCTTGCGCGGCACCGACAGCTCCGAGTTCCGACTGTTCTGAGTCGCCGTGCCACGCCGTAAGCCCCGTCCCCGGTCGTCGTCGCGGTTCCCTCGGGAATCGCGGCCGATCGGGGACGTGTTCGGCCGCACGGAATCCGGACCCGGCGGTGCGGAAAGCTATGTGGTGCGGACGATTCCGGGTTCTCGCGCGGTGAAGACGTACCGGTGCCCGGGGTGCGATCACGAAATCCCGGCCGGTACCGCTCATATCGTCGCCTGGCCCGCCGACGGCGGCGAAGACGACCGTCGCCATTGGCATTCCGGTTGCTGGCGTGGGCGGCACACGCGGACGATCACCCGCCGCTGGTCCTGACCGCGCGGCGAGTCGTTCTCGTCGCGAGGCAGCGACCCACGATATAGGGAAGGCCGCCCCCGCGGCGCGGGAGCGGCCTCGAAACGAGTAGTGAAAAGTTGTCGCCCTGAGGGTGTGGCGTGTGTCAGCTCGAGACTTCGGCGCTTTCGCGCTCTTCGTCGACGGACTCTTCGTCTTCCGCCTTGACCTCGGGGATGGCCTTCTGCCGGCCGGAACCGGACTGCTTACCGGACAGTGAACGCTGCTCCGGTGCGCCGTCGAGCAGTTCGCTCTCGCGATTGACCGCCGCCAGCATGGCCGGAACGGAATCGAGCTGGCCGCGAATTCCCAACAGCTGGGCCAGGACTCGACCGCGCAGCACGCGCATCTCCTCGGCCAGTTCCTTCGCGTGCGCGATCTTGCGATCGGCGGACTGGGTGGCGGAGGTAACCAGACGGTTGGACTCGTCGGTGGCCTCTTTGATGCGCTGAGCGGCGTCGGCGCGGCTGGACGCCTCCAGCTCCTCCATGGCCTTGGTGAGCTTGGTGCGCTTCTCGGCCATCGTGGCCTCGAAGTCCTGCTGTGCGGACTTGCGCTTGGCCTCGGCTTCCTTGGTGATGCGGGTGGCATCGGCCTGGGCGGCCTCGACGATCTTGGCGGACTCGGTGCGCGCGTTCGAGAGGGTCTGCTCGAACTCGACCTCGAGCGCTTCGCGCTTCTCCTTGGTCTCCGACAGCAGCGACTCGTACTTGCCGCGCATCTCGGTGGCCTGCTGCTCCGCGATGGAGATCATCTCGGCGGCCTCGGCCTGCGCCTGCGCGCGGACTTCGGACGCCTCGTCGGATGCCAAACGCAGCATCCGGGAAATACGATCGCTCATGCCTTCCGCGGTGGTGGGCGGAACCGACAGGCGATCGACTTCCTTGCGAAGCTCGTCGATCTCGTCGCGGGCGTCCTCCAGCTGGGCGGCCAGGTTGCGGGCCTGAGCGGCGGCGGCATCGCGATCTGTTGCGGTGACCCTCAGCTCGGCATCGAAGCGGTCGAAGTAATTGCGTACTTCGTCACGGTCGTAGCCTTTACGGACTACCGTGAAGGGCAACGCGACGAAGCGATTGCGATCGGGCTCAGTGGACGACATGCCCCACAAACTACAGCCTGTCGACCCACCATGGTGAGTCGACTGCGAATGTCGTTACGAACTGTTTCCGTCGTCGGATTCCGGTACTAGTGAGTAGGATTCGCGGCCGGTTCGACGAGTTCGATGAGCACACCGCCAGCATCCTTCGGATGTACGAAGTTGATCCGGGAGTTCGCGGTGCCCGAGCGCGGTGCCTCGTACAGCAAACGGATGCCGCGGCCTCGCAGAAAGGTTGCCACGGCATCGATATCGGTGACGCGGTAGGCCAGTTGCTGCAATCCCGGGCCGTTGCGGTCGATGAACTTGGCGATTGTCGACTCTTCGTTGAGCGGGGCCAGCAACTGCAGAGCAGTGGCGTCGTCGCCGGCGCCGGGCAGCGACAGCATCGCCTCGTGCACACCCTGGGCCTCATTGACCTCACGGTGCGTCTCGACCATGCCGAGATTGTCGGAGTACCAGGCGACCGCGGTGTCGAGGTCGGGTACGGCGACGCCGACATGGTCGACGGCGATCACGTAGTCGGCGGGGATGAAAGCGGACGTATCGGTATTGCTCACCCTTCGAAGGTAGCGCGCACCTGTATGGAGCTACCGGGACGGCACGGGTTACCGTTGAGTACGAGAGCGGCCGCTGCGCCGTCCCCGAATTCGAGAAGCGAGGTTCATCGTGGCCACCACCTCTGTCATCGTCTCCGGTGCTCGTACGCCCGTCGGCCGGCTGCTCGGTGGGCTGTCCGGGTTCTCCGGGTCGGATCTGGGTGGATTCGCGATCAAGGCGGCGCTGGAGAAGGGCGGAGTATCGCCCGAGCTGGTCGATTACGTGATCATGGGTCAGGTGCTGACCGCGGGTGCCGGGCAGATTCCGGCTCGGCAGGCGGCGGTCGCGGGTGGTATTTCGATGGATGTGCCGGCGTTGACACTGAACAAGGTGTGTTTGTCCGGTATCAACGCTATCGCCTTGGCGGATCAGCTGATTCGTGCCGGTGAGTACGAGGTCGTGGTGGCCGGTGGGCAGGAGTCGATGAGCCAGGCCCCGCATATGCTGGAGAAGAGCCGCCAGGGTTTCAAATACGGCGATGTGACGCTGCGTGACCACATGGCCTACGACGGGCTGCACGACATCTTCACCGATCAGGCGATGGGTGCGCTGACCGAGTCGCGCAACGCCGGTGACGGTATCGGCCGCGCCGAGCAGGACGCGTTCGCGGCCGCCTCCCATCAGAAGGCCGCGGCGGCCTGGAAGAACGGTGTGTTCGCCGACGAGGTGGCGCCGGTGTCGGTGCCGCAGCGCAAGGGCGACCCGATCGTGGTCGCCGAGGACGAGGGCATCCGCGCGGATACGACCGTGGAGTCGCTGTCCAAGCTGCGTCCGGCGTTCGCGAAGGACGGCACCATCACCGCCGGTACGGCGTCACAGATCTCCGACGGCGCGGCCGCGGTGGTCGTGATGAGCAAGGAGAAGGCGCAAGCGCTGGGCCTGAGCTGGATCGCCGAGATCGGCGCCGCGGGTGTGGTGGCCGGTCCGGATTCCACACTGCAGGAGCAGCCGGCCAACGCGATCGCGAAAGCCTGTGCGAAAGAGGGTATTTCGCCTGCCGATCTGGATCTGGTGGAGATCAACGAGGCGTTCGCCGCGGTAGGCATCGCTTCGACCCGCAAGCTGGGCATCGATCCGGAGAAGGTCAACGTCAACGGTGGCGCTATCGCGATCGGCCACCCGCTCGGCATGTCGGGCGCGCGGATCCTGCTGCACCTGGCGCTGGAACTGAAGCGGCGCGGCGGCGGTGTCGGCGTCGCGGCGCTGTGCGGCGGCGGCGGTCAGGGCGACGCCCTCATCGTGCGGGTGTGACGGGCCGTCACCGGTCGCGGGCCGGGGCGTGTGGCATGACCCACACCGACTACGACACTCCGTAGTCGTTCGGCACAATGGTGCTCATGGGCGAATTCTTCGACGTGAGCACCGTGGCCAAGCGAGTGCGACTGTTCGGACTCCTGGAAGCGCCGTCGTGGGCGTTGCTGCTGATGGGGTCGGTACTCAAGCGGCTGCCCGAACCCATCACCTGGCCGGTGATGGTGTTCGGCATGCTGCACGGGCTCATCTTCGTGCTCTACGCGGTGAGCCTGCTGCTGGCCTGGCGTGAATACGAATGGCCCGGTAAGACGATTCTGCTGGGACTGGTGTCGTCGGTGGTGCCGTTCACCTCGGTGTGGTTCGAGCGGTGGGCGATCCGGACCGGACAATTGGGAGAGCTGAGCCCGACCCCGGCCACGGCATCCGCCACGTCGTGACAAACTGGATGCCGTGACTCGACCTGCCGCACGTCGTCCCTCGCCCGCCGTCGCCGCCGCCATGTCCGGCGCGGTGGATCTGTCCGCTCTCAAACAGCCGGCCGCCACGGATGTCCCGGGCGATCATGCCGTCACCGAGGCCGATTTCGAGACCAAGGTGCTGCGGCGATCGCTCGAGGTGCCGGTGGTCGTCGTCCTGTACTCCCAGCGCAGTCCGGGCAGCGTCGATTTGGTCAAGCTATTCGAGCGGCTGGTCGGCGCGGCCCAGGGCAGCTGGGAACTGGCCACCGTCGAGGCGGAACCGAATATGCGCATCGCGCAGGCCTTCGGTGTGCAGGGGATTCCGACGGTAATCGCGGTCGCCGCCGGGCAGCCGCTCGCGGACTTCCAGGGCGCGCAGCCGGAGGCGCAGGTCAAGCAGTGGCTCGACGCGGTCGTCGATGCCGTACAGGGCAAGCTGCCCGGAGCCGACGCCGAACAGGGTGAGGCCCCCGCGCCCGAGGACCCCCGTTTCGTCGCCGCCGAGGAGGCGCTCGACCAGGGCGATATCGCCGGTGCCGAAGCGGCCTACGAAGCGATTCTGGCCGCGGAACCGGCCAATGAGGAGGCCAAGGCGGCCTTGCGTCAGGTGCGGTTCTTCGCCCGCGCCCGGTCCCTGCCCGCCGACGCGATCGCGGTCGCCGACGCCGATCCCGCCGATATCGATGCCGCGTTCGTCGCCGCCGACGCCGAACTGTTCAATCAGCAGCCCGACGCCGCCTTCGATCGACTGATCGGGCTGATCAAGCGCACGGCCGGCGACGATCGGAACCGGGTGCGCTCCCGGCTGGTGGAGCTTTTCGAACTGTTCGACACCGCCGATCCGATCGTGGTGGCGGCTCGGCGCAAGCTGGCCACGGCCCTGTACTGAGTGGCGGACCACCATCGCGGCGGCACCGGCGCGGGGATGGGAGCGGAGGTCACGTGATCGCGGTGATGCGTTGTCTGGTCGGCGCGATATGCGCGGCGGCCGTGCTGGTGCCCGCGGGCAGCGCCGCCGCGGGCGACAGCACCACCAGTGTGGTCTTCACCCGTACCGAACCGGATCGCGCGCCCCGGACCGTGACCCTGACCTGCGATCCGGTCGGCGGTTCACATCCCGATCCGGCGGGTGCGTGCGCATATCTGGCCGACGCCGAACTGGTCCTGCCCGATTCGGATTCCGGTGTCCGGTGCTTCCGCTACTACCCGGTGGAACTGCGCGCGCACGGCACCGTGCGGGCTACGCCGGTCTCGGTCGAGCGCACCTACGGATGTGTCGTTCCCGATCTGCCGGCGCCCTGGAGGTTCTGAGAGTCCGAGGTCAGCCAGATCGCGCTGTTCGGTGCGAGGACCAACTCGGCGGAACAAGGCCTGCCGTGCCAGGGCATCTCGGTGGCGTCGACCCCACCGAGGTTGCCGGTGCCGCTGCCGCCGTAGGTGGTCGCGTCGGAATTGAGGATCTCCCGCCAGCGGCCCGCGACGGGCAATCCGATCCGGTACCCGCGCTGCTCGACACCGGAGAAGTTGACGGCGCACGCCACCACCGAGCCGTCACTGCCGTAGCGCAGGAAGGCCACCACGTTGTTGGTGTGGTCGTCGGCCTCGATCCAGGCGTAACCGCCGGGTGAGGTGTCCAGGGTCCACAGGGCGGGATACGTGCGGTAGACGGTGTTGAGATCGGTGACCAGCAGCCGGATGCCGGCGTGCAGCGGGTTGGCCAGTTCGTCCCAGTCCAGGCCGCGATCGTGGGACCACTCGCGGAACTGCCCGAACTCCTGGCCCATGAACAACAGCTGCTTGCCCGGATGCGCCCACATATAAGCCAGTAGCGCCCGCACACCGCAGGCCTTGGCGTAATCGTCACCCGGCATCCGCGTCCACAGCGTGCCCTTGCCGTGCACGACCTCGTCGTGGCTGATCGGCAGCAGAAAGTTCTCGCTCCAGGCGTAGACCACCGAGAAGGTGATCTCGCTGTGGTGCCAGCTGCGGTGCACCTGATCGTGGCCGAGGTAGCCGAGCGTGTCGTGCATCCAGCCCATATTCCATTTGAGCGTGAAGCCGAGGCCGCCGACATCGGTGGAGCGGGTGACGCCGGGCCAGGTGGTGGACTCCTCGGCGATGGTGACCACACCCGGATGGTGGGTGTGCACCGCGGCGTTCATCTCCCGTAGGAAGGCCACCGCCTCCAGATTCTCACGGCCGCCGTGGATATTGGGCTCCCAGCCGCCGGGCGGTCGCGAATAGTCCAGGTAGAGCATGGAGGCGACGGCGTCGACGCGCAGTCCGTCGATATGGAATTCCTCGATCCAGAACCGCGCGTTGGCGACCAGGAAGTTGCGCACCTCGTTGCGCCCGTAGTCGAAAACGTAGGTGCCCCACTCCAATTGCTCACCACGCCGGGGGTCGGCATGTTCGTAGAGCGGGGTGCCGTCGAAGCGGGCCAGTGCCCACTCGTCGCGGGGAAAGTGGCCGGGAACCCAGTCCAGGATCACGCCGATACCGCGGCTGTGCAGATGGTCGACGAAGGCCCGGAAATCGTCGGGGGATCCGAAGCGTGCGGTCGGTGCGTAGTAGGAGGTGACCTGGTAGCCCCAGGATCCGCCGAAGGGGTGCTCGGCGACGGGCAGCAGTTCGATATGCGTGAATCCCAGTGCCCGAACGTATTCCGCGAGCTCCTCCGCCGCGGCCCGGTAGTCCGTGCCGGGCCGCCACGAACCCAGATGCAACTCGTAGATACTCATCGGCGCCCGCGTGGGATCGCGCTCGGCACGCGCGGCGCACCACTGCCGATCGCGCCACTCGTAGGTGCTCTCGGTGACGACGGAGGCGGTGGCGGGCGGGACCTCGGTGGCGAAGGCCAGTGGATCTGCGTGGTCGGCGGTGCGGCCGTCGGCGCCGTGAATGCGGTATTTGTAGCGCGTACCGGGTTCGACGCCGGGGACGAAGACCTCCCACACCCCCGATGAACCGAGCCGCCGCATCGGCGTGCTCGTCCCGCCCCAGCCGTCGAAATCGCCGAAGACGGTGACACCGCGCGCATGTGGAGCCCACACCGCGAAGGCGGTGCCCGTCACCACGCCGTCGAGGGTGGTGTATCGCTGTGGATGGGCGCCGAGCACCTGCCAGAGGCGTTGATGACGTCCCTCGCCGAGCAGATGTAGATCGAGCTCACCCAGGGTCGGCAGGAAGCGGTACCCGTCGGCGGTGAGCACCGTCCGCGCGCCCGGATACGACACCACCAGGCGGTAGTCCCACAGCTCCGCGAATTCGACAACACCCTCGAAGACCCCGTGCCCGATGTGATCCAGGGGATGGTCGACGCCGCCGATGCGGGCCGCCACCGTATCGGCGTGCGGTCGCAGCGTCCTGATGACGGTGCCGCGCGGATGTGGATGGGCGCCGAGCACGGTGTGCGGATCGGTGTGGGTGCCGGCTGCCAGGAGCATCAGATCGCGCCGATTCATCGGCGCGGCCGCCGCACCGCCGTCACGCGGCCGATCATCGGAACGTCCTGCGGTAGGCCAGTTCGGTTCGCTCGGCCGCCGATACGGCCGGGAGGACGAGGATATGCGCCGGCGCCCGGACCGGATCCAGGCGCACGTAATTGGTTTGAGCCCAGTGGTATTCCTCGCCGCTGATCTCGTCGTAGACCGATGGACGATCGTGCCATTCCCGCCCGATGGCAGGCATATCCAGTGAGATCATCCCGTCCTCGGCGCCGAACGGGTTGAGGTTCACCACGACCAGGACGGCATCGCCGGAGCCGGGATCGACCTTCGAGTAGGCCAGTAGTGCCGGGTTGTCGACCTGGTGAAAGGTGATGCAGCGCAACTGCTGTAGCGCGGGGTGGGCCCGCCGGATCTCGTTGAGCCGGGTGATGAACGGTTCCAGCGATTCACCGCGGGCCGCCGCTTCGGCGAATCGCCGGGGCCGCAGCTGATATTTCTCCGAATCGAGATACTCTTCGCTGCCGGCGCCGACGGCCTGGTGTTCGAACAGTTCGAATCCGGAGTACACGCCCCAGCTCGGGCCCAGTGTCGCGGCCAGCACGGCGCGCACCGCGAACATGCCGGGCCCGCCGTGCTGCAGGCTCTCGTGCAGGATGTCCGGGGTGTTGACGAACAGGTTGGGCCGGGCCTCATCGGCCTTCGCCGCGAGCTCGCGGGCGAATTCGGCCAGTTCGTGGCCGGCGGTGCGCCAGGTGAAATAGGTATAGGACTGCGAGAATCCGCGCCGCGCGAGTCCGTAGAGCCGCGCCGGCACCGTGAACGCCTCGGACAGGAAGATCACATCCGGATCGGTGCGGCGGACCTGGGCGATCAGCCACTCCCAGAAGTCGGCGGGTTTGGTGTGCGGGTTGTCGACCCGGAAGATCTTGACGCCCAGCCCGATCCAATGCCGGACCACGCCCAGCACCGCCGCGTACAGCCCGTCGGGGTCGTTGTCGAAATCCAGGGGGTAGATGTCCTGGTACTTCTTCGGCGGATTCTCCGCGAACGCGATGGTGCCGTCGGGCAGGGTGGTGAACCATTCGGGATGGCTGTCCACCCACGGGTGGTCGGGTGCGCACTGCAGGGCCAGATCCAGCGCCACCTCGAGGCCCAGTTCGGTTGCGGCGTCCACGAAGTCGACGAAGTCCGCTTCGGTGCCCAGCAACGGGTGGATGGCGTCGTGGCCGCCTTCGGCCGATCCGATCGCCCACGGCGATCCGACATCGCCGGTTTCGCAGGTCAGAGAATTGTTGGGGCCCTTGCGATTGATCGTCCCGATGGGATGTATCGGCGGGAGGTACACGACGTCGAAGCCCATGGCGGCGATGCGTGGCAGTTCCCGGCGCGCGGTGGCGAAGGTGCCGTGGATCGCGGTGCCCTCGGCGTCCCGGCCGCCGGTGGAGCGCGGAAAGAATTCGTACCAGGACCCGACCAGTGCTCGTCGCCGCTCGACCAGGACGGTGTGGGCGGGGCCGCGGGTCACCAGGTCGCGCAGCGGTGTCGTCCGCAGGATCTCGCCGACCTCGGCGCTGAACGCGGGTGCGACGCGGGCCGGTAGTTGCGCGTCGCCACGAAGGGCGGCGGCGGCGGCGCGCAACTTCTCCCATTGGCGCTTCGGCACCGCCTGTGCGGCCCGATCGAACAGCCGTGCACCGAGTTCGAGGTCGTTGGCCAGATCGGTGGCGCTCTGCCCGACCGCCAGTTTCGCCTCCACCGCGGCACGCCAGCCGGCGATCGGATCCCCCCAGCCCTCGACCCGAAAGGTCCACAGCCCCGGCGTATTCGGGGTGAAGACGGCGTTGAACACGTCCGGCTCGTACTCCGGGGCCATGCGGATCCGCTGAGTTCGGCCGCCGCCGGGCCCGCGCACCGCGAGCGTGGCGGCGACCGGGTCGTGTCCCTCGCGCCACACCACTGCCCGGACGGGGAACACCTCACCGACCGCGGCCTTGGCCGGATATCCGCCCGCTACGGCCGGGGCGGTGTCATCGATGGCGATGCGACCGGTCACGGGACCAACCGTACCGGTAGTGCGCGGGCGATCACGAACACGCGGCGCCGTGATTGCGGGGCGGCGACCGTCGTGGCAGACTTTCCGGGGCGTTGGTTCCGTTTCGAATCCGATGTCTTTTCGACGCATACGGTGGTCGTGGACGCGTCCGTAGAGCAGAAGGGAATCTCGCATGACAGCAGTGCAGGGGCAGACCGTGGAGATCACGACACCCGACGGTGTCGCCGACGCGTACGTCACCTATCCCGCGGAGGGCGGGAAGTACCCCGGTGTGCTGCTGTATATGGACGCCTTCGGATTGCGTCCCAGCCTGCGGGCGCTGGCCGACGATTTCGCCGCGGCGGGATATACGGTGCTGGTCCCGAATGTCTTCTACCGGCACGGCCGGGCGCCCGTGATCGAGCTGCCCGAATTCATCGATCCGCAGGAGCGGCCGGACCTGTTCGGCAAGCTCGTCCCGATGCTCCGGGAGCTCACCCGTGAGGTGGCCGTCCGTGACGCGGGCGCCTATGTCGACTGGCTGACGGGCTTCGAGCACACGGCCGCCGGCCCGGTCGCGACGGCCGGATACTGCATGGGCGGCCGCCTGGCGGTCTACACCGCCGGGGCGCTCGGTGACCGGATCGCCGCCGCGGCCGGATTCCACACCGGGGGCCTGCTGGTCGACGGAGCCGACAGCCCGCACCTGTCCATCGAGAGTGCCTCGGCGGAAATGTATTTCGGCCACGCCGATCAGGATCGGTCGCTGCCGCCCGAGCAGATCGAGAGCTTCGACAAGGTGCTCGCCGCGTCCGGGCTCCGCTACCGCGCCGAGGTCTATCCCGGTGCGCACCACGGCTACACCCAAGCCGACACCGCGGCCTACGACCGGGAGGCCGACGAGCGTCACCGGCGCGAACTGCTGGACCTGCTCGACCGCACACTGCGCCGATAGGCTCGGCTGCGGCACCTTCCGCTCCAGGTCAGCGCGCTGGGACCGGCTCGGCGCCCGGCGTGCCGACCGGGGCCGGCGTGTAGGGTCTACCCGGTGAAGGCATTGCGTCGATTCACCGTCCGTGCCCATCTCCCGCAGCGGCTCGCCGCTCTCGGTGAACTGGCCGCCAATCTGCGGTGGTCGTGGCATGGACCTACGCAGGACGTGTTCGCGAGGCTGGATCCCGAACTGTGGTCGCGGGTAGGCCGTGATCCGGTGCGGATGCTGGGTGAGGTCGCCGCCGAGCGGCTCGACGAATGGGCCGGCGATCCGGACTATGTGCGGACCGTCGACGACGCCGCCGCCGATCTGCAGGACTATCTGACCCGGCCGCGGTGGTTCGGTGACCGGGCCGAGGGCGAGGCGGACGGCCCGGCGCCGAGTGGTATCGCGTACTTCTCTATGGAATTCGGTGTCACCGAGGTGCTGCCGAATTATTCCGGCGGGCTGGGGATTCTGGCCGGTGACCATCTGAAGGCCGCCTCCGATCTGGGGTTGCCGCTGATCGGGGTCGGACTGCTGTATCGGTCCGGCTATTTCCGGCAGTCGCTCACCGCCGACGGCTGGCAGGCCGAACGCTATCCCGACCTCGACCCGCAAGGGCTGCCGTTGCGGCTGCTCGCCGAGGAGGGCGCGCCGGTTCTCATTCATGTGCCGATGCCCGAGGGACGGGTGCTGCGGGCACAGGTGTGGATCGCGCAGGTCGGACGAATTCCGTTGCTGCTGCTGGATTCCGATATCGCCGACAACGATCCGGAGTTGCGGGCGGTGACGGACCGGCTCTACGGCGGCGATCAGGATCATCGCATCAAACAGGAGATTCTGGCCGGTATCGGCGGAGTGCGCGCGGTGCGCGCTTACACCCGTGCGCGCGGTGTGCCGGATCCGGATGTGTGGCATATGAACGAGGGCCACGCCGGATTCCTCGGTATCGAGCGGATTCGCGAATATATGTCGGGCGGAATGGATTTCGACTCCGCACTCACCGCCGTGCGCGCGGCGACGGTCTTCACCACCCACACTCCGGTGCCCGCCGGGATCGATCGCTTCGCCGCCGCGCTCGTGCGCCGGTATTTCGGCGGCACCCACGGTGATCGCGAATCGCCACTGCTGCCGGGTATTTCGGTGGATCGCATTCTCGCACTGGGGCGAGAGGCCGATCCGTCGGTCTTCAACATGGCGCACCTGGGTTTGCGACTCGCTCAGCGCGCCAACGGCGTATCGATATTGCACGGTGAGGTCAGCCGGGCCATGTTCGCGCCGCTGTGGCCCGGATTCGATGCCGCCGACGTCCCGATCGGGTCGGTGACCAACGGTGTGCACGCACCGACCTGGGCGGCACGTGAATGGCTCGACAAGGCGCGCGAACTGGTGGGTCCCGAACTGGTCGCCGAGGCGCGCGGCTGGGAACAACTGCGGGCGGTGGATCCGCGCCAACTGTGGTCCACCCGCGCCACCCTGCGGGCGGTGCTGGTGGCCGAGGTGCGCCGCCGGCTGCGGGAATCCTGGCTCGAACGCGGTGCCGCACCGGCCGAATTGGGCTGGGTGGACGAGGTTTTCGATCCCGATGTGCTGACCGTGGGCTTCGCGCGGCGGGTCCCCACCTACAAACGGCTCACTCTGATGCTGCGCGATCCGGACCGCTTGCGGGCGCTGCTGCTCGATCCGCAGCGGCCGGTCCAGCTGGTGGTCGCCGGTAAGAGTCATCCCGCCGACGACGGGGGGAAGGCGCTCATCCAGCAGGTCGTACGGTTCGCCGACGATCCGGCGGTGCGCCATCGCATCGTCTTCCTGCCCGATTACGACATGTCGATGGCCCGGTATCTGTACTGGGGTTGCGATGTGTGGCTGAACAATCCGCTGCGCCCGCTCGAGGCCTGCGGCACCTCGGGGATGAAGGCCGCGCTCAACGGTGGACTGAATCTGTCCATCCGCGACGGCTGGTGGGACGAGATGTACGACGGGGACAACGGCTGGGCCATTCCGACCGCCGACGGGGTGCGCGACGAACATCGCCGCGACGATCTGGAAGCGGCGGCGCTCTACGAGATGCTGCAGCGTTCGGTGCTGCCGCGATTCTACGAACGTGACGACACCGGCCTGCCGGTGCGCTGGCTGGAGATGGTCCGTCACACACTGCGCACGCTCGGACCGAAGGTGCTGGCCTCGCGGATGGTGCGGGACTACACGACCGGCTACTACATCCCGGCCGCCGCGTCGTATGCCGCGGTGGCCGAGGACGATTTCGCCGGTGCGCGCGAGCTGGCGGAGTTCCGCCGCCGCGTCGACTCGGCCTGGCCGCAGGTGAAGGTCGTGCAGGTCGACAGTTCGGGTCTGCCCGATATCCCGGTGATCGGCGCCGAACTGTCGCTACGGGCGCGGGTCGACCTCGCGGGGCTGTCCACCGCGGAGGTCGTCGTCCAGGCCGTACTGGGCCGGGTGTCCGCCGACGACGAACTGGTCGACACCGTCGTCGTCGAGATGAACCACACCGCAACGGATTCCGGTACCGAGCTGTTCGCGGTGACCACGCCGGTTCCCCGGTCGGGGGCGGTCGGATACACGGTGCGGATCCTGCCCCGGCACCGACTGCTCTCCGGCAGTGCGGAACTGGGCCTGATCGCGGCGGCGAGCCCGTAGCGTCCGGCCCCACTGGGATTTCCCAAGGCATCGGCAAGGCCGGTCCGCCACGCTCGTCGGCGTAACGCTGTGGACGGGAGGTGGTGAGATGCCGGCTGGGAACGAAGACGTCGCCCGCGATGCGGCCGCGCTCGCGGTGCTCGATATCGATCTGGTGGCGCCGCTGCGGATCGAGGCCACCGCGCTGATGGCGCTGGTACCCGAGGTCGTGGTCGACGGCAGGCTGATCGCACGCGGCTGGGGACACTGGGCGGTTCCCGTGCCCGCGGGCCGCCACGAGGTGCGGATCCATGTCAATCGGTTCGGTGCGCTGCTTCATCCGGCGCGGCTGGCGGTCGAGACCGGCCCCGGCGAGCGCACTCCCGTCTACTACCGGATGCCGATCAGCGCGTTCGCCTCGGCGCGCATCGGCACCACCCCGCAGCGAGCGGGCGGCGGGGCGGCGCTCGCCGCGGTGATCCTGCTGGCGGTGCTGGCGGTTCCGCTCGCCGTCTCGCTGCTCGCGGTGTTCGCACTGCTGCTGTTCTAGCCGTGCGCGCCGCTCCGCCGTGATTTGCCACATGTTCGCCGGTACGAATGGCACGGCGGGGGCCGGGACCGATACGGTTTTCCCCACAGTGTGAACGGTCCGGGCGAGGGTGGAGAACAACTGATGAGTATCGACGTCCTGTCGCGGTCGCGGGGTCGCCTCGATTCCTACTTCGGGGTCACGCGTCTCGGGTCGACCATGAAGCGCGAACTCATGGCAGGCACGGTGACCTTCCTCGCCATGTCGTATGTCCTGGCGGTCAATCCCGCGGTTCTCGGCGACCACGGTCAACTCGGGGATCGGGGTATCCCGACCCAGGCCGTATTCACCGCGACGGCGGTGGCGGCGGTGGTCGGCACGCTGGTGATGGGGGTGTGGGCACGCTATCCGATCGCGCTGGCGCCGGGAATGGGACTCAACGCGTTCTTCGCCTATACGGTCGTCCTCGGGATGGGGATCGATTGGCGGGTAGCGCTGTCGGGGACGTTGCTGTCGGGCATCATCTTCTTCGTCCTGGCGGTCACCAGGATCCGCGAGAAGATCATCGACGCGATCCCGCTGCAGCTCAAACTCGCCGTTGGCGCGGGTATCGGCATGTTCGTGGCGTTTCTGGGCCTCAAGAACGCCGGTGTGGTGGTCTCGGATTCGGCGACCTTCGTCCACCTCGGCGATTTCACCACGGGGACCACACTGCTGGCCCTGTTCGGGCTGGTCGTGACCGTGGTCTTCCTGGTGCTCGGCTGGCACGGCGCCGTGCTGTACGGGATCGTGTGCACCACCGTGGTCGGCATCATCAGCGGCCTGGTGCATCTGCCGGATCAGGTGGCCGCCCTGCCGCACGGACTGGATCAGACCTTCGGGCAGGCGATCATCAATCTGCCGCACGCTTTCACCGGGCAGATGGCGATCGTGGTGCTGACCATGTTGTTCGTCGACTTCTTCGACGCCTCGGGCACCCTGATCGGAATCGCCAATCAGGCCGGTCTGCTCGGTGCGGACGGCACACTGCCCCGGGCCGCCCAGGCGTTCGCGGCGGACTCGATCGGAACCGCCGCGGGCGCGGTGATCGGCACCTCGACGACCACCGCCTACGTCGAATCCACAGCGGGCGTCACCGCCGGCGGGCGGACCGGATTGACGGCGGTGTCCACGGCGGGCTGGTTCCTGATCGCGATGTTCTTCTTCCCGGTGTTCGCGGTGGTCGCCGATGTCCCCGCGGTCACCGCTCCGGCGCTGATCGTGGTGGGCGTGCTGATGTCGCGGTCGCTGGGCGATATCGACTGGGCCAAGCTGGAGTACGCGATCCCGGCCTTCATCACCGTGATCATGATGCCGCTGACCTATTCGATCGCCAACGGGATCGCGATGGGGCTGACCTTCTACCCGATCGTGATGGTCGCCCGCCGCCGCGGACGTGAGGTGCATCCGGTGATGTGGGTGCTGATGGCGGTGTTCCTCGCGTACTTCTTCTTCCTCGCCGATTAATCGCGGGCGGATATCTCGTCTACGGAATAAGCGCTGAACCGAGTCCGGTTGGTCACCGTTGTATCAATCGGACCGCGGTCCGTTTTGTTTCGCCCAACTAACGAGTGAGGACACGATCATGACCGCCGACATCGAGAACCGGACCAACCGCCCGCTCGAATTTCGGACGGCGGCCGACTCGGCCGCGATCGATATCGGGCTCCTGCTGCTGCGCCTGGTCTTCGGTGGCCTGCTGTTCGTGCACGGCACCCAGAAGCTGTTCGGCTGGTTCAACGGCTACGGACTCTCGGCGACTGCCGCCGGATTCCAGCAGATGGGCTACGACCCGGGTAAGTTCTTCGCGACTCTGGCCGGACTGTGCGAGGCGGTCGGCGGCGGACTGTTGTTCCTCGGCCTGCTGACGCCGCTGGCCGCCGCGATCGTGCTGGGCACGATGATCAACGCGATGCATGTGACCTGGCCGCACGGGCTCCAGGGGTACGAGCCGGCGTTGCTGTTCGCGGTGGCCGCGGTGGCGCTGGGCTTCACCGGGCCGGGCCGGTTCTCGGTCGATCACGGCCGGTTGTGGCAGCGTCACGGCATCGTATGGGGAGTCGGCGCGGTGGTCGTCGGTGTGGTCGCCGCGGTGGTGACCCTGCTGGTCAAATAGGTCGCGCACGGAAGGGTCCCCACGTCGCGAGCAGGGGTCGCGGCGTGGGGACCTCGGGATATCCGATGAGGGAATTGGGGGTCAACGGACATACCGCCCGCCAATTTACTTCTGAATGGAATCTCTTTCACAGCAATTGTGTCGGGTGTCACAGGAAGTTGGAATCAGGACTGCGCCGCCGCGGTCAGGCGGCGCAGCGCCTTGGTGACGATCTCGGGGTCGGAGGTCTCCCAGTAGGGCGGCAGCGACGCCCGCAGATATCCGCCGTAGCGGGCCGTGACCAGACGCGGATCCAGGATCGCGACGACACCACGGTCGTGCACACTGCGCAGCAGCCGGCCCGTTCCCTGGGCCAGCAGCAGTGCGGCGTGATTCGCGGCGATGGTGAGAAATCCGTTGCCCCCGCGCGCCTGGACGGCCTGCTGCCGGGCCACCAGCAGCGGATCGTCCGGCCGGGGGAACGGAATGCGGTCGAGGATGACCAGACTCAGCGACGGTCCGGGCACGTCGACACCCTGCCACAGCGACAGGGTGCCGAACAGCGAGGTCGCGGGGTCCTCGGCGAAGGCGCGGACCAGGGTGCCGGTGGCGTCGTCGCCCTGGCACAGGACCGGGGTGTCGAGCCGTTCGCGCAGGATCTCGGTGGCGGCCTTGGCCGCGCGCATCGAGGAGAACAGGCCCAGGGTGCGTCCGCCGGCGGCCTCGATCAACCGCTCGATCTCGTCCAGGTACGCGGGGGCCAGGCCGTCGCGTCCAGGCGCCGGAAGATGTTTGGCGACGTAGAGAATGCCCGACTTGGCGTGATCGAACGGGGAGCCGACATCGAGGGAGTTCCAGCGCATGGTGGAGCTGTCGGAGGGCGCCTCGGCGCCGTTGGCCAGATCCGGGTCGACACGGCGGAGCGTGTCGCCGGGTTCGTCGGCGCCGGTGCGATGGGAATGCGGCGGAAGTCCCCAGGTCACGGCCAGTCCGTCGAAGGACCCGCCGACCTGCAGGGTGGCGGAGGTCAGCACGACGGTCGCGGCCCCGAACAATCGGCTGCGCAACAATCCGCCGACCGACAGCGGTGCCATGTGCAGGGTGCGGCGTGCGATACCGCGCACCTCGTCGACCGCCAGCCACAGCACATCACGGCGGGCCGCGGCATCGGCTTCCTCGAAGGCGGTCAGCGCGCGGACCGCCGTATCGTGCACCTCCTCGACCGCGGCCACCGCCATGTTGCGGGCCGCGGCGGCCTCCGGATCGCCCTGCGGCGCACCGGAACCGGGTGGCGCGAGAGCGGTGCGGACGGTCCAGGCGGCATCGCGCAACAGCGCCAGGACCTGGTCGCCGCCTGCGGGCAGATCGTCCCAGCGGCCCGCGGGCAGGTCCTCGAGCAGTTCGTGCCAGGCCTCGGCGGCGCCCTCGAGCCGGTCGAGTTCGCCCTCGTCGACGAGTTTGGTACAGCGTTTGGCGGCCGCGGTGATCGTGGCGGTGGACAACTCGGCCGTCGCCACCCCGGTGACCCGATCGACGAGTTCGTGCGCCTCGTCGATGACGACCACATCGTGTTCGGGCAGCACCTGGATTCCGCTGATGGCATCGATGGCCAGCAGCGCGTGGTTGGTGACCACCACATCGGCCTGTCCGGACTCCGCGCGGGCGCGTTCGGCGAAGCAGTCGGTGCCGAACGGGCAGCGGCTCTTACCCAGACATTCCCGCGACGACACGCTGACCTGCCGCCAGGCCCGATCGGTGACCCCGGGAACCAGCTCGTCGCGATCGCCGGTCTCGGTATCGGAAGCCCATTCGTTGAGGCGCTGCACCTCGCGCCCGAGCCGCGAGATGGCGAACGCGTCGAACAGTTCGGTCTCCGGCGCTTCGTCCGGAATCGCACTGTTGATCTTGTGCAGGCACAGATAGTTGTTGCGGCCCTTGAGGATCGCGAAGCGGGCGCGCCGGCCCAGCGGCTTCTCCAGGGCCTGTGCCAGCCGGGGCAGGTCACGGTCGACCAGCTGCCGCTGCAGGGCGATGGTCGCGGTGGAGACGACCACCGTGCGCCCGCTCGCCACAGCATGACGCAGGCTCGGCACGAGGTATGCCAGTGACTTGCCGGTACCGGTTTCGGCCTGCACTGCCAGATGCTCCTTGGTGTCGATCGAATGCGCGACCGCGGCCGACATCGTTTGCTGGCCGCTGCGCGCCGTACCGCCCAGCGCTTCCACGGCGGTCGCCAACAGGGTCGGTACGGGCGGGAGTTCGGGCACGCACGAAGACTAGCGCCCCGGTCCGACAACCCGTCCGACCGGCGGTGCCCGCATGGCGTTCGTCGCCCCGACGCGGGAGCGGATCGGTAGGGTTGCCGATCGGTAGGGTTGCCGGTAGCCCGCGGGCGCGGGCACGCGAGGAGGTTCATGTGGAGCCGGACTATCGCACCTGGGTCGCCGGGGGGACGCACCTCGAACTGGGTGGTCACCGCATTTTCCATCGCCAGGACGGTCCGGTCGGCGGTCTGCCGGTCACGCTGCTGCACGGGTATCCGACTTCGTCGCACGACTGGGTGTCGGTGCTGCCCGCGCTCGTCGAATCCGGCTGCCGGGTAACGACATTGGATTTTCTCGGATTCGGCGCCAGCGACCGGCCGCGTGATCACGACTACCGGATGACCGAGCAGGCCACCCTCGTCGAACAACTCTGGGCGCGGCTGGGAATCACCGGCACCGCACTGGTGGCACACGATTACGGGGTGAGTGTCGCGCAGGAGCTGCTGGCCCGCGACAGCGCGCGCGTGCTGCGCACCGCCTGGTTGAACGGAGGTCTGTACCCGGACCTGTACCGCCCGTTGCCGATTCAGCGCCTGATGGCCTCACCGGCGGGCAAGGTGCTGGGGCCGCTCATGTCGGAACGGACCTTCCGGCCGTCCTTGCGCCGCATCCTCGGGCGTCCGGTCTCCGACGCGGACCTGCACCAGATGTGGCTCGCGCTGTCGGACAACGGCGGGCGCCGGGTGCAGTGGGCGCTCAATCGCTATCACGCGGAGCGGCGTGCCAATGCCGACCGCTGGCAGCGGGCGTTCGAATCCTATTCCGGCCCTATGCTCTTCGTCTGGGGGCCGGCCGATCCGATCAGTGGCGGGCATCTGTTGCCGCGGTTGCGTGAACGGCGGCCGCACGCCCGGTTCGAGGTTCTGGACGCCGCACCGGCCACCGGGCACTATCCCCAGGTGGAGAACCCCACGGCGGTGGCCGCCGCGCTCGCGGAATTCCTGCGGAGCGACCGGGACGGGTGAGGCCGCGGACCCGGAACGTCAGGGTCGGCGGCGGGTCATCGAGTGCCGCCCGTCGCGGGCAGTTTCCCGGACAATTCCACCCCCGCCGCGCGGAGTCCGTCCAGAGCGACATCCGCCGTGCCGGGGGAGACCGCCGCGGTGAGGTCCACCAGCACGCGGGCCGGCAGACCGGCCGCGCGCGCGTCGGCGGCGGTGGCGCGGACACAATGATCGGTGGCGATACCGCAGATATCGACGGCATCGATTCCCTTGTCGCGCAACCATTGTGCCAATGGGGTCGAGTTCTCGGCGAAGCCCTCGAATCCGGAATAAGCGGCACTGTAGGCGCCTTTGGAGAACACCTCCTCGATGGCGGAGGTGTCGAGATCCGGATGGAAATCCGCCCCGGGCGTACCGACTCGGCAGTGTGGCGGCCAGCTGTCCACATAGTCGGGCCGATCGGAGAAATGAGCGCCCGGATCGATGTGGAAGTCGCGGGTGGCGACGACGGCGACATAGTCGCCACCGCGTGCGGTCAGGTATTCGCTGATCCGTCTCGCCACCGCGGCGCCGCCGGTGACCGCGAGGGATCCGCCCTCGCAGAAGTCGTTCTGCACATCGACGACGATGAGTGCTCTACCCATCTCACGCACCTCGTTTCGCGCCGGTCGGCAATGCGTTCATTGTAGAAAGGTGGTGGGGATCGCCGGCTCGCCCGCCGACAGTTTCAGACCTTCCCACGGCAGGCTGATCAGGCCGCGCGCGACCAGTTCCCGGCTGTGGGTCAGATCCGGCGATTCGGCTACCGGTTCGCCCGCGCGGACCAGGGGAACCAGCAGGTCCCGGACCTCGTGGCCGTTGCCGGACGGGCGCGCCGCGGTGGCCGGGTAGACGATCTCCTCGACGATGGTGCCGGTGCCGCGCGACAGACGCACGGACCGTTTGGTGCCGCCGCGCGACTGTTTGTGACTGCTGCGCTTGGCGACGGGCACGCCCTCGACCTCGACGAGTTTGTAGACCATACCGGCGGTCGGCGCACCCGATCCGGTGACCAGTGAGGTGCCCACGCCGTATACGTCGACCGGTTCGGCGCGCAGTGCCGCGATCGCGTACTCGTCCAGATCGCCGGACACCACGATGCGGGTGCCGGTCGCGCCGAGCGTGTCCAGCTGTTCGCGCACCTGCCGGGCCAGGACGCCCAGATCCCCGGAGTCGATCCGGACCCCGCCCAGTTCCGGGCCGGCCACCTCGACCGCTCGGGCCACGCCGGCGGTGATGTCGAAGGTGTCCACCAGCAGCGTGGTGCCGATGCCGAGCGCGTCGATCTGGCTGCGGAAGGCGGCCGCTTCGTGTTGTCCGTCGGGGCCGCTGTGCAGGAGGGTGAAGGCATGGGCGCTGGTGCCCGCGCCCGGAATTCCGTAGCGCCGTACCGCTTCCAGATTCGAAGTCGCGTCGAAGCCCGCGAGGTAGGCGGCCCGCGCGCAGGCCGGTGCGGCCAGTTCGTGGGTGCGGCGGGACCCCATTTCGATCATCCGGCGACCGGCGCTCGCGCTGACCATCCGCGCGGCCGCGGCGGCGATCGCGCTGTCGTGGTTGAGGATCGACAGGATCAGGGTCTCCAGGACCACGCATTCGGCGAAGGTGCCGCGCACCGACAGAATCGGTGACCCCGGGAAGTAGAGATCGCCCTCGAGGTAGCCGTCGATCTCGCCGCCGAAGCGGAACTCGCGCAGCCAGGACAACGTCCGCTCGTCGAGGAATCGGGCCGCGACCGCGAGCTCCGATTCGCCGAATCGGAAGTCCCGCAAGGCGGTGAGCAACCGGTCGGTACCCGCGACGACGCCGTAGCGGCGGCCGTGTGGCAATCGGCGAGCGAATACCTCGAAGGTGCACTGCCGCTGTGCCGAACCGTCGGCCAGGGCGGCCGCGAGCATGGTGAGTTCGTACTGGTCGGTCAGTAGCGCGGTGCTCGCGGTGGCGGCGGATATGTCCACGCGGTCACTGTAGACATACCGGGCGGCCGGTGGGCGGCGTGGTGCGTGCGTGCCGAGGTGCGGCCGTCGGCGGAGCGGCTCGGCGCGGGTGTTGTTTATTCGGGGTCGAGTCGTACTCTGAAGGTTATGGGTCTGTGCATGAGAGACGCTGTCCGGATCGCCGCCGGTCCGGCCGGCGCGAACCAGGCGGTGGCACGAGCGACGGGCCCCCGGGACACGGTGTCGGCCGCGTCGCGCAGCGGCGTACGCGCCGGAGCCGGACAACTGTCGGCGCCCCAGGCGACACCGGAAACCGTCGAGGTCACCGAGATCCTCGAGGCCGAGGATCGGCCGTGGGTCACGGTGGTCTGGGACGACCCGGTGAACCTGATGCATTACGTCACCTACATCTTCCAAAAGCTTTTCGGCTACAGCAAAGCCAAGGCAACCGAGCTGATGATGCAGGTGCACAACGAGGGCAAGGCGGTGGTGTCGTCGGGGTCGCGGGACAGGATGGAGCACGACGTTCAACGTCTGCACGCCGCCGGGCTCTGGGCGACCATGCAGCGTGACCAGTGACAGCGGCGACTACGGTAGCCCCGTGCGCAAGTGGAGCAGGAAGAACTCGCTGAGCGGGCTCAAGCTGCGGTCGGAGATGGACCCCCGAGAGGCGGACGTGCTGCGTTCGCTCGTCGGGGCGGTTACCGGACTGCTCTCCGACCGGGCCAGATCCGCCCCCGAAGACGACCTGGCGGCGCTGACCGGACTTCGCACCGGTAACAGCACTCCGCCCGACGATCCCCGGCTGGCGCGGCTGCTGCCCGAATTCCATCGCAAGGAGCCCGGCTCCCCGGACGCCGATCGCGCCGATCTCAACAGCGCCCTGCGCGGCCTGCACGAACCCGACATCATCGAAGCCAAGGTCGCTGCCGGGACGGTGGTGCTGGAAACCCTGCCCGAGCGCGGCGGGAAGATCGTGCTCACCCCCGAACAGGCCGACGCCTGGCTCAACGCCCTCAACGACGTGCGGCTGGCGCTGGGCACCGCGCTGGGTATAGATGCCGAAACACCCGATCAACTGGATCCCGACGATCCCCGGGCGCCGCATCTGGACGTCTACCACTGGCTCACCTGGATGCAGGACTCCCTGCTGCACGCCCTGGCCCCCTGAACGAGGTTGCCGCCCAGCGCATCTCACCAAGCGGGGGCGCGGAAGGACAGCCACGTCGGTGGACGTCGAGTCGCGCCGAGCAACGACGTCTGCGAGATGATGCACCGAGGCGGGCCGAGAATCCCGCCGGAGCGGAGCGGAGGCAAGGAATGCGGCATGGCATCACCGATGTGGCGGGTGTGCTCGTCGGTCACCATCATCGGCTCGACCCCGACGCCACCCTCGGCTCCGGCGCGGCGACCGGCTGCACGGTCGTCCGGGTGCTGGGTGGTGCGACGGCCGCGGTCGATGTGCGCGGCGGGGGGCCGGGCACCCGGGAGACCGATCTGCTCGACCCCGGCCACACCGTGCGGCAGGTCGACGCGATTCTGCTCACCGGCGGCAGCGCCTACGGGCTGGCGGCCGCCGACGGGGTGATGCGCTGGCTCGAGGAACACGGTCAGGGCGTCCCGATGGATCCGGCCGATCCCGCGCGGGTGGTGCCCATCGTGCCGGGTGCGGTGATCTTCGATCTCCCGGTGGGGGCGTGGGATATCAGGCCGACCGCCGAATTCGGTTATCGCGCGGCGGAATCGGCGAGCGAGAGCTTCGAGCGAGGCAGTGTGGGCGCCGGGGTGGGCGCCCGGGCCGGTGCCATCAAGGGCGGAATAGGTACGGCCAGTGTGTATTTCACCGACGGACCGGCCGCCGGCCACACGGTCGGCGCGCTGGTGGTGGCCAATCCGGTCGGGTCGGTCTTCGATCCCCGGACCGGGCTGCCGTGGGGCGCGGGCACCGACGGACCGCAGCACTTCGATCTGGCGCCCGCGTCGCCCGAGGCGCTGGCCCGGGCGAATGCGCTGGCGGTGAAGGGGACGGTGCTCAACACCACGATAGGTGTCGTGGCCACCGACGCCGCGCTGGATCCGGCAGGCTGTCGTCGCCTGGCCGTGACAGCGCACGACGGGCTGGCGCGCGCGATCCGCCCAGCGCACTCCCCGCTGGACGGCGATACCTTGTTCGCGCTGGCAACCGGGACGGTCGCCACGACATCGAGTATCCCGCTGCCACCGGCCTTTCCGGCGGATCTGCTGCTGCTCGACGCGCTGTGCACGGCGGCCGCGGTGTGTGTGGAACGCGCGATCGTGGACGCGGTACTGCGGGCCGATCCGGTCGCGGGGATTCCGGCCTACCGGGATCTGTTCGGTCGCTGACTCACCGGCTGCGCGCTCCTATACCAGGGGCCGGTGGCCCGGTGGTGGGGAATAGCCGAATATCGTGGGCCGTTGACGGCAGCGGTGGTTCCCGCGGCGCCGATCGCGGCCGTGTGGTGAGTGGAAGGATTCGAACTGTGCTGGTGATCAGGGCCGATCTCGTGGATGCGATGGTCGCGCACGCTCGCGCCGACCATCCCGACGAGGCGTGCGGTGTGATCGCCGGTGCCGAGGGTTCGGACCGCCCGCAACGGTTCGTGGCGATGATCAACGCCGAGCGCTCGCCCACCTTCTATCGGTTCGACTCCGGCGAGCAGTTGCGGGTCTGGCGCGAGATGGACGATCGCGACGAGGAGCCGGTGGTGATCTACCACTCGCACACCGCCACCGAGGCCTACCCCAGCCGCACCGATATCTCGTACGCGTCCGAGCCGAACGCCCACTACGTGCTGGTGTCCACCCGCGACCCGCAGGAGCACGAGCTGCGCAGCTACCGGATTCTCGGCGGTGTGGTCACCGAGGAGCCGGTGCGGATCGTGACCGCTTACCCCCAGGACTGACCCCCGTCCCGCCGGATCTCCGGTGGCGCCGACCCGAAGAAACAGGAGTACCCATGTCGGTAACCGTGTCCATCCCGACCATCATGCGCACCCTCACCGGAGGTGAGAAGCGGGTCCAGGCGACCGGTTCCACCCTCGCCGAGGTGATCGGCGATCTGGAGACCAACTACCCCGGTCTCGAGCAGCGCCTGCTGTCCGACGGCAAGCTCAATCGCTACGTCAACATCTACGTCGACGACGAGGATGTGCGTTTCGCGGGCGGGCTGGCGGCCGAGGTTCCGGCGAACGGGTCGGTGACCATCCTTCCCGCCGTCGCGGGCGGCTCCTCGAACCGCATCGCCGCCGGCGCGCTCTACCGCTGATCGACCGTGGCACGCTACGAATCGCTGATCGAGACCCTCGGCAATACGCCGCTGGTGGGTCTGCGGACGCTGTCGCCGAAATGGGACGGCGACGACCACGTGCGGTTGTGGGCCAAACTCGAGGACCGCAATCCGACGGGATCGATCAAGGACCGCCCCGCACTGCGCATGATCGAACAGGCCGAGGCGCAGGGCCGGTTGCGACCCGGCTGCACGATTTTGGAGCCGACCAGCGGTAATACCGGGATCTCACTGGCCATGGCGGCGAAGCTCAAGGGCTATCGCCTGGTCTGCGTGATGCCGGAGAACACGTCGGTCGAGCGGCGTCAGCTCCTGACCATGTTCGGCGCCGAGATCATCGACTCCCCGGCGGCCGGCGGGTCGAATCAGGCCGTCGCGCGTGCCAAGGAGATCGCCGCCGAACATCCGGACTGGGTGATGCTGTACCAGTATGGGAATCCGGCCAACGCCGATGCCCACTATCAGGGCACCGGGCCGGAGATCTTGGCCGATCTGCCCGAGATCACCCATTTCGTCGCGGGTCTGGGCACCACCGGCACGCTGATGGGCACCGGCCGCTATCTGCGTGAACATGTCGACGGCATTCAGGTCGTGGCCGCCGAACCCCGCTACGGTGAGCTGGTCTACGGGCTGCGCAACATCGACGAGGGGTTCATCCCCGAGCTCTACGACGAGTCGGTGCTGACCTCGCGGTTCTCCGTCGGTCCCTACGACGCGGTACGCCGGACCCGGGAGCTGGTGCTGGAGGAGGGCATCTTCGCGGGCATCTCGACCGGCGCCATCCTGCACGCCGCGCTCGGGGTGGGGAACAAGGCGCTGCGCGCGGGACAGCGGGCCGATATCGCTTTCGTCGTCGCCGACGGCGGCTGGAAGTATCTGTCGACCGGGGCTTACGACGGCACCCTGGAAGAGGCCGAGGAGCGGCTCGACGGCCAGCTCTGGGCGTGAGGCGTCGGCTGGTCGCGGGTGCGGTGGCGGTACTCTCGAAGCACGAGGGGCCATACAGTCCCGCCAGGAGGTGATGGTCGTGGCCGAGCAGATGGGCGCATCCTTCGACCCCGATCGGATCGCGGCATTGCGTGCCCGGCTGGAGAAGTCGGCGCAGGCGCCGGCGGGGTCCGGCGGATCGCCGCGGCCCGTGCCGGCTCCGCAGTCCGTGCCTGCCGGATCCGCGCCGACGTCGCCCGGCCGCACCGCGGCGCTGAAGTTGTTGTGGCAGCGGGCGATTGCGCTGACCCTGGCCTTCGTCGCGGTGCTCTACGCGGTCGAGGGCGTGGACACCGTCACCGATCACGACCTCGACGGCGCGGGCGTGCGGCCGCGCTCGGCCGCGGGCCTGGAGGGCATTCTGTTCGCCCCGGTGCTGCACGCCGACTGGACGCACCTGATCGGCAATACGCTGCCGGTGATCGTGCTCGGCATGCTGACGCTGCTGACCGGTATCGGGCGCGGTCTCGCCGCGACCGCCATCATCTGGGTCGTAGGTGGAATCGGTACCTGGTTCACCGGCGGCTCCGGCTCGGTGCACATCGGCGCGTCGGTGCTGGTGTTCGGCTGGCTCACCTATCTCATCTCCCGCGGCTTGTTCACCCGCAGTCCGTGGCAGATCGTTCTGGGGGTGGTCGTCGGCCTGGTGTACGGCTCGATTCTGTGGGGTGTACTGCCCGGACAGCCCGGAATCTCTTGGCAAGGACATCTTTTCGGTGCGTTGGGTGGACTGCTGGCCGGATGGGTACTCTCATCCAATGAACGTCGTCATCGTCGCGGGGAGAGTGCCGGCCGCCTCGCATCATCGGGGTGACTGCGGAACCCGGTCGGCGATTTGGGGGATCCCCAGTTGAGTGAAACTGCAGCGTGGCAGCATGGGGGAATGCGCCTCACCGTCCTCGGGTGTTCGGGCAGTGTGTCCGGCCCGGATTCCCCTGCGTCGGGCTATTTGCTGACCGGTCCGGATATGACTCCCACTGTGATCGATTTCGGTCCGGGTGTCCTGGGCGCGCTGCAGCGCCATCTGGATCCCGGCGAGGTCGACATCTTCCTCACTCATCTGCACGCCGACCACTGTCTGGATCTGCCCGGACTGCTGGTGTGGCGGCGATATCACCCCAACCCGCCGAGTGGTAAGGCGATCGTGCGGGGCCCGTCGGATTCCGCGCTGCGGATCGGCAACGCCTCGGCCGAGATCGGCGGCGAATGTGACGACTGGTCGGACGTGATCGATATGCGGGCGTGGGAGGAGGGCCGCGAGGTGGCGTTCGGTACCGGCCACACCGTGGTCGCCCGCCGGATGTACCACCCGCCGGAGTCCTACGGCCTGCGCATCACCACCGCATCGGGCCGCGTCCTGGTCTACACCGGCGATACGGCACTGTGCGACGCTGTGTTCGAGCTGGCGGAGGGCGCCGACATCCTGCTGTCCGAGGCGTCGTGGACCCACGATCCCGCCAATCGCCCACCCGGCATTCATCTTTCGGGGACCGAGGCCGGAATGATCGCCGCGCGTGCGGGTGCCGGTGAGCTGCTGCTGACCCACATTCCGCCGTGGACCTCCCGCGAGGATGTCATCGCCGAGGCCAAGGAGCAGTTCAGCGGACCGGTGCATGCGGTATCCCCAGGTGAGGTCATCGATATCTGACACCGCACACCGCCGGGGCCGAGCCGTCTTACCCATCCCTTAGGCTGGCGTGGTGTCTAGACGAGCCGATGGCAGGGCGGACGACGAACTCCGCGAGGTAAGGATCACCCGGGGATTCACCACGCATCCGGCGGGTTCGGTACTGGTCGAATTCGGTCAGACGCGGGTGATGTGCACCGCGAGCGCGACCGAGGGCGTACCCCCGTGGCGGCGCGACTCCGGATTGGGCTGGCTGACAGCCGAATACGCGATGCTACCGGCGGCCACCCACACTCGTAGCGGACGCGAGTCGGTGAAGGGCAAGGTCGGCGGGCGGACGCAGGAGATCAGCCGTTTGATCGGCCGGTCGCTGCGCGCGTGCATCGACCTGGCCGCGATCGGTGAGAACACCATCGCCATCGACTGCGACGTGCTGCAGGCCGACGGCGGCACCCGTACCGCCGCCATCACCGGCGCGTACGTGGCGCTCTCCGATGCTGTCACCTATCTGGCCGCGGCCGGCCGGCTGGCCGATCCGCAGCCGATCTCGTGCATGATCGCCGCGGTGAGCGTGGGTGTGGTGGACGGACGGGTGCGCCTGGATCTGCCCTATGAGGAGGATTCGCGCGCCGAGGTCGATATGAACGTGGTCGCCACCGACACCGGCACACTGGTCGAGATCCAGGGCACCGGTGAGGGCGCGACCTTCCCCCGCTCGACCCTGGACAAGTTGCTGGATTCGGCGCTGGCCGGCTGTGAGCAGCTGTTCGAGGTGCAGAAGCAGGCACTGGAGTTGCCCTATCCGGGACAGCTGCCCGAACCGGGCGAGAAGAAGAAGTAATGACGCGCCGGGTGCTGGTCGCCAGCCGCAACGCCAAGAAGCTCGGCGAGCTGCGCCGCATCCTCGCTGAAGCGGGGGTGGCGGGGCTCGAGGTCGTCGGCCTGGATGAGGTGCCTCCGTTCCCGGAGGCGCCGGAGACCGGGGCGACGTTCGAGGAGAATGCCCTGGCCAAGGCCCGCGACGGTGCGGCGGCGACCGGATTGGCCTGTGTGGCAGACGATTCCGGGATTTCGGTGGACGCACTCAACGGCATGCCCGGGGTGCTGTCGGCCCGCTGGTCCGGCCGCCACGGCGACGACCCGGCCAACAATGAACTGCTGCTGGCCCAATTGGCGGATGTGCCCGACGAGCGCCGTGGCGCCCGCTTCGTCTCGGCCTGCGCATTGGTGGCCGACGGCCGCGAGGTCGTGACCCTCGGTGAATGGCCCGGTGTGATCGCGCGAAAGCCACAGGGTGAGGGTGGTTTCGGCTACGACTCGCTGTTCGTCCCCGATGGTGGCACGGTCTCCGCGGCGCAATTGTCACCGGCGGAGAAGGACGCTGCGTCCCATCGAGGCCGCGCCCTGCGCGCCCTGCTCCCGGCATTGGCCGAACTCGCCGAGTCCTGAGAGCGCCCCGACTCCCGCCGGGCGAACCGCCCGGCGGGAGTCGGGGCGGCCGAACCCGGCCTAGATACTCGGCGAGGCGGGCTGCAAGAATTCCGCCCGCACTTGGCGGGTGCGGTAGTGCTCGCAGACGAACGACAGGAACGGGATGGTGCCGGCGAGGGCGGTGATCACCAGGGTCAGCGGCTTCCAGCGCGTCTTGATGCCGAGGTCGATGGTGAACACCAGGTACAGCATGTAGAAGATGCCGTGGATCTGCCCGACGTAGAACAGCCAGTGCGGCGCCGTGCTGCTGTCGTCGAGCAGCAGGTACTTGTACACCATCTCCGCGCACAACAACAGCAGCCAGATACCGGTGATGTAGGCGAGTACCCGGTAGCGGGTCAGGGCCGAGCGGATCCGGCCGGTATCACGTGCGGCGCGGGCGGGCGCGGGTGCCGGTGTGGTGGTGGCCGGGGTGCTGGGCTGTTCGGCGCTCAACCGGCTCTCCTCTCGGTGTCGGTGCCGTCGAGTCCGACGGCGTGCATCCGCTCGCGCACATCCTGCGCGTGCAGATCGGCAAGGTATTTGTTGTATTCGGCCAGCACCGGATCGTCATCGCGCGCGGCGGTCGGCCGCTCCGGCAGGATGCCCGCCGGAATCTCGCGCGGCGCAACGGATTTGGTCTTGCGCCCGGTGGGAGCGGCAGCAGGCGGGTGTGTCCCGGCCGCGGTGTCGGCGGCCTCGGGGTGTTCGGCGGTGGTATCGCGCTCGAGCCGCACGAAGCGGAAGTAGGCGAAGACCACGAACCCGGCGAACAGCGGCCACTGCAGTGCGTAGCCCAGATTCTGCGCGGTTCCGCTCGCGGATTCGAAGCGTCCCCACTGCCACCAGCCCAGCCCCAGGCAGGCCAGTGCGGCAACGACCACCAAGATGATCAGAGCCGGGCGACGATGGGGTGCGGACACGCCTACCACGGTACCTGTCTACTACACCGGCCGTAGTGTGAGGTACCTCCGGTCGCGGCCGGCCGGAGTGGGGGAGATCCGGCAGGTCAGCCGACCGGGCGGGCGCCGGATCAGAACTTGTAGGTCACACCGGTGAGGCGTTCGGATTCCTCCCAGAGCCGCCGCTGCAGCTCCTTGTTCTTCGACAGGCCGTTCGACGGTGACGGCCGGACCGGGCCGCGGGAGCCGAACAGCAGGGTCGGGCCCCAGTAGGTGGTCGGATCGGCATCGGGCTCGGTGGCCGCGAACAGGCTCGATTCCGCCGCCTTGCGCGGCGAGTGGCCGACCAGGGCGATGAACGGCTTGGCGACCTTGTCCATCGGCGTCTCGGTGCGGGTGAACAGATCGGTCGCCGAGACGCCCGGGTGTACCGCATAGGACCGCTTGGCCGAGCCCGCCTCGGTCAGACGGCGCTGCAGTTCGCGGGCGAACATCAGATTCGAGAGTTTGGCCTGGGCGTAGGCGAGGTTGCGCTGATAGCGACGGTGTTCGTAGTTGAGATCGTCGATCCACAGTTTCGGGGTCTGCCGGTGCGCGATGCTGGCGAGGGTGACCACACGATCCCCGAGGCGATCCAGCAGTAGCCCGGTGAGCGCGAAGTGGCCGAGGTGGTTCACACCCCATTGGGTTTCGAACCCGTCCTCGGTTCGTGAGAACGGGATGTTCATCAGGCCGGCGTTGTTGACGAGAACGTCGAATTCGCCGGTGCGGTCGGCGAATTCGCGAATCGAGGCCAGATCGGCGAGGTCCAGTGCCGCTACCCGGACATCTCCGTCGATGCCGTCGGCGACCTGCTGTGCGGTCGTGGTGTTGCGGCAGGCCATGATCACGGTGGCGCCCTTGGCCGCCAGTGCCCGGGTGGTGTGTTTACCGATACCGCCGTTGGCTCCGGTGATCACGAACGTGCGTCCGTTCTGCGCCGGAATGTCGCCGGGATTCCACGCCATGGTGAGACCTCACTGTCAACCGTCGGAATAGGGAGCCTCGTCGCGTCCTCACCGCCGACCTTACTTTAGAGTAAGTTCAGGCGGTAGGGGTCGATCGCAATGCCGTCAGCCTATCGATTCCGGAGCGCTGTGGCGGCAATGGTGTGCCAGAAATTAGCGATCCCGGGAACCGAACTGGCGTATTGCCGTGTTGCACCGACCAAATCGGCGTCAGGGCACATACTGAGCTAATGTCCGGTGTTGCCGCAGTCGCCGAATCGCCCGCGCCCGTCAGCCATACCCGGGCCAACGTCGTCTTCCTCACCGTCGTATTGGGAATGTTGATGGCGGCACTGGACCAGACCATCGTGTCGACCGCGCTGCCCACGATCGTCGCCGATCTGGGTGGCGCGGGGCATATGGCGTGGGTGGTGACGGCCTATCTGCTGGCCGAGGCGGTCGCGACGGCGCTGGCCGGCAAGTTCGGCGATCTGTTCGGCCGGAAGCTGATCTTCCAGCTCAGCGGACTGATCTTCATCATCGGCTCGATGGTGGCCGGACTCGCGAACGGGATGGCACTGCTGATCGTCGCGCGCGGTATCCAGGGCGTGGGCGCGGGCGGACTGATGGTGACGGCGATGGCCTTGATCGCCGACGTCATCCCCCTGCGCGACCGCGGGAAATATCAGGGTGCGCTGGGTGCGGTCTTCGGCATCACCACGGTGGTCGGGCCGACGCTGGGCGGACTGTTCACCGATCACGCCAGCTGGCGGTGGTGCTTCTATGTGAACGTTCCGATCGCGATCGTGATGATCGTCATTGCCGCGCGGGCCATTCCGTCGATCCGCGCCGCGGTGCGGCCGGTGATCGACTATGCCGGGATCGCCCTGATCGCCATCGGTGTGAGCTGCCTGATCCTGGCCCTGGAATGGGGAGGCCAGGAATATCCGTGGGGTTCGGCCACCATCATCGGCCTGTTCGTCGCGGCAGTGGTGCTGATCGCCGCGTTCGTGGCCGTGGAGCTGCGGGCGGCGGAGCCGATGCTGCCGATGCATCTGTTCCGCAGCAATGTGTTCACGGTCTGTTCCATCCTGAGCTTCATCGTCGGCTTCGCGATGCTCGGCGCGCTGACCTATCTGCCGGCATATCTGCAATACGTCACCGGCGTGTCGGCCACCGCCTCGGGGTTGCGGACGCTGCCGATGGTGATCGGCCTGTTCACCACATCGATCATTTCCGGGCAGGTGGTCGGCCGGACGGGGCAGTACAAGTACTTCCCGATCGCCGGCACCGCGGTGATGGCGGTGGGCCTGTACCTGATGTCGACCATGGGCCGGACCACCGGATTCTGGCTGCAATCGCTGTACATGCTGATCCTGGGGCTGGGGATCGGGCTGGCGATGCAGGTGCTCACGATCGTCGTGCAGAACACGGTGCCCTATCACGATCTGGGCACCGCGACCTCGGGGGTGACCTTCTTCCGGACCCTGGGATCGACCTTCGGCACCGCCATCTTCGGCACCCTCTACAGCAATCAACTGGGGCCGAATCTGCGCGACGCCTTCGCGCAGGTGCCCGGGGTGCCGCCCGCTGTGGCTCAGAGTCCCCAACTGCTGCACAAACTTCCGTACGCCGAGGCGATTCCGATCATCGACGCCTACGCCGACACCATCGACTACGTGTTCCGGTGGGTGGTTCCGGTGGCGGTGGTGGGCTTCATCGTGTCGTGGTTCCTCAAACAGGTGCCGCTGCGCGACAGCGTGCGCGCGGAAGCGGCCGACGTCGGCGGCGGATTCTCGGTGCCGGATTCCGCGGATCGGGTAGTGCGACTGGAACATTCACTCGCCAGCGTGATGCGCAGACTTCGCGATGACGAACTGCCCGATCCACGCATTCTGGTCGCCGCGGACAGTCCGCTGAGCCGCGATCAGGCGTGGGCGATCGGACAGGTCAAGATGCTCGAGCGCGCCCGCGGCTATGCCGATCTCGCGGCGGTGGCGCGGGCGCACTGGGTGCCCGCGGAGGTCCTGGAGCCGGTGTACGACAAAGCGGCGCGATCCGGATACATCGAATTCGCCGGTGACCGAATGGCTTTGACGGCCAGTGGCGCCGCCGAATACGACCGTATCCTCGCCGCGTGGCGAAAGTGGTTGTGCCGCTATCTCGACGACTGGGATTGTGCCGACCCGCAGGATCGCGCGCTGTTCGACCAGGCGCTGGATAATATCGCGGCGAAGCTGCTGGACGAGGTGGATCGCCCGGAGGCGCTGCGGCTGACGGTGTGAGATCACCATTGCCGCAGCGCCCGCCGGCGCGGCCTCAGGCCACGGCGAGTTCGGCGCGCTCGTCGACCGGTGCGCTCCAGTCGATACGGTAGCTCTGTTCGCGCCGCATGACCTCCTCCATCTTGAACATCTTGGTCGCCAGCGGCATCACCACCGGCATCAGCCGGCGCATCAGCGGGCCCACCGTCTTGGAGTGGTTGATCTTGGCCCCGCGCGCGGCGATCTTCTCCACCCGCGGCCGCCGGATGCGCTCGTAGGCGGCGAAAGCCGTTGCCGGATCATCGAAGTCGCGCAGGCAGCGCGCGAGCTGCACCGCACTCTCGATGGCCAGTGAGGCGCCCTGTCCGGTGCTGTTCGACGGCGCGTGGACCGCGTCGCCGACCAGCACCAGACGATCGCGAGACCAGTGCGGCACCGGGGGCATGATGTGCAGGCCGCCGGTCACCACCAGATCGGCGGGCCGGGTGTTGCGGACCAGTTCGCCGCCGGGGGTGTCCTCGCCGTACACCTCCCGCAGCGTCCGCAGCCACTGCTCGGCGGGCACCTCACGCGCCTGGGTGAGGGACAGATACCGCTGCTGCGGCAGATTCGCGCCCCAGGCGACCCGGCCGTCGGGCATGGGCCAGTACAGGTAGTAGGCATTGCGCCCGTAGGCGAAGACCATCGTCTCCGCGGGCACCGGCTGCGAACATTCGGTATAGGCGCCGAAGCCGAGCATGCCGGTGTAGTTCGCGCCGGGCGCATCCGGATCGATGAGGGTGCGCACGCGCGATCTGATGCCGTCGGCGCCGATGACGATATCGGCGGTGGCGGTGCTGCCGTCCGCGAAGTGCGCGGTGACGCCGTCGGCGTGCTCGTCCACCCGGACCAGCCGTTGGGAGTATTCGATGGGCACCCCGGCGGCGACCGCGTGGTCGTGCAGCGCCCGATGCAGATCGCTGCGGTCGATCGCATGCAACGGCTCCACGCCGCTGACGGCCGGTAACTCGATTTCCCTGGCGCCCAACGCCATCACGGTATGCCGCATGGGCAGCGCCAGTGCGCGCACCGCGTCGCCGGCGCCGATGACGTCCAGTGCGGACAGTCCGTTGGGGGCGAGGCCGAGGGCGCTGCCGATGTTGTAGGCCGGTCCGGGATAGGCCTCGTGGACGGTGGCGTCGATTCCGGCCTTCCGCAGTGCGGTGGCGGCGACCGGACCGGCGACGCCGCCGCCGATGACGAGTGCGGAACTGATTGCGGACATGAGAGTTCTCCTCGAGTGGATCAACCCGATCCGATTCGCGCGAGAACTGCCCCGTTATCCTGAAGTTGCCACACTTGGACCAGGGTTCGCCTGCGCGGATGCGGTTCGAGAGGTGATGGATCGGGCTCGGCTCGGTGTTGCCGCACCGACCGGGCCCGGTTCGTGAACGGTGCCGGCGACGGGTTCAGTCGCCGGGCAGTCGTGTGAAAGCCCCTCCTTCCACCATCTCGGCGATATCGCCGGGCGGGATGTTCTCGGCATGTGCCCGGCGCCAGAAATCGACGTCGGGGAAGCTTCCGGAGGCCAGCTCGGTGCGCAGTCCGGCGACCCACTCGGCCTCCGCCTCCAACATGGCGACCCCGAATTCGGCCTCGATGAGGAACAGGCGGGGGAGCAGGGGGCGCTGCTGGTCGATTTCGCGGCGGCGTGCCTCGATCTCGTCGCTGAGCCGCCGGGCGCGTTCGTCGAGCAGGGTGACCACGTCGTCGGGCGGCAGCATGGCCACGACCGACAGACCGGCGACGAATCGGTGGTGTTCGGGCTCCGGTGTGGAGATCAGCTCGCGGATCCAGTCCTCGGCTTCGGCGCGACCGGCCTCGGTGAGCCGGTAGATGGTGCGCTCGGGGCGGGCGCCGTCACGCTCGCTACCGATGATCTCGACGAAGCCGTGCTTCTCGAGGTTCTGCACGACGGTGTAGAGCGAACCCCACTTGATGTCCATATCGCGGTCCTTACCGCGTTCGCGCAGGACCGCCGCGATCTCGTAGCGGTGCATCGGACGTTCGATCAGCGCCGCCAAGACCGCGAGGGCCAGTAGATTGCCGACTTTGCGTTTCGCGGCCATCGCTCACTCCACCTCCTTACTCGCAAACAAATATACGTCTACGAGTATTCGCCCACAAGTAAGCGTCGGGAGGCAAACGAAACCGCCCCCGGGGTTCGGCGTGCCGGCGCCGGATCCGGGGGCGGTCGGTCACGGGCGTCGCCCCTGATGCGCATGCCTCGGAGCTGATGAGGGCCGCTCCTGGCGCGCGCCGGCGTGCCGTGACGTGGGGTGGCCGCGGCGTGTGCGCGGCCGAGCTGTTCCTACGAGCTATCTACTATCTGTGTACGTAGACCGTAGGTTAATCGACGGGGAACGGTCAAGGGTGTCGAGTCCGCCATCGGGTGCCGACCGGTTATCGTGACCACCGTGCGGATCTTTGTGGCGGGCGCGACCGGAGTACTGGGCGCCGGACTGATACCCCTGCTGGTCTCGGCCGGATTCGAGGTGGCGGGGATGACCCGTTCGGCCGAGAAAGCGGCGATGCTGCGGGAATTCGGCGCCGAGCCGGTGGTGTGCGATGTCTACGATGCGGCCGGGCTCGAGCGCGCCGTGTGTGACTACGCCCCCGACCTCGTGATGCACCAGCTGACCGATCTGCCCGACGATGTCGCCGACCTGGCCGCCGGCCGGGCCGCCAACGCGCGGATACGCCGTGAGGGCACGGCCAATCTGGTCGCCGCGGCACAGGCCGCCGGCGCGAAACGCTTTCTCGCGCAGAGCGTTGCCTGGGATATGTCGGGTGAGGGGCAGGCGGCCAAGGAGTACCTCGAGGAGACGGTGCTGGGTATCGGCGGCGTCGTCCTGCGCTACGGCCAGTTCTACGGTCCCGGCACCTACTATCCCGATCCGACGGCCCTGCCCGAGCCGCCGCGGATCCATATCGCGGAGGCCACGGCGCGCACCCTCGTCGCGCTGGATCTGGCCCCCGGTATCTACGCGCTCACCGAGGACGGTCGAATGGACTTCGAACCGGTGCGGTGATTTCCGTCGTCGTGCGCGCGGGCCTCGGCGCGCCGGCGCAGCAGTTCGGCCGTCGCCTCGTCGGCGGGCAGGAACGCCTCCAGATGTAGTTCGGCCAGTGAGACGTCGGTCGCGGTGGCGAACGAGGTCAAGGTGGTGATCAGTCGCAATTCACCCGCGTCGTCGCGCAGTCGGAGCGGGACCGCGAAACCGACATAGCCCGGTCCGGGATCGATGACCGGCAGATACGTTTCGAATTCGGCGACCAGTTCCTCCGCCACCGGGTCCGGTGAGATCCGGTTGCGGGTCCGCATGGATTCGGTGACATGGCGGCCCCATTCGGCGAAATTGGCCACCCTGGGCGCCAGCCCCTTCGGATGTAATGCCAAGCGGCGAACATTGATCGGCGGGATGAGCAACTCCGGTGCGCAGTCGGCGGTGAAGAGGTCGAAGGCCGCGTTGGACTCGACCAGGTCGCCGTAGCGATCGGCGATGAGGGCCGGGTAGGGCATATGCCCGTCCAACACCGATCGCAGCGCGGCCCGGACGGGCGCCAATTGCGGTGCGTCGAAACCGGATTCGTCGAATGCGGGCGTGTAGCCGGCCGTCGCCAGCAGCGCGTTGCGTTCGCGCAGTGACAGTTGCAGTGATTCGGCCAGGCGCAGCACGATCGCCCGGCCCGGCTGGGAGCGCCCCTGTTCGAGGTAGCTGAGATAGCGCTGGGTGGTGTCGGCGCGGATGGCCAGATCGAGCTGGCTCCAGTGCCGCAGACCTCGCCAGCGGCGCAGCTCGCGCGCGAAGGGTCCCGGTTGTGCGACGGTCGTCATGGGTTCATCGTCGGCCGATACGTGCCGCCGCGCCATACCCTGCGAGGAATCGCACGGCCGCGGTGCGACGTACAGACTCGTCGTCATGAGTGACGAACCGACCGATATCGAACTGAAGGAACAACTCGACCGCTGGATCGCGCAGTGGAACGAACCCGATGAACAGCGCCGCCGCGCGCTGATCCGGCAGGTGTGGACCGAGGACGGCTACCAGGTCATGGTCAATCCACCGCAGGGCATTCGCGACACCGCGCAGCAGTACGGGGTGACCGCGCCGCCGATCGAGATCCGCGGACACGACGCGATGTTCGCCCGGGTCACCCGGGCCTATGAGATGTTCATCGCCGACGGCGAGCACGTCTTCGAGGCCGCCGGGGAACCCGTGCGCCATGCCGGTGCCGCGATCGCCCTGACCTGGGTGATGCGCTCCCGCGCCGACGGGAGTATCGCCGGATCCGGTCTGGAGGTGCTGACCTTCGACTCGGATGGGCGGGTCCGCACCGATCACGAATACGTGTCCTGATCGGGTGTCGGTGGCGATGTCTAGGGTGCAGGAATGCCCCGTGACCTCACCGATCTGCCGTATGCCGACGAACTGACCCCGCTGCGGGAACCGCTCGCCCCCGACAGTGAGTACGAGCGGATCCACCTCGACTCCGCCGCCCCGGACGAGGTGTCCGCGGCCGGGTCCTGGTTCACCCGCTCGGCGCTCACCTCGGTCGTGCTGACCGGCGGCAGTGTGGCGCACAGCCGGTTCGAGGACGTCTGGATGCGCGGAGTGCGCTGGATCGGTACCGATATCGGCGAAACCCGGTGGCTCGATGCCGAACTCATCGATTCGGCCTGGTCGGGGGTGATCGCCGTGGACGCCCAGTTGCGCCGCGTCCGGTTCGAGGGCTGCAAACTCGAATCGGTGAACTTCCGGGCGGCGAAGCTGCGACATGTGAGCTTCGTCGACTGTGTCCTGCGCGATGTCGACTTCTCCTCCGCCGCCCTGCGGCAGGTCGAGTTCCCGGGGTCGCGGCTCGACGGGGTCGCGCTGCACGGAGCCACCTTCCAGGACGTCGATCTGCGCGAGGCCGCGACCCTGGATCTCATCGCCGATATCGGCACCCTGAAGGGCGCGATCATCAACACCGGACAGCTGATGGAGATGGCGCCGGCCTTCGCGCGGGCGGCGGGAATCATCGTGCGCGACAAGTGAATTCCCGCGCCGGATGTCAGACCGGTACCGGTTCGGGCACGGAGGCCGGGCGGAAACCGGGAAGCCGGCGATCGACCAGCGGGATCAACAGCTGGATCAGCGGCCCGATGCCGACGGCGTAGACGAAGGTGCCGATCCCGACGCTGCCGCCCAGTAGCCAGCCGGTGCCCAGCACCGTCGCCTCGATCCCGGTTCGGATCGCCCAGACGGGCCGCCCGGTCCGCGCGACGAGACCGGTCATGAGGCCGTCGCGCGGGCCCGGCCCCATTCCGGCCCCGATATAGAGCACGGTGGCCACGGCGTTGAGCACGACGGCGGCGGCCATCGCGGCGATCCGCGCCGGGAGGGCGTGGAGTTCGGGCAGCAGCCACAGCCCGGTATCGACGGAGAAGGCGATGACCACGACATTGCTGACCGTGCCCAGACCGGGCCGCTGCCGCAGCGGAATCCAGGCCAGCAGCACTGCCGCCCCGGTCACCGCGGTCACGGTGCCGAAGCTCACCGGTACGTGCGCGACGACGCCCTGGTGGAACACATCCCATGGGTCGAGTCCGAGCGCCGCCCGGATCATGACGGCCATCGAGAAGCCGTACAACCACAGTCCGGCATAGAGCGCACTCAGGCGACGCAGCAACATTCGGCCAGTATGCCGACGACTGGACCTCGAACCCAGAGCCAGTTGTGGAGTAGTGGCCTGTTCTGAGATAGCTGGTTATGCGGCGGAGCTCATCCGTTCATTGCGACACTCCCGGTATCTGCCCGATGGCGTAGGTCACCGCCATGGCGAGCGCACCGCCGAGCACCACCCGTGGGACGGCACGCAGCCTGCTGCTGCCGCCGAGCCGGGCACTGAGCGATCCGGTCCCCGCCAGGGCCAGCAGCACCGCCGCGAAGGTCACCGGAATCCGCCACGTCACCGGCGGCAACAGGATCGCCAGCAGCGGGAGCAGCGCGCCGCAGGTGAACGACACCGCCGACGAGAACGCCGCCTGCCATGGATTGGTGAGTTCGTGGGGGTCCAGTTTCAGTTCCGCCTCGGCATGTGCGGCGAACGCGTCGTGGGCGGTCAGCTCCCGGGCGACCTGCTGGGCCGTCGCGGCGGACAGGCCCTTGTCCTGATAGATCTGGGCCAGTTCGGCGAGTTCGTAATCGGGATCCGCGGCCAGTTCGCGCTTCTCCTGCGAGAGCAGGGCTCGCTCGCTGTCGCGCTGCGTGCTCACCGAGACGTATTCACCGACCGCCATGGACAGCGCGCCCGCGACCAGCCCGGCCACGCCCGCAGTGAGGATCGGCGTGGATTCGGTGGTCGCGGAGGCGACGCCGACAACCAGGCCGGCGGTCGAGACGATACCGTCGTTGGCTCCCAGCACTCCGGCACGCAACCAGTTCAGTCGCGAGGCCATGCCCTCGCCATGTGGTTCGTGCGGATGTTTCCAGGTACCGGAATCGCGCACGCGGTCGGAGTCGTCCACGTGTGCAGACTATGCCGCGGGCCGGTCTCCGTGCGGGATCGGCGCACCCCGCGGCATCGGTCGCATTCTCGATGTGAACGCACTCGTCACACGTGCCATGGCCACCGCCCCGCGCAGCCGGGCAACCCGGGTGGGCCGCTGGGCGCACCGGTCACGCATCTGCTGACCGGTCCGCCCGCTAATTCCCGTCGCCGGTGGTCGCGGGTCCGGCTGTCGCCCGCGGGCGGATCGGTGGCAGCGCGACGACCTCGATATCGCGGCTCACCGCGGCGATCTCGTCCGGCACCGCGGCCAAGTCGATATCGAGCGTGAATCCCCTCGGCGCGTCCAGCGGCCGCAGGAAATCGTCGTAGTGCATCGGGACGACCGTGGCCGGGCGCAACCCGCCGAGCACCCGCCGCCAATAGTCCGGGGTGACCGATCGCCCGGCGACCCCGGCGAGGAAGAGGTCGACATCGCGATGGCGGATCGCGTCGTCGATGAGATCCGCACTGCCCTGGTGATAGATCTCGAGCCCGGCGACCGCGACGTGGATACCCCAGGTCTGTCCGCAGCCGTAGGCCAGGGGCGCCAGCCCGGCGAGGGATTCGCAGCTGGTGTCGCCGGGCGAGGGGATCCGGACTCCGAACGGAATCTTGGAATGCACGCTGGGCACGAAGGTCACCGTGAACGGCCCGAGTTCGTAGCGGCGATACGGTTCGACCACCACGCCGCGATCGGCGAGGCCGTGCAGCGTCATCAGATTGCGCACGGACTGCGAACCGTAGACCGCGCAACCGTGGCGGCGCGCGATCTCCGGAGCGTCCAAGGCGTGATCCCAATGTCCGTGTCCCACCACGATTCCCGCGACCGTGCCGAGGTCGGGGAGGTATCGGTCGATCACGGCCGGGTCGGGCAGGGCGGTGCGGCGGCGCACGATCGTCGACAACGGCACTCGGGTCAGGAACGGATCGATCAGCAGCGTCGCGCCCTCGTAGGTCATCCGGTAGCCGGCGGTGCCCAGCCATTCCAGCTTCAGCCCGGCCGGCAGGGCAAGCGGCCGGGTTTCGAGTTCGCTCAGTGCCTGAGCATCCGCGCGGTCGCGGGCGCTCTTGTGCAGCAGATACCGGGCGTATCCGGCGGTGTGGCGGAGCGGGTCGAGCACGGTGGAAAGGGCGGGCATCGGTCCATTGTGCGCGACGGGATCAATCGTGCCGGACCGGATCGTCGTAGCCGTCCTGCTCGCCGATCACCCGGTGCAGTGCGGTGGCCAGTGTTTCCAGCTCGCCGTCGGGCAGGCCGGCGAAATGCTGGTCGATGGCCGCTCGGTGAAAGGGGGTGGCGTCGTGCAGTCGCTGCCATCCGGCGGGGCTGATGGCGACATAGGCCGATCGCCCGTCTTCCGGGTTGGATTCGCGCCGGACCAGTCCCCGGCCCTCCAGTTCGCTGACCAGCCGGCTGACCCGGGTCCGGCTGAGCACCATGCGCGCACCGAGATCGCTCATCCGAAGTCGTTGCGGGCCGGACAGTTCGACGAGCATGTCGTACCAGCTGGCGGGCAGGCCGGTCGCGCGGCGCAGTTCGGAGTCCAGTTCCGGGCGCAGATCCACATAGACCCGTTGCAGCGCCCGCCAGAGCTGGACCGAGGCGGGCGCGGGACTCGCGGACTCCGGCACGCCGCCGATCCTAGCCGCCTGCCGTGAGGCCCGCCCGGGGCGCCGATGCGGATCGTGGCGCTCACCCGGCGCCTACGATGCGGAGATGGATATGGGTGCCCACGTGCGACTTCCAGCCGACTGGCGGACGCGGGTGCGTGGCGCGCTCCGCGATTCACCGCGCCCCGAGCTTGCGCGCGGATCGCTTCGCCCGCTGGGTGCGGGCATGGACAGTGTTGCGCTGCAGCTGGATTCGCCGCACGGTCGATTTGTGCTGCGCCTGCCTCGCGCAACTACTCATCCAGCCCAGCCCAGCCCAGCGTCGCGATCGAGGACCGGGAAGCCGTCATTTGGAGCCGACGACTCAGCGGCCTCACCATGGTTTCTGACGGCTACCTCCCGTTCCGCGACAACGTCGACGTCGCCGCCGAACACGGAGTCGCGGTCATCGTCGAACCGGCAGGAGCACTCCACGGCGACACAATCGCCCAGGCGTGCCGCGAACACCACATCGCACTCACCCGTACAGAACTCCGGATGTTCCATCACTGACCGAATTGCCAGAGCGAACCACCGCGCGGCCAATCTCGTGTCTCGCGAACGAACGTTCACGAGACACATTGGGGTGTCGAAGATTCCCGCAGGTCGGATGTCGCCGAATCTGTAACGGTTGCCGTGTACGCGGCAATGTCAACCTGTCGGGGGTTCGCAATACACTGTGCCGCAGGCGAATCGGCTATGGACCCGTGACGGGCCGGCCGCGGCGCGTGCCCGCGGGCCCACCGGTGGGCAGAAGCCCAAGCTCGGTCCCCGGCAGGTGGATCTGGCGCGGCAGATGTACGACGAGCTCGACGAGTGTGGCAAGCGCCGCTACACCGTCGCCCAGGTCGCGGTGACATCACCGAAATCCAGGTCTTCCACAAAAACCGGTTCCTGTGCAAAGCCGTCAGCCCCGACCACACCGGAGACACAGGTCGTCGCCGCGGTCGCCCGCATCACCGGCGGCAATTTCCGCCTCCTGCAACGACTCTTCGCCCAGATCCACCGCGTCTTGAAGATCAACGAGCCCCACACCGTCACAGCGGACGTCGTCGAGACTGCCCGCAGTACTCTCGTCATCGGCGCCAGTTGACGGTGCCGGAACATGGACGATCCTGCCGTGTTGTGCCGACTCACACTTTGTCTGGACTGACGTGTACTGGGAGAGCTCCTGTGCGCCAGACGATCCGCAAGGTCAGTTCCGAGAACCGCCAGCCCGCGATTGTCCGCACCGCATGGGCTTGGAACACCCCACCTGCCAGAAAGTGGGATTCGAGCGCGGCCGGGTCCGTGGTGCCAGATCCCCACAGGTGCATCGCGGTGACGTTGGCCTGCAACCACGCGGTGTCACCGTCGAGTTCGATTACGTGGTCGGTGGTCATGTGGTGGGTGGCTCGGAACAGAGCGGTGGCCTCGATCTGCTGAGCCGCGATGGTCTCATGGCCGACCCGGACGATACCAGTCGGACTCACCCAGCGACCGTCCGCGGTAAACGTCGCCTCGATGAGCGTGTGGTCTACCCGCTTGTCGTCCACTGCTCGGTAGTAGCGGCTGAGCAGCCCGCTGATCTCTGCTCGATCCTCTGATCCAACTGCTGTTGTCATGCAGCAAGAGTTGCCGATCGACCTTGCACCGAGCTTGCGTAGCTCATGCATCGACGTCAACACCCACTGTGCCACCTTGCAGCGCGAGAACACCGCCGATTATGGCTGCGAGTCACACACCGAGCCGGAACATCCGGGCGGAATTCCGGGACATCCCCGATGTGCCCTCGACGAACCGATGGTTTATTCGATGGAGCAGGTTGTTCGCCGATTCGTCAGGAGGATGCCGTCGTGAACGCGGCAGTGGTCGTCACGTGGGTGTGGCTGATCTTCGAGATCGGCCTGGCGATGCGGGATCGTTTGCGCAGCAAGGGATCGACCGATCGCGATCGCGGCACCCGTACTGTCATCATGATCCTGGTCGCCGTCTCGATCGGCGTCGCGAATGTGGTGTCGATCGTGCTGCCGGCCGACAGCGATCTGCGCTTCACCGGAGACGATCCGGTGATCTGGCAGCTGGCGGGTGTCGCTCTCATGGTGCTCGGTCTGGGTGTCCGGATATGGGCTATCGCGGTGCTGGGCAATGCTTTTCGTACCACTGTCGAGGTCGATCCCGATCAGGTCGTGGTCGATCGCGGGCCCTATCGCTGGGTGCGCCATCCGTCCTACAGCGGAGTTCTGTTGCTCACCACCGGATTCGGGATCGCCGCCGGGAACTGGATTTCGCTGCTGATCGCGATCATCGTGCCCACCTTGGCCTTTCTCCGACGCATCGAGGTGGAGGAACGGGCGATGATCGAAACCCTCGGCCGCGCCTACGAGGAGTATCGCGCGCGTACCAGGCGTCTCGTACCCGGGCTGTGGTAGCGGCCCGCGGCGGCGTTACATCGATCCGGAAATCGTGGGACTTCTCTCCATTACGGGCGATTTGTCCGATTTGTTCGGACAATCGCGAACATGAAGTACGCGTTGACCCGACACTGGACGACCGTTGTTCCACCCCTGGCCGCCGTGGTGTTGGCAATCGCGTGGTTCACACATCCCTCCGGACCCGCGGTGGTGATTCTGATCCTGGGTCTCGCCGGCGCGGTGCTGGCCGCGGTGCAGCACGCCGAGGTGGTGGCGCACCGAGTGGGGGAGCCGTTCGGCTCGCTACTTCTCGCGATCGCGGTGACGGTGATCGAAGTCGGATTGATCGTCACGCTGATGGCGTCGGGCGGTCACGATGCCTCGACGCTGGCCCGCGATACCGTCTTCGCGGCCGTGATGATCACGTGCAACGGGATCTTCGGGCTGTCGTTGCTGGTCGGTGCCTTGCGTCGGCGGGTGGCGGTCTTCAGTGCGGAAGGGGCCGGGGCCGCGCTGGCGACCGTCGCCACGCTGGCCACGCTGAGTCTGGTGCTGCCGACCTTCACCACTACCAAGCCGGGGCCGGAGTTCTCCGGATCGCAGCTGACCTTCGCCGCAGTCGCCTCACTGCTGTTGTACGGGCTGTTCGTGACGGTGCAGACCGTGCGTCACCGTGACGATTTCCTTCCGGTCGAGGCCGATGTTCTCGACGACCGGCGCGACGACCGCCCGAGTTCGCGCACGGCGGTGTGGTCCCTGGTGCTGATGGTGATCGCGCTGATCGGTGTGGTCGGCCTGGCCAAGATGGTGTCGCCGGCGATCGAGCGCGGGGTGGCGGCGGCGGGGCTGCCACGTTCCGCGGTGGGCGTGGTGATCGCCCTGCTGGTGCTGTTGCCCGAAACCATCGCCGCGGTGCGGGCGGCCCGGCGGGATCGGGTGCAGGTCAGCCTGAATCTGGCACTCGGGTCGGCGATGGCGAGTATCGGCCTGACCATTCCCGCGATCGCGCTCGCCTCGATCTGGCTCGACGGCCCGCTGACGCTCGGTTTGGGGGCAACGCAGATGGTGTTGCTCGCACTCACGGTGGTGGTGGGTGTGCTGACAGTTGTCCCGGGGCGCGCCACCTTGCTGCAAGGTGGCGTTCATCTGGTGTTGCTCGCCGGATTCGTCTTTCTCGCGGTGAGTCCCTGAGGTCGATCGGTGTAGGCCGGATCACGGTGACGGGGATCATAGCGATAGCCGATCGGTCCTGATAACAGGTTCTAGAACCGTGATTTACTTCGAAAAACATGCACGTGAGCTGGATTTATCGCGAGCCGCGGAAGGGTGCGGGAGCGGCGACCCTCACACCGTGATCGACTTTACTGTAACTAGTTGTAACCGATAGCTTCATGTTGGCAGTGTTGCCGATCACGGAGAGAACGATTGTGAATTTCGAGCCACACCGCCCGGACCGAGCCCGCCACCCATGGCGCCGGTGACCCGGGCCTCCTCGGGCGCGTCCGCTGTTCGTATCGTTCGCAAGAATTTCTCGGACACCGTCGTGTCCGCGCTGCGTACCTTCGGCAGAGCGGTCGATATCGCCCGGGAATCCGTGAGCGGCACAGCTTCCGATATCGCCCGGCGTGAATTCCAGTGGCGCGAAGCGATTCTGCAGGCCTGGCGACTGGTGACCGTCACCGCGATTCCCGCCGTCCTGATCGCGATCCCCTTCGGGGTCATCGTCTCGGTGCAGGTCGGCAACCTGATCCACACCCTGGGCGCGGATTCGCTGCTGGGCGCCACCGGCGGGCTCGGGGTGATCAAACAGGGTGCCCCGCTGGCCACCGGATTCCTGCTGGGCGGCGCGGGCGCGGCCGCCATCGCCGCGGACCTGGGCGCGCGCACCATCCGCGAGGAGATCGACGCCCTCGACACGATGGGCATCTCACCGATTCATCGCCTGGTGATACCGCGGCTGGTCGCGATGATCCTGGTCGCGCCGCTGCTCAACATCCTGATCATCTTCGTCGGCGTGGTCGCCGGCTACGCGGTCGCGGTCGGCGGGCAGAACGTCACGCCCGGAAGCTATTGGGCCACTTTCGGTTCCTTCACCACCGCAGCCGATGTGTGGGTCTCGCTGCTGAAAGCGGTGATGTTCGGCTTTCTCGTGGTGATCATCGCCTGCCAGCGCGGACTCGAGGCCAAGGGCGGCCCGCGCGGCGTGGCCGACGCGGTGAACGCGGCGGTGGTGCTGTCGGTGGTGTCGATCGCGGTGGTGAATCTCGGCGTGACCCAGGTGGTGGAGATGTTCCTGCCGACGAGGCTGGTCTGACGTGGCGATATCGACCTACATGCCCTCCGGGCTCAGGCGTTTCGCGCGCTTCTATCGCCGCCGTGGGCTACTGCTGGCGCGGGTCGAGGGCCTGGGCTTCGTGCTGGCCTTCATCTGGCAGGTGGTGTCGTCGATTCCGCTGACGCTCCAGCGCTATCGCGACGAGACCCTGCGCGTCATCTCGGATATGACCTGGGGGCGTGGCTCGGTGATCGTCGGCGGCGGCACCGTGCCGATGATGATCGTGCTCGGGTTGGTCATGGGCGCGTCGGTGGCCGTCGAATCGTTCACCATGCTGAATATGCTGGGGATGGGTCCGGTGACGGGCATCGTCTCGGCCTATGCCACCACCCGGGAACTCGCGCCGATCGTGGCCGCCATCGGCTTCGCCGCCCAGGCGGGCTGCCGGATGACCGCCGAGATCGGATCCATGCGGATCTCGGAGGAAATCGACGCGATCGAGGCGCTCGGCCTGCGGTCGGTGCCGTTCGTGGTCACCACCCGAGTCATCGCGGGCGCCATCTCGATCGTGCCGACCTTCCTGATCGGGCTGATCCTGTCGTATCTGGCCTGCCGCGGGCTGATCACCCTGGTGCACGGCCAGTCGGCAGGCGTCTACGACCACTACTTCTTCCAATTCGTCTCCGGATTCGACGTGATCGCCGCGGTGATCAAGGTGGCGATCTTCGCGACCGTCGTGATCCTCATCCACAGCTACTACGGCTTCTTCGCCACCGGCGGCCCCGAAGGCGTCGGCATCGCGTCGGGCCGTGCGGTGCGGGCCTCGTCGGTGGCGATCGTGGCCATCGACATGGTGCTGACGCTGATGCTGTGGGGTTTCAACGCGACGATCGATTTCACGGGGTAAGCACAGTGCCGAAGTACGGAATGCCCGGAGTGGCGGTGGACAAGCGGCGTTCACTGCTGGTCGGCGGGGTCTCGCTCGCGATGGTCGCCGCCGTGGTGATCGCCTCGATGCTGTATCGCGGGCTGCGCGTCGACGACAGCCTGCACATCGCGCTGCACACCGAACGGATCGGCGACGGCGTACTGACCGGAACCCCGGTCCGGGTAGACGGCGTGCACGTCGGCAAGGTCGACGAGATCGCGCCCGCCGACGGCGGAACCCAGCGCATCACCTTGCGGCTGGACCGATCCCAGCTGCACGGCATCGACGACAGCCTGCGGGTGGACTACGCCCCGGCGAATCTGTTCGGCATCAGCGAGATCGAGCTGCGTCCCGGTTCCGGCGGCGCGCCACTGCGCGCCGGCAGCACCATCGACCTGACCGGACGGCATGCCGCCGCGGTCTACGACGCGACCATGGGCGGGCTGCTGCGCGGGTTGTCGCAGACCGGCAATGCCCTGCTCACCCCGCAGATGGCGACCGTGATCTCCCAGGTCTGCACCGATGTCGGAGCCTTCACGCCACTGGTGCAGGCCCTGATCTCGGTGGCGCAGACCATCACCGACAACCAGAAGATGCCCAGCTCCGAATTGGTGGGACGGCTGGGACCGGCCTTCGACGGCGGCGGCCGCTTCGCGGGGGCGACCATCCAGGTGCTCGACCTGATCCGCAATATCCCGCGGCTGCAGGACAACCGGGGCGCCTACGACGCCGGCACGTCCGCGCTCACCGATTCGGTGCTCCCCGCGCTGGCGGCATTCGGCACCCGGGCCGGCAGTGAATTCTCCGGCAGCACCGATGCTGTGGCTCCGCTGCTGGCGGTGCTGGCCCGGATGGTGCCGTATCCGCAGCAGTCCGGCGCCGACCTGACCGAGTTGCTGCGCCGGTTGCGTGCCGGTGTGCACGACACCCCGGACGGCCCGGTGCTGAACGCCGAAATCGATGTGCGCGGGGTGCCCGTACTGGCCCCGCTGCTAGGAGGAATCCGATGAAGGTGGGCGCCGCCGCGTGGCGGCTGGCACTGTTCGCGGTAGTGATGGTCGTCGTGCTGTCGGTGGTGTTCACCGCCATCGAACGGCCGGTCTCCGGCGATACGCGAGCGCACCAGGCGCTGTTCACCGACGCCAACGGGCTCAAAGTGGGCGACGATGTGCGCCAGTTCGGCGTCCAGGTCGGCAAGGTCGAGGGCATTTCCCTCGACGGCGCCCTGGCGCGAGTCCGGCTGTCACTGAAGACGGATGCGCCGATCTACGACAACTCCCATCTCGCCATCCGCTATCAGAACCTCACCGGCCAGCGCTACATCGATCTGCAGCAGGACCCGAAACCCGGGACGCGGCTGCCGGGCGGGCGCACCGTCGGCATCGACCACACCCTGCCCTCGTTCGATGTGACGAGCATGTTCAACGGCCTGAAACCGGTGCTGGCCACCATCTCTCCGGAGGAGATCAACCAGTTCAGCGCCAGTATGGTGGCGCTGATCGAGGGGGACGGCACCCAGGTCGAACCCGTGATGGCCGCGATCGGCCGGCTGGCGTCCTATGTGGACAATCGCCAGCAGGTGATCGGCACCCTCATCCACAACATGTCCGACCTGTCGGACCGGGTCGGCGGCCGGGTGCATTATCTGGTCCCGTTGCTGGCCCGGCTCACCGATATCTTCCAGGCACTGCAGACCAATATCGGCGGGCTCGCGCAGTTCGCCATGGCGGCGCCGTCGGTACTCGGACCGCTGGACAGCCTGTTCGACGCGCTCGGCCTGCAATCGGGCACCGATGTCGACGCCCTCATCCGGCGGCTGTTCCCGGATCCGAAACAGGCCGTGGACGTCTTCGAGAAGCTGCCCGCACTGCTGGGCGGTCTGGACGCGGCCACCCCGGCGTCGGTGGCGGGCTGGAAACCGCAGTGTTCCAAGGGAAATGCCGAGCTGCCGCAGGTGCTGCGGATCATGGTCGCCGGAGCGCAGGTGTCGGTATGCAACGGCTGACTCCGCTCCGCGGCCGGGATCGCCGGGTCGCCGACGAGGCCGGTAAGCGAGGCCGCGAGATCCGCCTGGGCATGGTCGGCGTGGCACTGGTGGTGATCTGCGCGGCCGCCGCCGGGATTCTGTACGTGGTGCCGTTCGGGAAGCAGACCTACACCGCCGAGTTGGCCGAAGCGCAGTCGGTGAAGGTCGGCGACGACATCCGGGTGGCCGGAATCCCGGTCGGGAAGGTCGATTCGCTGGAGCTGCGTCCGGATCGGGTGCGAATGCGATTCACCGTCGACTCGAAGGTCTTCGTCGGCGACCGGTCGTCCCTGGACATCCGGATGCTCACCATCGTCGGCGGAAACTATGTCGCGCTGTTCCCCTCGGGTCGTACCCCGTTGGGTGACAAGCCGATTCCGGTGGATCGAGTGCATCTGCCCTACAGCCTGGTGCAGACCTTCCAGGACGCGGCGCAACCGCTGAACCGGATCGACGGTGACACCCTGCGCCGCACTCTGGCGGCGCTGGACACCTCGATCGATGCCGCGCCCGATGCGCTGCGCACCACCGTGGACACGCTCGGCACCTACGTCGACGCGTTGAACCGGCAGCGCACCCAGGTGACGAACGCGATCGCCGTCGCCGACGAATACGTCACCATGTACGACGGCGCCAAACACGATCTGGGCCGGTTGATGGTCAATGTCAACCAGATGGAGACCCTGCTGGTCGACAAGCGCGCCGAACTGCGCGAGGGCGTGCGGTTGCTGCGCGCGGTCATCGAGCGGGTCGCCGCGCTGGCGCCGGCCTACGACTCGGCGCTGAAACCGAAGCTGCAGCAGTTGAGCGACGCGCTGCCGCAACTCGAGAAGGTCGGCGGGCAACTCGAACCGGTCATCGGTTCGGTGCGGAGTCTGCAGTCGAAGTTCGCTCAGCTCAGCGGAACCGACGGTGCGGTCACGGTGGATCACTCGGGGCAGACCGTCAGCGCGCCCGCCGCGCGGCTGTGTATTCCGGTGCCGGGGAAGGACTGCTGATGGTGCACAAGGTACTCGGCTTGCGGGCCTTCATGTCGATCGCCGGCGCGGTGGCCGTGGTCGTGGTCGCGGTGGTCGGCTATCTCGTCGCCTTCCAGCCGATGAAGGCCACCACCGCATACTGCGCGATCATGCCCGACAGCGTCGGGCTCTATCCCGGTAATCAGGTGACCATGCGCGGCGTCACCGTGGGTACGGTGACCTCCATCGCGCCCCACGGCGATGCGGTGAAGGTGGAATTCGCCGTCGACGCCGATCATCCGGTGCTCGCCGACGCGGGCGCGACGACGCTGTCGGACAGTATCGTCGCCGCGCGTGAGCTCGCCGTGGTCTCCGGCGGTCAGGACACCGCCCGGTGGGATCACACCCGCTGTCTCACCAAAACCATGACGCCCAAGAGCATCACCGAGACGCTCGACGCGCTCGCTCAGCTGTCGGCGCAGATCCGGGGGCCCGACGCCACCCATCCCGACGCACTGGCCCGCGGGCTGACCTCGCTCGACAACGCCACCGCCGGAACCGGTCCGCAGATCAACGCGCTGATACAGAAGCTCAGTGCCGCCATGTCCGCACCGGATGCCGATATCGCCCATCTGGCAGGGATTTTCGATGCCTTCGCCTCGGTCTCCAAGGATGTCGAAGCGCACTGGGGCGAACTGAAGACCATGCTGACCCGCTTGGGGCCGGTGCTGAGCCAGGCCACCGAGGATTTGCTGCAACCGGGCGCGGCCCTGTTCGACGGCCTCGGTCGCGTGCTGCCGATGCTCAACGACATCACCACGCTGTTCGGCGATCCGATCATGCGCGCTCTCGACGATACGGTGCCGCTGGTGAAATTCCTGCGGGCGAATGTGGGCTCGCTCGCCCAGATGGTCTCGCTGACACCGGTTCTCGCCCAAGCCGTGCACACGGTCGGGGCATCCGGGATCGGCTACGCGCCACCGAAGGTGGCGATTGCGCAGGAACACGCCGACCAGGTGTGCGCCGCGATCGACGCGCTCACCCCCGGCCGCTGCACCCCCGCCGCCGGTCTGGCGCGGGTGGACCTGGCGGCCCTGGTATTCGGATTGGCAGGTGCGCGATGAGAATTCGGCGTATTGCCGCGGGACTCGCGGTCGGTGTGGTGGCGCTGTCGGCCGCCGGATGCGCGTTCGATCCGTCCGCGGTGCCGGTGCCCGGCACGACCGTTTCCGGCCCGGCCTACCACGTGCGCATCGAGTTCTCGAATGTGCTGAATCTGCCGGCGCGCGCCAAGATCATGGCCAACGGCGCCCAGGTGGGCACGGTATCCGGGGTGAAGGTGGTGAATCCGGCCGGTGACCGCGCCGGGTACGTCGTGGTCGACGCCGAGATCTCGAAGTCGGTGAAATTGCCGACCTCCACGGTCGCCGAACTGCGGCAGAACACCGTGCTGGGCGATATCCACGTCGCGCTGACCACTCCGCCGAACGGATTCGGCGCCCTGCTGCACGACGGCTCCACGATCCCGGTCGCGCAATCGAAACCTCCTGTGCAGCTGGAGGATACGATGGCGCTGGTCGCCGCGTTCACCCAAGGCGGTGCGGTCACGCAGCTGCAGGACGTGATCGCGCGGATCAATCACACGCTGCCGCGGGATCCGGCGCAGACCGCCCGCATCTCGCAGACCATGGCGGCCGACGCCGCGGACCTGGCGAACAATCTGGATCGGGTCGACGCCCTGCTCCACGGTCTGGGCGCCAATGCCCAGGTGCTGCACGATATTCAGCCCGAGCTCGACGACATTCTCAGCCCGACGTCGGTCGATCGGATGGACGGGATCACCGATTCCGTCATCGGCGTGACGAAGATCTTCGGCGGTCTCGGACCCGTCGGCTCCGCACTGACCTGGCTTGGCCCGGTGCTCCGTGGCGCCGACGGCGCGGTCCAGGCATTCTCGCCGCTGTTGCTGTCGGCCGGTCCGGTCGACCTGAGCCGCCCATCGAATCTCGCCGCGCTGGTGGAACTGCTGCGGGACAAGGTGATTCCCTTCGCCGAACACGGAGCGAAGGTGAATATCGTGGGCGTGCACTCGGATGCCGCTCCCGATATGCCGGCCGAGCAGCAGACCGATCGAATTCTGGCGACCCTGCGGATGATCGGAGTCGTGCGATGAAATGGGGGGCACTGACCTCGCTCGGCGGCATCGTCGCGATCACCGTCGCGGGTGCGAGCTATCTGACCTTCGGTGTGGTGCGGGCCGATCCGTTCGCCGACTACACCCGGACCACCATGGTGCTGACCGATTCCGGGGGACTGGGTGTCGGCTCACCGGTCCTGCTCACCGGTCTCGAGGTAGGCCGGGTGACTGCCGTGCGGCACACCGCCGCCGGGGTCGAGGTGGGAATGCGGCTGGCCGCCGACAAGCGGGTACCCACCGACAGCTCGGTGACCATCGAACATCTGTCGGCTCTGGGCGAACCCTACGTCGAATTCCGCCCGACCACCGGCAACGGTCCCTACCTGCGTGACGGGCAGCGCCTGGAGACCGCGAAAGTGCGTATGCCACTGTCGATTCCCGATGTCGCGCGGCTGGTAACCACCACCATGAACCAGCTCGATCCAGCTGTGGTGGGCTCGCTGGTCGCCACGGCCGGCACCGCGCTGAACGGAACCGACGCCGCCATCCCGAACCTCACCCGATCCGCGGATCTGCTGGCCGCGGCGATCATGAGCCGCAGCCCGCGCATCGCGGATCTGCTCAACAGCTTTCAGGCAGCGGCCGCCGACATCGACTGGGCCGGGCCCGCGACCAGCGCGGCCGCACCGGAATTCGTGCGCTTCACCCACGCGCTCAACGATCTGGTCGCCGCCGTGGGCCGGATGGTCGATGCCCGCCCGGCCGAAAGCTACACCAGCGGAGACGGTGTGGCGCCGTTCCTGGCGAAGCTGACCGACCGGCTGGCCGCGCTGGGGCCGGAGCTGACATCGCTCACCCCGGCACTGGCGCCGCTGGGCGACGCGGCCGCCACCGCGGCGCCGCAGCTGGATATCTCCAGTTTGATCGCACAGGCGCTCGAGGATGTCGGCGCCGACGGAACCGTGCGGGTGCGAATCAATGTCAAGTAGGACGACCGAGAAGGAGGACGCCATGTCGAACGACACCGGCACCGAACCGAAGCGGGCAGTCGACGCGGAGGCCGCGTCCTCCCCGCGCGCCGACACCACCGTCGCAGCACCCGAACCGGGAACGGCCGAGGTGGCGAAAGCCCCTCGCACGCTGTCGATTCGGCTGTCCACCGTGGTCGGCGCGGTCGCCGGGGTCGCGCTGATCGCGCTGGCCGTGGTCTTCGCCTCGCTGTGGTTGTCCGCACGCGGCGACCTGAGCGACCGCGACGAGCGGGCGGCGGCGCAGCAGCACGCCGAGCAGGTCGCCACCGACTACGCGGTCGGCGCCTCGAATATCGACTACAAGGACGTCGATGCCTGGGTGGGCAAGTTGAAGGCGAACACCGCGCCGCAGCTGGGCAACAAGTTCGACGCCACCGCGCCGAAGTTGCAGGAGATCCTGGTGCCGCTGAAGTGGACCTCCTCGGCGACCCCGATCACGGCGAAGCTGATGAGCACCGACAACGGGGTCTACAAGGTGGACGTCTTCCTCGACGTCAACTCCACCAGTGCCCAGAACCCGCAAGGTGCTCGGACCACGGTCACCTACACCGTCGACGTGGATCCGGGCAGCGGCTGGAAGGTGACCGATGTGGGCGGGATGGCCGGGGCGCTGCCGAAGCAGTAGCCGGCTCTAGTGGCCCGGCAGTACGCAGACCGTATCCAGCCCCAGCACGTGGTTGAGGCGGCCGAACGCCAGCCAGGATCCGATGCACATACTCAGCTCGACGATTTCGGCCTGGCTGTAGTGCGCGGTCATGCGGTCCCAGAACGCCTCGTCCAGGTTGTGGTGATCGACGGCGTAGCGCTCGGCGTATTCGGCCGCCAGCCGGGTCCGGTCGTCGAACGCGTCGGTGGTGCGCCACTCGGTCACCGCCTGATCGAATCCGATCTCCACCTTCTGCCCGTCGCGGTCGGTGCGGTAGTCCTGACAGAACAGGCAGCCGTTGATCTGGGCGATGCGCAGCCGGGCCGCCTCGAACTCGCGGAGCCCGAGGGTGGTGTCCGAATACACGGCGAGGGAGAACTTCGAGGCGGCGATTCCGATGCCGGGCACCATCTCACCCCACACGTAGGAGATCGGATCCTTGCCCTCGGGGATGTCGATATTCATGTGCGGTGTCCTTTCTGGGGATGAGCTCCAGCATGACCGCTCATCCCGGGTGTGCTCGTCACGTGTCGGTACCGAACCTGCCGGCCGCGGGAGTCAGCGGGACATCGAGCGCGTCGTAGAGTCCGGGGTCGGCGGCGACGAGCCATTCGATGGCGTTCACCAGCCGGGACACTGCGGTGGCGTTGCCGCCCGCGGCGCGATTACCGCCCTCGGTCTCGGCTTCCACGGTCACCTCGAGGTGTGGGTCGCCCTCGATGACGACCCGATGCGCGCCCGCGCCGTCCGGCGGCAGCGGCCAATCCGGCGCGCAGTCGGCATGGATCCTGGTGATGTGCTCGATGACCAGACGGGGTTCGCCGCCCACGATGCCCTGGACCTCGAAGCGCACCGCACCCTGGGTTCCGGCTTCGAATTCCCCCATCGAGGCGGTGGTGACCGTGGTGTCCAGCGCCCGGCGGTCCAAGGTCTCCCGGATGTCGTCGAGTTCCACGCCGAGTCCACGCGCCAGTAACCGCAGTTGGCCGCCCCACACCATGGTGGGAACTCCGGGCGCGGTCATCGGCGGCACATAGTCCATCGGCTGCCCCATGCCGACCAGATAGCGGACCGAATCGGGCTGGTCATAGGTGGAGTAGTCGAAGATCTCCTGGCACCGGATCGACTCGACGGTGCCGCCGAGGCCGCTGAGCAGCAGTGGCAGCACATCGTTTCCCCATCCCGGATCGATACCGGAGACGAACAGCGAGCCGCCGCCCTCGGCGATCGCGGCCGTCACCGGATCGCGGAGTTCCGCGGGGGCGTTGCGCGGGTCGTAGAGCGCGTAGAGCGCGGGCGTCACGACGACGGCTCCGGCGCGGATCGCGGTGACGATATCGCCCAGGGCGTCATCGGGCCGGATATCGCCGGAAGCCGCGTAGACCACGGCCTGCGGCTCGGTGCGCAGTAACTCGTCGATATCGGCGGTCGCCGCGACCCCCAGATCGTGATCGAGGCCGGCCAGGGAGCCCGCATCGCGGCCGACCTTGTCCGGGTTGTGAACCAGTACGCCGGCCAGCGTCAGTCCGGGATGTGCGTGTACCGCGCGGATGGCGGCCCGGCCGACATTGCCGGTGCCCCAGACGATCGTCGAGATCATCTCACAGAGGCTAGCAAGCGCTTGGTTCGCTGTGGGCGTTATAGGAGGTTTGCCCGTGGGGGATTCGGCGCGACCCGGTGGACACGACGCGCGGACACACGACCAGCGGTATCGATTCGGTACGCTGATCGTCATGGTGACGCGGATTCGTGCGATGGGACTGGTGCTGTGCGCACTGGTGCTGTCCGTGGTCGCCGTCACGGTTGTGCCTGCGGGCGAACCCAATTCGCTGCTCGCGGTCGGTGCCGCGGCCGTCTTCGCGCTGGCCGTCGTGGCCGCGTACTCGGGCCGGATGCGATTGCTGCCCATCGCGGTTCGCAGCGGACCGCCGGTGTCGGCACAGCAGCGTCGACGGGGATCATTTCTGCGACAGAGCAATCCGGATGCGGCGGGCCGGCCACGGCCCAGGGCGCCGGGACTGCCGGGCTGAACGCGTTTCGCACGCGTTCGGCGGTTCGGCTGCCCTGTTCACTCGCCCGTCTCCGCACGGGTGCCTCGCAGTGAGGTGATCTCCCATGCTCGATTTCGTGTACTACCCGGTCTCCGCCGTGCTCTGGCTCTGGCATTCCGGTTTCGCCGCGGTATTCGGTTCCGCGAGCGGTTGGTCCTGGACGCTGGCCATCGTCATGCTGGTCGCGACCTTGCGGCTGGCGTTGTACCGGCCCTTTCTGGCTCAGGTTCGCTTCTCCCGCACCATGGCCGTGCTGCAGCCCGAGATCCGCAGGCTGCGTGACGAATGCGGCGACGATCGCGAACGCCTCGCCGCGGAAACCCGGAAACTGCAGCAGCAGCACAATTTCAGTGTGCTCAGCGGTTGTCTGCCGGTACTCGCGCAGACCCTGATGTTCCTCGGGCTCTACCACGTGCTGCGCTCGTTCGACCGTACCGGTGCGGTCTCGCATGTGCCGTTTCTCGGAGGTCCGGCGGCGATGACGCCGGAACAGAACGCGGCCACCGGCAACTACGTGTTCTCCTCGGATCTGGTGCAGTCGTTCCTGCACGCCGAGGTGTTCACCGCACCGCTGTCGGCGACCCTGGCCGCCTCGCCCGGGTCGACAGCCGCGGTGGCGGTGGTCGCGGTGCCGCTGATGCTGATCGCGGCGATCGCCACCCACTGCACCGCCCGCGCGTCGATCGCCCGCCAGGCCGACACCACGGCGCAGACTCGGCTCCTCAACGCGATGACGTTGTGGTTGTTCCCGCTCGGCACCCTGGTCGCGGGGCTGGTGATGCCGATCGGAATTCTGGTGTACTTCGCCACCAGCAATACCTGGACCTTCGTACAGCAGTACGTGGTGCACCGGCGGCTGGGGCCGGTGGGAACGGTTGCGTCCCCGGTACTTCCGCCGATCTAGGTGCGGCGTCCCCGCCGCGCGGCAGATCCGGCGGCCGGGTTTCGCGGCGCCGTCGATCCAGACCGGCGGCGATCGCTGGAAAGTAACGGATGCGCCGGTGCCGGCCCCGGATCGTGGTCATCGGAGTACGGTGGGACCCGATATTTTCGGAGTGTTCCTGAGGATTTTCCGGCGATCTGTGACATAGCTGTCCGTTCGCCAGTCATTGCGACGGCGAATTCCGAGAGATGACGAGGTGTGGACATGACCGCTGCCTGGCCCAGTTCGTTCAATTCCTTCGATGATCTGTTCAACCGGTTCTTCGGACCCGGGATGGCCGCGCAACCGCCGGTGCAGCGCATCGATCTGGGCCGGCTGCTCAGCGACAACGCCAAACAGTTGATCGCCACCGCGCGTTCGGCGGCACAGGAATGGGGCAATCCGGAAGTCACCGCCGAACACCTGCTCTACGCCGCCACCCAGGTCGAGCCCTCGCGCGGCGTCATCACCCAGCTCGGTGTGGATCCGGACAAGGTCGCCGCGCAGATGCGCAGTGCCGTCGGTAGCGGTGAGGGCACCGCGACCGCGGGTGATCAGGTCGTGCTGGGGCCGGGGGCCAAACTGGCGTTACGCAACGCTCAGCGAAGTGCCGCCGAGGCCGGATCCAGCTACATCGGGCCCGAACATATTCTGCTCGGCATCGCCGAGAACTCGGAAAGTCCTGCCGCCCAGGCACTGTCGGGGGCCAAACTGCCGGTCGCCGAGGGGCAGAGACCGCCCAGCGATACTCCGACACTCGACGAGTACGGTCGCGATCTGACCGCCGAGGCACGAGCGGGAAGGGTCGATCCGGTGGTCGGCCGGGCCGAGGAGATCGAGCAGACCGTGGAGATACTGTCGCGGCGGCGCAAGAACAATCCGGTGCTGATCGGCGATCCCGGTGTCGGTAAAACGGCGATCGTGGAGGGGCTGGCGCAGCGCATCGTCAACGGCGATGTGCCCAGCACCCTGACCGATCGACGGGTGGTCGCGCTGGATGTGGGATCGCTGGTGGCCGGTAGCAAGTACCGCGGTGAATTCGAGGAGCGGCTCACCAAGATCCTCGACGAGGTCCGCGAACACTCCGACGAACTGGTGCTGTTCATCGACGAACTGCACACCATCGTCGGCGCCGGCACCGGCGGTGAGGGTTCGATGGACGCCGGCAATCTGCTCAAACCGGCTCTGGCGCGTGGCGAACTGCATGCCATCGGCGCCACCACGATCGACGAGTACCGCAAATACATCGAGAAGGACGCCGCCCTCGAGCGCCGCTTCCAACCGGTGCTGGTGCCGGAGCCCTCGGTGGCCGACACCATCGAAATCCTGCGCGGCCTCACCGATGTCTACGAAGAGCATCACCAGGTGCACTACGACGACGAGGCGCTGGTCGCCGCGGCCGAGCTCTCCGATCGCTACATCACCGATCGGTTCATGCCCGACAAGGCGATCGACCTCGTCGATCAGGCCGGTGCGCGGGTTCGCCTGCGCACTCGGATGCCCGGCCCGGATCTGCGTGCGGCACAGGAGGAATTGTCACGGCTCGAGCGGGAGAAGGACGCCGCGGTCGCGGCGGAGGAATACGGGCGCGCCGACGACCTGAAGGCCGAGATCGCCGCCGCCGAGGAGCGCGTCGGGCACATCACCGCTGACGACGCCCCCCACGTCACCCTCGACGATATCGCCGAGGTGGTGTCCAAACAGACCGGTATTCCGGTGTCGGAGTTGACCGTCGAGGAGCGGCAGCGCCTGCTGCAACTCGAGGATGTGCTGCACGCGCGGGTGATCGGACAGGACGAGGCGATCGTGGCCGTCGCCGAGGCCGTGCGCCGCGCGCGTGCCGGGATGAAGGACCCGGGCCGCCCGATCGGGTCGTTCCTGTTCCTCGGCCCGACCGGCGTCGGCAAGACCGAGCTGGCGAAAGCGTTGGCGGAGGCGGTATTCGGCGACGAGGATCGCCTGATCCGATTCGATATGAGTGAATTCCAGGAGAAGCACACCGTCTCCCGCCTCGTCGGCGCCCCGCCCGGATATGTGGGATACGACGATGCCGCGCAGCTCACGGACAAGGTACGTCGGCAACCGTATTCGGTGATCCTGTTCGACGAGGTGGAGAAGGCGCACCCGGACGTGTTCAACGTGCTGCTGCAATTGCTCGACGACGGCCGCGTCACCGATGCCAAGGGCCGCACCGTCGACTTCAAGAACACCATCGTGATCATGACCAGCAATATCGGTTCGGATCTGATCCTGAACGCCGGATCGACGGATCTGGATTCGCTCACGCCGAGGTTGATGGAGCGGCTGCAACAGCATTTCCGCCCCGAGTTCCTCAACCGCATCGACGAGACCATCGTCTTCCATCGGCTCGACAAGGAGCAGTTGCGCCGCATCGTGGATCTGGTGCTCGACGGTCCGCGCCGCCGTCTGCGCGCACAGGACATCGATCTCGACGTCACCGATGCCGCCCGGGATTGGTTGTCCGACAACGGCTATCAACCGGAGTTCGGTGCGCGCCCGCTGCGTCGCACGGTGCAGAAGCAGTTGGAGAACCAGGTGTCGCGGCTGGTGCTCGGCGATGAGGTGAACCCCGGCGACACGGTGCGCGTCGACGCCGACGACTCCGGTCTGCTGGTCTCCGCGGTGGCCGGATCCGGCGCCGAACGCTCGGTCGACACCTCCGTCGACGGCCGGAAACCCAAGGCTGAGAAGGCCGGTGGCGCCGCGGCGTCGAACGGCAAGGCCGCCGCCAAATCCGCGAAGAAGTCCGGTGCGGCGAAATCCGGGAAGAGCTGAGGCAGCCGGCGCTCAGTCCGGCATGCGTTCGGCGACCGTCAGGCGGTACCGGAACTCGCTCATCGCGCCGTCGACGACGACCACCCAGCCGTCGGCGGTGCGGTAGCGAGTGCGGTCGCGTGGGCTCATCGGATGGCGCGGCCGGTAGGTCCGCGACAAGTCCTCGGCGGAGCTCCGGTCGGCGCCCGCGGCGGCGATCGAGGTCAACTCCCACTGCCGGTATTCCTTGGAGCCGATCTGCTCCTCTATCAACACATTCCAGCGCGCGGTGCTCATCGGTACCCCCGTTGTCGAGTCCGTCTACCGGGTGGCGAGCACCCCCGCGGTGAGCTCGCGCATACATCCGACCACCAGATCCGCCGGGGTGGATCCACTCGGGGGACCGGTGCGATCGTCCGCGGCCCATTGTTCCAGGCCGACGCGAATCGCGCCCGCGGCCGCCGCGGCCAGCGTGCGCAGGCGCAGCGGCGCGGTTTCCGGCGACCATTCGGTGAGCAGTTCCAGCAGTGCGTGCTCACCGGTGAGATTGACCCGGAACCAGACCGCGCGCAGCGCCGGATCGTCGGCCATCGCGCGCAGCAGGCCGCGGGTGACGTCGAGTTCGTCGTGATCGACCACGGTCAGCGCCCGGACCGCGGCGGCTTCGAACTCCGCGATCGTAGGCAATCGATGCGGTCCGGTGGCGAGGATGTCCAGCCAGCGAGACGCACCCGCCGACAGCATCGGTTCCACGGCATCCTCTTTGGTACGGCAGTAGCGATAGAAGGTGCGCAGACCGACACCGGATTCGGCGGCGATCTGCTCGGCGGTGACCGCCGCGGTGCCACGCTCGGCGAACATCCGGGCCGCGGTATGCGCGATCTCCATCCGGGTCGCGGTCTTGCGCCGCTGCGCCAGGTTCGGGCGCGGTGGCGTCTCGGTCCCGGTGCGGACGGCCTTCGAATCGGTCATCTGTCACCTCCTGCCGCCTATTGTATGCGCGTTTTGTCACTATGGCACGACGTGCCAAGTTGGCGTATCGTGTCAATCGAATCAAGAAATCCCAGTCGAGGAGAGTTTCGCAATGGAGCGTTTCGCTGACCGTCGTGTTCTGATCACCGGTGCCGGATCCGGTATCGGCCGTGCGACCGTGCACCGCATCCTGTCCGAGGGCGGCACCGTGGTGGGTGCCGACGTCAGTGAGGCCGGTCTCGCGGAGACCGCGAAGCAGGCCGCGGACCAGGGGCATGCCGACCGGCTCACCACCGCCGTGATCGATATTTCCGACGAGGACTCGGTGCGTGCCGGGGTGGGGACCGCCCTGCAGACCCTGGGCGGACTGGACGCGCTGATCAATGCCGCCGGAATCCTGCGCTCGGCGCACACCCACGAGATGCCGCTGGCGGACTGGAACCGCATCATCACCACCAACCTCACCGGCACCTTCCTGATGATTCGCGAATCGCTGCCGGCGCTGCTCGAGAGCGGTCGCGGCGTCATCGTGAACTTCGCTTCCACCTCGACCTACTTCGCGCACCCGTACATGGCCGCGTATGCCGCGTCCAAGGGCGGGATCATGTCGATGACGCATGCGCTGGCCTCGGAATACTCCAAGCAGGGGCTGCGCGCGGTCGCGGTGGCGCCCGGTTCCATCTCCAGCGATATGACCGACGGCCGCGGTCCGGGCCTGCCCGAGGACGCGGATTACGGCCTGCTCATGAAGCTGATGCCGCTGCTGGGTCAGGGTTTCGCCTCGCCCGACACCGTCGCCGGTGTGGTGGCGATGCTGGCCTCCGACGACGGCGCCTTCATCACCGGCACCGAGGTACGTATCGACGGCGGAACCCACGCCTGATATCGGCCCTGTGGTCCCGGTGAACGGTGAAAGCCGGGACCGCGATAGAAACGTGTTCTATTGTGCTGGCGGGGTCGAAATCAGGAGGTGACCGCGATGGATCTCGTTGCGTTGGAGGAGATTCGTGCGTTGAAGTACCGCTATCTGCGCACACTGGATATGCGGGAGTGGGACGAGTTCGCCGATACGCTCACCGCCGACGCGGTCGCCGACTATGGCTCCCCGTCGGGTGGTAAGCCGCTGCAGTTCGACAGCCGCGAGGCCATCGTCGGCTATCTGAGCGGCGCGATGAGCGGCACCATGATCACCTCGCACGTCTGTAGTCACCCCGAGATCCGGGTCGACGGCGATACCGCCTCGGGCAGTTGGTGCCTGGAGGATACGGTCATCATCCCCGACCACGGCCTCATGATTCGTGGCGCCGCCTACTATCGCGATACCTATCGCCGCGAAGCCGACGGCCGCTGGCGCATCGCGAGCACCGGCTATCAGCGCAACTACGAGGCGATGATCCCGTTGTCGTCGATCCAGGGCTTCACTCTCACCTCCAGCCGCTGGGATCCGAACCTCACGCATCACTGATCAGTGCCGCGCGTGGCCGCGGCGCACCGCTGTGGGGGTGGAGTTCCACCAGCGCCGGGCGCAGCGGGTGAGCGTGGCCTGTTCGGACAGGCCGAGCATGGACGCGATCTGGCTCATCGGCAGATCGGTGGTGGTCAGATAGCGCCGGGCCTCACTGCGCCGCACATCCTCGACGATGGCGGCGAAGCTGGTGTGCTCGGCCGCCAGCCGCCGCTGCAGGGTGCGTGGATGCATCGTCAGTAGCCGCGCCACCGAGCCGATCTCGGGCGCGGCCGTGCCGAGCAGGTGCTGCACCGCGGCCCGCACCCGCGGCACCGTTTCCGCACCGGCGTCACCGGCCTGTTCGGCCAGGAATGCCACCGCCAGCCGCCGCAGGTTCTCGTCGCCGCCCGCGACGGCCCGGTCGGCGAGGCTGCTCGGCACGCGCAACATCGCCGCGGGCCGTTCGAAGCGCACCGGCGCGCCGAAGAACTCCTCGTACGCGGTGCGCGACGCCGGCGGCCGATAGGGGAGTTCTACCGAGCGCAGCCCGTACGGGCCGTCGATCAGCCGGATCAGCGTGCGATGCAGGAATCCCAGGCCGAGATCGGTGCCCTGGACCAGCGTCGGCAGCCCCGGTCGCACCCCGTAGTTCAAGGCGGTCACCGCGCGGTCGTCGTAGGGGTCGGGTTCGATACTCAGCCGCAGTGAGCGGGCGTGGACGAACAGATAGCGCGAGGTGCATTCGAGCGCGTCGGCCAGCGTCGGCGAACTGCGGATGGCCAGTGCCAGCGGCCCCAGCATGCCCAGATCCTGGCGCCTCGCGATACGCAGGCCCAGATCGGGGCAGCGTAGACGGTCTGCGGCGATTTCGAGGACCAATGCCATGGCCTGATCGGAAACCAGCAGGTCGTCGGCGTCCAACGCCGCGATCGGGAGTCCGGCGGCCGCGGCGTACTCCTCCGCGTTTCCGCCCAATTCCGCCACCGTCGCGCGAAAACCGCGCAGGCCGGCCGACCGGATCACCGACATGTCGTTCAGAATCAAATAGTTGTCGCGCAAAGTCAAGAGTGCCGGGGAAGTTGCCAGCACACTGGAACCATGACCGCAGCTGGTGAATATGTCGATGTCGTCATCGTGGGCGCGGGTCTGTCCGGAATCGGCGCCGGTTACCGGGTCCAGACCGAGCTGCCGGGCACGTCCTACGCGATCATCGAGGCGCGCGAGGCGCTGGGTGGCACCTGGGACCTGTTCCGGTACCCGGGTATCCGGTCGGATTCGGACATGTTCACCCTCGGCTATCCGTTCGAACCGTGGCGCGACGCCAAGTCGATCGCCGACGGACCCTCGATCCTGCGATACATCACGGAGACCGCGCGTCGCTACGGCATCGACGAGAACATCCGCTTCGGCACCAAAGTCGTCGCGGCGCAATGGTCGAGCGACCAGGCGCGCTGGACGCTGACGCTGAGCCAGGGCGGTGAGACCCGCACGCTGCGCTGCCGCTTCCTGTACTCGTGCTCCGGGTACTACGACTACGATCAGGGGCATTCGCCCGAATTCCCCGGTGTGGAAACGTTTTCCGGGACCATGGTGCATCCGCAGTTCTGGCCGGAGGACCTCGACTACGCCGGTAAGAAGGTCGTGGTCATCGGCAGCGGGGCCACCGCGGTGACCTTGGTCCCGGCGATGGCCGAACAGGCCGAACTCGTCACGATGCTCCAGCGCTCTCCGACGTGGATCTCCGCGGTGCCCGGACGCGACAAACAGGCCGACAAGATTCGCGAACTCCTCCCACCGGCCTTGGCGCACCGAGTGATCCGCACCAAGAACATCCTGTTCAATGTCGGCTTCTACCAGTACTGCCGCCGGCGGCCGCAGGCCGCGCGCAAATTGCTCACCGGGCTGACGACGCGGATCCTCAAGGACGAGAAACTGGTCGCCGAACACTTCACCCCGGAATACAACCCCTGGGATCAGCGACTGTGCGCGGTGCCCGACGCCGACTTCTTCAAGGCGATGCGCAAGGGGAAGGCCGAGGTGGTCACCGACCACATCGATACCTTCGTTCCGGAGGGGATCCGGTTGCGGTCGGGAACGGTGTTGCCGGCCGATATCGTGGTCTCCGCCACCGGTCTGAAACTGCTTGCCTTCGGCGGTATCTCGCTGGAGGTCGACGGTGAGCCGGTGAATCTGTCCGACCGCTTCGTCTGGCAGGGCACCATGCTCACCGGCGTTCCGAACTTCGCCGTCTGCATCGGCTACACCAACGCGTCGTGGACGTTGCGCGCCGATCTGACCTCACGGCTGGTGTGCAAGGTGATCGCGCACATGAATCGCCGCGGGCACGACGCGGTGGTGCCGCAGCCGCAGGGTGACCTCGTCGAACATCCGCTGCTCGACCTCGCGTCCGGGTATATCCAGCGGTCCATCGGGGATTTCCCGCGCCAGGGCGATCGGCATCCGTGGAAGGTGCGGCAGAACTATCTGCTGGATTCGGCCACGACCATGCGGACGAATCTGGACAAGACGCTGCGGCCGGTCCGGCGGACGTCGGTGCTGTCGAACGCCTGACCGCCGCCCCGCAGTGCACTGGGCCCGAATCAGGACGCCCAGGGTCCGATTCCGCCGATCTTGTCGATCCGGATCCGGGTCAGCACTCCCGGCGGGGCGTCCGCGGGCGGGAAGCCGAGGCCGGGCCGGGCCAGCGTGGCGGCCAGTTCGCGCAACAGTTCCGGCGCTCCGCCCTCGACGATGCGCCCGGTTCCGGTGACCGACAGATACGGCCGCATGAACTCACTCGGTTCGTCGGACACGATGGTCAGCGCAACCCGTGGGTCGCGGCGCACATTGCGCACCTTCAGATACTCGCCCAGGTGCGCGCTGACCAGCTCGTCACCCTCGGGGGTGGACCGCAATGCCACCCAGACGACGGAGATCTGCGGACTACCGTCTGCGTTGAGGGTGACCAGGGTGGCGTTCGCGCCGGCGCCGATGAACTCGCGGGCGGAATCGGGAAGTTGCATGCAGGGTCGGACGCCCTGGTGAGCTGATTCATTCCCGGCCGCGGCGAAGGCCGGGATGCGATGTCTGATTTCCGCCGGTATCGGACAACCGGCTGCGGCAGATTGGGGAGCGTACGGATCGAACGACGATGGGAGCAGCGATGACGGTCTATACGATGACGGCGAGTCCACTCGGCGAGCTGATGCTCGTCGGCGAGGTGCGGCCGACCGGTACCGCATTGCGGTCGGTCTCGATCGCGGGCGGGAAAACGGTTGCGGTACAGCCGGAATGGATCGAGAGCCACGAGGCTTTCGCGGCGGCGATCGAGCAGCTGGGCGACTACTTCGCGGGGCGGCGCACCCGGTTCGACCTCGACTGCGCGGTCGAGGGCAGCGAATTCCGCCGCCGGGTCTGGCAGGCGCTCGACGACATCCCCTACGGCCGGACGGTGTCCTACGGCGAGATCGGCGCGCGTATCGGTGCCCCGCGTGCCGCACTGCGCGCCGTCGGTGCCGCGATCGGCGCGAATCCGGTGCTGATCGTGCGGCCCTGTCATCGGGTCATCGGCGCCGACGGCCGGCTCACCGGATACGCCGGCGGGCTCGAGCGCAAGCGTCAGCTGCTGGAGCTCGAACATGCCGCCTGAGGCGGCCGTGCCGACGAGGGTCGACGAGCGAGTGGCCGGACAGGACTGGCCGGCGCTGGCGGCCGAACTCGATGCGCACGGCTGTGCGCTGACCGGTGCGCTGCTGACCCCCGCCGAATGCCGCCTCCTCGCCGAGCTCTACGACGAGGAGCGACATTTCCGGTCGACCGTCGAGATGGCGCGGCATCGGTTCGGGGCGGGTGAATACCGGTACTTCACCCATGACCTGCCACCGATCGTGACCGGGCTGCGCGCCGCGCTCTATCCGAATCTGCTCGCCGTGGCGCGCGTCTGGGCGGATCGGCTGGCCCGCCCCGGCTCCTGGCCCGATCGGCTCGAGGACTGGATCGCGATCTGTCATCGCGCCGGACAGACCCGGTCGTCGCAGATCCTGTTGCGCTACGGACCGGGGGATTGGAATGCGCTGCATCGCGATCTCTTCGGTGACATGATCTTTCCGCTGCAGGTCGTGATCGGGCTGGATACGCCCGAAACCGATTACACCGGCGGCGAATTCCTGCTGGTCGAACAGCGCCCCCGCGCGCAATCGCGCGGAACCTCGATCACCGTGCCGCGGGGACACGGGCTGATCTTCACCACCCGCGATCGCCCGGTGCCCTCGGCCCGCGGCTGGTCGGCCGCACCGATGCGGCACGGGGTCAGCGTGGTGCGCTCCGGGCGTCGCCGCACCCTCGGCCTGGTCTTCCACGAGGCGTGACAGCGATGGCCGGACAACCGGATCCGCCTGATCCCGGCCGGTATCTGTTGCTCGGACCGGACGCGGTGCCCTACCGCAGTGCGGTCGCCGGCGCCCTGGGCGGCCACCGCCGCCAGCGGATCTACGGCCGGCTGGACTGCCCGGCGGCGCTGCGGGCGCTGCGGCGTGGGAACTATGCCGCCCACCGCGTCTTCTTCGCGGACGAGGCGACCGCGGTTGCCGCCGGTTACCGCCCGTGCGCGCGTTGTCTGCCGGAGGCGTATCGGCGGTGGAAAACCGTTCGGGCCACGCCGGACACGGTGTCAGCGGTGTCGGATCAGTGGCTGTGCTGACGGCGCGCGATCGGGGGCCGCGGCGGTCCGATATGGCGGTGCACCAACTGCAGCACCCCCAGCAGCACCAGCGAGAACCCCGTGGACAGGTAATCGCCGGTCACCGCCCCGAGCATCGCCAGGCCACCGAACACCGGCAGTTCCAGCCACGAGCACCAGGCCAGTAGTCGCAGCCGCGAGGCGTGGGAATCGAGCCAGGCCAGCCCGTCGTCGACGATATCGGCGGCGGTCTCGAACGCGACCATCCCGTCGCCGACCTGAACGAACCGATGTACTGCCTGCTCACGACTGATCCGCCCCAGCCACACCTCATCGATGAGCCGCTTACCTTCGACCGCAACTTCCGTGACGACCGCGTCCATTGTGCGGAATCCCTTTCCAGTTGGTCCCGCAGATTGTAAGCACCACACCCGCCCGCCACGCCACAATCCTCGCGTGCGTCTCGGTATCGGGTGATTTTCGCCACGGGACCGGCGAATCCGGCGGCGCCGCCGGATGTCCCGCTCGGCCGCGTCGCCCGGCGCCGGCCGCCGCGCGGCCCCGGAAGCTGCCGCCGTCGGCTCGGGGCGCGGTCGGCACCGGTCGCGAAAGCGCTGTTGCCGAACGATTTTCGGTGGTTCTCCGGGAATAGATCATCGGCGTGCGCGTTTGTGGAGATGAGGTTTGGAAAACCTTCCTGTGCAATGGATTACCTAAATTCGGGAAGGCTTTCTTTGCTGGCCGGAATTGCGGGACAGAGTTATTTTTATCGAGTGCGAGCGGATATGGTGACAATCGAGAGTGCGGTCCGTACGGAAAGCCATGGGGCCGGTTTGTCCGTGCGGTTGAATTGGCTGCGCGCGGGGGTGCTGGGCGCCAATGACGGAATCGTCTCCGTGGCAGGGATTGTCATCGGCGTGGCGGCGGCCACCACCTCGACGCCGGCCATCATGACCGCGGGTGTCGCGGGTTTGGCGGCGGGGGCGGTATCGATGGCACTGGGTGAATATGTGTCGGTCAGTACACAGCGCGACAGTGAGCGCGCGGTGCTGGCGGCGGAAAGACGGGAATTGGCCACCGATCCCGACGGTGAACTCGCCGAGCTGGCCGCCATCTACGAGGCGAAGGGGCTGTCACCCGCCACCGCGGCACGAGTGGCCCGGGAGTTGACGGCCAAGGACGCGTTCGCCGCGCACGCCGAAGCCGAATTGGGTATCGATCCGACGGAATTGACCAACCCGTGGCATGCCGCCCTGTCGTCGGCCCTGTCGTTCACCGCCGGTGCGCTACTGCCGCTACTGGCGATGCTGGTGCCGGCGGCCATCCGGGTTCCGGTCACCGCGACGGCGGTGCTGCTGGCCCTGGCCGCGACCGGCGCCGTCGGCGCACGCCTCGGCCAGGCGCCGGTACGGCGTGCGGCGATTCGAGTGCTGGCGGGCGGTGCGGTCGCGATGGCGACGACCTATCTGGTCGGCCATCTGGTGGGTATGGCGATCTAGCGGCGGTGAATTCAGCGGTTTCCGAACCGGTTTCCCACGCGCAGGCGGTCCATGACCGCCCGCATCTTGGCCTGCCGGTGCGGATCACCGATCCGGAACTCGACGTGCACAACGGGATGGGTTGCGTCGATCAGCGCCACGGTTTCGTGTGCCGTGGGGTGAGCAGCGCGGGGTGAAGCGGTCATATCTCCTAGTGTGCACCCGCGGCTATTTTCTGGCAATGTGTTCTGCCGCTCTGACGCGTTCGAAACCATATCGAAATGCTCGGGGATGCAGTCGCTTACACCGCCGCGCCGCGGGCCCTCACGACGGGGAGCTCACCAGATCGCGTTTGCGGGCCTCCCGCGCCAGCGCCCGGTCGCGCTGCTCTTCGAAACGCGCGCAGTCGGTTCGCAGCTTCTCCAGGAATTCCCCGAGGGTGTTGCGTGCGCCATCACCACGTGCGGTGAAATCGTTGCGATCGAACACATTCCACTTGCGCAACACGGGCATCACCACCTCCTCGAGGTGCTGACGCAGATCGTAGACACCGTGTTTGGCCATCAGTACGCCGTTGCGCCGCCAATCCGGCATTCCGGCGCCGGGCATCTGGAAATTGCAGACGATATCGGTGATGGCCGCGATCGCCTGATCCGGTGCGAGATCCAATGCCGCGTCGCACATATTGCGGTAGAAGATCATGTGCAGGTTCTCGTCGGCCGAGATGCGCGCCAGCATGCGATCGGCGACGGGATCGTCGCAGATCTTGCCGGTATTGCGGTGTGAGACCCGGGTCGCCAGCTCTTGGAAGGTCACGTAGGCGACCGAATGCAGGAATCCGGTGTCGGCGATGTCGGACAGATCGGCCTTCTCGCTCTCCCGAACGAGTTTCATCGCGTTGTAGCCCTGGGTCATGTGGGCCATCCGGGCCTGTTCGAGCGCGACCGGGTCGACGCCGCGGGTGACCACCAGGTAGTCGCGCATGACGATGCCGTGCCGGTTCTCCTCGGCGGTCCAGCGGCCGACCCAGGTGCCCCAGGCCCCGTCGCGGGAGAAATTCTCGGCGATTTCGCGGTGGTAGGAGGGCAGATTGTCCTCGGTGAGAAGATTGGTGATCATGGCCGCGCGGGCCACCTCGCTGAGCCGCGACTGCGCGGGGTCCCAATCCTTTCCGCCCAGTGCGGCGAAGTTGCTGCCCTGGTCCCAGGGCACATAGTCGTGCGGATGCCACGTCTTGGCCATCGACAGATGCCGGTGGACGTTGCGCTCGGCGACGGGCTCGAGTTCCAGCAGCAACTCGAGCTGGGTGAGATTCCTGACCAACGGTGGTGCCCTTCCTCGTTGTGGATCGCGGTGCGACGCTCGGGAAGAAACCGGTACAGTGCAGTCACGACCGGGCTGCCGGGTGGCGCAGGGCAGCCGGTCGGGTTCGCCTCGCTAATGTAGCCGCTCCATCGCCACCGTTGTCGCTTCAGCTTGTATTCGCCGCAGTGTTGCCCCTGTTCCGCAGTGTTGCCTGTCGAAAGTGAGCCGAGAATGACGGTTTCCAGCCGTACGCGTTACCGCGACGTCGTCGTCACCAGCCTGGCCGCTACGACGTCGATCGCCGGTGACGTCGACTCCACCTGGAAAGGCCTGTTGAACGGTGAGAGCGGAATCGATGTACTCGACGACGGATTCATCGACCAGTTCGAACTGCCGGTGCGTATCGGCGGACATCTCAAGGTCGCGCCCAGCAGCGTCCTGAGCCGGGAGGAGACCCGGCGGCTGTCCTATGTCGAGCAGATGGCGCTGATGCTGGGCCGCGAGGTGTGGCGCAACGCGGGCACGCCTGAGGTCGACCGGGAGCGGCTGGGCGTATCGGTCGGTACCGGGCTCGGTGGCGCGGAAGCGCTCATCGACGTCAGGGACAAGATGGCCAACGGCGGTTATCGCCGGGTCAGCCCGCTGGCGGTGCAGATGATCATGCCCAACGGCGCGGCCGCGGTGGTGGGTACGGAATTGGGTGCCAAAGCCGGTATCGCCACGCCGGTCTCGGCGTGTTCGTCCGGATCCGAGGCCATCGCGAACGCCTGGAAGATGATCGTGATGGGTGATGCCGATGTGGTCGTCACCGGCGGGGTGGAGGGATCCATCCAGGCCGTGCCGATCGCGGCGTTCACCATGATGCGCGCCATGAGCACCCGCAACGACGAGCCGAAGCGGGCCTCGCGGCCGTTCGACACCGATCGGGACGGATTCGTCTTCGGTGAGGCCGGGGCGATGATGGTGCTCGAATCCGAGGAACACGCCCGGGCGCGCGGTGCGACCGTCCATGCCCGTCTGCTCGGTGCCGGCGTCACTTCCGACGGTTTCCACCTGGTGGCGCCCGATCCCGAAGGCAAGGGCGCCGCGCGGGCGATCACCCGCGCACTGCAGACCGCGGGCCTGTCGAAAACCGATGTGATGCATGTGAATGCCCATGCCACCGCGACGCCGATCGGCGATACGGCCGAGGCACGCGCGATCGCCGCCGCGGTCGGTGGCCACGCCTCGGTCTACGCCCCGAAATCGGCGCTCGGGCATTCCATCGGCGCGGTCGGGGCGCTCGAGTCGGTTCTCACGGTGCTGTCCATTCGCGACAGCGTCGTGCCGCCGACCTTGAATCTGGAGAATCAGGACCCGGAGGTCGATCTCGACATCGTCAAGGGTCAGGCGCGCCAAGGCCGGATCGACTATGCGGTCAACAACTCCTTCGGCTTCGGCGGCCACAACGTATCGCTGAGTTTCGGACGGTACTGAGCTCCACCGCCCCAGCCCGCCGACCCGGCGGGCTCGGGCGTCGATCGGGTATTCGGTGTCATCGCACGACATCTGTGCGTGCGAGAAAAAGGATAGGGAATGATCGGCGAGACCTTCGATGACTATCTGGACGAGCAGGGCAATATCAAGATCCTGGGCGGCGCGACGCTGATCGACTTCGTCGACAAACACAGTGCGGCGAACGGGGACGAACTGGCCTACCGCTACATCGACTATTCGCGCGAACGCGAGGGTGAATATCACGAGCTCACCTGGCGCCAGTTCGGTGCGCGATTGCGAGCGGTGGCGGCGCGGCTACAGCAGGTCACCTCGCCACGTGACCGGGTCGCGGTGCTGGCGCCGCAGGGCCTGGACTACGTGGTGGCGCTGTTCGCGGCGGTCTACGCGGGCAATATCGCGGTGCCGCTGTTCGATCCGGACGAGCCCGGCCACACCGACCGCCTGCACGCCGTGCTCGGTGACTGCCGGCCCACCGCGATTCTCACGGCCACCTCCGCGGCGGCGGGGGTGCGGGAATTCTTTCGCGCCATGCCGGCCGCGCAGCGACCGCGCATCATCGCCGTCGACGCGATTCCGGACAGTATCGGCGCGAACTGGATCGAACCGGATATCGATATCGATAGTGTCGCGTATCTGCAGTACACGTCCGGGTCCACCCGCACTCCGGCCGGTGTGGAGATCACGCACCGGTCGGTCGGCACCAATCTGCTGCAGATGATCGACGCCCTGGGCATCGACGAGAACGCCCGCGGCGTCACCTGGTTGCCGCTGTTCCACGATATGGGTCTGCTGTGTGTGATCCTGCCGGCCATCGGCGGGAAGTTCATCACCATCATGTCGCCCAGTGCTTTCGTCCGCCGGCCCGCGCGCTGGATCAGGGAGTTGGCAGCCGCCTCCGACGGCGCCGGAACCTATGCCGCCGCACCGAATTTCGCGTTCGAGCACGCGGCGGTGCGGGGCCGCCCGAAGCCGGGGGAGAGCCTGGACCTGTCGAATGTCATCGGTCTGATCAACGGCAGTGAACCGGTCTCGGTGGCGTCGATGGCGAAGTTCAACGAGGCGTTCACGCCCTACGGACTGCCGAAGACCGCGATCAAACCGTGCTACGGGATGGCCGAGGCCACGCTGTTCGTCTCGGCGACCCGGCGTGAGGATCCCGCACGGGTCGTCTACGCCGATCGCGCCCGGCTCAACGCCGGGCAACTGGTCGAGGTGGATCAGTACGCGGAAAACGCCGTGGCACAGGTGTCGTGCGGATATGTGGCGCGGTCGCAGTGGGCGGTCATCGTCGACGAGGGTGGGGCCGAGCTTCCCGACGGGCACGTCGGCGAGATCTGGTTGCACGGGGAGAACATGGGAATCGGCTACTGGGACCGGCCCGACGAGACCGAGCAGACCTTCCACAATCGCCTCGCCTCGCGTCGGCCGACCGGTAGTCACGCCGAAGGTACCGCGGCACAGGCATATTGGATGAGCACCGGCGATTACGGCGTGTACCACGACGGTGAGCTGTACATCACCGGACGGGTCAAGGATCTGGTGATTGTCGACGGCCGCAACCACTATCCGCAGGATCTGGAGATGTCGGCCCAGGAATCCTCGACGGCATTGCGGCCGGGTTTCGTGGCGGCCTTCTCGGTGCGCGGCCACGAGTTACCCCCGGACGCGGCATCCGGATCCGATTCCGAACATCTGGTGATCGTCGCCGAACGTGGCAGTGGCGCAGCCAAACTCGATTCCGGTCCGGTGGTCGAGACGGTGCGCGCGGCGATTTCCGCACGCCACGGGGTGACGGTGCGTGATCTGCTACTGGTGCCGGCGGGATCGATACCGCGAACCTCGAGTGGCAAGATCGCCCGGCGCGCATGTAAAGCCGCCTATGTGGCGGGCACATTGCGCGGTGGTCATCGGCAGCAGTCATTCCCGGACGCGCTCGACGATCAGTGAGTCGAGTTCCCGGGCTTAGGTGAGGCAATGCTCTTGTGCCCGCGTGGATGTCCTCTGGGCACACGGTTGTCCGGTACTTGTCCCTCGGCGTGGGCCGTTCGCCGAGTTACTGTTTAGCTACATCAACATGTAGAACCGGATATGGGGCATGTCATGGAGTTGTCTGTCGCTGAACTCATTGTGGTGATGGCACATTCGGCGCCGACTCGGCCACTGACGGTGGACCGTGCGCACCAGGTAATGCAGCTGCACACCGATTGCACGACCGACTGCTGCGGTATCAAGCAGGCGGCGTTCGACGCGCTGGTGACCGCCGGGCATATCGTGCCCGACAGTTGCCGGCGCCGCGGATGACGGTTGCCGGTCGGCGCTATTCGGGGACGCCGATCGGCAACCGCCGCAGCAACCTTTCCGGCAACCGCCGGATCAGCCCTCGGGATAGAAGAGGAACAGTGTGCAGCCGGCCTCGGACTGCGGCACATGGGACGATCCCGCGGGTGCGTGGATGAACGAGCCCGCCGGATAGTCCCGGAAGCCGTCGTTGAAGGTGCCGGAGACGACATAGACCTCTTCGGGACCGGGTTCGTGGACATCGATACCCGTCCACGAGCTGCCCGGATCCATCTCCAGCACAAAGGCTTTGGCCCCGTTCGCGCCGTTCCACAGCGGCCGTAGCCGGATGCCGGGGAACAGCTCTCGTACCGGGGCCTGCGCCACGTTCATCCACTCGTAGCCGGGAGATTCGGTGATCGCCATAACCGCTGCAACCGCCGATGCGGCTGACCTTATTCCATGAAAGTCCGCCCGGCGTGGCTCAGAGTCGTTCGATCACCGTGGCATTGGCGAGACCGCCCGCCTCGCACATGGTCATCAGCCCGTACCGGCCCTCGGTCTGCTCCAGATGATTGACCAGCGTGGCGAGGATGCGCACCCCGGAGGCGCCGAGCGGATGGCCCAGTGCGATGGCGCCGCCGCGCGGATTGAGTTTGGCCGGATCGGCGCCGAGTTCGTGCGCCCAGACCAGCGGGACCGGCGCGAAGGCCTCGTTCACCTCGTAGGCGTCGATATCGTCGATCGACAAACCGCCGCGGGCCAGCGCCTTTCGGGTCGCGGGCACCACCGCGGTCAGCATGAGCAGCGGATCGTCACCGGTCACGGCGAAGGAGTGGAAGCGGGCGCGCGGGCGCAGGCCGAGGGCGGCGGCCTTCTCCTCGCTCATGATCAGCGCGGCCGAGGCGCCGTCGGTCAGCGGGGAGGAATTGCCCGGGGTGATCGACCACTCGATCTCGGGGAACCGCGCCAGATACTCGTCGTCGGCGAATGCCGGCCGCAGTCCCGCCAGGCCCTCGACGGTCGTGGTGGGCCGGATGGTCTCGTCGGCTTCCAGCGTTCCGGCGGCGACGAGTTCGCGAGCGAAACCGCCCGCGGCGGCGGTCTCGGCGGCGAGCCGGTGCGAGCGGGCCGCGAACTCGTCGAGGGTGGCGCGGTCGAACTTCCAGCGGGCCGCGATGACCTCGGCGGAAATACCCTGCTGGACAAGGCCTTCGGGGTAGCGATGGGCGATCGGTCCGCGATTGGCGTCGGCGCCCTGGCCGTTGGAGAACATCGGCACCCGCGACATGGATTCCACGCCGCAGGCGATCGCGATGTCGTACGCGCCCGCGACGACGCCCTGGGCGGCGAAGTGGGCGGCCTGCTGGCTCGAGCCGCACTGGCGGTCGACGGTGGTGGCGGGAACCGATTCCGGGAATCCGGCGGCGAGCACCGCCGTACGCGCGATGTTGAACGCCTGTTCTCCACTTTGTGTGACGCAGCCGGCGATCACATCGTCGACCAGTGCGGGGTCGAGATCGTTCCGTGCGACGAGGTCCGAGAGGACGCCGGCCAGCAGGGTGGCCGGATGTACCTGCGACAGGCCGCCGCCGGTTTTTCCCTTACCGGACGGGGTCCGGACGACGTCGACGACGACTGCCGTGGTCATAGCCACTCCGATCGATCAAAGTTACTCGAGGTTCTCCTTTAAGTTAACACCGATTCGCTTGGTTTCCGACAGTGGGTCGCATGGCGAGCGGCTTCTGACCGGGTCGGGGCCGGTATCACCCCCCTCGTCGGCATGCTGTGCGCTACGCGGATGTGGCAGACTCGGCACGGCACGATGCGGCCGGTCGACGACCGTGTGTGGAAGGCGATGCGGGAGTTGTGATGGCAAGTGCGCTGAGCACGATCGAACAGCAGGTGGCCGACCACAGACGGGCTGCCGCCCAGGAGCGATCGGCGGAGTCCGAACTGCGCCTGGCGACCTCGCTGTGCGAGTTGGCCAAGGCCTGCCTGGACACCAAGAGCGCCGGTGACGATCGCGATCGGGCGCCCGCGGCCCTCGAGCCCGCCCAGGAGGCGGCGCTGATCCGGCTGCACTGGCTGACCGAGGGGCATGTGACCGCCCAATTCGCCGGGCAGGTGACCGAAGCGCTGCGGTTGTTCGAACAGGCGGCGCGCACCATCGGGCATCGCGAACTCGCCACCGCCACCATTCGTCAGGCCTGCGACGCGTACCACCAGGTGGCGCAGCGCTATCCGATGGCCGCGGGAGTCTGCGCGGACGGACTGTCCAAATGTGGAGTGTGGCTGTGCCGGCTGGATCCGGAATCGGCGGTAGCCGCCAGTGCCGAGGCGGTACGTATTCGCGCCGGATTGTTCGCGGCCAATCCGGATCAGACGGGCCGCTATCTGGCGAGCCTCAATATGTTGCTGCGCACGCTCATGATCGGCCGATCCCGTAAGCAGGCGCTGGCGATGTACCGGGAGCGGTACTCGGCCTGGACCACGCCGGCGATGACCACCCGCCTGCGCGAAACCTCCATCGACGAACTCGAGTTCACCAGCAAGACCCATGCGGCGCTGGTGAAATTGGAATGCGCGACCCTCGAGCGGGCCGGATATCTGACCCAGCAGCAGATCCTGTACCAGACCTCCGGTGACCTGACCACGATCGAGGAGATCAACTGGAAACTGGGCCTGGTCGGGTTGAAACCGCTGGCCGCCGGCGCGCTGGCCGACCCGCCCTCGAAGCCGATGGAGATAGCGACCTCGTACGGAGCGCTGAGTGTGCGGTGTGCGTCGGCGGACGCGCTGACCCGGGTGCGCGCGGCGGTCATCGAGGTCTATGCCGCCGACGGCGCCCACCCGGTCGACAGCTCCGCCTTCGCCGGTGTCGGCGAAAGCCATTGGCATATACCCGATCCCGTGCTGAACGCCGAACAGAGCCTCGGCGACGACGTGGTGCTGATCCAGCGCGCCGGCGGTAGCTGGGTGTCGGTGATGAGTCTGTTCTGGGAGCTCGCGCCTACCGGGAGAAATCCACTGGCACTGCGGCTTTCGCGGCAGTGGCCGGTGATCGCGGTGAATACCATCGAGAATCTGACGTACGAATTGTGCTGGTACGCCGACGGTGTCGCCAAGCAGTACGCGGCGCTGGGTCGTCCCGCCGGCCAGGCGCCGCTGGAAACTCCCTTGGCGCCACTGGATTTCGCTGTTCTCGCCGATTACGGCGCTGACTACGCCTCGGAGACGCAGGTGCGTTCCGCCTTCGGCAATTCCGGGATGTTCGCGAAGCTGACCAATCTGCCCGCCAGCGGAATCCGCCAGGCCGGACAGGCCCGGGCGCTGGCCGATTACGGTGATCAAATCCTGTTCTTCCGCACGTCGCAATCGTGAAGCTGGCCGTCGGCTGCGCGCAGTGGACCCACGATGCCTGGCGCGCACAGCAGCCGGACGCGCGGCGCCGCCTCGCCGGGTACGCCCGGTACTGCACGGCGGTGGAGGGCAACACCACCTTCTATGCCACACCCGCTCCGGCGACCGTGCGGTCCTGGGCGGAGCAGACGCCCGAGGACTTCCGCTTCGTGCCCAAACTGCCCAAGACCGTGACCCACGAACATCGGATGCGCGGTGGCGACACCGAATTGGCGGAATTCCTGGCGGCGATCGAACCGCTCGGACCGCGCGTCCACGCGTTGTGGGTGCAACTGCCGCCGTCGTTCGGCCCGGGTGATCTCGGCGTACTGGCCGGACTGCTGCACCGGTTGCCCCGCCGGTACCGGTACGCGGTCGAGGTGCGCCATCCGGCCTTCTTCGCCGACCCGGACAGCGCCGACCGGCTGGAGTACGTGCTGGAACGCACCGGCACCGAATGGATTCCGTTCGACACCACGACCCTGTTCGCCGCGCCGCCGGGCAGTCCGGGGGAGTTCGAGGCGGCGTCGAAGAAGCCGCGCCTGCCGCGGCGGTTGCGGGCACTGACCGACCACCCGATCGTGCGGTACCACGGCCGCGACGATGTCGAGGCGACGGTGGCGGGCTGGCGGCCCTGGCGGGAGATCGTCGTCGACTGGTTATGTGAGGGGCGCTCGCCGACGGTATTCGTGCACACCCCCGACAATGCCGGATCGCTACAGCTCGCGCGGCGGTTCTACGACGATGTGCGATCGGCCTGCCCGCAATTGCCGGCCCTGCCGGAACCAGCGCCGATAGAGCCGATGACCTTGTTCTGAGCGAAATGAACCACGGCAGAACGGCGTCTGTATAGTTGTCGCTGGCAACTAATTGTCCGCGCTGAGCAAGTCTGCAGATCTGGGAAGATGGGGACACCCTGTGACCGCTGCCGGCCTCGACCGCGCCGAAACCCGGCTGTCCGAGTCCGGCCCGGACGAACTGGAGAAACTCGCCTACGCCATGTTGTTCTGCCTGGTGCACCACGGGCCACAGCGCACCGGTAGGTTGGCGGAGCAGTCGCATGCCGAAATCTCCACTGTCAGTCGGCAGACCAGATCTCTCGTAGCGCACGGCCTGGTGGAACGCCGGGCCGATCCGATCGACGGCCGGGCCTGCGTCCTGGTGGCGACCGATGAGGGCATTCGGGTGTTCTCCGAGAATCGCCGGCAGCGCAACCGCTGGATCGCCGAGGTGATGGCCGATCGGCCCGCCACGGACCGGTCCGCCCTGATCGCTCTGCTCGACCGGCTCAACTGCGGTATCGAATCAACCCCACCATCGACGGCCGAACCGAATTAAGGCTTGAAAAATATGACCACTTCGACCACCCGGGAGCCGGCAGTGCAGCCGGACCCGGGCGCCGCGCCGGGCACGACTCTGTCGCATCGCCAGGTTCTGACCATTCTGTCCGGTTTGTTGCTGGGGATGTTCTTGGCGGCGCTGGATCAGAATATTGTGAGTGTGGCGATTGTTCGGATCGCTAATAGTTTGCATGGTTTCGATCAGCAGGCGTGGGCGACGACGGCGTATTTGATTACGGCGACGATTTCGACGCCGTTGTACGGCAAGTTGGCCGATATTTATGGTCGTAAGCCGTTTTATTTGTTGGCGATCGGTATTTTCGTGGTGGGGTCGGCGGCGTGTACGTTCGCGACGTCGATGTATGAGTTGGCGGGGTTCCGGGCGTTCCAGGGGCTGGGTGCCGGTGGCCTGATGTCGCTGGCGTTCACCATCATCGGCGATATCGTGCCCGCTCGGGAGCGAGTGCGCTATCAGGGTTACTTCATGATGGTGTTCGGCACCGCCACGGTGGCCGGCCCGGTGCTCGGCGGCTTCTTCTCCGATTACGACACGCTGTGGGGTATCGACGGCTGGCGCTGGGTGTTCCTGGTGAACGTGCCGATCGGGGTGCTGGCGCTCGCGGTCGTGGCGAAGGTGCTCAACGTTCCGCACGAACGGCAGCGCCATCGCGTGGACTGGTTCGGCGCGGTCGCGCTGGCGATCTGTGTGGTGCCGTTGCTGATCGTGGCCGAACAGGGCCGCAGCTGGGGCTGGGAGTCGCAGCGCTCGCTGATCTGCTACGGGATCGGCGCCGCCGGTCTCGTGCTGTTCGTCATCGTGGAATTCCTGATGAAGGACGCCGCGCTGATCCCGTTGCGGCTGTTCCGGAACTCGACGTTCTCCATCACCATCCTGGGCGGTTTCATCGTGGGTATCGCGATGTTCGGCGCGATCAGTATGGTGCCGCTGTATCTGCAGGTGGTGCGCGGGTATTCGCCGACGAAGGCGGGCTTGCTGATGCTGCCGCTGGTGCTGGGCATCATGATCGGCTCGCTGATCGCCGGGCAGATCACCAAACTCACCGGACGCTACAAGATCCTGCCTGTCGTCGGCACCTTCGTGATCGCTGCCGGCGCGGCACTCTACGCCCAGGTGCACTACGACAGCCCGCTGTGGCAGCCCCTGGTGTACAGCGCGGTCATCGGATTCGGCCTCGGTGGCTGTATGCAGACGTTGATCATCGCGGCGCAGAACGCGGGTCCGCGGTCGGATATGGGTGTGTCGACGGCGTCGGCGACCTTCTTCCGGCAGATGGGCGGCACGCTGGGGGTCGCGGTCTTCTTGACGATTCTGTTCAATCTGCTGCCGCACAAGATCGTCGATGCCTTCGGCGGTGTGCTGCCCGCCGGATTCGACACGAGCGAACTCGACCGGCTGCAGTCGAACACCAGCGGTCTCGCGACGTTGCCGGACCAGGTCCGGGATCCGATCCTGATCGGCTTCACCGATTCGCTGCACGGCGTGTTCTACGCGGCGTCGGGTGTGGCGCTGCTGGCCTGCCTGGTGCTGCTGTTCATGAAGGAGATTCCACTGCAGGACGATTCGACGCCGCCACAGCCCCAACCCGCGGCGCCGGACCCGGCGCGGAGCGCGGCCGTCGCGGGGCGGTCCGAGGCGGCCGCGGCCGACGCGGACCGGGATCGCGAGCACGTCGAACCCGAATCGGTGCCGGCCGGGGCGCACACGCGTCGTGCCGCACCGGAATTCGCGACCGCGGCGACGGTCACCGCATCCGCCCACGGCTTGTCCGGTGCGGAGGCCCACCTGCTGTCCGGCCGGATCCACCGCGAGGACGGCAACCCGGTATCCGATGCGGTCCTGACACTGATCGACCAACGCGGACATCAGGTTTCGCGGGCGACCACGGACGACGGCGGCGGTTACGGTATCGCGGCGCCGGATACGGGGAACTACGTGCTGATCGTCTCGGCGAACGGTCATCAGCCCGCCGCGGTCAATGTGGCGATCGGGGGCCGGCCGCAGCCGCTGGATCTGACCCTGCAGGGCGCCGGGGAGTTGTCCGGGGTGGTCACCGCCGGACGTGACGAACCGCTGGCCGGTGTGACGATCACCCTCACCGATCAGCGCGGCGAAGTCGTCGGCGCGGCGGTGACCGGCGCCGACGGCTACTACGCCTGCCACGGGGTGGTCGCAGGCACCTACACGCTGGTGGCAGTCAACGGTCATCGTCGCCCGCATGCCATCACGCTGTCCGTGCCGCAGACCGGGGTGCTGCGCCACGACATCGAGCTGGCGCGGATGTCGGCGGTGTCGGGGTATGTTCGCGCCGCCGGTGTGCCTGTCGCGAATGCCCAAGTGGCGGTGCTGGATTCGGCGGGGTCGGTGATCGCGTCGGCGCTCAGCGCGGACGACGGCCGCTACCACATCACCGACCTGCCGGAGGGGGACTACACCCTCGTCACCCGCGGCTACCCGCCTGTGAGCGATCGAGTGCTGGTGGCCGACGGCGGGGCCGCGCACGATGTGCGCCTGGGCTACGGAGGGGCGGGTTACCGCGTCGCCGCCGATTACGACGGGGTGCCCGAGAGGTCGTGATCGGCGGCTCGGGGCCGCCGCAGTGAGACCGCACCGTGATGTGCGGGTGACCCTTGCGGGCGGTCCTGCTCCGCACTGCGCTCGAGGAGCCGGACGCTGAGCCGGATGATGGCGTCCTCCACGTCGATGCCGAGTTCGGCGGCGTGCAAGCCGGCCAGGTCCAGGGCCGCCAGATCATCGACGAGGGCGGGGTCGGACAGAATCTCGTCGACAACCATGCCGCTCAGCGCCTGTTCGCGTGTCAGCAGCTCCCCGGGCAGCCAGGTCAGCATCCAGTGCCCGGAGGCGTCGGGCAGCCGGAGGGCAGATTCGGGGGAGGTATCGCTGGTGATTTCCCAGTCGGTGAGGTGAAGCGTCATGGTGTTCCCCTTCCAACCATCCGGCTGCTGCGGCATGCGTTGCCGCTCCGAGAACGGAGAGCCGAAGGCTATAGCTAAATGCTAAGGACGGCTTTCGAAGGCTGTCAACTAAGCACTACTGACTATTTGCGACACCTCTGATGCGCAATTGCTTATTCAGAATCCGAATGGCCCAGCAAATATCAACGATGATTATCGAGGGCGGGGTTCCGGTGTCGAAAGTTGGCTTCTCGGAACGGATCAGGGCTTTCGGCGGCACCCCGGGCGGCATGCCGGGCATGCAAAAGCTACCGTCGAAGTGCGGGGTGACGGCGTTGAGCACAGTAACCAAAAATTGATGTTTAGCTGATGCCACGCCGCGCCACCTATGATTAAAATTCCGCACCGTGACACATCCCGATTCCGACGGTGGTGAGCGGATCGGTGAGCTGGTGCGCCGGCTCCGCACCGAGTCCGGCCTCACCCAGGCAGCGCTGGCCAAGCAGGCGGACTGTTCGCGCAGTCTCATCCAGCAGATCGAGAACGGCACCCGGGTGCCGCCGCTGCCACTGCGCGAGCGGTTGAGTTCGGCGCTGGGGCAGGAGCTTCCGATGGGCGCCGCCGCCGGTACCGCCGATCCGGCCGGTGGCCACTACGACCTGCGGATGCGTTTCAACGTGCTGCTCGGTAAGGACCCCGAGGTCGTGGATCGGGTGCTGACCGTGGCGCAGAGCATCTTCGATGCCCGCGGAGCCCGTGAGGAGGTCGAACCGCTGCGGCTGATCGCCGCCCGCCAGCTCGAACGTGCCGAGGAGCTGCTGGCGCAGATCCCGTCACGCAGTGCCACGGTGTGGGAGTGGAATACGGTCAACGACTGGCTGACCATCCTCGAGCAAGCCCAGGAATCGGTGCGCGCCATCCATACCGCAGATCTCGGCACCATCGGTGGCGACGTCGGCGACGACTACCACGCGGCGATCGTCCGGCTCGCCGACGCGGGGCACGAACCGAGTATCGCGGTGCGGCGCATGTATGTCCTGGACAGTATCGAGGATGTCTGGCCCTACGACGACAAGCTGTGGTGGCAGGCGCGCTCGGGGGTGGAGAGTGTGCTGGTCAAACGCGAGCATGCCCGCAACGCGCAGAGCATGCTGGTCGTCGACGACCGCTATGTCTGTGTCGGTGAATACGACTACTCCCGCCAGACCCGGGTGGCGACCCGGTTCTCGGTGCTCAAACACGATGTCGCCTTCGCGGTACGGCGCTTCGAACGCCTCTACGATCTGCGGCGTATCGGGTCGGCGATCGTGGTCAACGATCTGATCGCGGAACCCCGGCTGGCCCGATTCGATCGACTGGGCGAGGGCGAGGGCCGGGATCTGTTCCGCGCCGCGCTCATTCGCGCGTGGAACGAGATTCCGACGCCCGGTCAGCCTCCGCTGGAAACCGGGCGGCAGTGACGACCGGACCGGGGCACGACGGGCGGGTCGATGCCGCCGCGGTAATACTGCGGTCCGAGCAGCGCAAGAAGGAGCTGCGTTGCCGCCTGTCGGAGACGATGCCGTACATCGGTGGTACCGGGCGGCGATACCGCGGTGTGCTGGATGCCTATCACGGCGAGACCGGATTCGATATCGACCCGGCCGCCGCCCGCGCGCTGCGCCGGGCCTGGGACGATCTGACCTCCGATCGTTCCCGCCGACACGAGCTTCCGGACTACGACAAACGGCAGCCCCTGGAACTGCGCGAGCTGGCGGCGGCGAAACTGTTCGATCGGCTGGCCGGGCCCGCCGAGTCGGTGCGCGGCGTCCGGGTGCGTCCGGACGAGGTCGTGGTGTGCCCCTATTCGAGCATGCTGTTGCTCGAGGAGGTCATCGCCACGGTGGTGCGGCCCGGTGGGGTGATCGTCTGCCCGGAGGGGTTCTACAAGAACTTCGCCACACATGTCGCGAAATTCGATGTGCGAGTGGTCGTTCCGGAAGCGACGCCCGGCGACGAGTTCCGGATCGACCCGGATGCGCTGACCCGTGCGCTCGATCGGCATGGCGATGCCGTTTGCGCGGTGCTGCTCACCCTGCCCGGCAATCCCGTCGTATCGTCCTACTCGCTCGCCGAATCGGCCGAACTGGCCCGCATTCTGGTGGCGGCCCGGGTGCCGGTGGTGTGCGATATGGCCTTCGATCGTCTCGTCCCGGGACATATTCCGCTCGCCGCCTTCGAGGTGCCGACCGCCGGTGGCCCGGTCAGGCTCTACGACCGGATGGTGACCGTCACCGGTAATTCGAAGGGCTACAACGCATTCGGTCCCTGTAAGCTCGGCGCCGCGTGCTCGGGCGATAGCGAGTGGCTGGCCCGCGTCCGCGCGCGGCTCACGATCGCCTTCCAGCGCGAGAGCACCCATCTGGTACGGGCGGTGCTGGAGCACACGCCCGAGGCCTATTTCGAGCACAATCGCAAACTCGTGCGCGAGCAGTTCGACACCGCGCTGGAGCGGATCGCCGCGCTCGATGCCGAGTTCGGTGGGAATATATTGCGGCCCTTGGGGTCCGGCGCGAGCATGTTCCTGTCGGTGGTCGCCGATCCCGGCCTGCTGTCCGCCGCCGGAGTCCGGACCAGTGCCGAATTGGAGGATCTGCTGCTCGTCGGTGCGGGCGTGGACAGTGTCGCGCTCGGGCGGACGGGTTCGGCGCGCCTCGGGGTACGCCTGAATGTGCTGGCCCCGCGTCGCGGGCCGGGTACCGAGTCGCGGGAGTTGATCGACGAATTGTTCGACCGGCTCGCCGGACTCATCGGCGAGATCCGCGGCGGGCGCACTTACCACGAGATCCTGCGCCGGCGCGGTATCGCGGAGTTCGTATCGTGATCGTCGGCGTACTGCGGGAGACCGCCGCCCGCGAGCGGCGGGTCGCCCTGACCCCCGACGGGGCGGCGCGCCTGATCGCGGCGGGCATGGTGGTCGTGGTGGAGGCCGGTGCCGGGCGGGCGGCCGGATTCGGTGACCATGCCTATCGACTGGCCGGCGCCACCCTCGCACCGGGCCCCGCCGCGGTGGTCGCCGCCTGCGATGTGCTGGCCTGGGTGAAGCCCACCACGCACGATCTGCGCCGCATGACCCGGCGGCCGAATCTGACCCTGATCGGTTTCCAGGACCCGCTGCGTCGTGCGGCGCGGATCGCCGAATTGCGCGCGCTGGGGGTGGAATCCATTGCCTTCGAACTGTTTTCCCACGAGACCGGTGAACGCGACGCGCTGTCGGCGATGAGCCGGATCGCGGGCAGCGTGGCCTATTCGGCGGGCCGGCGACTGGTGCCGCGATCGGTACGCCGCCCGATCCGCTCCCTGATCCTCGGCTGTGGTCAGGCCGGACTCGCGGCGATCGCGGCGGCGGACGCGTGCGGCGCCGAACCCCCGGTGGTCCTCGCTCGCCGAGCGGAGTTACGCGACGCGGCGGATGCCCAGGGCCCCAATATTTTCCACCACTCGGCGGAAATCGGTGCGGAACAGGTGCTGCAGCGCATCCGTGCCGACACGCCCGATCTGATCTTTTGTGCCGCGGTACGGCGCGGCCAGCCCGCTCCGCTGCTGGTCGATCGGGTCGCGCTGGATGTGCTCGGCGCGGGGGCGGTGGTGGTGGACCTGACCGCGAAGGCCGGTGGCAACTGCTCGGCGACCGTCGCCGACACGACGGTGGTACTGCGCAACGGGGTCGTGGTGACGCACCGATCGAACTATCCGGCGCGCCGCCCCGCCGCGGCCAGCCGGGCCTACAGCGCGGCGGTAGCCGCATCGATACTGCGGCTGGCGGCGGGCGGGGATCAGCGGGCCTCGAAGGACTCGGCCACGATCGGCCGCACCTGATCCATTCCCGCCCCGGGCTGTTCGCGCTGTACGGAGGTCATATCGACATCGGGCAGGCCGCAGGCCACCGCCCACTGCCAGGGCTCGAGATCGCCGTCGACATTGAGCGCGAAACCGTGGCTGGTGACACCGCGGCTGGCCCGCATGCCGATGGAGACGATCTTGCGGCCGGTCGCCGTCGTCCAGACCCCGGTGAGCAGTTCCGATCCGGACGGCGTGTCGCGGCGCTGCGCGCTGATCCCGAGCCGGTCGAGGGCGGCGACCAGCCGATGCTCGACCTCGCGGATGTAATCCACGACGCCCTCGCCCGCATCGAGTTTGACGATGAGATATCCGACCAGCTGGCCGGGACCGTGATAGGTGAGCTGGCCACCGCGGGTGGTCTCCACGACCGGGATCCCGTGCTCCGGTGCGGGGAGGTGATCGTCCGGTGTCCGCCGGCCGATCGTGTAGACCTGCGGATGGCTGAGCAGCCACAGGGTGTCGCCCCGCTCGTCGCGCTGTCGCTGTTCGACCAGTTCGACCATGCGTTCCATGGCCTTGTCGTAGTCGACGAGTTCGTCCTGGATCAATGTCAGCGGCCGCGCCCTCATGATCCGAGAATACGACGTCGCCGCGCGCTTCCCGGTGGCAGCGGGTCCCGGTTCAGCGGGCCTCGGTATTGAGCTTGTCCCGCCGCAGCGGCTCGGCGCGCAGGGTCATCCGATCCAGGTCGAATTCACCGTCGAAGGCGGGCAGGTCGACCTGCTCGCCCAGCGCCAGTTTTTCCGCCTCGGCCTCGACGGCCTCCGGGGTGGCCGGATGGCGCTTGTTGTGGACGATGCTGCTGATGTAGGCCGCGGCGATGATCCCGACGCCCAGGAGCCCGGTGACCATCTCGTCGAGGTGATAGCCGGTGGAGATGAGCAGGATCGCCGCCAGCGCGCCGATGGCCCAGTGTGCGCCGTGTTCGAGATAGATGTACTCCGACAGCGTGCCGCGCCGGACCAGGTAGACGGTGATCGATCGCACGAACATGGCGCCGATCAGACCCAGGCCCAGGGCGATGATGATCGGATCCGCGCTGATGGCGAACGCCCCGATGACACCGTCGAAGGAGAAGGACGCGTCCAGCACCTCGAGGTAGATGAAGCCGAAGAAGGCGGCCCTGCCGGTGAGCAGAGCCGCCCGTGAGGGTCCGTCGTGCTGATTCTCGTTGTCGAAATGCGCACCCAGCCCGTCGACCAGGAAGTAGGTCGCCATACCGAGCGCACCGGAGACCATCACCACATCGGCCTTGTTGTTCGGTGCCAGGAAGCCGGCGGTCAGGACCAGCGCGATGAGCGCGATGACCACGGTGAACATGGAGAAGCGGCCGATCCGGGCCAGTGGCCGTTCCAGCCAGCTGAGCCAGGTGATCGAACGCGGGGCGCTGATGTAGTTGAGGAACAACAGCAGCAGGAACATCCCGCCGAAGGTCGCGATCTTGGGATTGGCGTCGTTGAGCAGGGTTTCGTAGCTGGGGCGGCCGTCCGCGAAGAACGCCGCACCGCCCGGTGGCGGATTCATCGCCAGTTCCAGCGCGTTGAGCGGATCCAGGTGCGCGCCGATGCCGACCACCAGCAGCGGAAACACCAGGCGCATACCGAAAACCGCGATGACCATGCCCAGCGTGAGGAAGATGCGCTGCCAGAACGCGCTCATCCGTTGCAGGACACTGGCGTTCACGACCGCGTTGTCGAACGACAGCGACACTTCGAGGATTCCGAGGGCTGCGACCAGCACCACGGCCTCGGGTCCTCCGTACAACAGCGCGACAACCAGTGACGCCGCGGCGACGATGAACGACAGGGCGAAAACTCGCACGAACATGCCGATGCCTTTCGTCAATCCGACACCCGCGGGGGTTACGACTCCGCGGGTCACAGCAATCAGAGTGCTCGCAACCCTGACTTCGATTGTGACAGTTGAAGCGGCTCGACGACAATCGACAGCCTAGTACCAGTGGTGGGATTGCCAGAACGCCCATGCCCCGTCGGGACTGCCGTACCGCTCGACCATGTAGTCGTAGGTCCAGCGGATCTGGGTCACCGGGTTGAACATCCAGTCCGCGCCGTGGGAGGCCATCTTCTCCGGCGGCAGCGCCTGTCCGAGGCCGTAGGCGCCCGATTCCGGATTGATGGCGAACGGATTCCAGCTGCTCTCGTGGGTGATCACCTGGTCGAACGAGGGGAACTGCGGGGCGGGCACGATCGTGAGCGCCACGGTCCTCATCGGCAGGCCCAGCAGTAGTCCCGCGGCCGCGGAACCGGAGGATCCCGCCGAGCCCGAGGCCGAACCGGATGCCGATCCCGTGGAGGTGTCCACGCAGGCGGGGCCGCAGTCGGCGGCGTCGGCCGGGTCGGCGCCGGCCGTGGTGGCCAGCGCCAGGGTTGCGACGGCCAGCCACAGCGCGCAGATCGCGGCGAGCGCGGCCACGCGACGGCCCGCGGCCTTTGATGTCGTCTCGGTCACAATTTGGGGTGTGGTGGCGACCGGGCCGGAAAGTGGCGGCGAGGTTGCCGAGACGATCGGCGGTACCCAGGCGGCGGAAAAACGCGGTGCCGGGTCCGCTGGGTTCGCGGTCTGATTTGTCGTTTGGGTCGGAATTAGAACGGGTTCGGATGGTGCGGACATCGTCAACTCGGTCCTTCCGCGTCGACTGGCTGATCTCGCAGAGTCGGTTACGCGACAGATCGAGCAAACCACCGGTAATCCCGGGATGTCCGGATTGCGGCCGGTGTGTCCGGTCCGATGTTCTCGGCGCGAGGGCGGGGTATGTGCGGTGGGTATCGCAACGTATGTATAGTTGGCCTCAGCAACTAGTTGTAGATGCTAATCAAATGTCGCGGGGAGAAGGAAACTCGATCATGGTCGTTGGTGCCCGTGATCCCGGCGCCGGCGTGACCGAACAGGACGTGGCCGATCGACTCGGCGCACAACTGGTCCGGTTGATGCGGGCGATCGGCAGAACCAAATCGCAGATAGCCAAGTACGGTCCGGACGGCCTGGAGCGGCTGGCCTACGCGGTGCTGTTCTGCCTCGTTCACGACGGTCCGCAGCGCACGGGAAAGCTGGCGGACACCCTGCACGCGGAAACTTCGACCATCAGCAGGCAGACGAGGTCGCTGGTGGCACACGGTCTGGTGGAACGCCGGGCCGACCCCGTGGACGGGCGGGCCTGCGTGCTGGTGCCCACCGCCGAAGGGGTGCGGGTGTTCGAGGAGAACCGTCGAAACCGCAATCGCTGGCTGGCCGAGGTGATGGCGGATTGGCCCGATCAGGAACGGGCGCAATTCACCGATCTGCTCGAGCTGCTCGTCAGCGGCATCGAAAAATCCACTGCTACAGCCGATTCGAATTAGGGCCAGGTACATGACGACTTCGACCACTGAGGCTCCGGCGGCGCAGCCGGACCTTGCGGCGGCGGGTGCGAGACCCACCCTCTCGCACCGGCAGATTTTGACCATTCTGTCCGGTTTGTTGCTGGGGATGTTCTTGGCGGCGCTGGATCAGAATATTGTGAGTGTGGCGATTGTTCGGATCGCTAATAGTTTGCATGGTTTCGATCAGCAGGCGTGGGCGACGACGGCGTATTTGATTACGGCGACGATTTCGACGCCGTTGTACGGCAAGTTGGCCGATATTTATGGTCGTAAGCCGTTTTATTTGTTGGCGATCGGTATTTTCGTGGTGGGGTCGGCGGCGTGTACGTTCGCGACGTCGATGTATGAGTTGGCGGGGTTCCGGGCGTTCCAGGGGCTGGGTGCCGGTGGCCTGATGTCGCTGGCCATGACCATCGTCGGCGATATCGTCCCGCCGCGTGAACGCGCCCGCTATCAGGGCTATTTCATGATGGTGTTCGGCACCTCGACCGTGCTCGGCCCGGTGCTCGGCGGCCTGTTCTCCGATTACGACACGCTGTGGGGTATCGACGGCTGGCGCTGGGTGTTCCTGGTGAACGTGCCGATCGGGGTGATCGCGCTCGCCGTGGTCGCGAAGGTGCTCAATGTCCCGCATCAGCGGCAGCGATTGAATGTCGACTGGTGGGGTGCGGTCGCGTTGGCGATCTGTGTGGTGCCGTTGCTGATCGTGGCCGAACAGGGCCGCAGCTGGGGCTGGGGTTCCGGCGATTCGGTGATCTGCTACATCATCGGCGGACTCGGCCTGTTGCTGTTCATCGGTGTGGAATACCTGATGAAGGACTCCGCGCTGATCCCGTTGCGGCTGTTCAAGAACTCCACCTTCTCGGTGGTGATGATCGGCGGCTTCATCGTGGGTATCGCGATGTTCGGCGCGATCAGCATGGTGCCGCTGTATCTGCAGGTGGTGCGCGGATATTCGCCGACCGAGGCCGGTCTGTTGATGCTGCCGCTGGTGCTGGGCATCATGATCGGCTCGATGATCTCCGGCCAGGTCGTCAAGCGGACCGGGCGCTACAAGATTCTGCCGGTGATCGGCACGTTCCTGGTGACGGTGGGCGCGCTACTCTACGCGCAGCTGCATTTCGACAGTGCCATGTGGCAGGTGCTCGCGATCGGCTCGCTGGTCGGGCTGGGCCTGGGCTGCTGTATGCAGACGTTGATCATCGCGGCGCAGAACGCGGGTCCGCGGTCGGATATGGGTGTGTCGACGGCGTCGGCGACCTTCTTCCGGCAGGTCGGCGGCACGCTGGGGGTCGCGGTCTTCTTGACGATTCTGTTCAATCTGCTGCCGCACAAGATCACCGATGCCTTCGGTGGCCATCTGCCGCCCGGACTCGACGCGAGCAAGCTGAATCAGTTGCAGGCCAACACCGCCGGAATCGGCGCGCTGCCGCAGCAGATCAAGGATCCGATCCTGATCGGATTCACCAACTCGATGCACGGTGTCTTCTACGCCGCCGCGGGTGTGGCCTTGCTGGCCTGCGTCATCATGGCGTTCATGAAGGAGATTCCGCTCCAGGACCCCACGGCTCCCGCCCCGGCCCCGAAGGATCCGATCGAGGCCGCCGAGGCCGAATGGGCCGAGGAGCAGGTGTGGGAGGGCGCCGCGCAGGCGATCTCCGAACCCGAACCGGTGCTCGCCGCGGCCGCAGCCGGTCGGCATGCCGCGGCCAACGGTCATGAACCACATCGAATCTCGGAGGTTTCGGCAATGACCAACACCCCGGTCGTCAATTCCCACGGCAGCGGCAATGCGATCGGCGGCCAGGTGCAGCGGGCCGACGGACGCCCGGTCGCCGGCGCCGCGCTGACGCTGATCGACCAACGCGGACACCAGGTTTCGCGGGCCACCGGCGACGGTGGCGGTCGCTACTCGATCGATCCGCCGGGCACCGGTAGCTACGTGCTGATCGTCTCGGCCAACGGCCACCAGCCGGCCGCGGTCAACGTCACCGCCGACGGCCGTACCCAGCGGGTCGATCTGACCCTGCAGGGTTCGGGTGAGCTGTCGGGCACGGTGCGGACCGCCGGACAGGGCCAGCCGATCGCCGGCGCCACGGTCACCCTGACCGATCTGCGCGGTGAGGTGGTCGGCGCCGCGGTGACCACCGACAGCGGCAGCTATCTCTGCCACGGGGTGGTCTCCGGGACCTATACGCTGGTGGCGGTGGCTCAGCACATGCGGCCGAGTGCGACCGCGCTGGTCGTGCCCGACAGCGGCCTGCTCCACCACGACATCGAGCTGAGCCCGCTGGCGATGCTGACCGGAACCGTCCTCGCCGATGGGGGCGCTGTGCCCGACGCGCAGGTGACGGTGCTGGACCGATCCGGAACCCCCGTCGGTACCGCCCGCACCGACGAGCAGGGCCGGTATGTACTGACCGATCTCGCCGAGGGAGAGTACACCGTGGTCGCACGCGGATACCCGCCGGTGACGAGTGGGATCACCGTCGGCGACGGCGAGCTCGAACACGATGTGCGACTGGGCTACGAGCCCGACGAACAGGCCGGTGGGCACGGCGCGAACGGCGTCGCGACCAACGGTGAACGGAACGGGGTCCGGCACAATGGTGCCGAACCCAGTGGTGTCGATCAGAACACGGAGCTGTCATGAGCGGTCTGACCGCGCAGGTACGCAATCCCGATGGCTGGCCGGTGCCGGGCGCGCTGCTGACCGTGACCGATCTGAACGGTCGTCAGCTCGCCCGAGCGGTGGCGGACGAGAGCGGAGTGGCGACCACCGAGTCGCTGCCCGCGGGTATGCACACCGCCGTGGTGACCGCGCCGGGCTATCAGCCGGTGGCCCAGATCGCGCGGATATCCGCCGCCGGCACCGGGCAGTTGGGTGCGGTGGCGTTGCAGCCGGAGGCGAATTCCGTCGGCACGCCCGCACCCGGCCCGTGGACCATCGATCCGGTGCATTCGACGATCGTGGCCACCGCCCGCCACCTCGGCATCGCCAGTATCAAGGCGCGGTTCTCGGAGGTGAGCGGCCGCCTGGAGGTGTCCCGGAACTTCGAGCAGACAACGGGTTTCGCGGAGATCAAGGCCGCCAGCATCGATACCGGGATCGGGATGCGCGACGACCATCTGCGCTCGCCCGACTTCCTCGACGTCGAACGCTATCCGCTGATCGGTTTCACCGGATCCGGGCTGCGGCGCACCGGCGCCGACACCTGGGTGATGCCGGGTGAGCTGGAGTTGCACGGCCAGCGCCGCCACGTGGAACTGGATCTGACCTACGGCGGCTCCGGACCCGACCCGTGGGGCGGGGTCCGCGCGGCCTTCCATGCCGAAACCCAGTTGCATCGCAACGATTTCGCGATCGACTACAACGCGATGGTGCGCGCCGGTGTGGCGGCGGTCGGCACCACGGTGAAGATCGATCTGGATATCGAACTGGTGCAGGGAGATTCGCTGCCCCAGATGTGACGGGGCCGGGCGCCGCGATCAGCTCGCGTGCCGCTCCGGGATGACCCAGATCCGCTGGACCGCGGGGAACTCCATGGTGTCGGCGGTGGGGTCCACCCCGTCGAACGGGTCCGGCTCCGAATACCAACGGCTCACGCCGGCAAGGGAATTCGGTGTGTCGAAGAGGCCGAGGTGTAGTTCGGTGGTGTCCATGAACGGATCGACCACCGCTGCGGCGTGCCGTCCGGTGCGAGCCGGGGCGGTGCGCTGCGGAATCCGGAGTCGATCGATGAAGTCTTCGACGGAGGTGTATCCGGCCTCGTAGATCTCGGCCAGCAATCGTTCGGCGGGCGACGGGGCCGAATATCCGCGCATACTGTCCCTCGATCTATCGGTGTTTCACAATAGGTTCGTGTTCAGGGGCGATGGGGGCTGTCGGGGACGCAGCCCCCATCTGACCTGATGTTGCGACAGCGGGACGCTGTGGGCATGGCAACCCGCTCTGCAAGCCTCGGGCAACCGAGGCACATCGAGCGTAGGCCAACTCGGAGCAACCGCACGGCATTTCGGCCGAAACTTCACTGATTCGCAGGCGCGCCAGTCGTTGTGGTGCGACGTACCAGACGGTCGTATTGGATGGCCCACCAGATCTGCGCTCCGGTATGCGCCTGACGCAGATCGCACCCGGTCAACTCCTCGAACCGCCCGATGCGATACCGGACGGTATTGGGATGCACGATCAGCCGTTGTGCGGTGGCCTCGATCCGCATACCGGTGTCCAGATAGTCGGTGAGCGTATCGATCAGCACCGCCGCAGAGGCCCCGGTACCCAGCGGGGCCAGATAGCGACGCACGAGTTCGGCGCCGAGTTCCGGATCGGCCGCGACACCGGGCAGCAGGCCGAGTCCGTCGAACTCGCAGGTGCCGGTGTATCCGAGTGCGGCGGCGGTGGCGAGCGCGCGCCCAGCCAGCCGGAAGGAATGGGCGGCGTCGTCGAGCGGACGTGGCGGTCCGAAGGCCAGCAGCGCCGCCCCCGGAATCCGGATCGTGCGGTCGGTGAATCCGGCGTAGTCGCCGTCGATGACGGTCCGGAATGCGTAATCGGCGCCCTGTGGCCGGAGCAGCCGATCGAACTCGGCGGGTGGTGCGGAGTCCGCCCGGGCACGGAAGGCCCGGTATTCGCCGGCACCGCGCAGTCCGAAGCGCTGGATTCCGAGCGCCAGTTCGGTGGCCGAGACGGTCCCGGTCAGCACGGCGCGGGTGAAATCGGCGCGCTGGGAGCGGTCGCGGTCGGATCGGGCGCGCTCCATCTCGTGATGGGCGTCGGAGAACGAGGTCGCCGCGTCGTCGACCAATGCGAGCAGATCGCGGGTGATCTCCAGTAGCACCGCGTCGTCGGCGCCGTGGTCGGCCGCCACCGCGGTCAGTGTTTCCAGCAGCTGCCGTTCGGCCAGCCGCCAGGCGCGCAGCAGCGCCTCCATGGATACCGCCTGGGTGGCCCGGATCCGCCCGTAGTCGCTCAACTCGGCCGACGGGGCCCCGGTGCCGGCGGAGCTGCCCGCCAGCGCGGCCAGCAATCGGTCCAGGATCGCGACCGTCGTGGGCAGCAGTTCGGCGGCGGCGATGGTGCTGTAATCCGAGATCTCGGCCCGGGCCCGTGTCACGATCCGCGCCGCCAGCTCGTCCCGCTCGGCGTGCATGCGCATCAGCAATCGCCGCCGCGGGGCCGATGACACCGCCGGCTCCGCGGCCCCAACCGCCGCATCCCGGTACGGCGGTTCTGCGGTGGACGGCTCGCTCATGACAGTGCCGAGGATACGACGGCCGTTTGGAGAAACCAACAAAACCGCGATCCGAGACTTCGGCGCCTATTCCATGGTCGCCCACCCATGTGGCGTACGACACTCGATCGCATGTATCTCACCCAGGGTTTGCATCGGGCCGTACAACAGAACCCGAACGGGATCATGACGATCTGCGGCGATCGGGTCCGGACCTTCGCCGAGGGGGCCGATCGGGTGGCGCGGCTCGGGTCGGCGCTGCGGGAACTGGGCGTCGCCGCGGGCGACCGGGTCGCGATCCTGGCGCTCAACAGCGATCGCTATCTGGAATATCTGCTGGCGGTGCCGTGGGCCGGGGGTGCGGTGAATCCGGTCAACATCCGCTGGAGCCCGGCCGAGATCGCGTATTCGCTCGTCGACTCCGATACCGCGGTGCTCTTGGTCGACGATGCCTTCGCCCCGATGGTGCCCGCGCTGCGGGCGGCGGCGCCGGTCCTGCGCACCGTGATCCATTGCGGCGACGGCCCGGCGCCCGACGGCCTGCTGTCCTACGAGGATCTGATCGCCGGTGCGGAACCGGTCGATGACGTACGCCGCGGCGGTGACGCCCCGGCCGGCATCTTCTACACCGGCGGCACCACCGGCCATCCCAAGGGGGTCGTGCTCAGCCACGCCAACCTGCAGATCTCCGCCCTGGGCAGTCAGTCCACCGGCTATCTCGCCCAGCCGGGTGCGCGCTATCTGCACGCCGCGCCGATGTTCCATCTGGCGGATCTGGCCGGTTGCGTCACCCAGATCATGATGGGGGGCGCGCAGGTGATGGTTCCGGCCTTCGAACCCGTGGCGGTGATGGAAGCCGTTGCCGCGCACGGTGTTACCGACACTCTGCTGGTGCCCGTGATGATCCAGATGGTGGTCGACCACCCCCGGGTGGCGGAGTTCGACCTGTCCAGCGTGCGTGGCGTCGTCTACGGCGCCTCGCCGATCGCGCAGGCGGTCCTGGAACGTGCCATCCGGGCGTTCCCACAGGCGCGCTTCGCGCAGGCCTACGGCATGACCGAATTGTCACCGGTGGCGACGCTGCTCGGTCCCGAGGATCATCTAGCCGGCCGGTTGCGGTCGGCGGGCCGGGCGGCGCCGCATGCCGAGGTGCGGATCGCCGACGCCGACGACAACGAGGTGGCGCGCGGCACGGTGGGTGAAATCCTGGTGCGCGGCGGCCATGTGATGCTCGGCTACTGGAACAAGCCGGAGGAGACCGCCGCGGCGCTGCGGGGTGGCTGGATGCACACCGGTGACGGCGGCTATATGGACGACGAGGGCTACGTCTACATCGTCGACCGTATGAAGGACATGATCGTCAGCGGTGGGGAGAACGTGTATTCCGCCGAGGTGGAGAACGCCGTCTCCGCCCATCCCGCGGTCGCGGCCTGCGCGGTGATCGGTGTGCCGGACGAGGAGTGGGGCGAGCGCGTGCACGCGGTGATCGTCTGTCATCCGGGGGCGACGGTGACGGTCGGCGAGATCCGCGAGCACGCCAAGGAACTGATCGCCGGTTACAAGGCGCCGCGCACCATCGAACTGGTCGCGAGCCTGCCGGTCTCCGGCGCCGGCAAGATTCTCAAACGCGAACTGCGCAAACAGTATTGGGGTGAGTCCGAGCGACAGGTGCACTGACCTCGATCAGCGCAGCAGCGGTGTCAGATGGGGTAGTGCCTCGACCGGATGCGCGGCCTCGATCCCGACAACCTTCTCGCGGAAGTGCCAGCCATCCGCGGTGCGGGTGAACAGGCCGACGATCATCCCGGTGTCGCCGCTCGCGGGCAGATCGCGACCGGAGAGTTCGGTACCCGCCGCATCGAGGATCCGGCAGCGCCCGTTGTCGATATCGGCGAAAGTCTGTCCGCTGTAGCAGGTGACGATCACGGCGATCGCGGTGATCTCGGCCCGCACCCGGGTCAGGTCGAGGGTGATGATCTCGTCGTCACCGTCGTCCTCGCCGTTGACGCTGTCGCCGAGCAGTCGCACCGCGCCGTCGGTGGAGATGAGCTGCTGGTGGTAGACGACCTCCGCCGCGGTCGCGCCGCTGAGCAGGACCGCGGACGCGTTGAGGTCGACGGCCGACCGGCGGGGGCCGTACCAGTGCCGTCCGTGCGCGGGATCCCAGCTCAGCCCCACCCGGGCGAATTCCAGCGGCTCGCCGGCCGGTGCTCGTCCCTGTTCGTCGGCCATGCGCCTCCACCTCCCGCCGATGCGGCCCCGCCGGACAGGCGGCGTCGCGATGTCTCCCGGGTGTATCGGGACCGCAGCGGCGGGTGTTATCGGCGGGAAGTGCGTGTGGTTCGCGAAAGACGCTGCCGAACGGCATATTTCAGCCGATCGGGCGATCGGTCGGGAGATTGACGAAACTCGGGGCGTTCGGATCCAGTTGCAGATGTTGCGGTTTCAGTTCCGAATCGTTGAGCATCGGCCGGAACGGCATCGACTTGGGCGCGTCGGCGGCGAACAGATCGATCCGCAGCCGATGACCGATCTGCAGTCGCGCCTGGGTCGGGATCACCGCGATGTCGATCGCCGCCGGTCGACCCGGGGTCACGGGTTCGCGCGAGGCCGCGGTGAGGGGGTGGAACGGAATCGTGTAGTCGCCGTTGGCGGATCGGGCGCTGCGGGCATCGTCGACCGCGCGCATCGACACGGTCAGCTGCCCGGTGGTCAGGGTCGTGGAGGTGCCGTCGGGCGCGACGTCGTTGACGGTCGCGTTCCAGAAACCGTCGGTCGCGTCGTGCAGGACGTTGAGGTGGATGCCGATCGGCCCGGAGATCGCGGTCGGGGCGGTGACCGGCGCGCTGGTGAAGGTCAGGGCGTCGTGTTCGGCGATGCGGGAGTCCTTGGCGCAGGCGTCGAGCACCGCCCCGGATCCAGCCGATCCCTGGGCGGCGTCGCGCGAGCACAGGGTCGCCAGTCCCGGCGCCACGGTCAGGGCATCGACTCCGGCGGGCGGCTGGGCGCTCAGTGAACCGTCGTCCACGCTGGCGACCGCGGTGCCGCTGGGCGTCGCGGTCAGATAGACGCGACGGTGGACCGCACCCGGCTGCGGGTACTCCGGGATCGTCACCCAGCCGCCGCCCTGTTCCTTCAGCACGATCGGGCCGTAGTGATCGATCCCGTTGTCGATGTCCTTGAGCCACTTGTCGAACCAGGCCCGCTGTAGCACCTCGAGGCGCGGCGGCGCTCCGGGTACTCCGGTCCCCGCACCCGGGTTGGCGTGATAGGTATCGCCCACCACCAGCTGTTTGCGGCCCGGTGACAGGGGGATGGCCTGGTAGATCTTGGTTGCCCCGTCGGCGAAGATGTCGTGCCAGCCCCCGTAGACGAAGGTGGGCACGGTGACTCGCTCCGGATGACCCATGATCGCCTGGCGGAACGGGCTGTGCTCGTCGAGCGCGTCGGACAGCGCCGGTGGCATCTGGTCCAGTGACGGGGTGAACAGCGCCGCGGCCAGCAGATCGACATTGGTCGCCGGATCGGCCACGCGCGCACTGAGCCACTTCCAGTCGAAGGTGCCGGTGAACATCGCCTTCAGGTCCGGCACGAACTTGAGCTGGTTGACGGTATTCAGCCACATCGGCAGGAAGGTGGTGCCGACCCCGCCGCCGGGGGCGACCACATCGCGCATCAGATCGCTGCCGGGCACCACCGGGAAGATGGCGCGCAGGGCGGCGGGCGCGTCCTCGGCGGCGCGCAACTGGTTGATGGCGGCGTAGGAGCCGCCGCTCATCGCTACCTTGCCGTTCGAAAAGGATTGTCCCGCGGCCCAATCGATCAGCTCCCGGGTGTCGAGCTGTTCGCGGGCGCTGAGGGTCTCCCACCGGCCCTGTGACTGCCCGGTGCCTCGGACGTCGGCGACCACCAGGGTGTAGCCGCTGCGGATCAGATTGCGGTCCAGGCCGAGGACGGTCGGCACGGTGCCGCCGTCGAGTGCGTGGAGCAGATCGCCGAAGCTGCTGATCGGGGTGCCGGACAGGTTGATCTGCTCGACCATCGACATGACCAGCGGCTGCAGGGCGGGATGCTCGACCGCCTGCCCCACCAGATCGGTCATGAGTTTGGTGTAGGGCGTGAGATTGACGATCGTCGGCAGTGGCTCGGTGACCACCGCGCCGGAGTCGTCGACCGGCCGATAGATATTGGCCTCGAGCACGATGCCGTCGCTCATCCGGATCGGGACATCAGCGTCGAGATGGACATCGGGATACCGCTGGGGCCCGTCGTGGACCGCGGTCCACTGATCTTCCTGACCGGCCAGACTCGGGGTGCCGGAATGCGGGAGTCCGCCGAACAGCGCGGTGGCGGTCGCGGAAAGTCCGACTGCCGCAACAGCGATCAGGGTTCGGACGGGCACCACGGATTTACGCGATCGCAGCTGCCCGAACATTACGCCCCTTCACAGTCGACTTCTCGCGCACAACTGGCCGATCACCGACGATAGCAATCGGCTACCGGTAAAGCCGGTAGCCGAGGCCGGTGTCGCGCGCCAGACTTCGACTACTCGAGCCGGACCGGGAACTCCGCCAGATCGTTCTGGGTCAGCACGGGGAGATTGCGGATCCGATCGCCCGGCACCCCGAGCGACAACTCCGGAAAGCGCTCGAACAGCGCGGGCAGCGCGACGGCGGCCTCGAGCCGGGCCAGTGCGGCGCCCGGGCAGATGTGCGGACCGTGACCGAAGCTGATGTGCCGCTTGGCCGTCGGACGGGTGATGTCGAAGGTATCGGCGTCGGTCCCGTGCACGGTGGTGTCGCGGCCGATGGCCCGATACGACATCACCACACCCTCACCCCGCTCGATCACGGTGTCGCCGACGGTGATGTCCTCGGTCGCGAAACGCATCAGCAGGTGGGTGACCGGGCCGTCCCAGCGCAGCGCCTCCTCGATCGCGTGCTCCCAGCCGAGCTGACCGGAGCGGACCAGCTCGAACTGTTCGGGATGGGTGAGCAGGGCCCGCACGGTGGTGAGGATCAGCGAGACCGTGGTCTCGTGTCCGGCGGCGACCAGGGCTTGGAGATTGCCGACCACCTCGGCTTCGCTCAGCCGCGCACCACCGTCGGTGGCGAGGATCAGCGCACTGGTCAGATCGTCGGCGGGCGCCGCGGACTTGCGGCGCACCATCTCGGTGAAGTACTCGCCCAGCGCCTCGATGACGGCCAGGCGCTCGTCCTGCGGGGTGAGCAGGGAGAAGAACTTCTTGTACCAGTCGAGCAGCATCGGATGGTCGGCGTGATCGACACCCATCAGTTCGCTGATGACGCGCATCGGCAGTGGGTAGGCGAAGACCGATTTCAGGTCCACGGTGTCGGCACGGCCGGACGCGGTGGCCAGATCGTCGAGCAGGGCAGCGGTGGTGGCTTCGATGAACGGACGCACTTGGGTCAGCCGGCGGGCGGTCAGCGCCTGCGTGGTCTTGATCCGCAGGCGGCGGTGTTCGGGACCGTCCACGGTGAACATCGACACGCCGACGTCGATCATGCCGATCAGCGGCCACTGCCGCGTCACCACGCCGTCGCGCCACAGCGACCAGGAATTGATGTCCTTCACCAGTCGGGGGTCGATGAGCAACTGCCGGGCCAGGGTGTGTCCGGTGACGGTCCAGGCCGGGACGCCCAGCAACTCGATGCGGGTCAGATCCTCACCGTCGCGCAGCCGGGTGGTCTCCCCGCCGAGATCACCGACCAGGGGGTCGATCACCAGCGGTGCGGTATGCGGGCAAGTCGGATTCACGAGGTACCTCCCACGGTACGAACGGGTGTGAAGGTGACCGGCAGTGCTGTCATCCCGCGCAGGAACGGCGACGGCCGCCGGGTCAGTTCGGTGGCGGCGACGGCGAGATCGAGATCGGGCAGCCGATCCAACAGCACCTCGATGCCGGTGCGCGCGATGATCTCCGCGATCTGCTGAGCCGGAAACGGGCAGCGGTATTCGCCGTAGCTGAACGCGAAATGCGCGCTGTTGCCACTGTGCGCGGGCGCCAGCGAGTCGGAAAGGTCCTGGCGCACATGCGGATCGGCATTGGCACCGGCCAGGCCGAGCAGCAGCATGTCGCCGCGGCGAATGGTCTTGTCCGCCAGCCGGGTGTCCCGCGCTGCCCAGCGTCCGGCCAGGATCTGAGTGGGGGTGTCCTCCCACAGCACCTCGTTCATCGCCTGTCCGACGCTGTGCCGGCCACCGCCGAGAGCCGCGGCGAAGCGGTCGTCGGTCAGCATCAGCCGCACCGAATTTCCGATCCAGTCACTGGTCGGCAGCTGGCCCGCGGCGGTCACGGCCATCAGGTCCAGGGCGTACTCCTCATCGCTGAACCGCTCGCCCGAGCGGAGCATCCGAGAGGTCAGATCGTCACCGGGACAGGTCTTCTTCATCGCGACCAGCCGCCGCATGTGCTCGGCGAATCGGCCGTAGGCGGGCTGCGCGTCGGCGCCGCCGTCGGCGAGGGTCTTCATCGTCCAGGCCAGATCCGCGCTCTGCTCGTCGGGGAACCCGATCACCCAGCCGAGTGCCAGCACGGGGAGGGGTTCGGCGAATTCGGCGATGAGGTCGGTGTGGCCGCGCCCGCAGAATCCGTCGATCAGGCGATCCGCCAAAGCCTCACAGGCACGGCGCAATCCGAATGGGTCGACCTGGTCCAGCGCCGGCTCCACCATCGCCAGATGGCGTAGGTGCTCGGCGCCGGCGGTGAAGTAGATCGACGGCATCGGGCTGCCGACCATCGGTAGCAGTGGCCAGTCCTCGGGGATGTGCGGCCATTGATTCCAGCGCGCCACATCGCGCGGGAACAGTTCGGGATCGCTGGTGACCTGATGGACCTCGCGATATCCGATCACCAGCCAGGCCGGGATCCCGCCAATCAGCTCGACGGCGACGACCGGGCCGTGGGTACGGCGCATCTCCCGGTACAGCCGTTGTGGATCGGTGTGGAAGCGAGGGCCGCTCAACGGAACCGGATCGGCGGGCGCGACGGGACAGCCAGGGTGCGCGGGCGGGGTGGTCATCGAGTGGACTCCCGCGTGGGTGCGGCCCGCGGACCGGCGGCCCGCAGATGTTCGACCAGGGCGATGAGAACGCGTTTGCCCGAATCTCGTGAGCGGGCGTCACATTCGATCAGGGGCACATCGGCATCCAGATCCAGCGCCGCCCGCAGCCGGTCGTCGTCGTGGCGGGTGGGCCCGAAGATGTTGCACGTCACCACGAACGGTGTCTGCTGATGCTCGAGCCGGTCGATCGCATACCAGGAATCGGTGATCCGAGTCGGATCGACGAGCACGATGGCGCCGAGCGCCCCGGTGAACAGTCGATCCCACAGGAACCAGAACCTCTCCTGACCGGGCGCGCCGAACAGGTACAGCACATGTTCGGCGTCGATGGTGATGCGGCCGAAATCGAAGGCCACGGTCGTGGTCGATTTGGCCGGAACGCCGGACGGATCGTCGATCCCCAGGCCCAAGGAGGTCATGGTCGCCTCGGTGTCGAGCGGTCGGATCTCGCTCACCGCGCGAACCATGGTGGTCTTGCCGACACCGAATCCGCCGACGATCACCACCTTGAGGCCGAGCCGGGCGGTCGCGGCCAGGGGCGCCTGTGCCCGTGCGGGACGATCGCCGGCGTCGCTGCGGCGGCGGTGCTCAGAGGTTGCGGAGTCCAACGAGAACCTTCTCCAATATTGCGGTGTCGGGCAACGAGTTCCACGGCGACGAGGTGGGCGCGGCGTAGGGGTGGCGCACGGTGATCTTGCCCGCGTCGAGCAGGTCGGCGAGCAGCACCATCGTGATGCCGACCGGTAGTCGCAGCTCGGCGGCGATCTCCACCACCGCGGTCGGAGCCCGGCAGATGTCGAGGATCGCGGCCTGCTCGGATTGCATGCCCGGCGCCGGATCCGATTCGGCCACAACCAGAGTCACCAGATCGAAGGCATCGGTATGCGGATGGCTGCGGCCGCCCGTGAGGGTGTAGAGCCGGTCCGGTGTGTCGTCTCGACCCGGCCTGGTCACGGCCGCCGCCTCACGGCCGCCGCCTCACGGCCGCGGACCGCGCGGCGTGGCGGACAGATGTTCGCCCAGTTGTTCGACCAGTTCGCTCATATTGTGGCCGACCAGGCCGGCATCGGCTTCGGCGGCGGCGACCACGGCGATGTGGGCGCCCATACCGGCCTCGACGATGAACAGGATGCCGCCGTAGAACTCCGTCATCGATTGCCGGACGCCGGTGCGGCCGTCGCCGAATTCGACGGAGGCGCCGTGCGAGAGGCTCTGGATGCCGGCCGCGATCGCGGCCAGCTGATCGGCCTTGTCCACCGATAGCTCCGGGGTGTGACAGATCTTGAGGCCGTCGCTGGACAGCAGCAGGGCGTGGCGGGTGCGCGGGGTACGTGACAGCAATTGCTCGAGCAGCCAATCCAGCTGCGCCGGTATGGAAGTGGTCATCGATCGTGCTCCAGGGCGGTCGAAGGGGAGGCGGTCGAAGGGGAGGCGGTCGAAGGGGAGGCGGTCGGCGGCGCGTCGGTGTCCGGCGCCGAGAAGGCCCGCTGGAAGGCGCCCAGTGCCGCGGGGCGCGCCGGTGGGTACGCGGAGTTCTCGGTGGTCGCGCCGGGCAGCCCATCGGGGTGAACGGCGGCGAAGGTGCTGCCGCGCCGGCGCTTGGGCAGCGCCTCGGCGATCTGCCCGGCTGCCGGTGCGATCGGTGCGCCACCGTGTTCTACGGGCGCTTCGGCGACCTCGCGCCGCTCGGCGATGCCGCCCACCGGGGGGCCGAACGGGCGTGCCGCCGGCGGTGCCGCGAGTGGCGCGGCGGGTGGCAGTCGAATCGGCGCGGTCGAGCCCGGCGCACGATCCAGGCGCGTGGTGAGGTCGCGCGGAATCACCACCACCACAGCGGTTCCGCCGATCGCGGACGGCCGGTACGACACGGTCAGCGTATGTTTGCGAGCCAGATTCCCGACCACCGCGAGTCCGAGCCGGGTGCCGGTCAGTGAGGACAGATCCGCGCCCGCGCCGGCCGGGGCGCCCGATACCGCCTGTTCGGCGCGGCGCAGGGCGGAATCGCTCATCACCAGGCCGCTGTCCTCGATGGTGACGACCACTCCGGCCGGTACCTCGGCGGCGTAGACGTGTACCTCGGTGGTCGGCGGGGAGAAGTTGCACGCGTTGTCGATCAACTCGGCCAGTGTGTGCATCACACCTTCGGCGGCGTGGCCGGCGATCGCGATCTCGGCGATCGCGCGCAGCCGCACCCGCCGGTATCCGGCGACCCGGCCCATCGCCCCACGCAGAATCGATTCCATCGCAATGGGTTTGGCCCACCGGCGGCCGGACCGCGCACCGCTGAGCACCGCGACACTGTCGGCCAGCCGGCCGGCCTGGGCGGTGCGGTGATCGAGGGCCAGGAGATCGGCCAGTACCGCCGGATCGCCGTGCCGGTGTTCCATCTCGCGCAGTTCGGCCAGCATGGAAGTGGTCATCGCCTGCATGCGCCCCGCCGCCCCGGCGAACGCCGCCATCGCCGCCACCCGGCGGTTCTCGCTGCCGCTCGCTTCCCGGTTCGCCGCGGTCGCGGCATCGTGGGCGGCGGCGAAGCGGGCCTCGCTCTCGACGACGTAGTTCGCCGCGGCCCGCTCGGCGCGTTCGTGCGCCTCGCGGTAGCGAATTACCTGGTCACGCAGGTGGGTGGCAAGGCCGGTCGCCGCGGCGAGTGCCAGTGCGGCGACCGCGGCGGTGACGCAGACGACGATCCGCTCGGTGCCGGAGCAGAACCGCAGCACGGTGTAGCAGGCCGCGGCGCCCACCGTCGCGCAGAGCGCGACCGGAAGTACCCACGTCCACCTGTGCGGAGACGGCACAGTTCCCCCAACCTTCGCGGCGCACGGCTGGCTCGAATATGCGGACCGCCAGACGATTTCGAAAATTCGGGCACGAGCATAACGCCGTCCCGGAGGTCTCGCTACTCGAAAGCCGCCGTCCGATCCGAGTGCTTCATAATGCAAGATTGCATTCGCTATTTCGAATTCGTACACCGCGGCGGCAATACCTCGGACTGCTCCGAAATCGCTGGTGGACAAGGTATTCGGGCTGATCCCGGCCGCGCGGGCCGGTCAACTCTCGTTCGATCACAAACCGAAAACGATGAGGGGGCAGCGTATTTCATCGAATTCAGTGAACAGTGTTCATTTCACCCTGAGCGGCGCCTTTGTCTTATGGTCGAGTGACCGGTGAGCGGGAGTGCGCGCCGAACAGGAACGTGTATCAGTTACCGTCCGGGTATGGCCGCAGAACCGAACGAGAACATCGATCCGCATCGCTACGGGCCGTGGGCTGTCATCGCCGGTGGCTCGGAAGGAGTCGGCGCCGAATTCGCCGATCGGCTCGCCGCGGCGGGCATCGATATCGTGCTCCTGGCACGCCGCGAGGGACCGCTGGCCGAGACCGCCGAGCGGATTCGCGCGCGCGGCGCGCGGGTGCGCACCCTGGCAGTGGATCTGACCGCCTCCGATGCGGCCGAGAAGGTCGCCGCCGCCACCGCCGATATCGAGGTCGGGCTGCTGATCTTCAACGCCGGAGCCAATACCCACAGCGCCGAATTCCTCGACGGCGACCTCGACGCGTTCGCCGCCATGAACGCACTGAACGTGACCACTCCGCTGGCATTGGTCCATCACTTCGGGCGCGGTATGCGGGAGCGGCGCCGCGGCGGCATCGTCCTGGTGGGCTCGCTCACCGGATACAGCGGTTCGGCCCGGCACACCGTCTACGGCGGCTCCAAGGCGTACCTGCGCATCTTCGCCGAGAGTCTGTGGCTGGAACTACGCGACCATCAGGTCGACGTCCTGCATCTGGTCCTCGGGGTGACCCGGACTCCGGCCATGGCGCGAGCCGGGCTGAACTTCGATATTCCGGGTATGCGGGTGGCCGAACCGGCCGACGTGGCCCGGGAGGGCCTGGCGCACCTCGCCGACGGGCCGGTGTTCGTCGCCGGCGGCAACGCGGAGACGGCGGCGCGCAGCAGTGGTCCCGATCGCGCCGCGATCGTACTGGGCGGGCATCGCCGGATGCGGAAGTTGCTGGGCCTGCCCGGAGACCGTCCGTGACCGGCCCGCTGCGCCTGGCTCTGTCCTCGCCGATCGTGGTGCAGTTCCCCGGGCAGTGCGCGCCGTGGGAGGCGGCGGCCGGGATCGAGGATCTCGCGCTCATCGCCGAAACGGCGGACCGGCTGGGGTTCGATCATCTGACCTGCAGTGAACACACCGCGGTACCGGCCGCGGCGGCGGCCGTGCGCGGGGCGACCTACTGGGATCCGGTGGCGACGCTGTCGTATCTGGCCGCCCGCACCACCCGGATCCGGCTCGCCACCTCGGTGCTGGTGCTGCCGTACCACCATCCGCTCGAGATCGCCAAGCGCTACGGAACTCTGGACCGGATCAGCGGCGGGCGTGTGGTGCTCGGCGTCGGCGTCGGCTCCCTGGCCGAGGAGTTCGATCTGCTGGATGCGCCGTGGGAGGGGCGGGGGGAGCGGTCCGACGACGCGGTCGCGGCCCTGCGAGCGGCCTTCGGTGTGCGCGAACCCGCTTACACCGGAACGCATTACACGTTCTCGGGCATGGTGGTCGAGCCGTTCGGCGTGCAGCGGCACGTGCCGATCTGGGTGGGCGGTCGCACCATGCGTTCACTGCGCCGCGCGGTCCGCGCGGGCGACGGCTGGATGCCGTTCGGCCTACCTGCGGCGGAACTGAAAAAGATGCTGTCGCAGGTCGACTCGCCGCCCGAGTTCGAGGTGGTGCTGCCCAGCGGGCCACTGGACCCGATCGGCGAACCGGACCGTGTGCTGCGCCGGCTCGCGACACTGGCCGACGTGGGCGCCACCCTCGCCGGATGTACGGTCGTCGCGGACTCGGCCGCGCACTACTGCGAACAGCTCGTCGCGCTGTGGGAGCTGTCGGCGCGGTGAGTGTGGTGGACCGGCCGGATGCCGATACCGATCAGGAGGGTGATGTGACAGCCGAGGACGATATCGTGGGGATACTGAGCCGCCTGCGCCGAGTCGAGGACGAACTCGCGATCCTGCGGCTGATCGCCTCGTACGGCCCGCTGGTCGACGCCGGCGCCGCCGACGCCACCGCCGAATTGTGGTGCGCCGACGGTGAATACGAGGTCGAGGGCTGGCAGATGCGCGGCCGCGACGAGGTGCGGGCGATGGTGAACTCACCCTCGCACCAGGCGTTGATCACGACCGGATCGGCGCACTTCCAAGGGCCCGCTCGTATCGACATCGACGGTGACGGGGCGCTGGCGGTGTTCGAATCGCTGCTCGTCCACCACGAGCAGGACG